>CANRFO010000001.1 GCA_947629925.1 uncultured Ruminiclostridium sp.
GTTTTTCTTTCTCAACTTTCAGTCGGCTTTTTATTTACTGCCTTTTGGCTTTTTTGTTGAGTTTTGCTCTTATCTAAAACACCCACGCTTACAATACAAGGTCATTATATCATAAACGCTGTTTGGTTTCAAGCTTTGCCCGAATATCTTATGATGTCTTCAAGCAGATCCGTGACCTGCTTTCCGCTTTTGTTAAAATGTTCTGAAACCTTTATACAGGTATTCCCCACAATAAAAAAGGTCGTTCCGTCTGGTTCTGCGATATAATACGGCGATCGCTCCTGCGGCTCACAAGGCTGTTTACACTGCTTTGAAACAGATTTTGGAATTAAAACTTTCGGCTCATAACATTCGCACAAGTCTATGTTCTCATAATTTTTTCTTTTCACTGATTATTCCTCTCTTTCTTTTATGCTGTCAGATGACGGGATCGGATCAAGGCATATCTCGCCTGTTTCGGCTTGCCTCGCAGAGCGCACATACCGCTAAACTTGTTTTGTGGTATATAAGTGCGCCCTTGTTCCAAGGAAAGAAATGCTGATAGGACTGCAAAACTGCTTTTTCATATTTTCTCCTTTCAGATTTTATTCAGGAATTTCTGTCCACGGGATAAATTGTCAACTTTTTGTTTGACACTGTGTACGCCCTGAATCAGGGCTCCCTTTTTCTTTTTGCAGTAGGAAGCGAAATTGGTTTGTTCTTTTGAATTTTTTAGATCTGAATTTTATCAAAAGTTTTAGTGAAGTTGAGAGAAATTTGCCCCTCACTTTTAAAGCCGAAAATTTGGCAAGTGGACCACATTTTTTAAAAAATTTTTAAATTTGTTTGGAGCAGAGTTTTGCACGTTCGGGAATGAAAAATATGTACGAATTGACGGAAAGCTATTTTGCAGAATTTAATAAAATCGCTGCTTGTGCAAAGTGCCTGAACATAGAAAAAGACCGCTCTTAAAAAGAACAGTCTTTGAAAAAATTGTTCAAGCGCTGAGGTGCAGATGGTTGACAGCAAGCATAGCCTTTGTCTGCTCTTGATTTTTCTGTGAAAAATCAAGAGCAGACAAACTCCCGTTTGTAAAATCAGGAACCTAAACCTGATTTTACAACTTCGCTTGCTGTGGAAATCCCAGACCCCTTTAAAATCAAAAATCTTAATTTTACTGTCAGGACTGCATTGAAATTTGAACAGCCTAACAATATAAAAACTGATTTATGACAGCCGATAAGATATAAAGAAAAACTTCATCATCAGTGTCAATAACCTAACTGATAAGTTATAACACATATATTTTTACATAAAGTCAGCGTGTCATGAAACAAAGGTATTGGATTTTTTGTCAATGAATTTTAAAATACTGCGTTGGTTGAAAAGCGCATAAGTTAACTGCCCCGCCACAGGAAATTTGTGTTTTCCTATGGCGGGGCAGCTGCATATCCACAATATTTATACAGAATTAAGTTTTATTTGCGCTTCTTTATGCTAAGAGCCACAGCAGTTCCGGAGATTGCAATAAGAACCGCAATAGCGCCTGTTGCGGGGTAATTTGCTGTGGGAACATTGGAATCTTCGCTGTCAGCCGCATTATCACTGCTTGCGGCAGTCTGTTCTTCGCTTACCGAAGGAGCGGCAGTTTCACTGCTTGCAGTATCTTGGGTACCATTATCAGGCTGTGCAGTAGCTTCGCTGCTTGCTTCAGGGGTTGAATCAAGTGCGTCTGAAGTTTCATTAGAGGAAGTTGTGGTTTCTTCAGGTACATAGAAGTAATAATGATTCCCTGTGCTGCCCGTAGGAGAAGTCGTACGGGTTTCCGTTTCGCCGCATACTTCGCATTCGCGTATTTGCTGTCCTAATGTGCCCTCAACATCTTTCCAATCGCCCCATGTATGACCGGCAGCCTTTATCGTTTCGGTCACTTCTTCTGCACATACAGTGCAAGTACCTTTACGCTCGCCGTCCTCGGTGCAGGAAGCTTCTTTGGAGGTTTCCCATTCAGTTACATTGTGACCTTTAGCAGGTTCGGTCTCTTCGGTAATGGTTTCTCCGCATACTGAACATTCACCTGTTTTCGTGCCGGGAGCCGTGCAGGTAGCAGGTGTTTCGTCCCAAGAAGAAACCTTGTGACCAAGCGCTTTGGTGGTTTTTGTTTCTGTTTTGCCGCAGACTGTGCATTCTCTTGTCTGTTCGCCGCCTTTGGTACAGGTCGCGGTGTCCGCAGACCAATCGCTCCATGTATGACTATCGTCGTCACAAGGCAGTAAAAGCTTGGTTTTGGCGGTGTCTACATAGATGTCATCACTATCGTACAAAGAAGCAGTCAACAAAGGATCGCTTTCGTCTATGCGCACGATCTGGAACTTGCTTATAGTGACAAGATCCTTATAATTGCCAAAATCGGCGTTATCATTGACAACAAATTTAATTGTCGCCAGTTTTCCTGTAACAGTAAAGTTTTTTGTTGCCAGAGGCTCTGACCATCTGAGACCGATAGGACTTGAGGGAACAACACCGGGCTGAAGTCCTGTGAAGCCTGTAAGTAATTTTTCGTCTGTTACATTACTTGTTGCGGGAACGGACAAAACATCTTCGTCAAACGCTACGCTGAGATTTGCAACGATAAGTCCTGCGTTTTTGTCCATAGATATAGTTGCGGTGACTGTATCACCTCTTGACGCCGTTTCCTTGTCAAAGGAAATGGTGAACGCTACTTTGGCGTCACTGGCGCTTTCAGCAGCATTGACGACAGCGGAAGTACACAGTGTCCCGCTCAGCGCTACTGCTGCCGTCAACAGATAAGAAATAACTTTCTTCATCTTTTTAACTCCTTTTTTTCTTTTTTTATATTAGTCCCTTTCGGGAGTAATACCATTGATTTTTATACATTCCACCCTGCGAGTTTTCTTGCCAGCATAACGCTGTCCAGCTCGTCTATATCGCCGTTTCCGTCAACATCTGCGGCAGATTGGTCTATCGCAACGTTCCAGCTCGCAAGGTAACGCGCAAGAGCTACGCTGTCAAGCTCGTCCACTTCGCCGCTGCCGTCGACGTCACCCGGAGTGGTAGCGACAAGCTTTGTTGTTGAAAGCAGGTATTCGCTGAAGTGGTTTGTGGTGAAGATAATGTAATTTCCCGAAACAACCGCATGCATATCTGTCAGATTGCCGTTGGCGTCCTTATAGTAAGCATATATCTGTTTGCCGCTCCAGCCGTCAGGAACAGGGATACGAACAGTAACGTTGTCATTAGGCTGTATCTCTTTTCCGTTTTGGGTGAGAGTTATGTTGTAGGAAACAGATGTGTCTGTCTTATCCGTCTGTTCAACGTTTAGCTTTGTATCATCGGGGATAACGCCATTGTCGGCGGTCACGGAAACACCAATGTCACTGTTAAGGAAAATTCCGAAAGAAACGAAAGGTATATTTGCTCCCTTGGCATAGCTCTCAGCAGATGTACTTGTGTAGCCGTAAATGGTGAGATCGGGGCAGCCAAACCATTCGTTATTTGAAAAAGCGTAGTCGGATATAGTTTTCACATATGGAGAGATCACGGCTTTTTTAAGATTATGGCAGCTAAAAAATGCACGCGATTCTATGGATTGAACGTTGTCGGGAATTTCTATCTCAGGCAAATTGCTATTAAAAAATGTCGCATACTCTATGGTCGTTATACTTTTAGGCAGTTTTACCTTTTCAAGTGAGTAACAGTAAATAAAAGCCTCCTCTTTTATTTCCGTAACACTATCAGGAATGATTATTTCTGTCAATGATGTGCAGGCTCTAAATGCCCCTTTCCCTATTGTTGTCAAACCGTCGGGAAGATTTATGCCCGTCAGCGAAGTGCCGCCAAACGCACCGTCACCTATTGTCGTCAGACCATCGGGAAGATTTATGCTCGTCAGCGAAGTGTCACTAAACGCATAGTCACCTATTATCGTCACACTGTCAGGAATAGTTATTTCAGTCAGCGAGTAGCAACCTTGAAACATACCCTCAGGTATTGCTGTCAAATTTTTCGGTAAATCTACTTTTGTTAGTAATTGGCACCAACCGAATACGTTTTTCCCTATTTCTGTCACGCTGTCCGGAATGGTTACCTCGGTAAGCGAGGAGCAGCCATAAAATGCCTGTTCCCCGATTGCTGTAACCTTTTTTCCACGGATCTCAGAGGGAACGGTCACTTCGGCGTCTTTGCCGTTATACTTTATGATGGAAAGAGTTCCGTCATCCAACTCCTCATACATAAAATTTTTATATGCGCCAATTCTTTTATTAAATCCGCTTACCGTAAAGGTCACTTCAACCCTTTCGCCAAAATCGTACCGGTTTATGCCCGGGTGTAAAGCTTCCCAACTATTGCATAATACTACGGCATAAACCTCCATCCCGTATTCTGTGTTGTAATCTTCGGGAAGATAACCGTAAACATCGGAATACTCGTCAACATATAGATGACGAGTAGTTAATTCGGCATCTTTCCCACTTTCTATTTCCTTGCCGTCTATTTTCACACTATCTATCACTA
The DNA here is from genome assembly GCA_947629925.1 of uncultured Ruminiclostridium sp. Taxonomy (GTDB): domain Bacteria; phylum Bacillota; class Clostridia; order Oscillospirales; family Ruminococcaceae; genus Ruminiclostridium_E. The sequence continues at coordinate 4,516 of CANRFO010000001.1, forward strand.
TATTTAGATCGGGCTGAATGTAAGGCTCAATGTTTGTTTGCAGCGTAAGCATATACCATGTTTCTTCAGTAGAGCCGTCTTTGAAAGGTATCAAATCCTTTTCAAAAGAAACCGTGTAGGTGCCGTTGTCTGTTATTTCAACATCATTTACCGACCAATTAGGGCACACTGACACTGTTGATTCGTCAATGTACAAATATGCATCGCTCTGATTTATGTTATTACGGAATGAACCGGCTGTCTCGAAAGTAAGACCTGCGAAAACACTGCCCTGAGGAACGCTCTTTGCCGGTGAAACAATGTATGTTCCCGAATTGTCAACGGTGAATACGGTAAACATAGTGCCATTAAAATCTAACTTCGTATTGGTTATCTCGTTTCCGTCCGCGTTCTCAATATGAGCTTGCATATTTTTTCCCCAGCTGCTTAATGGAATATATATTTCTGTCGCTCCGCCAAAGGGGTATTGCTTGCCGTCAACGGTAATATAAATGTTGTAATATGTTAAGTAATTCTCACCGCTTGAGATCTCCACATTCAGATCCGCTCCCTCGGGAAGGGTCCAATCCACTGCAGAAATCATAATATCTGTCGGCTCATTTGTGAGAGTGAGGTCAGGGTCAATAAAGGCAATGCTGTTTTCCTTTGCGTAGGTCTCAGCATAGGAACCTCTCTGACCGTATATCTGAACTCCGGGCTCAATTGCGCCTTCACCTATTGTAGTAACACCTGCGGGAATGGTTATTTTTTTCAACGACGAGCATTTGGAAAATGTATAGTCACCTATTGTTTTCACACTGTCAGGAATAGTTATTTCCGTCAGCATTTCACACTTATAAAATGCATATTTTCCTATTGTTGTTAAGCTGTTGGAAAAAGTTATTTCTGTCAATAAACTGCAATGTTCAAATGCATTTTCCCCTATTGTCGTCACACTGTCAGGAATTGTCAACTCTGTAAATTCACTGCTAGTGAACGCACTATTTCCTATCGTTGTCACGCTGTCGGGAATGGTTACTTTTGTAATAAAATGTCCTGCGAACGCTCTATATCCGATTACAGTCACCCTTTTACCGTAAATTCTAGATGGAATGACCACTTCGTCGTCTTTACCATCATACTTATTAATAATCAGCGTTCCGTCCTCTAATTCCGAATACCAAAAGTCCTGATACTTTCCCCCATCTCCCGCCGCAAGAATTTCTTCATGCGTCAGGGGCTCCGCTATCGCCGCCTGAGTCAGGCAGGCAACTGTCATTGCGGCAGCAAGAAAAGCTGCCAAAAGTTTCTTTTGTTTCATGTTTTTTTCCTCCGTTATTTTTTCAGGCTTCCGCCTGTTGTTGACTTTTTATTCTATCGTAAACTGCGGCTTGTCGTTTATCATAAACGCCAGCGGGGAAGTTGTATCTTTCAGATCCGCAAGCATTCTTTTCGCTTCTTCGATACAGTATAAGCAATACTGCGCGCTTGCGTCGTCGCCGCCGTTTTCATATAATCCCGCCGCTGTTTCCAGCATATAGCAGTAATCCTTGTATTCTTCAACGGTATATTTTGAAAGCTCTATCGCTTTCTTTTTGTATTCTGTCATTTTTAAAACATCGCCGCGGGAAAATTCCGCCCTTGCCTTAGCGCTGTAAGCTATGGAAACGTCGCTGTTCAAAGACAAAATCTTGTCTGCAAGCTCCTCCGCTTCATATATATTATCGGATTCGCTTATCTGCTGAATGTATGCCATGGTGTACATCGGATACATTTGCGCCGACAGGTCGGCGCGCCCTGTGTAGTACAGCATATTTGCAGCGCCAAGATATATCGACAGCCCCGCAGATATGACCGACGCGGTCAGCGGAGCGGAATTGTTTTTGATCTCAATGTATTTGTCATTGTTACATTCCGCCGCAATGATCAGTATAAGATCCACAGCCAAAAACTGTAAGTCAAAATCAAGCATACTGTGAAGCACGAGCAGAATTATAACGTATCTGCAAACGGCAGAGCTTTTTCTTATTGCCGAAACGAAAGCCGCCGCACAGATCGCCGCAGGTATCCAGCCAATGTCCAGCAGTATCTGCAAAAAATCGTTATGTATGTTCATCACGGAGTAAACGCCGTTTTGAAACGAGCCTTGAGCAAAATAATATCCCATATATCCCAGACCCATCGGGTGCGTCAGTATAACAGGAGCCGCGTCAAAATAATAAAGCAGTCGCCCTATAAGGGTACTTGAGGTAAAGGATGAGGTAAGGTATCTTCCCACGGTTTCAAGATTCCCCGTTATAAGAGCATAGGCGGCTGTTCCTGCGGCGAGAACGCCCACGGCGCCTGCAAGGAAAATCTTTTGCTTTTTGTTCTTTGAAGCTATGATATACACTGCCGCAGAGACCATCATAAACAAAAACACCGTTCTGCTTCCTGAGGCAAAAATGCCGATAATTAAAATCCCGCAGATAATTCCCGTACGCAGGTCAAATTTTTTATTATATAATTGTATAAATACGCCTGCGAGCAAAAAGATCGCAAAGGTGTTCGGATATTGGAAGAAGCCGCCCAGACGTCCGTTTACCAACAAATATGTCCTTAAAACAGGTACAAGGCACAGCACCGCTGACAGGACCGTCATCACCGCTCCGCTCAAAGGCACTGTATCAAGAACGCTTTGTTTATGTTCGGGGGAAAGCTGAGCTGCGGCAACGGAAAAAAGCGGAAGAGGCAGAAATTTTATAAATCCCATCAGCGCCATTCCTTTATCGACCGCCCATAACGGAGAAACTGCAAAAAAGGCGGTCACAAAAACACAGGCGAGCATTGTCAAGGTTTTTGGGACAAGTATTTTTCCTGTACGGATCTTGCAGCAGCACAGGTAACAAAGGAGGAAAACTGATACCAATGCGGCAGTCCATTCATAATACAGACCTATCACATAAGGCGATATAAAAACGATGAGCGCTATTGGAAAATGCTGCGGATAAAATTCCTGCCTCGCTTTTTTCTCTTTCATTATGACCTCATATTATCCGATATCACACATTCCATCCCGCAAGTTTTCTTGCCAGCATAACGCTGTCAAGCTCGTCTATATCGCCGTTTCCGTCAACATCTGCGGCAGACTGGTCTATCGCAACGTTCCAGCTTGCAAGGTAACGCGCAAGAGCCACGCTGTCAAGCTCATCTACTTCGCCGCTGCCGTCGACGTCGCATGGAGTGGTAGCGACAAGCTTTGTTGTTGAAAGCAGGTATTCGCTGAAGTGGTTTGTGGTGAAAATTATGTAACCGCCTGAAACAGCAGCTTTTATTTCAGTGAGCTTGCCGTTTGCGTCACGGTGGTAAACGTATATGTTTTCAGTATCCCAGCCTTCGGGGACAGGGATACGGACGATGACCTCGCCCTCAGGCTGTATCTCTTTTCCGTTCTTTGTGAGGGTTATGCTGTAAGTCAAAGAGGTTTCCGTCTTTTCGGTTTGTTCAGCGTTGAGCTGTGAGCCCGTGTGAACGCTGTTCTCGCCTGCGGTCATCTCTATCCCTGTTTTCGAGTCGGTAAACTCATTCAGAGAAGAGAAAGGTATACGGTTATTGTCAGCATACGTCTGTGCAGAAGAGCCTGTATGACCGTAAATGGTGAGGTCAGGCGAACCCCATGACGAAAAAGCACGATAAGCAATATTTGTTACACCTGCAGGAATGTATACTGATTTTAAATTTGGACAGAATTCAAAAACTGCATCAGGTATTTTGGTTATTCCCTCAGACAATATCACTGATGTGATAGAATCGCAGAATGCAAATACGCCTGTCCCTATTTCCGTAACGCTGTCGGAAATAAATACCGTCTTTAAGGCACTGCCCATAAACGCATCGCCTTGTATGGAGACGGTGCTGTCGGGGACCGCGTAGGAGTCGCCGCTTTTTCCTGCGGGATAAGCAACTAACACAGAGCTGTCTTTTGTAAACAGAATGCCGTAGTCAGATTTGAAGAAATTGTTGTTTTCTTCCACCTTAATATCTGTCAGGGAAGAACATCTGCCGAATACGCCTGTTGATATGGCAGCCGTGTTTTTGGGAATGGTCACCGCTTCCAATCCGCTGTTCCAGAAAGCGCTGGGACCTATGGAAGTCAATGTTTCGGGAAGTTCAACGGAAGTTAAGCTGCTGCAGTTTCCGAATGTCCTGTATTGTATCGTTGTCAGGCTTGCAGGAAAATCTATCTTATTTAATTTGCCGCAGTTGGCAAATACATCGTCATTGAGCGTTGCCAGAGCAGAGGGCAATTTCACCGACTGCAGCTCGGAGCAGCCATTGAACGCTCCTTCTCCTATTTCCTCTACGCTTTCGGGAAATTGCAGTCGAGTAAGCTTTTCGCAGGACGCAAATGCGTTGGCTCCTATCTTCTTCAGGCTGTCAGGGAAAGTTATTTCCGAAAGAAAATCGCACCAGTAAAACGCGCCATCTTCTATTGTAGTCACGCCGTTGGGTACAGCATATGAATCGATATCCTTGCCGCAAGGGTACAGTATCAGGGTAGTTATGTTTTTGTTAAACAAAATTCCGTCTGTCGAGCTGAAATTTTTATTGTTTGCCTTTACGTTTATCGAGGTCAAATTGGTGCATCTCACAAATGCTTCCTTGCCAATCTCCTCAACATTGTCGGATATCGTTATTTCCGCCAGGGAAGTGCAGCGGTAAAATGCCCTTTCCCCTATTACCGTCACGCTGTTGGGAATATTTATCTCTGTCAGTTTATAGCAGCCGAAAAACGCATAGTCCCCTATTATCGTCACGCTGTCGGGAAGATTTATCTCTGTCAGTGATGAGCAATCAGAGAACGCTCTTTCTCCTATTTCCGTCACGTTTTTTGGGAGTTTGACGGACGCCAGCTTATAGCAGCTTCTAAACGTTCCGTTCTCTATTACTGTCAAGCCTGCGGGAAGTGTTATTTCCGTCAGGGAATAGCAGTAATAAAACGCATTGCTGCCCATAGTCGTCAAGCTGTCGGGAAGAGTTACTTTCGCCAAAGAGTTGCAACTAGAGAACGCTCCGTCGTCTATCTTGGTCACGCTGTTGGGAAGAGTTATCTCCGTTAGCGAGGAGCAGTAATAAAACGCCCTATCCCCTATCTCCGTCACCGCTTGCCCGTTTATTTGAGAAGGAATAGTAACTTTGGTCTCTGTGCCTTCATACCCCGTTATAGACAGCGTTCCATCCTCCAACTCCTCATACTCAAAATCTCCGTCTGTGAATCTGTCTCCCGCCGACAAAGGCTCCGCTTCCTGCGGCACGCCTTCCGTCAGTGTTTCCTGCGTCAGGGGTTCTGCAATCGCCGCCTGAGTCAGGCAGGCAACTGTCATTGCGGCAGCAAGAAAAGCTGCCAAAAGTTTCTTTTGTTTCATGATTCTTCTTCCTCCTAAAAATTTGTTTTATCAATAAAATCAATGCGCTAAATTATCATACATTCCACCCTGCGAGTTTTCTTGCCAGCATAACGCTGTCAAGCTCGTCTATATCGCCGTTTCCGTCAACATCTGCGGCAGACTGATCTATCGCAACGTTCCAGCTTGCAAGGTAACGTGCAAGAGCTACGCTGTCAAGCTCGTCTACTTCGCCGTTGCCGTCGACGTCGCCGAGCTTGATTGTCGTCTGCTTCTCGGTGGTGAGAACATATTCGCTGAAGTGGTTTGTGGTGAAAATTATGTAGCCGCCTGAAACAGCAGCTTTTATTTCAGTGAGCCTGCCGTTTGCGTCACGGTGATAAACATAGATGTTTTCAGTATCCCAGCCTTCGGGAACGGGGATACGGACGGTAACATTCCCTTCGGGTTGGATCTCTTCTCCGTTGCAGGTGAGGGTTATATTATAGGAAACAGATGTTTCAGTCTTCTCCGTCTGTTTAACATAAAGCTTTGTATCATCGGGGATAACGTTTGTGTCAGCGGTGACCGATACATCACTTTCACTGTTCAGGAAAAGGCCGATAGAAACGAAAGGTATTTTATATTCGTTTGCATAAGTTTCGGCATAAGAGTTGGTGTAACCGTAGATGGTGAGGTCGGGGCAACCGAAAAAGGCATTATATCCTATTTTCGTGACGCTTGTGGGAATGGTTATTTTCGTCAGTGAGGAGCAGTCTTCAAATACACAAGAATCAATTGTTGTCAAGCTGTCAGGAAGATTTATTTCCGTAAGCGAGGTACATTCACAAAATGCAGAACCTCCTATTATTATCAAACCTTCGGAAAAATTTATTGTTGTCAGCGATTTACATCCATAAAACGCATGGCTCCATATTGATACCGAGCTTTTGGGAATAGTTATTTCCTTTAGTAAAGAGCATCCTTCAAACGCACCGTTCTTTATTGATATCACGCTGTCGGGAATTTCATATGAAGTAACATCTTTACCGCAAGGGAATTGTATAAGTTCAGTTACATCTTTGTTAAACCAAACTCCATCTATTGAGCAGAAATTTTTGTTGTTTTCGTCCACGTTTATTTCCGTCAGCGAGGAGCAATTGGAGAATATACTTCCAAATACTAATGTTGTCACGCTGTCAGGAATGGTTATTTCCGTCAGTGAGGAGCATCCGTAAAATGCGCTGTCCCATATTGTTGTCAAACTGTCGGGAAGAATTATTTGCGACAACGAGGAGCATTCTTCAAACGCTCCTGCCCCTATTGATGTCAGGCTGTCGGGAAGATTTATTTCCGTAAGCGAAGTGCAGTATGCAAATGTCGAGTCCCCTATTGCTGTCACACCGTTAGGTATGGTTATTTCCGTCAGCGAGGAGCAGCCCCCAAACGCCTCTTTCTTTATTGTTGTCACACTTTTGGGAATGGTTATTTTTGTCAGTGATTCGCATTTGACAAATGCCTCTTCCCCTATTGTCGTCAAGCCGTCGGGAAGATTTATTTCCGTCAGCGAGGAGCAGCTCCCAAACGCCTCGTTCTCTATTATTGTCACGCTGTCGGGGAGATGTATTACTGTTAGCAATTCACAGCGGTCAAACGCCTCGTCATCTATAGTTGTCACGCCGTCGGGGATCATATATGAAGTAATGGCTTTGCTGCAAGGGAAACGTATCAGAGTAGTTGCGTCCTTGTTAAACAAAACACCATCTATCGAGCAGAAATTTTTATTGTTTTCGTCCACGTTTATTTCCGTCAACGAGGAGCAGCCTTGTAAAGCAAATATCCCTATTGACGTAATGTTGTCAGAAAAATTTATTTCTGTTAGTGATGAACAGGCAGCAAACGCATAAGCCTCTATTGTTGTTAAGCTGTCAGGAATAGTTATTTTTTCAAGCTGATAATTCCAGCGGAACGCACTGTCGCCTATCACCGTCACCTTTTTCCCGTTAATTTCAGAGGGAACGACCACTTCAATGTCACCGCCGTTATATTTCGTGATAGCCAGCGTTCCGTCCTCTAATTCCTTATAGCGGAAGCCTTCGTACAAGTTTGAATCACCTTCACCGACTACGACCGACGCAGGCTGAAGACCTTCCGACTGCAAGAAATCATCGCTTTCTGCAAGTGCTGTTTGAGGCAAAGCTGTCACCGCCATTGCTGCCGCGATAAAAGCTGCTGTTAATTTTTTGAATGTTTTCTTCATAAGATACTCCTCCGTATAATTTTGAAATTTAAGGAAATAATGGTCCTGCCAAAGCATTTTCGCTTATTGTATCCATAAACGAAGCGGCGCCGTTTTAAGCGCCGCTTTTTTCAGATATTTACGGTCACAGGCTGCTTGCAGGGCGCAGGAGCGCCATATTCCGCCGCTTTTGCTCGATGGACGAGTGAACGTACCTGTTCAGCGTGGTTTTAACATCCCTGTGTCCCAGAATTTCCGACAAGGATTTTATGTCAAATCCCGCTTCGACGCATCTTGTGGCAAATGTGTGCCGCAGGGCGTGAAAGTTCGTTTTCGGCAAGCCGCATTTTGCAATATACTTTTCAAATTTGTACTGCATAACGCGCGGCTCAACAGGCTTTCCGCCCTTTGTCTTCATCAGCGGTCCGCTGCTCCTGAATTTTTCCGTCAGAGGAACAAGGAACTCGGGCAGCGGGATCGTGCGGTAGGAACTTTTCGTTTTGGGTGAGGTTACCTCTAAGATCGTCCCCTCGTCATCCTTTATCCTGTGAAAAGTCTTGGAGACTATAAGCTCACCGTTTTTCAGATCATCCCAGCTCAGGGCGCAAAGCTCGCCCAACCTTATCCCCGTGTAAAGTGCTAGCAAAACGCCGAATTTGTAAATGTCCATGTCAGTGAGGAGGAAAGCCTCAAGCTTCTTCTGCTCAGCAACTGACAGCACGCGCATTTCCTTCTCCGCTTCCCTCACATAGTGGAATCTGATCTTCGGTATCCCGTATGTTTCCTCCGCGTAGGACAGCGCTGAGCTTATCATCACAAGGATATCGTTTACGCTTTTCCCGCATAGGGAAGAAAGCAGCTCTGACGCAAAGGAATTTATATCTTTTCCCGCGAGGGAGCGGACGGGGATGTCCCCTACGGTAGAAAACAGGATATGATTGCGTATCAGACATTCATATTTGCGGTAAGTGGAATTTTTCACCGTAAGGGAGACCGAATACAGCCATTCCCACATAAGCTTCGACAGCGTGACGGTGGAAAGCGGCGGCTCGTCCTCCGCCTGTGAAACGCCCTGTAAATTGTAAATTACTGCGTTTTTTTCAGACATAACAGATCACCTCTCGTTTTTTCTTAATTATACAATAAATCCGCGCCGCAAAACGTCTCGGGTGAAATAAATTTATATTGACAAATCCCGCTGATTGTGATAAAATTATGAAAAAGATTGTCATTTACCAAACGTTTATGGATACAATAAGAGAAAATAAAATCAGCCGCCGACAGGAAAAACGATGTTTTTCCGTATCGACGGCTGTTTGATTTTTTGGGAGATTTAACTGACGGAGATATTCTTAAGCCTGTTGCTGGTGCTATAAGATAGTTTGTTTTTCTTTATTATGTCACAAGAACAAACATTCGCGCGCCAACTAACTTCGGCAAAGAATAAATAATATTTCACAAATCACAACAAAAATTCCACAGATACTATCGGGCCAAATACCCTTTTATAGACCTCTGATCGCCCTTGAACGAGGCATATGTTCTTCGCAACAACGCCAAGAATTTTTAACCCCTGATACTTAATAATTCCGTTTTGAAGCCTGCGGAAAGTTTTAATCCACAGGGATCAGATTATCAAGCGCAGTCTCATAATCAAAGCCGACAGCCTGACGTACAGAATCGCCTGTGTAGCTGCCTATCGTATCATCATCGGTGACAACAGAAAATGAACCATCATCATTTTTCATCAGCCACACGCTCCATACGCTGTAATATTTATTTCCTACGGTATATTCTCCGCCGAACTTTTCCATATTGTTATCGTTCAGGTAATCGTCTGCCAGTTTTTCCAGCTCCGCTTTTTCCTCTTCCTTTATTTCAGCAGGCGCTGGTGTTACATAGCATTGTTCGTCGTTATTCCAGAAAAGAAGATAATTGCAAAACAGCATAGGATAGGTTTGACTAAAAGCAAAGTTGTCTTTAATTTCACCTAACTGAAACTGACTTATTTCACATTCAGGCTGATTGTCATTGAAACTGAAGAACTTATTTACCGATGAGTCTGTGCTGACGCCGCCTGAAAGAATAAGATGACTGAATCCGCTATATTGCAATTCATACAATTTGCTGTCACAAGCATATATTTCGTCATCAACAGTAAATTTTTTATTTTTGTCCGCGAAAATCAGAACATCCTTAAAATCGCCCGATATAAGATCATTTTCAAAAATCATAACGTACTCTGTCTGACCGTCTTGGTCAAAGTCCTTTATTAAAGCTTGGGTCAATTCAGGAGCTGCATTGAGGGAATCACTGTTATTGTAATTACCGTATTCATTTTCGCTCAACTTTTCCTGAGCTGCCTGCCTTGCCTGCTCAAGCAGCTCTTTATCTTCAAAATCATCTTCCGAGCTTATCACATCATCAGTCGACAAGCGCATTTCATAGTATTTTGTGTCTGCGGTAAGCTGAATCGCTTCTGTCTCAGCGTTTTCTTCTTCTGAAGCAGAGGTTTCCACAGTATTTTCTTCGGTTTGCGAAGCAGTCGAGGCTTCCGTTGTTGATTCGGAAGCGGTCGTTTCCTGACGGGTCTGTTCAGTTGAGGAAACGGCAGTTGTTTCCTCCTCAGAATTGTTTTCTCCTGAGCATGCTGTAAACAGAATCGCCGCGGATAAAATAATGGTGAGGAGCTTTAAATATTTGTTTGTCATATTTCCCTCCGATGTTTTATTTTAAATAATTATACCAGTAAATACCATGAAAATCAAGGCGATATAAATTTTCATGTCATATTTATTATAATTTTCGGGATTTATAGTTGATGGAAAAGCTGTTTCTGAACCATCTTGCGTTGCCATCGCCCAGAACAACCTTTGTTTTTAAGAAAGATCATCAATTTAAATATCCATCCAAAAGCCATTTTTTAAAAAACAAACGCCCATTCGAACGGCTGACACGTTTCGACCACCGTAAACGGGCGTTTAGTTTTTTGGATTTCCGATTGCTTTGCGCTGCTTATGTTTTGTCGTATTTTATGCGGGGGTCATTGAAGAAACTTTGAATTGTAATAAACACTAAAAAGCCTTCTCCGATTCAAATGCGATCGAAGAGGGTTTTATGTAATTGTAAGCGTGGTGTGTATCCTTAACTAAGTGAAGCATCATTCTCCCACTTTGACACCGCCTGCGGGCTGACGTTCAGCATTTCCGCAAGCTCGTCCTGTTTCAGCTCCTTCTCACGGCGAAGCGCCGCGATTCTTTTTCCCAAGGTATAATTCTCCATAATTTTCTCCTTTTTGAAAAAATGTTCCTACATCTGACATTTTGCGAACGATTTTGCGCAATATCCTTCTCGCTGTGATAATTATAACCGCAAAATGACGGAAAGGGAAGAGAATATCGGTTGTTTTAAGGCGATTTTGCTCAACTAAAGGTGGATTTTTCCCTCAACCAAGGGTTGAATGGCGGGATTTTGTATAACTTAAAGTTAAAAATATATTAGATATAACTAACAGTATAAAAATATTTCCTGTCAGAACCCCTACCTCTCCTTATCCTCCTTAGGCGAGCTGCCGAAATACTTAACGTACGCCCTGAAAAAAGACGAGTAATCCGAAAATCCGCAGCTCATTCCCGCATTCTGGGCGGTCATACCGCTGCGTATCTTTTCTCTTGCGGCGGTGAGCCGTTTTATCGTGATATATTCCCACGGCGACGTCCCCGAAGCCTGCCTGAATATCCTGCCGAACTGGGAGGTGCTGAGGAAAAAACGCTTAGCCAGCTCAGGCACTGTCAGCTTATCGAACAAATGAGCGTTTACATAAGACATTATTTTTTCCGCAGTGCTTCTGGGAGGAGGATACGCAAGATCGGTGCGGTTCAAAAACTCTTTATTCAGCATATCCAACAGCAGAAAAAGCAAGGCTGTTATCCTGAGATTTTTTTCGTAATCGTCGGATACCTCAAATATCTCCAAAAACATATTGCCTATATTTTCTCCCGCCGCTCCTGCGGGATAATATAAATTCCCGCGCCCCAGCGGTCGGTCGTTGAACGCTCTCAGAAGCCTGCCCAGAGGATCAACGTTCTTCACAAGCTGCGGTGAAAAATTTACGGCGTATCGCTCATATTTTGAACTTCCGAGAATTTTCACCCGATGTGATTCCGACGGGCGCATTATCAATATGCACCCGCTGTAAAGGGGATAGCGTGACCCCTCCACCAGATACTCAGCGTTTCCCGAAATAAAATAATATATCTCATACTGCTCATGAACGTGCATTGAAAAATCATCGTCAGCAGGCGCTTCGTCAACAGCGTGCCTTACGTAAATATTGTCCGCCGAATATTCCTGAAGTATATCCACACTTTCACCTTCCTTTGCGGGTATTATAGCATACCGTGCGCAGATTTGCAATATATTATGCTTGATTTCACAATTGCAATTGCAAATTTTTTGCGGTACAATCTAAGCAAGAGGTGATATTATGAAATTTGAGCTTTCAGCGTTTGCCGACGAAGCGGGCGGTGAGCTTGACGAACAGATAAGCGCACTGACCGAAAACGGCATACGCTTTCTTGAAATACGGGGAGTTGATGGCGGGAATATTTCCGATATTACCGCCGATAAGGCCAAGGAGATACGCAGACGCCTTGACGGCGAGGGGATATCTGTCCGGTCGCTGGGCTCGCCCTACGGGAAAATAGGGATAAACGACGACTTTGAACCTCACCTTGATAAATTCAAGTACGGACTGGAGCTTTCCCACATTCTCGGCGCAGGGCATATCCGCCTGTTCAGCTTTTACGTCCCGAAGGGCGAGGCGGAAATATACCGTGATGAAGTTATGGAGCGGTTGGAAAAATTCACGCTTGCGGCAAAGGACAGCGGAATTATCCTCTGTCACGAAAACGAAAAGGGAATATATGGAGATACGGCTGAGCGATGTGAGGACATACACAAAGCGTTCCCCTCCATAAAAGCGGTGTTTGACCCTGCGAATTTTATCCAGTGCGGCGAAGATACCGAAAGGGCGTGGGATATGCTTTGCCCGTATGTCGAATATCTTCACATAAAGGACGCGCTTGCGGACGGAAAGGTGGTCCCCGCAGGAAAGGGCGTGGGAAATATCCCCTATATTCTGTCGCAGTATAAGGGAAAGATACTTACCGTTGAGCCGCACCTTTCGGTTTTCGACGGGCTTGACAGATTAGAGCAGGGTCGGAAAACAAATATGGACGAATACAGCTATCCGTCGCCGCGAGCGGCGTTTGACGCGGCTGTAAATGCTTTAAAGGAGCTTTTATGAGCGATAAGTTATTTGCACCAACAAACATAAACGCACAGCAAGGCGTGAAAAACGTTTTAAAATATCTTTCGGATATTACATACGAAAAAATGCTGACAGGTCAGCACACTCAGACAATGGCGATGGAGGAGCTTGCTCACATAAGGCGGGTAACTGGCAAAGAGCCCGCTTTGCTGGGATTTGAGCTTCTTTCATATTCTCCGAACATAAATTACCTTGATACGGACGAGGAATGTATGGCGGAGGTCAGGGGAAATCTGGGCACGCTTAAACGGGCGTGGGAATGGGCTGACAAAAAGGGGCTTCTGACGTTCACTTGGCATTGGTTTTCGCCCTTGGGCGGACGTTCAAAGTCATTTTTTACACAGAATACCGATTTTGACGCAAGCAAGGCCGTTATTGACGGAACGCCTGAAAACGCCGCTTTGCTTTCGGATATGGATATGATGGCGGGAATGCTTCGTCCGTTTTGCGATAAAGGAGTGCCTATCTTATGGAGACCTTTTCACGAAGGTGACGGCAGCTGGTTCTGGTGGGGAGCGAAAGGTGCTGAAACGGTCAAAAAGTTATACCGTATGATGTATGAACGGTACACCCATATCCACAAGCTGAATAATCTCATCTGGGTATGGAATACGCCTGTTCCCGAATGTTATCCCGGTGACGATACGGTGGATATCATCTCAAGGGATATGTACCCCACCGATCATACCTCCTGCGCAAAGCTGTATAATGAGCTTTTGAAAATAACGGCTCAGCCTAAGATAACGCTTATCGGAGAAACGGGGAGCGTGCCTGACGTTGAAGCCGTTCATAATGAAAGGATCGGCTGGGCAAGCTATATGACATGGTCAAAGGAATACTGCCTCACCGAAAAATATACTGACGCCGAATATCTTAAAAAGGTTTATTCAAGCCCTTATGCCGTCACAAAGGAAGATCTTCCGATACTTTATTGAACGACACAAAAATCAAGGAGAATATGAAATGGAAAAAATAAGACTGGGCATAATCGGTATGGGAAATATGGGCACAGGTCATCTGCAATACATAAAGGACGGTCTTTGCCCTAAAATAGAGGTCACGGCTTTCGCTGACATTGACCCGCAAAAGCTGAAGCGGGCGAAGAATATGCAGCCAAGCGCGGCGGCATTTTCAGACGCAACAGAAATGCTTGACAGCGGGCTTATAGATTCGGCGCTTATCGCCGTGCCCCATTACGGACACCCCGAATACGCCATGGAATGTTTTAAACGCGGTATCCACGTTATGCTGGAAAAGCCCGCAGGAGTCTATACAAGCAGAGTCGGGGAGATGAACGCCGCCGCCGAAAAAAGCGGAGTAAAATTCGGGATAATGTTCAATCAAAGAACAAGCCCTTTGTTTATGAAAGCCCGTGAAATTGTAAAAAGCGGCGGCATAGGAAAGCCTAAGCGCCTTGTATGGATAATAACGAACTGGTACCGCACGCAGGCGTATTACGATTCGGGAAGCTGGCGTGCTACCTGGAACGGCGAGGGCGGCGGCGTTCTGCTGAATCAGGCGCCTCACAACCTCGACCTGTGGCAGTGGATATTCGGTATGCCCAAAAGGATAAGAGCCTTCTGCTCAGTGGGGAAGTATCACAACATAGACGTGGAGGACGACGTTACCATTTACGGCGAATACGACAACGGTGCGACGGCGGTATTCATCACCACCACGGGCGAAGCTCCCGGCACGAATCGCCTTGAGATATCCGGCGATCTGGGAAAGCTGGTACTTGAGGACGGAAAGCTGAAACGGTGGAAGCTTCTTTCTCCTGAAAGAGAATTCTGCTTTACCTCCAAAGAGGGCTTTTACGTTCCGCAAACCGATTATGAGGAATTTTCGGCGGAAGAACCCGACGGTCACCCTATCCTGCTTGAAAATTTCGCCGAGGCGATATTGGAGGGAAAGGAGCTTATAGCCGACGGCAGAGAGGGAATAAATTCCCTGACGCTGTCAAACGCCGCATACCTTTCCTCTTGGACTGATTCGTGGACTGAGCTGCCGATGAATGAGCGGGAATTTGAGGAGCGTTTGCATAAGCTTTGCCTGAAGGAAACTGTAAAAAAGACGGGCGCTGAGATCACTGAAAGCTCCGAAAGCCTTTCGCAGCGCTGGAAAGTAAGATGGTAAACCAATGAGTTCTGTTTTTTTAATGCTAACCGTGACGGCGTGCTACACCTTATCCTCACTGGGGGACAAATACGCCGTTTCCAAAGCAAAATTCAACAGCGACGAATTTACATTTCTGATGTGTTCGTCGCTGTCGGTATTCGTTGCGCTTCTGCTTCCGTTTCAGGAAATATATTTTTCCTTAACTGTGCAGTCCTTTGCGGCAATATTGCTGACGGCGCTATCGAAGATAATCGAGTTTGAGACCTGCGCCGCAGTGCTTAAGTATTTATCCGCATTTGAGCTTAAAGCGTGGCTGGGCGTAACTTTGTTTGTATCTTACGCTACTGACTTGTTTTTCGGAGAAACGCTCAGCGCCGTTAAAATTCTCTTTATAGCGATCACCGCCGTCGGGCTTGTGCTTATCGCAAGGTCAGGCAGAGAGGAAAAGATAAATTACCGCAAGTTGGCGCTGCCGCTTATACTGTACCTTGCCTCAAAATACGGCTATGGGCTTGTGATAAAGAGCTTTACTCCTTTTATATCGTCTTCAATGCAGCTTTTGCCTGCGCTTATACTTGTTTCTGTGGTGCTTATTCCCAGAGCAAAGCCGATAAAGCTGATCAAAAGCAAGCCCGACGGAGCGCTGAAAATGTCGCTTTTTCGCATACCCAACGCCATCGGTATGGTGGCGGAAAATATGGTCATCGCCGTCAGCCTCACGGATTATTCGTTTATACAGCCGATGATACTTGTTGCGCTGTTCGCAATAGGACTTATCCGCAGAGAGAATTGCTCAAAACTCAACGTTATCGGCGGCATCATCTGCGTTGTGGGCGTTGTGGGTTTTCAGGCGGTGTGAGGGGGCAACAGATATAAAAATACGCTCTCAGTTTTCTGAGAGCGAATCGAAGCCGCTCAGCAGCTGTAATATCGTTACCAAAAAGATATTTGGGTGGCGAGCAAAAAAATAACGCTCCCGTGGTATGGGAGCGTATCGGGTGCAGCGTCACGCTGCTGTGATATCGTGGCTAAACATTTTTTAAACCGCAGATAAAAAATACGCTCTCAGTTTTCTGAGAGCGTATTGAAGCCGCTCAGCGGCTGGTCGGAGTGACCGGACTTGAACCGACGACCTCTACCACCCCAAGGTAGCGCGCTACCAATCTGCGCCACACCCCGACCTTTATGCCGACATTAATTTGTCGGCTATCATATTATACAGTATCCTTTAAAAAAAGTCAATACCTTTTTTCACCTTTTTGCAATTTTTTCTTCGGCGTCAATATCTTCTGTTTGGTCTGTCCGCCCGTATATCCTCCCACATGACCACATACTGCCTTACATACATAACGAACGCCAGCAGCATACAGGCTCCGCTGAGGGCGATAAGCGTACTGCTGAGGGCAAATGGCATTTTCGCGGCGGGCACTGCCAAAAGTATGAACATAACGCCGTAAAATACCGCCGTAGACAGCTTGCCGTACCAGTGGGCGCCTTTCAGCTTTCTTCCCTTGCGGGCAAATACCACCGCCAGCACCGCCATAGTTATCTCCTTGATGACCAGCAGGACGATGACTGCGATAAGCAGCGGGTATTTCAGCACAAGACATACCAACACCGCAAACTGGGTCAGCTTGTCCGCCAAAGGGTCGATTATCTTACCCAGCTCGGTTATCTGATTGAATTTGCGGGCGATCTTGCCGTCAAGCATATCGGTAAGCCCCGACACGACAAGCACGATTATCGCTCCGATATGAAAGCCCACGCCGTTTTTTGCGTTGAGGAACAACACGATGAACACAGGAATAAGAGCTATCCTAAAATAGCTCAGAATATTCGGTATAGTGAATATATCCTTTTTCAAATTCCCGTTCATTTTCCGTTCTCCGCAAAGAGATAACAAATTCCGCCGTATAAACAGCACAGAACAGTATAGCACAATTCAACAGAAAAGTCAAATAGTTGTTAGTTGGATAGTAGTTAGTTGTTAGTTATGGATTTGCAGACGGCAATTCCGATAACATCGCCGCAGGCGATACCTTTAACTAACTACTAATAACTATCAAACCGGCAACTGTGATATTTTCGGCATAGCCGAAAATATCACGACCAGCCGTAATCGTCGTATTCGCTCCAGCTTGCCGCGCCTGCGGACTGCTGTCCAAGCTTGAAAATAAGCACGGCGACCGCAGCGAGTATCGCCGCGATGGAGAGGATAACAGGTAAGGTCATGCTTCTTTTCATAAAATTTCTCCTTTCGTAAGAAAAAAATAATAAAATTATAAGATTTTAAACAGCTTTATTATTCCTGCGCGGACAGCTCGCGAAGCTTCGCGTATATCTGCGATTTGGGAAAACCGCTGAGCTTTGCCGCTTCCTTGCAGGCTTCGGGGGGCTTCATCCCCTCTTTTTCCAAGGACAGCGCCAGCTTTGCCGCGTCATCGAGGGACATTTCCTCCTCCGCCTTTTCGGGCACTCCCTCTACCACAAGGACGTATTCCCCTCTCGGCTCCTGTTCCTTGTAAAGCTCGGTCATCTCGCTTATCGTTCCCCGTATGACCTCCTCGTGGACCTTTGTCATTTCCCTGCAAAGGCTTATGCGCCTGTCGCCAAGCTCTTCAAGAAGGTCGTTCAGCGTGTTTTTCAGCTTGTGGGGAGCCTCATAGAATATCAAAGTCTGCGGAAGGTCTTTAAGCTGCCGCAGATGTTCTCTGCGGATACGTTTTGTGACGCTGAGAAAGCCCTCGAAACAAAATCTCTTGGTGGGAAGCCCGCTTATGGCAAGGGCGGACATTGCCGCCGTAGGTCCGGGAACGGCGATGACCTCTATCCCGTGTTCAGCGCACAGCTTTACTATTTCCTCGCCGGGGTCGCTTATGCACGGCATTCCCGCGTCGGTCACAACCGCCGCACTTTCTCCTGCAAGGAGCCGAGGGAGCAGTTCCTCTCCCCGCTGGCGGGCGTTATGCTCGTGATAGCTTATCATGGGCTTTTTTATGCCGAATTTTGAAAGCAAAACTCCCGTCACTCTCGTGTCCTCGGCGCAGATGAAATCCACGCTGTTAAGCACTTCCACTGCTCTTTGGGAAAGATCCCCAAGATTTCCGATGGGAGAGCCGACTATATAAAGCGGCAAGCTGTCACCTCCTTTTCAGGCTCAGTTATTTTTCATTTTATTTATATATTTCCATCAATTCGTCGGTATAACCGCCGTCCTCATTTCTCATCACAAGGGGCTTTTCCACGGAAAGCCCGACTTTCCCGCCCTTTTTTCCCTCGATAAGGGCGAGCCACGGCTTTTCGCCCGCTTTGTTGCACACAAGGGTCAGCCTTTTCGGCTCAATGCGCTTTTCCCGCATAAGGCAGAACACGTCGGCGATACGCTCCGTCAGGTGGCATATTTTCAGCGTCCCGCCGTATTTCAGCAATACCTCCGCCGTGTTTATAACGTCGGGCAGGGAGCAGGCTATCTCGTGCCGAGCTATGCGCTGAGCCTCGCTGAGCCGTTCCTTTCCAGAATTTTCCTTGTAGTAAGGGGGATTTGCCGTAACCACGTCCACGCTGCCCGCAGGTATCTTTTCCGTCAGGAGCGGGATATCCCGCAGGTCGGCGTTTATGGGGAACACACGCTCCTGCAAATTGTTTTCCTCCACGGACCTTTTGAAAAGCTCTGCCGCCTCCTGCTGTATCTCCACGCCGTAGATCTTTTTCGGCGGCTTTTCCTTGCAGAAGTACAGCGGTATCACCCCGCAGCCCGTACAAAGGTCGCACACCACGTCCCCCGCTTTAGGCGAAGCAAAGCCCGCCAGCAGTATGGCGTCGGTGCCGAAACGGTGGTCGGCATTGACATATACGCTTATGTTTCCAAGCAAAAATTTTTCTTCCATATGTTTATGTGTTGTTTAAAATATAAATATTATTCAGCAGTACAGTTTTACGCCAAAGTCCACCTTTTCACTCCCGATGATACTGTCATACCGATGTGAAAATAAAACTCCTGTTCCGATAAAACTACCGCTCTCTTTGCGCCGCGCTCTGCCGCGATATTTGCCGCCGCATATACGACCGCCCTGCCAAGCCCCTTTTTTCGGTGTTCGGGGACCGTTGCCAGCGGCTCTATATAGGCGGTTTCGCCGCCGTCATACCACACGCCGCAGTGCGCCGCATATATGCCGTCCTTTTCCGCAAATACCTTTATATACGCATCGTCATACAGCCGCCTTTGCGCTTTTGCGGTCTCTTTGTCAGGCGCTTCGGGTTCACCGTCGTTGTCAAAGCCGTGCCGGATGACCTGCCGCCACTTATATTCATCAGGCTCATAAACCGTTTTGAAGCCGTTCGGCAGGGTATCATTCAGCCTTTGACCTATAAGCGGGAGTTCTAAAACGCTTTCGGAGTGCTGTCCCGCAAAGCCTTTGCTTTCAAGGAAATCGCAAAGCGGCTTATCCCGTTCATTTGTATGGATAATCGCCTCATTTCCGTCAACGTCGATAACATATCCGACCATTTTTCTGAAAAGCTCCTGATTTGAAACGGCGTGCAGGAGATACCACCTGTCATCATAAGAAGTATCAAACAGCGCAAGTCCTGCGGTCTTACCGTTTTCGTCTTTAAAAAGCGCCATTCGTGAGATATTTTCCCTGTCAAGATACGGGGAAGTCATCATCCAGTCAAATCGTCCCCAATGAAAATGTTCGTTTACCCCGCTGTCGGCAAATTTTGTCAAAAAGCGGTGAACGTCGCCGTATTGACCTGCAAAACGTTCAGGCAGGAGCTTATAGTTTTCTGTCGTATACATGGTTGACCTCCGCCTTACATCACCCTATAAGTATCTCGCAGTCGGGGAGGACCTTATCCTTTTCAGTCTCGGTTTTTCCTGCGGTAAGAGTGAGCAGCATGGAAACGGGTCCCACGCGTCCCACAAACATTGTAAAACAAAGTATGAGCTTTGTCGCGATCCCCGCCTGAGCGGATACTCCCGTGCTGAAGCCTGTTGTAGTAAAGGCGGATACCACCTCGTACAATATATCCACTTCGGGCATTTCGGGATTTATCAGATATATCGCGGCGAAGGCGATTATCATGAACCCTACCGACAGGACAAGCACCGTTACCGCTTTGTAAATGAGCCTTTTGTGAACGCGGTGTCCGAGGAGGGAAGCGTCGTCCCGTCCCTTTATGACAGCGGCGACGGTAGCTATAAGTATGGCGAGGGTAGTGACCTTCAGACCGCCCGCCGTGGAGCCGGGGGCGGCTCCTATAAACATCAGCAGGATAGTCCCCAGCTTGGCAAAGTCATTTGCCGTAGGCATATCGGCGATGGAAAAGCCCGCCGTCCTTGCGGAGAAGCTGGAGAACGCCGAGGAAAGAACAAGCTCGCCTGCGCTCATATCCGAAAAATGCTCTCTGTAAATTATGCTCACTATAAGATATATCAGAAATCCCAGAATAAGCATTATGCCGCTCATGGCAAGGACAAGCTTCGTATGCATAAGAAGCCGTTTGGTCTTGCGGTAATTCGCCAGATTATCCCACACGACGAAGCCTATACCGCCGAGGAATATCAGCAGCATCATCACGATAAGCACCTGCGGCTTGTCGGAGTATGCGGTGGGTCCCGCTTCGCCCATTACGTCAAAGCCCGCGTTGCAGAATGAGGACACCGCCATGAATATCGCCGCGAAAACGCCGTAGGCTCCGTATTCGGGGACAAAGGTGAGCGCCATTATCGCCGCCCCCGCAAGCTCCATTCCGAGGGTGTAGCCGACAATGCGGGTAAAAAGGCGTTTTGAGCCTGCAAAGCCGTTCACGCTCACGTCGCCCACAACGGCGTTGGCTTTTATAAGACCTATCTTCCTGCCCATGGCAAAGTTGAAGAAGGTAACGATAGTCACCAGACCCAGACCGCCGATCTGCATGAGCAGAAGTATCACTGTCTGACCGAACATAGTCCAGTATGAGAAGGTGTTGTAAAGGGATATGCCTGTCACGCAGGAAGCGGACACGGCGGTAAACAGACAGTCTATCATGTCTGTCCACTTTCCCTCTTTTGAAGAAATGGGCAGCCACAGAAGCAGCGTTCCCACAAGCACAACGCACAGCAGGCTCAGCGTCAGCGTTCTTACGGGGCTGAGCTGCTTTTGCTTTTTCTTTATTATAGGCAATCAGCTCTCTCCTTTCGGTGTTTCGGCGACAGGCTCCAACGGCTCTTCCTCCGCGCCGTTCTGCGCCTGAGCGTAAGCGACGGGGCGCTCGCCGTAGGCGTAAATGCGGTAGCTGTCGGTCTGTCCCATGTATACGACGGGAAGACGCTCCTGCCCCTGAAGATAAAGCCTTGCTCCTATCGGGACCACAACGTAGGTGTTGCCCCGTATCTCCGACGGAAGCGCCGCCGAATAAACATTTATGTTCTGATTGATATACTGTATCATCATGACGCTGTCCCCGCCGCACTGATACATTGTGACTCCGGGGGCGTCAGTGTTGTTGAAAAGCTTTTCCGAAAGGGTGATATATTCCGCGTTGTGAGCCATGCTGTAATCCCTTGCAGTGGGAAGATATGCGAAAAGTCCGAAGCAGAGGCTGTATATCGTCACTGCCGTCACGGCTCCCGCCGCTACAAGCTTTTTAAGGTTCTTCGCGCAGGAAACTATGACTAAAAGCACCGCCATAAGGCACATCGAACAGCTTATGCCTGCGATGAGCCCTGTGGAGCTTATCTGAGAGCCCACCTTTTCGCCGATGAGGGCGGGTATCAGTCCCAGTATCATATCGGCGCTTCCCGCAGGCGCTTCAAGCACATTCTGCCGCGCGGCGGCGTAAAAGCCGATGTATACGATGGCGGCGGAGATTATGCCGCCTGATATTTCCGAAAGGGTAAGCTCCCTTGTGAACACGAAAACAAGCACCAGCAGTACCGTAAAAGGCATTACGCTGTCGCTGAAGCGGCTGAACAGGAGAGTATCCTGAGACATACCGAAGTCCGCCTGCCCGAAGCGGGCGAAAACTCCCGCAAAGACCGTAAATATCGACAAAAACGCGGTGAATGTGACAAAAACCGACAGGGAGCTCGTTTTCGGCTCTCTCCCCGCGCGAAGGTCGGAAAGATATCTGACTCCCATAGCCGCAGTAAGCGAGATACCCAGAGCGGCAAGGCCCCATGAGCCGCAGACAGCACTGTAAAGCTGAGCGGCGAGAGCGGTGATGAACCGTATGAAGCCGCCGTCCGCAAACATTTCGGGAAGACCCGCAAAAAAGCTTTCCACCGTTCCCTCAAGCTCAAAAGGACTGTTGGCGCCCCGGAAGCTCTGCTGTACAAGGCAGGTGCAGACCTCCGCCATGGCGCAGAAGCCTGCAAGAGCGGCGATAAAGACGGGAAAATCGACAGTCTTTCTTTTAAACAGAAGCCTTGAAAGTATCACCGTGAACAAAAGGGCGAGTATAAGCGGGCAAAGGCGCTGATCGGCGCAGAAGGAGAGCGCCGCCGCAAACGCGGTGAGTATGGAAAAAGTGATCTTTGACGCACGTTTTTTTACCGTATCCGCTTTTAAAAGCAGATATATCACCAGCCACGGCATAAATACCGCCGCGGTCTCATTTATCAGAAACTTGCCGTAAACCACGGCGGTCATCCACCCGCCGCAGCATATTGCCGACAGTATAGCCTGCCACCGTTTTCCCGTTCCCGCAAGAAGCAGCGCGCAGGAATATACGATAACAGGTATGAAGCTCAGCACGGCGCCGTTTGCCGCAAGCATCATGCGGTACTGAACGAACGGGTCGTCAGTGAAAAGCAGGGCGGGGATATAGATAAACGACTGCAAAAAGCCGCAGTATCCCGCCGAAAGGTCGGCGGCAGCCGACCAGTTTTCCCCGATGAACATATTCGCAACAGCGACGGACGTAAACTCATCAGGCTGGAGCGAGGGAAGATACGCCATGCTGCTTATTACCGTATGCATGGCGAAAAAAGCGAGATACAGCAGGATCATTATGCCCCTGTGTCCCGCTCTGCCGTATAGACGTTCCAGCAGCGCAGATCTCATTATCTTCCTCCGTATTGAACTCAGGCGGTCTTTCGCGTCAGCCGAAATATCCCGCCATGATAAATGTCATCACAGCCATGGAAAGCACGAACTGTACGCCGAGCGCCGCGATGACCCGCCCCCAGCTTCCTCGGCCCGCTTCGGAAAGCGCGTCGTAATATTCGGGGGTTTTTCCGTTGTTGTAAAGGACCCTTATCTCTTTTATCCTTTTCGACATTTTCAGAACGTAAAAATAATCTCCCAGAAGGCAAAGCGCCAGCATAAGCCCTATCCTTACATATCCTGCTATACCTGCCGCGGCGACGAGCGTCATATTTTCCGCGAGCTGCTCCACCATATCGGGGCGAAGGAAATATATCCCGTACATTATTATCTGAGGCAGCGACGTCAGAAAATCCACGAAAAGCGCCAGTATCCCCAGAGGGGTCAAGCCCTTGTAAAACTGGTAGTAAGGGACAAGTATGCCTGAAAAGATGTTAAAGCCCACCTTACGTCCGTTTGCCATCATATCGCAGAGGGAAGCAAGGCGGAACATCTGCTGCGGTGAGCGGACGTTCATGTAAGCCGCCATTTCCCGCTCGCTGACGCCCATGTACTTTTCTTCCTCAAAATCCTTTTCCGCCGCAGCGGCGGCAGCCTCAAGAGCGTCAGGCTCCTCCTGCTCCTTTTCCTCCTCGGCGGGCTTCCACACAAAGCCCTCGCCGTGAAGGTGCGCGTAAGGACATTCGCCCTTTTCATGCCAGCAGCTTCTGTGAACGGGAGCGCCGCAGTCGGGGCAGTATACTATATCGTCGTCGTCCTTGAAAGGCTCGCGGCAGACTTCGCAAACCGTGCCGTTAAGTTTTCCCATAGTTATTTCCTCGCAAATATCGGGTCGTTTTTCCGCTTTTTTAAGCGGGCGTCACCTTATCAGAATAGTATAGCAGATTTTTCCCCAAATTGCAAGAGGTAAAGCGGACATGATACCCTTGACATACTTATTTGAATGTGATATACTGATTTAGTATCTGCTTTTATGGGAACGCTGTTTATACGGTATTTTCCGTAAAATCAAATATATGTGAGATCCTGTGACCTTTTTGCCTTTAGGAAAGCTTCCGCCGGGGGGCGGCTGATATCTCGGCGGATCGGCGCGATACGGGCGTTTACATACGGAACCATACGAAAAAGGACGGAAAACATTATGATGTCAATAATAATCCCCGCTTACAACGAGGAGGAAAATATCGAAAAGACCGCCTCGGTGATAGGCGGGATAATGGAGGAAAACGGCATCGACTGCGAGGTAATTTTCGTGGACGACGGCTCCAAGGACAAAAGCTGGGAGATAATCGACCGTCTTTCCCGTGAAAAGGATTATATAAGAGGACTGAAGTTCTCCCGCAATTTCGGCAAGGAGGGGGCTATCTTCGCAGGGCTGAAAAACTGCCTTGGCGACTGCGCCGCCGTTATCGACTGCGACTTGCAGCACCCGCCTCAGCTTCTCCCCGAAATGTACAACCTGTGGAAGCAGGGCTATAAGGTAGTGGAAGCGGTCAAGGCTTCAAGAGGAAAAGAGGGCTTTATCTACAAGACCTTTGCAAAATGCTTTTACGGTATGATGAAAGGTTCTTCGGGGATAGACATGAAGGGCGCCAGCGACTATAAGCTGATGGACAGGCAGGTGGTGGACGCACTCAACGAACTGCCCGAAAGGATAACGTTTTTCCGCGCGCTGTCAAGCTGGGTGGGCTTTGAGACCGCAAAGATAGAATTCAACGTGGCGGAGAGAAATGCGGGCAAAAGCAAATGGAGCTTCAAAAAGCTGTTCAAATTCGCCATGTCCAACCTTACCAGCTTTACCAACGTGCCTATGCAGATAGTTACCGTGACGGGCGTGATATTCTTTATCGCCGCCATAGTCATCGGGATACAGACCTTGGTGAAATTCTTCACGGGAACTGCGCAGGAGGGCTTTTCCACCGTCATTCTGCTTATCCTGCTCACAGGCTCGTTGATTATGATAGCTCTTGGAATCATCGGATATTATATAAGCAAGATATATGAGGAGATAAAGTGCAGACCGCGCTATATCCTCTCATACGACACAAATCAGCGCAAACGCGGAAAGGACAACGAAAATGAGTGAGACAACTCCCGTAACCGACGCAGTGGAAGCTCCCGCTGCGGCGAAGCCTAAAAAGGGCTTCGGCACAGTGGTAAAGGAATACGCGGGCTATGCGAAAAACGGCGTAAAATACTTTTTCAGGAATGAAAATCAGATGTGGCTTTCTTTCCTGCTGCCCGCCCTGATACTGCTTTGCAGTTATTTTATCTTCGGGGTCTGGCCCTTCGGGGCGGAAAGCGTTCTGTCCCTTGACCTGAACGGACAGTATGTTTACTACTACGACCATATGTACGACGTCATCTACGGCGGAGAAAGCGTTTTCTATTCATGGAGCAGAAACCTTTCGGGCGAATGGATGGGCATTATGGGCTATTATCTGGGAAGCCCGTTCAACTGGATAGTATGGCTTTTCCCAAGGAACTGCATACTTGAGGGCCTGCTCACCATGATGTGCGTCAAGGTGGGAGCTATCGGTCTTTGTATGTCGATATACCTTTCAAGGGCGAAAAAGATGAAAAAGCTGACAACGATCTTGTTCAGCATTTGCTACGCTCTGTGCGCCTATACCATAGTCCAGACGATGAACCCCATGTGGCTGGACGGCGTTATGTCGCTTCCCATTATCTGCCTCGGGATAGAGCGCTTTGTGGATCAGGGAAGGTTCCGCCTGCTTGTCGCCGCGTGGGTCTATGCTTTTGTGACCTGCTTCTATATCGGCTTCATGCTGGCTATCTTCTCAATAATCTACTTCCTGTTTTACATGGTCATAACCCGCTGCGAAGAAGCGAGGGAGCATTTCTTCACGAAATCCTTCGGCGCGCTGGGACTTGGCGTGACGGCGGTGCTTATCTCCTGCTTCATGCTCATACCTGTGTACGAGTCCCTTTCCTACGGAAAGTTCGAGTTTTCAACGCCCAACTATGAGCTGGTGGAAAACTTCCCGTTCATAGAGCTTTTCGACAAGATACTCCCCAACAGCTACGACACGGTGAGAATGACAGGGCTTCCCTTTATTTACTGCGGGGTAATAACTGTACTTCTGCTTCCCGCCTACTTCATGCTCAAAAAGGTAAGGCGCAGCGAAAAGATAGGCTATGCAGCGGTAATGCTGCTGCTTGTGCTTTGTATGTATATCCGCCCTGTGGATATGATATGGCACGGCGGTCAGATGCCCAACTGGCTCCCTTACCGCTATTCGTTCATGCTGTCGTTCCTTATGATAGTCTGCGCGGCAAAAGCCTTCGACAATCTTAAAAAAGTTTCCACAGGCGTTATCGGCGGCACCTGCGCCGCATGGCTCGCGCTTATGATATATCAGGAGAGCATGGATAACTTTGTGCCCGACCTTAACAACGGCAGAGACACGCTGAACAACTTCTCCGTTATCCTCCCCGCCATGCTGATACTGTTCACACTTACGGCAATGCTTTTGCAGCTCAGAAAGAGCTTCAACTACAACCTTAACGGAAAAAGCACGAAGATAATCTCCGTTGTGCTCATCATAATAATATGCGGCGAAGCGATGTACAACACCGTGGGTCAGATAAGCACTCAGGACAAGGATATAGTTTATTCCAACCATGACAGCTATATAGACGTTATTCCGCCCACAAGAGATGTTGTGAACGAAATAAAAGCAAACGACGACGGCTTTTACAGAATAGAGAAAAACTATTTCAGAACGGTGAACGACCCGCTGGCTATCGGGGCTTACGGTCTTTCCCATTCTTCATCAACTCTGAACGCAAAGCCTATCGAGCTTCTGAAGCGCCTCGGCTTCACCGCAAGGAGCCACTACACCAGATACAGCGGCGCTACGCTTATAACGAGCAGTCTGTTCGGAGTAAAGTATATCCTTTCAACTCCCAACAACACCATAGACGACGTAAAGGCGGGGCTTGAGATAAGCGTGGATAAAAACGACTACGCTTTGCCGATATGCTATCTGGGCGACAACGATATTCTGGATCTTGAACTTACTCAATATGACCCGTTCACTGCTCAGACCGAGCTGCTGAATACGCTCACAGGCAACGATTATATGTACTTTGAGCGCATAACCGACACCGAGATGACGCCGAGGAACCTGCGGCAGGGCACCACCAACGACGCTCACCACAGCTTCCATGTAGAAAAAGAGGGGGAGACCGCAAGTCTTACCTATGTGTTTAAAATGCCCAGAAGCGGCGCGCTTTACATGTACCTCCCCTCTACCTATGAAAGAACGGTGAACCTTACCCTTAACGGCGTTTCAGCAGGCAAATACTTCGAGGGCGACAACAACTACATGAGAAATCTGGGGACCTTTGAGGAGGGCGAGGAGATAACGCTTGTGATGACCCTCACAAAGGAAAACCTGTACTTCCGCGAGGCGCAGTTCGCCGTGTTCTATGAGGACAGCGCCAAGCTCTCGCTGTCACAGCTCCTTGAAGAAAATAAGGATACAAACTGCTACCTTGCTTCCGCAACTCACGTTGTTACCGAAGTTAACTGCGACGGAGACAAGACCTTCTTCTCCACGATACCGAATGAAAAAGGCTGGAAGGTCTACGTCGACGGAGTTGAGACCGAGCCTGCCGAGGTGCTGGATTCGCTTATCGCAGTCCCGCTGAGCAGCGGCAAGCATAAGATAGAGATGAAATTTACCACCGCGGGTTATCCCGCCGCGGTAATACTGTCAGCAGCGGGCGTTATCATCTTTATAGGAATTATCCTTTTGTGGCTCAGGCGCAATCCTGAGGACCGTGCAAAGCGCAGGGCGCACCGTATGTATATTTACAGCGGCGAAGCGCTGACAGACCTCAGAACGAAAGAGATAGAGGACAAGACAAAGCGCGAGGCGAAACGCCGCAGACAGCGGGAGGGATCGGAAGAAGATGATGACGAATACGAGGAAGTCCTTTTGTCCGTAAGCAATATCGGAGACGGCAGCGATGACGAATTTTCCGAAGATGAGGACGAAGCGGAGGAATTTGACGGCGAAGAGGAAGAAACCGACGAAGATACGGCAGAGCCTGATGATGAAGCCTCAGAAGAAGACGAAGAAGAATAAAATATCATAAAAAGGAGAAGGGAGCCGACCCTTGGCGGCGGCTACCCTGAAAGACATGATGATACTTGCAGTTGACGTAGGGAATACTAATATAGTTTTCGGCGTATTCGACGGGGAAAAGCTTCTGTTTGAATCGAGAGCCGACACAAACCGTCACCGTATGGCGGATCAGTATTCGGTGATGATGGAGCAGATATTCTACCTGTACGAAATCGATAAGAAAAAAATAGACGGAGCGGTGATATCCTCGGTGGTAGCGCCTGTTTCCGACCAGCTTAAGATCGCCGTGCAAAGGCTTCTGGGGATAACTCCCCTTATGGTGGGCGCGGGGATAAAGACGGGGCTGAACATTCTCATTGACGACCCGTCCTCTCTCGGCGCAGACCTTGCCTGCGGAGCGGCGGCGGCGAAGGAATTATATCCTCTGCCCTGCATAGTAATAGATTTAGGGACTGCAACAAAGGTGTACGCCGTGGACAAAAACGGCGCTATGATAGGCGGCATTATCGCTCCCGGCGTGAAGATATCCCTTGAGGCGCTGGCGGGCGGCACTGCAAGCCTTCCTATGATAAGCCTTGAGGGCAAGACCGAGGTGATAGGCAAGAATACCGTGGACTGTATGCGCTCAGGCGTGCTTTACGGTCATGCGGGCATGCTGGACAGCTTTATTGACAGGTTCAAGGAAAAGTTAGGCGAAAACGCTTCGGTAGTGGGAACAGGCGGGTTCATCTCCGTGCTGAAGGACTACTGCCGTCACGATTTTGCGGTGGATCCGCAGCTTGTTATGGAGGGAATGAGGATAATCTACAACAAAAACAAAAAGAGCTGACCGTTTAAAGGTAAAATAAGAGGAATCGTCTTCGGCAGAAGTGCCGAAAGATTCCCGCAATAACGGGGTTCACGGCGTAAGCCGTTAATATAAAACCCGCGAGGCACTCTTTGGAAAAGAGGCTTCAGCAAAGGAGTTCCAAATGGAAGAAACAAAAACAAAAAAAGGTTCGGGCTGGAGCTCGGACAAGACCTTTACCGTTGTAGGTATGGGGCTGCTGACGGCATTGATCATTGTTTTACAATGGCTTGCGGTCAGCATAAGATTCGGTCCTTTCAGCATTACTCTCGTCCTGGCGCCGATAATAGTCGGAGCGGCATTATACGGCTGGAAAGCGGGAGCGTGGCTGGGCTTCGTGTTCAGCGTAGTTGTTCTGCTGACAGGGGACGCGGCGGCGTTTCTGGCGGTGAATATTCCCGGCACTATCGTCACCGTTATACTTAAAGGCACTGTGGCGGGTATTGCCGCAGGGCTTGTTTACAGGGCAATAAGCAGGAAAAATCAGCTCGTGGCGGTAATTGCCTCGGGCGTCACTGCTCCTGTTGTGAACACGGGGATATTTATTCTCGGCTGCCTTGTATTTTTCCTCCCCACTATTGAGCAGTGGGGCGCTGACGCAGGATTTCAGAATGCGTTTGCATACCTTTTTATAGGCATGGCGGGACTTAACTTCCTTGTAGAGCTTGCCATAAATATGGTGCTTTCTTCCGTGATAGTTGCTGTCATAAATCTGGTGAAGAAGAAAATAGCGGCGTAAAACGCTGCATTATCCCGCAAAAAACCAAATAACGACAGGGCGTAAAGCGATTTTACGCCCCTGTTGTCGTTTCCGAAATAAATTCCGAAAGGACAGAGAAAATGGACTTCTTTTCCGCAGCGGCGCAGAATATCCCCGAATTTGTGAGAGCCGAAAAGGCGCTGAAAAATCCCGCCCGCCCCTCAATGGTAACAGGGCTTGCGGGTATACACAAGGCGCATTTGCTGTCAAGGCTGGCGTACAGCGGGCAGGCGCCTGTGCTGGTGATAACGAAAAGCGAGGCGGACGCCGCCCGCCTTACCGCCGATATAAACACCTTCAGCGGCAGGGAAACGGCTATGCTGTTCCCCGCAAAGGATCTGACTTTGACCCAGGTGGAGGCGACCACAGGCGACTACACGGGGCGCAGGATAGAGGTGCTTTACCGTCTGCTCAGCGGGAGCTTGCCTATGGCGGTATGCTCGCCTGACGCGGCGGCGCAGCTGACTGTTCCCGCCGAAATGCTGAAAGCACACTGTGTGACCTTAAAGCGGGGGGAGGAGATCTCTCTTGACGGACTGACGCAGACACTTGCCGCTTCGGGATTTTCCCGCTTTGACGCAGTCGAGGGAAGAGGGCAGTTTTCCCGCCGAGGGGCTATCCTCGACGTTTTCCCCGTGAACAGCGAAAAGCCTGTGCGGGTGGAGTTCTGGGGGGACGAGATAGACACCGTTTCTTACTTCGATATAGAAACTCAGCGGCGCACAGACAGCATAGACGAGCTTCACATCGCTCCCTGCACGGAAATGCTCTGTACCTCGGAGGAGCTTGTGGAAAGGCTTGAGGCGCTTATCGCAAAGCAAAAGGGGAAAAACGCCGACAGGGTGAAAAAGAATCTGAACAGGGACCTTTCCCGCATTAAGGGCGGGATAACGCCTACGGGGGACAAGCTTTTCCCGCTGTACGTTCCAAATCCCGCAAGCGTTTTTGATTACGTCAACTGCGTTGTGGTGTGTGAAAATTCAGGCTGCAGCGAAACGCTGAAAGGGGCATTGTCACAGCATAACGAGGACTTAAAGCTGCTTTTGGAGGAGGGGGCGATATGCAAGGGGCTGGACAAATACTATTTAACCCGCCCCGAATACAGCGAAAAGCTCACCGCAAAGCTGCGCCTTTATCTTGACAATTTCCTGCGGGGAGGCGGGATAGAGCTGGAAAACATAATTCCCGTGAGGGCGAACTCCGTTTCCCTCTGGAGCGGGGAATATGCAGTTCTGAACGAACAGCTCACCGACTATCTTGAACAGGGCTACGCCGCCGCTGTTTTTGCGGGGACAGAAAAAGCGGCGAAGACCCTTTCCGACGACCTGAAAAAGGACGGCTTTGACGCAGTTTTCTCCGCAAATCCTCAAAAGCCCGTGAGGAACAAGGTCTACGTTATCCCGGGAATGTTGTCGGCGGGATTTGACTATCCCGACGCGAAGTACCTGTGCATTTCCCACACGGCGGTGACCAGCATAAAAAAAGCCGCTCCAAGGCGGAAGAAAGCGGAGATAATCAATTCCCTTGACGAAATAGCGGTGGGGGATCTTGTGGTACACAACACCTACGGTATCGGCGTTTTCGAGGGAGTTCAGAATATCCGTGACGGCGGCGTTGCAAAGGATTATATCAGGATAAAGTATGCGGGAACGGACGTGCTTTACGTTCCCGTAACGCAGCTCGATATGATATCCCGCTATATCGGCAGCGCTGACGCAGCTACGGTGAAGCTGTCAAAGCTCCACACCGACCAGTGGCAAAAGACCAAAACCAGAGCCAAAGCCGCCGCAAAGGAAATGGCGGCGGAGCTGGCGGAGCTTTACGCCAAGCGAATGAGGAGCAAGGGCTTTGCCTTTTCTCCCGACAGCGTGGAGCAGGACGAGTTTGAGAACCGTTTCGACTACGTTGAAACGGACGACCAGCTGCGCTGTTCCGCCGAGATAAAATCGGATATGGAGCGAGAAGCGCCTATGGACAGACTGCTTTGCGGGGACGTGGGTTTCGGCAAAACAGAAGTCGCCTTGCGCGGAGCGTTCAAGTGCGTTATGGACGGAAAACAATGCGCCCTGCTTTGTCCCACAACGGTGCTTGCATGGCAGCATTATCAGACCGTTCTCAGGAGAATGGAGGGGTATCCCTTCAGGATAGCCCTGCTCTCCCGCTTTGTCACTCCCAAGGAGCAGAAAAAAGTCCTTGAGGACTTGAAAAAAGGCATTATAGATATAGTTATCGGAACTCACCGCCTTGTCCAGAAAGACGTGGTGTTCAAGGACTTGGGGCTGGTGATAATCGACGAGGAACAGCGCTTCGGCGTTGCTCACAAGGAACGGTTCAAGGAGATGTTCGCAGGGGTGGACATTCTGACACTTTCCGCAACGCCTATCCCTCGAACGCTGAATATGGCGATGACCGGGATAAGGGATATGAGCGTAATTGAAACGCCGCCTCAGGACAGACAGCCTATAACCACCTACGTTATGGAGCATGACTGGGGGATAGTCGCCTCGGCAATAAACAAGGAGCTGCGCCGCAACGGACAGGTATACTATATTCACAACAGGGTGGAAAGCATAGTTTCCTGCGCCGCAAGGCTGCACGAGCTTGTCCCCGAGGCGTCTATCGGTATCGCTCACGGGAAAATGGACGAGGAGGAACTGTTGCAGGTGTGGGGCAGACTGCTCAGCGGGGAAATAAATCTGTTGGTCTGCACGACGATAATCGAAACAGGCGTTGACGTTCCCAACGTGAACACGCTGATAATCGAAAATGCGGAAAATATGGGTCTGGCACAGCTACATCAGCTGAGAGGGCGTGTGGGGCGCACCAACCGCCGTGCTTACGCTTACTTTACCTTCAAAAGAGGAAAGGAGCTGTCGGAGATCGCCTCCAAGCGCCTTGAGGCGATACGGGAATTTACAAAATTCGGCAGCGGCTTCAGGATAGCTATGCGGGATCTGGAAATAAGGGGCGCAGGGTCAATTTTAGGGGCGAGCCAGTCGGGACACCTTACCGCAGTGGGGTACGATATGTATCTGAAGCTCCTTGACGAGGCGGTAAAGGAGCGTGACGGCGCAGAAGAGATCGCACCCAAGGAATGTCTTGTAGATATAAAGATAAACGCCTACATTCCCGAAAGCTACGTTCCAAGCTCCGCCCAAAGGATAACTTGCTACCGCAGGATAGCTATGATAAAGACACAGCAGGACGCTATGGACGTGACAGACGAGCTTATCGACCGCTACGGGGACGTTCCCAAGTCGGTATACGGGCTGATTCAAGTCGCACTTCTCCGCAAAGCGGCGGAAAAGGCGGGGATAGACGAGATAGTGCAAAGCGGGGAAAATCTCCTGTTCTACACAGAAAAGCCCGATCTGGAGAAGATGAGCAAAGCCGCAGAAAAGCTTTACGGCAGAGTAAGCCTTAACATGACAGGACGGGTTAATATAAAAGTCGCTGTGGGCGGGGAAGGTCCGCTGGAGAGCATGGAGGAGTTTCTGGGAGCATACAGCGCATGATGAAAAACGGTACTGAAAGATCAGTACCGTTTTTATATTGCTTTTTTCAGCGCCGCACCTTATCCTGTCGACGCAATATCGTTATCGTTAATTCGCAGCCGTCGGATAACCGCATATCGACGCTATATCGTTCTCGTCAACATTAACGGTCGTAGCCATCGCCGAACCGCCGCCGTACTGAACGCTGACCTGCATTCCGTTTTCAAGCTTTGAGGAGCCGTCTGCGGGAGCATTGTCCTTTGTTACAACAACGCTTGTTATATCAGGGGAAATTGCTTTTATCGCGGATATAAGCTCGTCTGCCGTATAGCCGTTTGCCGCCGCCATGCTTATCACAGCTTCAACCTGCGAGAAAATGTCGTCCTCGCCGCCCGCAAAATCCTTTGGCGGGATCAGTTCGGGGGTTCTGGCGTCGATATAGTCCCTCACCA
Organism: uncultured Ruminiclostridium sp.; assembly: GCA_947629925.1. Taxonomy (GTDB): domain Bacteria; phylum Bacillota; class Clostridia; order Oscillospirales; family Ruminococcaceae; genus Ruminiclostridium_E. Next base: position 38,304 of record CANRFO010000001.1, read on the forward strand.
TTGTAAAATCGTCTATCAGCAGGTTTACGCCCGCGTCGTCCACGCTGTCGTCTTTATATCTCAGGGAGATATAGTCGGGCTTTACTCCGGTGTCGCCGCCGCCTATAAACAGCTCATAATCTCCCTCCACGTCATATTGCAGTATGTAAAGACCTGAACCTACATCCTCGCTTTGATACTGTTCAAAGTCGCTCCATGTAAGGTCTTCGCCCTTGATCGCCTTTAAACAGATTATCCTGTAAAGTGTAAGCTGCTCTTTATCCTCCGTCTCAAGAACAGCGCTGTCGTCTTTTAAAAAGCTCACCAATTCCTCATAACCGCTTGTGAGCAGGTCGATGCTTCCGTCGCCGCCGTTTTGCGTCAGAGTGGCTTGCAAAAGCGCTTCGTCTGAGGAAGGAGAAGACGCGGTTATGCCCAGAGTGTACCGTCCTTCAACATCAAGCATCACTATGAAAAGCCCTGAGCCTATCTCCGTGAAGTTATAATTTTCAAAATCGCTCCATGTGAGGTTCTCGCCCTTGCGTTCCTTTATGGCAAGAAGGTCGTTTATCGTAAGGTCTTTCTTGCGCTTTTCGGGATCAAGGAGCGAGCGCACCATGTTTTCCAGCTCTTCCTCGGTAATTCCTTTTGCGATTATCTCAAAGTCCACGCCGCCGTTTGAAAAGTCAGCCATATAGCTTCCGTCTTCGTCAGCGTATCTGTAAAGCATGGCGGTATTGCCGCATATCGTGGAAGCGAAGCCTGACAGATACATCAAAGCGTCGTCGCCGTAGTTTTCGCTGTCCTTTGAGATCATGACCTTTATATCCTTGCCGCTGCCCTGCGCTCTTATGGTGTTGAAGCTGTTGTATATAGTGCCGTCGCTGTATTTGTAAACGCCTGTTTCGGCAGTGAATGCGCCTGTAAGTCCCCACGGGAAATCAGGCATTATCTCAACGCCGTAATATTCCCGCAGCTCTTCCTTCGTCATGGGAACAAAATCCTTTTCGTCCGCAAATTCACGGGGGTCAATGTCGCCGTAGCCGGGGTCGTGTTCGTCGAAGTAGCGTATATGATCCACGTCGGAATGAGCGTTCATGATAAGCGAGCGGGCGACTTCTATCATTTCATCAAGGGCAAATCCGCCGTAGCAGTCTATTCTTACCCATGTGTTGTCCAGCATAAACTGGATCTCGTAATTGTCGTTGCCGTCATAGGAGTGAATAACAGCGGCAGGAACGCCCTGTATGGAAGAAAGCTGATCTTTGTCGTCCCACACGCCGTTTATTCCCTCCTGCATTTTGCCGTAGGAGAAAAATACCTGTATAGTCCGCTTGCCTGACGGGTCGGCGTATTCATACGGACAGTAGGAGTAATATGCTTCGCCGTCTTTTACATAAAGTCCTCTGTTATGGTCGCTCATTAAGTTTTCCGTAAGGTCGTCGGGAACTTCAGCGAAAACATTTATTCCGAAATAGTCCATAAGCTCCGCTTCGGTCATGGGAACAAAGTCCTCGTCCCTCAGCTCAGGGCTTTCGGGGCGGTCGCTCCACCGATCGGGGGTAAGCTCTGTCACTTTTATATCGTCATTGATCTCGGAGGGCGTTTTATAATCATTTGACATAAGCTCTTTTATAACGGCGGTAAGCTCACTCAGCATAACATTTTTCGCGCTTATATCCAGACAAGCGTCTTGTACTGTGAGCTGCGCGGTGTAGCAGCAGCCGTCGTCTGACCGACTTATTCCCGTGAACAGCAGTTTTCCGTTTATAACGGTGGATTCATCGGTTCCGTGTTCAAGAATATGGTTCTCGCCGCCGAAGCCTATAAGAGAGGGGGAAATGATGATATATCTGTCATCAGGGTCAGAGTTGTCAAAATAGCTGAAGCTCAGACGATCGCTGTAAATTTCCTTGTCGCTGTTTTGCAGTAAAAACAGCTCCGTTTCGGGAAGCTTATAGAAAGACATACCTTCGGGGATACTGCTGAGCTTTGAAAAATCTGCGCCGTAATATTTCGCCAGCTCGTCATAATTCATGTAAACGATGTCGTACCGATACCGATCAACGTCAAGAGGTTCGTCGGGCTGTTCGCTGAGCAAGGGGATAAGGCAGAAGGTATCCTTGCCCAGTCTGCCGAAAACACCGCCGAACCCGTCGGCAAAGGTTTCCCAAAGGTTTGTGCCGAGCAGATCTGTGTAGTTACCGTTTTTATCGTTTGCCGATATGAGGGTGACGGAAGCGGGGGCGGTATCGGGAGCCGTTTTAAGCTTTTCGATATCCTTCGGGAGGGTCAGTTCCTCTCCGAAAGGCTCTCCCGTTAAGCGGACCTCAAAGATACCCTCGATATCATATACGCGGGTCGCGCTGTCCCCGTCAATGACAAATTCGCATAAGTAAGGCTCAAGGTCGCTCCATGTTATAGCACGGTTTTCGCTGTGGCAGTCATATTCCGCCGCCATAAAGTCAAGGAAAGTCAGAAGCGGTTTTTCCGACGAATAGTCGGCGAAACAATTAAAAGGCGGATATGTGAAGTTTTCAACACGATGCGTTTCGCCGCTCGTTCCGTCATAGGTGGAAAAATACCATTCGTTCTCGCTGTTGAACAAAACGGGTGTTCCCTCTGCGATATTGAATATATACATCTCGCCGTTTGAGGGGACAACAGGCTCAACAGGCACCGTCACAAGACCTTCGCCCCAGCTTGTAAGCTTCTGCTTTGTTTCTTCGCTTTCCACACGCAGGATCGACGCCTGCCCGTCCTTGTCGGTATAATAGACCGTGCTTCCCACGTTGAACAAGCCGCTCATCTCCTCGGAGACAGCGCCGCTCTCCTGAACAGAAGGCACTGCTTCGCTGAGCTGCGGCAGAACGCCCTGCCATACGCCTATGCCGACAGCGGCGACAGCTGCGGCGCCCGCCGCGGCGATAGCCACGGGACGCAGAGAAAAGCTTTTCTTCCTGACAGCGGGCTGTGCGCCGTCAGCGCATTTTTCGATCACTCTTTTCTGCATATCTTCGGGCATGCTGATATTTTCAAGGGATTTTTTTATCATTTCATCATTCATTGTTGCTTACCTCCGATCTGTAAGCCTGTTCAAGCAATGCGCGGCCCTTCTGAAGCCGCATTTTTATTGCGGAAGGAGTTTTGCCTGTCATTTTTGCTATCTCGTTTACCTTATAGCCTTCTACATAATGGAGCGTAAGAACTGTCCTGAACTTGTCGGGCAGGGTCATCAGCGCCGCTATGACTTCGCCGCTTTCCTCCGTCTGACCGTATCCCGCCACGGTTTCTATATCCACCTGCGGACGGCGGGAACGTATCATATCGCGGCAGCGGTTCACAGCCACCCTTATGAGCCATGCCTTTTCATGCTCGTCGCTTTCAAAAGCGGGAGCCTTCTGTATGTATCTCAGGAACGTGTCCTGAACGGCGTCCTCCGCGTCCGCGTTGTTGCCGAGGGATACAAGACATATTCTGAACAGCATCGTTCCGTATCTGTAAACAGCGGTTTCCGCGCTGCGCTCCGTCTGCTCCCGCATTCGACCTCAGCTCCTTTCCCCATATACGAAACGACAGTCTGTTTTATCCTGCGGCAGGGAAAAACAATATTTCGCTTCGTATTTTTATGTATTCTGTAAATAATACGTTTTAAAAGTCGGTATGGTCAATTTTTCCAAAAAATTTTTCGGAAATTTTTTAAAAAATAAAGCGCTGTGACGGAAAATCCGCTTTTCTCGTCAGAGCGCCTTGATATCATTATTCTTCTTCCTCTTTTTCTTCCCCGAAGTCAAGCTTTTTTCTTACTGCATAGGGAACGCTGAAGTTTATGTTGGTCACAGTCTCCTCGGAAGGGGTGAATATGACCATTATCTTCCCCAGCTTGCTGTGTTCGGCGATAAGGTACCACGCGCCGTAGCCTGTGGCGTCGCTCGCCATGACCGTGGCGGAAACTCCGTTTCCCTCTGTCCCCTGATACTCGCCCCACTCGCTCACGCTTCCCAGCTTCACGGTGACAAGGCGCTTGCGCTTGCGTCTGCCGCTTATCTTGTCTATATCAAGGTCGTTGTTTGTGACGATGTATTCGTATTCCACAAAGGTCCCCATCAGAAGGAGATATGCTAAATAGCACGCCCCCGCCGATATTACTATAAGCGGGAGGAAGCGGAACAAAAACGCTCCGAATACCGTTATGCCGATGATCACCACCGTTGCGGCGATTATCAGCACCCGCAGTATTATGTCCTTTGTTTCGGTTTTTTTGGTAACAAGCTGTTCGTTGTAATGATCCATTTGAACGTCCTCTTGAAATTATTTTTTTTATTATAACATTTTTTGCAGGAAAAAACAAGGACTATTTCAATATTGCTTTTTTTATTCAAATATGTTATACTTTATATTGGCATAGTATTTATATTTAAATGTAATTTTTCATGATTTGTCATAGAGCAAAAAATCACATAGAGAAATTTTGCGACGTATGCTGTCGTTTCGTGGTCATAGTGAAATAACCAAAGCTAATAAAGATGCCGAGCTTTGATATAATATGATTATTTATCGTCTTTGCAATCAAAGGAGAAAACAATGCCTAATCAAGGTCAAACAGGTGCTGTACTGTTGGTGATTTTTGCAATAGCAATTGCATTGGTAATTATATATTTGATTTTTCGTTCCCCGTTTCATTACCCCTATTGGTATTATGAAATTGATATTTCAGGCAGAAGGGAGCCTCAATATGAGGATTATATAGACCGTTTTATAATTGCGGGACGATTTTATTCTGTTCAAAAGCATTATGAAAGCATTAAAGCGTGGAAAGAGGAATGCAGGATCAGAATAGATAAAAGCGTATTAAAGAATTATCGAAATTCACAGTTTCAAAAATGTCTGGACGACCGCCATGCATTTCAATTCAAATTTACACGAATGCAGACCAGATATCGACAGGTCAACTATATTAAACATGCATATAAGGTCTCTAATGTTGTAGGCACATTTTTATGCACTTATGAATATCTTCTGGACCGCAAGAAGCAGCTGGAAGCTATTAACTACGAAATGCCTCTTCGAGCTTATTTTATCAAAAACCAAAGAAAACTGATGACAAAAAGCTTGCGGGAAAAAATCATGCGCCGCGACAATTACACTTGTCAGATCTGCGGCAAATATATGCCTGACGGGGTCGGTCTTCAGATAGATCATATTATTCCGGTCTCAAAAGGCGGAAAAACTACCGAATCAAACTTACAGGTAACTTGTTCCAAATGCAACGGTCACAAAAATAATAGAATACAACCGTCATATTTTTTGCAGTGATTATTAACAGAGATAGAAATTTACATATAAATGTGTTGAGGAATAGAAAGGTCTATATATGAGCTTTGTTGAACTTAAAGGCGTATGCAAGCGCTATAAGGTGGGGGAAGTTGTCATTTCCGCCGCCGACCATATGGAATTTTCAATTGAAAAGGGTGAGCTTGCCATAATCCTCGGACCGTCAGGTTCGGGAAAGACCACGGTGCTGAACCTTCTCGGCGGAATGGATACCGCCGACGAGGGCGTTATCTCCGTGGACGGGAGCGACGTTGCAAAATACGACCGAAAGCAGCTTATAAGCTACCGCAGAAGCGAGATAGGCTTTGTGTTCCAGTTCTATAACCTTATCCCGAACCTTACCGCCAAGGAGAACGTGGAGCTGGCGGCTCAGACCTGCTCCGACTTTATCCCCGCCCCCGAAATACTGGAGCAGGTAGGGCTGAAAGACCGTCTGGACAATTTTCCCTCCCAGCTTTCAGGCGGCGAGCAGCAGCGCGTCGCCATAGCAAGGGCGCTGGCGAAAAAACCGAAGCTCCTGCTTTGCGACGAACCTACGGGCGCGCTTGACTACAACACGGGAAAGCTTATTCTGAAGCTTTTGCAGGACACATGCCGCAAAAGCGGCATGACCGTTATCCTTGTGACGCACAACTCCGCTATCGCTCCCATGGCGGACAGAGTGATACACCTAAAAAACAGCAGGGTAAGCTCGATAGACATAAACCCCTCTCCCACTCCCGTGGAGGAGATCGAATGGTAAGAGGCGCACTGCCGCCTCAGTACCCGAAAGGAGGGGTAATGTGAAAAGCGCACTGAGAAAAAACGCAGTCAAAGAAATTTTCAAGACAAAAAGCCGCTTTTTGTCCATATTCTGTATCGTAGCGATAGGCGTGGCTTTTTTTGCGGGAGTAAAAGTCGCTTCTCCAGATATGAAGCGCTCCGCCGACAGCTATTTTAAAAACGAAAATCTGGCTCACTTCCGACTTGTTTCCACAATGGGCTTCAGCGATAACGACATCGCCGCCCTTGAAGCGGAAGAAGGGCTTACCGTATATGCGGGATATTTTACCGATGTGCTTATCGATTCCGACGAAAACGAAACCACCGCCAGAATAATGTCTTTAAGCGATTATGAAAAAAGTAATGAGGTGAATATCCTTACAATAACCGAAGGGCGTTTTCCTGCCGCCGCCGACGAGTGCATAGTTGACAACGGCGGATTTACAGGCGGAAGGAGCATAGGCGACAGGATAAAGCTTATATCGGGAACGGAGGAGGACCTTTCCGATACCCTTGCGGTGGACGAATATACCGTAGTGGGGACGTTTTCCTCTCCGATGTATATAGACAAGACCTCGCGGGGAAGCACCACCGTTGGGAACGGAACGCTGAACTCCGTAATATACGTTCCCGAAGAAAATTTTAAGACCGAAGTATATACCGAAATTTACATAACAGTTGACAGGCTCAAAGGCGAAAACGCTTACAACGACAGCTACGACGACATTCAGGAGGCTGTCGCCGACCGCCTTGAGCAGATCGCGGACGTAAGGGAAGAAGAACGCCTTGAAGAGATAGTTTCCGACGCGAACGACGAGATAGACGATGCTCAGAAGGAGCTGGACGACGCAAAAGCCGACGCGGACAAAGAGCTTTCCGACGCTGAAAAGGAGCTTGCCGACGCGAAGGCTGAGATAGAGGACGGCGAAAAGGAGCTTGCCGACGGTAAACAGCAGCTTGCGGATTCCCTCGTTCAGCTTCAGGACAGCAGAAAAGAGCTGGACGACGGCTGGGCGGCATACAACGACGGCGTAAAAGAGCTTCAGACTCAGACCGAAAATGCAAAAGCCGAGATAGAGGAGCAAAGAAAAGCGCTTGATGAAGCCGAAAAGGAATATAACGACGGCTATTCTGCTTATCAGCAGGGGCTTTCCGCCTATAACGACGGAAAGGCGCAGTATGACGAAGCCCTTGCTCAGTGGGAGCAGGGAAGCGCTTATTACGGTCTGCTGGCGGAATTTTACGGCGGGGACATGACAGCGCTTTACGCGCTTGCCGCTGCCGCGGGGATCGAACTGCTGCAGCCTGACCAAAGCGGAGCGCTTCCGCCCGAAGCGCAGGCGTTTATATCCTCTCTCCCCTCAGAAGAAGAGACTGCCGCTATGACGGCGCAGCTCGAAGCTTCAAAGGCTCAGCTCGACGAAACGGAGCAGACGCTTGCCGCTTCAAAGGAACAGCTTGACAGCACCGAAGCGCAGCTTGAAGCGGCAAAATCGCAGATAGACGACGGCAGAGCCATGCTGGAGCAGGGGGAAAGGACCCTTGAACAAAGCGCTGCCGACGGTGAAAAAGCTCTTGCCGAAAGCCTTGAACAGCTTGAGGACGGCGAAAGACAGTACAGCGAAGGAGTTTCCGCATATGAGGAAGCGGAAGCCGAGCTTGACGAAGCGGAACAGACGCTTGCCGACGGAAAAAAGGAGTACGAAGACGGGCTGAAGGAATATGAGGAAGCAAAAGCCGACGCGGATAAGGAGATCGCCGACGCCGAAGCCGAGATAGAGGACGCAAGGCAGGAGCTTGCCGATCTGGAACCGCCTGAGTGGTATGTGTTCGACCGAAGCGGAAACCCGGGATACTCCGAATACGGACAAAACGCCGAAAGAATAAATAATATCGCGTCGGTATTCCCCGTGTTCTTCATTCTGGTAGCGGCGCTTGTCTGCCTTACGACCATGACCCGCATGGTGGAGGAACAGCGTTCTCAGATAGGAACTCTGAAAGCGCTGGGCTACACTAACGGTCAGGTGATATACAAATATATGTTTTACGCTTTGTTCGCCACTATCGCGGGCGCTCTGGCGGGAGCCGTGGTGGGGCAGAAGCTTTTCCCTATCGTTATAATAAAGGCTTACGGAATGATATATACCATTCCCGACGTGATAGTGCCTACCGACTGGCTCCTCACCTCGGTCTGCACGGCGGTCGCCGCGGCTGCGGCTGCGGCTGCGGTTTACCTGTGCTGCAAGAGCGAGCTTTCCGAATGTCCCGCACAGCTCATGCGCCCGAAAGCGCCAAAAGCGGGGAAGAAGATATTCCTTGACAGGCTCCCCGTATGGAGAAAGGTGAGCTTTAACGGAAAAGTTACCGCGAGGAACCTTTTCCGCTATAAGCGGAGAATGTTCATGACGGTGGTGGGCATAGCGGGCTGTACCGCGCTCACTCTGACAGGATTCGGTCTGAAGGACTCTATCGGCGACATTGTGGAAAAGCAGTTCACTCAGCTTAATTTTTACGACGGCATACTCGCTTTTGACAGCGATGAGGAAAAGATCGGCGGTGTGCTGGAGGAATACGGCGCACAGAGTACGGTCTACTATCAGAAATCCATGACCGTTTCTTCGGGAGGAAAGACCGTTTCCGCTTATCTTGTGGTGCCCCGCGACACAGCGGACTTTGCGGGATACTATCTCTTCCGTGACAGAAAGACCCACGAGGTCTATCCTCTCACTTCGGAGGGGGTCCTGCTGGACGAAAAGACGTCGCTTCTGCTGGGACTTGAACGGGACGGCGAGATCGGGCTTTACGAGGACGAGACTGACGTGAAGAACGTTACGGCAAAGGCTTTTATCGAAAACTATCCCTCCCACTACATATATATGACCGAAGAGCTTTATGTTAAGCTTTTCGGCGAAGTACCCGAATACAATATGATGGCGTTCAAAGGCGACCTTGACACCGACGAAAAGAGAGACGAGCTGGCGGCGGAGCTTCTGGATACAGGCTCCGTGCTGACGGTAAGCTACAAGAACTCTCTAATGAATACCATGAACAATATTCTTACCGCGCTGAACTCGGTGGTGGCGGTGCTTATTGTGAGCGCGGGCGCGCTTGCCTTCGTGGTACTTTACAACCTGACCAATATAAATATCACCGAGCGCATAAGAGAGATCGCTACGCTGAAGGTGATGGGCTTTTACGACACAGAGGTGGACGGATATATCTTCCGCGAAAATCTCCTGCTCACTCTTATGGGGATAGCCGCAGGGCTTTTCGGAGGAACGTTTTTGGCAATGTTCATCATTCAGACCGCCGAGATCGACCTTGTTATGTTCGGCCGTGAGATAAAAGTATCCAGCTACCTGCTCTCCGCCGCGATGACGCTTCTGTTCAGCATCGTTGTGGCGCTCTATATGCACAGACGGCTCAAGAAGATAGATATGATAGAAGCGCTGAAATCCGTGGAGTAGGCGCAAAATCCCAAAAAAGGAGGAGTCCGTTTTTCGGACAAAAGCAGCTATGAAAAGACCGGGTCTTATTATGACAGTCATGCTGGTGATATTCGCAGTCCTTTTCTGCACGCTTGCCGCGCTTGCGGTGGTGCTGGCGAGAGGGATAGAGTATTACGCCATAATTTTCCTGCCCATCGGCGTGGTGCTTTGCGTGGCGGAGGTAATACTGGGGATAATCATACTGAAAAAAGCAAAAAAGCGCTATGACGACGCTTTTGACAAAATACTCACCGCCTTTTCTCCCGATGACGTGAAAGGGCTGAGAATGCTCAGCGACGGTGAACCTTCCCCCGAACAGATCTCTCAGTGGATAGCGGAGCAGACCGCCGTTTCATATAAGTTCAAGGAGCGCTCCTCCGTTTCCTCCGTATTTGTCGAGCAGTCGGCTGAGCTTTACTGGCAGATATCGAACCACTCCTGCCGCCTCTCAAAAAGCACATACTGGCGCCGCAACTACGGCGAGACAAGGCTTGACGCAGAAACCGACATAAGGGAGCTTTTGTCCGTTCCCACAAGGATAGAGCTGGGGCGTATGCTCAAGGAAGTGAGCCGTACCGTCGGCTCGGACTTCAGCATTTCGGGAACGCTGGAGCTTTCCCCTCAGCAGAGCATAAGGGTGAAGATAAAGGGAAAAAGCCTTTACCTGAAGGAATACGGCGAGATCGCCGTGGTGGGAACGATAAGGGACATGGAGCCGCAGGCGCAGCTTGCTGACAATCTCAGGGCAGAAAGGATAAAATCCGCTTTCCTGCTCCATTCGGGACATGACGCCGTTTATGAGGTGGATCTCACCGAAAACAGACTTGTAAGCCTTAACCCTGAGGTGAGCAAGGAAATGTTCGGCATAGAAGGCATGATAGATTTTGAAACTCAGCGGCGGCCTTACTGGGAGAGAGTCCACCCCGACTACCGCGAGGGCTTTATCGACCGCTTTTTCAATTACAATCACATGCTCATTCTCCCCGCTCATAAAATAACCTATGAATACCGCGTGAAGAACCGCTATGGCGATTACATCTGGGTGGAACACCAGGCTCAGGTCACCGCTTATTCAGGCGGCGTTGTAAAAAAAGTCATCGGCCGCATAAGCAACATAAACGAAGCCAAAAAGCGTGAGACCATCGAAGCGCTTCAGACCAGCATAGACGGGCTTACGGGGGCGCTGCTCAAGAGCGGCGTTGCCAAAGGCTACGAAAAGCCCGAATATAAGTCGGGAAAACGCGCGGTCGTCCTGTTCGACATAAACGGCTTCCGCAGCATAAACAACGAATACGGCTTTGATATGGGGGACAAGGTGCTTGTCTTTCTTGTGACAACTCTGTGGGAAAATCAGAAGGGCAGATGCCTTGTGGGAAGACTGGACAACGACACCTTCGTTACGGCGATGCTGAACGTTACCGAAGTGGATACCCCCGCAGCTCAGATAGACAAGGTGATGAAGCATTTTGAACAGCCTGTCAATATTGACGGAAAGATGATGAACATTACGATACGCGCCGCCGCGTCGGGCGTTTCAGGCCCCGATGACAGCTTCGAGGACGCGCTGAAGCAGGCTGAGCTTGCCATGAAGGTGTGCAAGGAAGCTACAATGCCCTTTACCAACGGCAGAAAAGAATACAGCGAGCTTCCTCCCGAAGTGAAAGCCGAGCTGCAAAAAGAACAAAGCTTATCCTGATCTTAATAAAACAAAAATGCCGCAGAAGACCTCTGCGGCATTGATTTTTAACATATAAGCTTACTTTGCGTAATCCACCACTCTGGATTCCCTTATAAGATTTATCTTCACCTGACCGGGATATTCCACTTCGTTTTCTATCCTCAGCGCGATCTCTCTTGCAAGCACGGTCATGCGTTCGTCGTTCACGACTTCGGGCTTGATGATTATGCGCACCTCACGGCCCGCCTGGATAGCGTAGGACTTTTCAACGCCGTCGTAATCGGTGCATATCTCTTCAAGCTTTTGCAGACGCTTGATGTAGTTTTCGTAATTTTCGCTTCTTGCGGCGGGACGGGCGGCGCTTATCGCGTCGGCAGCCTGAACGAGAGCCGCTATGACGGTGCGGCACTCAACGTCGCCGTGGTGAGCTTCAACTGCGTGGATAACTTCGGGGTGTTCCTTATATTTCTTGCAGACCTCGACGCCTATGGCAACGTGGCTTCCCTCTATCTCCTGAGTTAAAGCCTTTCCTATATCGTGGAGCAGACCCGCTCTTCTTGCCATGGAAGCGTCAACGCCCAGCTCGCTTGCCATTATGCCTGCAAGATGAGCGACTTCGATGGAGTGAACAAGAACGTTCTGGCTGTAAGAGGTCCTGAAGTACAGACGGCCCAGCAGCTTTACAAGCTCAGGATTGAGCCCGTTGACATTTGTTTCGAGGCAGGCGTTTTCGCCCTCTCTTCTTATCTTCTGCTCGACCTCGCGCTTAGCGCGGTCAACGGTCTCCTCAATGCGGGTGGGATGGATACGTCCGTCCTGTATCAGCTTTTCAAGGGCGATACGGGCGATCTCGCGCCTAACCTTATCCTGACTGGACAAGGTTATCGCTTCAGGAGTATCGTCGATGATAAGATCAACGCCCGTGAGCTGTTCAAGAGTGCGTATATTGCGTCCCTCGCGCCCGATTATCCTGCCCTTCATTTCGTCATTGGGCAGGGGGACCACCGATACCGTCATTTCGGAAACGGTCTCCGAAGCAAGCCTTGAAATGGCGAGAGCGATAACGGAACGCGCCTTGTCGTCGCACTCGTCCTTCAGCCTCTGCTCGTATGAATTTATTCTTACTGCTTTTTCATGGATAAGCTCGCCGTCCAGCTGTGACAGGAGAAGCTCCTTCGCCTGCTCTGAGGTGTATCCGCTTATCTCTTCCAGCTTAGCCTGTTGCTGATTCTTCAGCTCCTCCGCTTCGGCAAGCTTTTTCTTTACGTTTTCGGTTTTTGCTGTAAGGCTTTCCTCCATTCTTTCCAGCTTGTCGGTCTTGCGGTCAAGGTTTTCTTCCTTCTGCTGTAATCTGCGCTCGGACTTTGTTACCTCCGCCCTGCGCTCCTTCAGTTCATGCTCGGTATCGCTCCTGAGCTTCTGAGCTTCTTTTTCCGCGTTTTCACGCAGCTTGTAGATCTCTTCCTTCGCTTCTATCAAAGCGGTCTTTTTCGCGGTGGAGGCTTTTTCCTTCCCCTCCGCGATGATTCGGGCGGCTTCCTTTTCCGCCGATTCGATTTGTGCTTCCGCTGTTTTTTTGCGGTGCTCTATTCCCATGCGGAACATCACAAGTCCCGCTATGAGAGCGCCTACAATGAACGTCGCAATGCAAAGCACGATTGATAACCAAAGGTCCATTGCGTTTCCTCCCTGATAATTTTGGGCATTATCACACAAAGTTGCACCCGAAGGCGGAGCGCCTCTGCGGACAGTGCCTGTGTGTCGGTTACCCGAACAATCCCACAACGGTCGAAGAGCAAAACGCTTTAAAACCGCGGCTTCATCTATATCAATGCATTATGAACGCGACCCGTTGTACGGCGGGCCTTTCACAGAACGGAAGCTTTCGCCTCCGCCAAAGCATTTAAATCATAAATTTCAGATAGGGATTATATGTAACCTAAAACGCCGAAGCGTGAATAAAATATTTCGTGAAGACAGCGGAGCCGAAAAACGGGCATAATCCGCCATCTTATTTCACATATACCATTTTACGGTATTTTTGGCAAATTGTCAATACTTTTTAGGGAAAAATTACAAAAATTTTTTGACAAAATTATATATTTCTACGATTTTTCCAAAGCCGCCAATAAAATTTTTCGCATTTCCGTTCTTTTTTGCGGAACGAATTTTATTTCCCTCTTTTCCTTGACTTTTTCGGCGTAATGTGATACAATGACTTGAAGTCTCAGAGATATTTGCCGGTGTGATGGAATTGGCAGACGTGCCGGACTCAAAATCCGGTGGTAGCGATACCGTGCGGGTTCGACCCCCGCCACCGGCACCAGCGGCTGAGCCGCTTCAATGCGCTCCCATAACAAGGGGGCGTATTTTTATGTTCTGCTGCTTTAAAATCTATTTGGTCACAACATCACAGTGGCTGAGCCGCTTCAATGCGCTCCTCTAACACGGGGGAGTATTGAAGCGGCTCAGCCGCCGATCTTGTTGCCGTTTTATTTTTCTGTCACGAGTCGTCGGTAAGCTCCTCCATGCTCACCCCGAAAAGCTTGGCGAAGGCTTTAAGCTCTATATCCGTCACGAAACGCTGTCCGCTCTCGATACGCTGGACGGCGTTTTTGTCTATGTCTATCCCCAGAAGCTGCATTTTATCCGCCAGCGCCCGCTGAGAGTTGGGCTTTTTCATCTCTCTGCGCAGCATGGCGATATTTTTTCCGCTTATATTGTTTTTACCGTCAGCGCATTTGTTTTTGTACATAAAATTTTCCTCCTTTTTGACATTTACTACTTGTCATATCCATTATGATATGCTATAATAAATAAAAATTGACATTCAGTAAGTGTCAAAACATGGAGGTTATTATGAAGAAAAAAGGATGTATTGTTACGGCAGCGGTGCTTCTTGCGTCGATTTTTGCCATTTCAGGCTGTAATGCGGGTCAAAATGCGCCCAATATCGGAACTGAGACCACCGCAAGCCCAACCGAGTCGGTTTCCGTGACGACTGAAAAGACTGATGAAGCTGCGGCTGAAACGTCAGCTAAGGAAGAGGTGACGACTGAAAGGACGACAGAGGAAAGCAAAGAAACAGAGCCTGTTGCAGGCACACCTATCGACCAAATTGAGGACGCGGTAGAAAAAGATGTTAAGGATACTTTATCTTCTGTTAACGCTAAGTATGAAGAGCTTACAGCTGATATTGACACATATGATAAATTTGTAAGCAATACTGACCGAGTAGAGTCTTTCTATAACGGGATCCTTGAAGACACAAAAGCCATCTGCGTCAGAATGAGGGAGTACAGTATAGCATATGCTGAAGCGGTTTTATCATTAGATATGTCGGAATATGATAAATACGACGAGCTGGAGGGGCTGTATGACTGCATATATGACGATGCAGGAGATGATATATACGATGGGATCTACGACGACCTGTTTGACGATTTATATGATAGCTTTTACGATGGTATCATTGACGAAGCATATGACAGTATTCCTTACAAGGAGTGGTCTGAAGTACATTCAGGCGAATATGAGCGTTGGTCTGATACAAGGTCGGACATATACGATGAATGGTCTGATTGCAGGTCGGATATTTATGAATTATGGTCTGATGTGGGATCTGAATTATTTGATGATGATATCGAAAGAGCATATGATAAAATAAATGATTTTAAAGATGATGTAGCTAAACTAAGCGGCAGCGTTACTGCTTCAACGTCTGAAAAATCCGAAGAAGCAGCTTCTCAGGAGATGCAGACTTCTGCTCCTGCCGAAAAAACGGAAGATACAAAAACAGATGAGTTAGTTGACGGTATGCGCCCTGAATTTAAGGAAGCGATGGATAGCTACGAGGCGTTTTACGATGAGTATTGCGCTTTTTTGAAAAAGTACATGGATGATCCTTCTGATTTGGGCTTGCTTGCCGAATATGCGGAAATGATGACCAAGGCTTCGGAGATGGATGATAAATTTGAAGAATGGGATGAGGATGAGATGAATGATGCAGAACTGAAATATTACCTTGAAGTCCAAAGTCGTGTTATGGAGCAGCTTACCGAAGCAATGCAGTAAACATAAACCCACCGCCCCGCCTGCACATCTGCAAGCGGGGCGGTCCTTTGTCCGTCTTATACGCTTCTCAATTCCGTCACTTTGCACCCTTTATAAAAATACTCCAGTATCTCCTGCGCGCAGGCGCCGTTTTTTGCCATTTCGTTGGCGGTGTACTGGCTCATTCCTGCGCCGTGACCGTAGCCGCTGGTAGTGATAGTGAACGCCATGCCGTTCCAGCTTATGTCGAACGCCGTGGAGCGAAGCTTCAGCGCCCGCCACAGATCACCGCCCGACAGGGTCTTTCCGCCCGCGTTGACGCTGAGGATATAGCCGTTTTCGTCCCTGTTCACGTCGGTGAACCATTTGGCATAGTCCAGCGGCATTTCCAGCGTCCCGTCATATTTAAGCAGCAGTACCCGCATCTCCTCGGCAGAGATCTCGTTTGAAGCGGAAAAGTTGGGGAAATTCCTGTCCGACGGGCATTCTACGCGCGTGAGATACGGCGGGGAGATCCCCCATATATATTCGGGCAGAGCGGTAACTCCCGCGCTCACCGAATGGTAAACGCTGTATATCGGCTTGTTTTCGTAATATATTCCGTGAGAGGCGCCGTAAGCGGCGGCTCTTTTTATTTTGTCAAGATACAGGTCATAGCTCTCCCCGTAATATTCCCTTGCTCTTGCGGGAGTGAAGTAAGGCTGACACTCCGAGCTGCTGTCGGAAAGCTCGTTTCCGTTTTCGAGCAGCCTCAGAGCATAGGTGTAGGCGGCTGCCGCCTGCGCCTTCAGCGCTTCTTCCTCATAAGAAACGTCTATCTGCGCAAAAAGGCAGCCGATAAGGTAATCCTCGGCGGAAAGGGTAATTTTGCTCCCGTTCTCCACCAGCGTAAGTTCGATCTCCTTGGGAGCGGAAACGGGAAACGCCGCCCCGAACACCGCTGTGAACAGCGCGGGCAGAAGCGCCAGCGCCAATGCGAGAGAAACAGCCATTATTATGTACTTCTTCAATTTTTCTCCTCCTTTTATCGCTGAAAATGTTGACTAAACGGCAATAATGTATTATAATTATAATAACTATGATGTGAAAATATGTCCTGCGGACGGGAGGGAATATCTCTCCGTCCAATGAAAATATATGGGCTTGTACAAAAAATATTCGCCTTACGGAAAAATAACTTCGGCAGTATAAGGCGGAAGGCTCAGCCGCTCATCTGCCGAAGGACAAACAGCAGAAGAAAAGGAGACATACATCATGCAGAGAAAGATAAGCTTACTTCCCGTGACGGCGGTCGCCGCCGCGGTCATCGCGGTCATTTTCCGCGTATTTCAGCTTCTTGTGGTGGTCGATTACACCGAGATGGGATTTTTCGACCCTGCGGCGGGCTTTTTTCTGGGAGGCGGGATATATCTCCTTATAGTCATCGCCGCCGCAGTCATGATACTTGGCTATATAATGGATAAAAAGTCTGACGCTCCCGCCGTCGTCAGAAGCGCGGCTTCCCTCACCCCGAAGCAGACCGCCGTATGGGGCGCGGCTTTTCTCGCGGGAGCCTGCTTCAGATTTTACGACCTTGTGTTCGGCTTTAACGGGATCGACCTTGACTTTATCGGCGAAGCGGCAATATTTGCCGTCTGCGCGCTGATAGGCTTTATGATACTCGGAAAGAAACGTCTGAGAACAACGGTGGGCTATCTTCAGATAGTCATATGCATAAGCTACACCCTTAAATCCGCCGCTCTTTTCATGCAGGATACCATCATCATAAGGGTGAGCGACGAGCTTATCCTGCTTCTTTCCTATGTGGCGTCGGTGCTGTTTTTCCTTGCGCTGGGACGCTTCATTTCAGGCAACGAGTCAAAGCTCACCCGCTGCAAGCTCCTTGTTTTCGGCGGACTTACCGCCATACTTTCCGCAGCGGCGTCCTTGGCGGGATATATCGCTCTTGCGGTAGATTCGGATTATATCGGCGCGCATATGTCCATGCACCCCATCTCCGAGATCGGAGCGACGATCATCGCTTTTGCAGTGATCTTCACAATGTACAGCGGAAATATGCTGACTGTTGAAGAGGAAGTGAAAAATGAAGCCGAAAATTCGGAAACAACAGATAATTAAGTCTTTCGCCGTCGTTTTGACAGCGGCGCTGCTTGGCGGCTGCTCAGGCTTCGGCGCTACCACCGAGTCGCTGCTGAGCCCGCCGAAGCTCACCGAGAGCCAGAACTCCATATATCAGGCGCTTGTAAAAAGCATCGGCGATCAGCCTGAAATGGTCTATCCCAGAAGCGGAGAATACCGAAGCGCCTTTGTCATGTATAACCTTGACGACGAGGAAACGGAGGAAGCGATCGTCTTTTACCGCACATCGGAAGCTCCCGCAGGCGAAAGCGGGCTGAGGATGAACTTCCTCGACCGCGAGGAGGGAGAGTGGGTGTCCGTTTTTGACCGCTCTTTGGCGGGAACTGAAGTGGAATCCCTTTCCTTTGTGGATTTCGGCGCGGGGGAATACATGGTTTTAAAGACCTCGGCTCTTAGTCAGGCGGAGCAGGCGGTAAATGTCCTTTCTTACCAAAGCGGCGAAGTGACGGAGCTTTACCGCGGGAATTTCGCCTTCCTTGAGGCGACGGATCTGGACAACAACGGCGCGGGCGAGCTTTTCCTGATAAATTACGACGCAACGATATCAAGCTATATGGCGCACATTGTCACGCTTTATGTAAATGAAAACAAGATAACCGCTTTCGGAGATGTAAGCTCCCTGCCCCTTACCAATGCCGCGCAGGGCGGTCTGCGGTACGCAAGGCAGAGGCTTGGCGAAACGGACAACATTCTTTTCATAGATTATTCTTCAGGCGAAGGCGAATACGGAACGCAGGCGCTTCGCTGCTACAACAACAATCTTACTCTGGCGGACGGCGAGTTCAGCAGTATCTCCCGCCGCTCCAACGGACACACTCCCGTTTTGCACAGCACGGACATAGACGGCGACGGAAGGATAGAAGTCCCCTCCACAACGCCGCTTCCCGGCTATGAGAACCTGCCCATTCCCGAACAGCTTTACAGCGTGGACTGGTACACTATGGACGACAGCAGCCTTGTGTTCACCAAAAAAAGCTCCTCTTATGTGAGCATGGGACGGGAATTTATGTTTTATATCCCCGCCAGATGGCAGGGCGTTGTGACGGTGGAAAAAAACGGGGCTTTTACGATATTTGAGCGTTATCAGCTTGACCCCGAACCGCTGCTGACGGTGTACCTGTCCACGGACGGCTCGCCGCCCGACGCAGGCGGCGATTGGGTCAGCAGGGGAACATCGGGTGCCGCAAGCGTTTATGTGAACAATTCCGAGAGCAGCGACCCCATGGCGCTGACTGATGATGAGCTGAACAGCCTTTTGATAACGAACTGAGCCTGCCGTCGGATGGCGGAAGAAATACGGAGGGAAAAGGAATATGCCTAACAAAAAAGTGCTTGTCTGCGAGGACGAGGACGCCATAAGGGAATTTGTGGTACTGAACCTTGAAAGGGCAGGCTACGAAGTGGTAGACGCAAACTGCGGCGAAGAGGCGCTGAAAGCCTTTGACGGCGGAAATGGCGGCTTTTCGGTGGTAATACTGGATATAATGATGCCGGGGATAGACGGGCTTCAGGTGTGCAGGACCATACGGGAAAGCGACTCCTCGGTGGGAATTATCATGCTCACCGCAAAAAGTCAGGAGAGCGACAAGGTGGAAGGCCTTACAGGCGGAGCGGACGATTATATAACAAAGCCTTTCTCCATATCCGAGCTTGTTGCAAGGGTTGACGCGGTCTACCGCCGCATAGGGAACAGCGACCCCGAAAAGAAAAGGATAATCCGTTCGGGTCCCTTTGCACTGGACACTCAGAGCAGGACGATAACGAAGAACGGCGTATACATAGAGCTTACTCAGATGGAATACAACATGATGGAGTATTTCATAAAAAATGCAGGAATCGCCCTTGACAGAAACTCCATACTGAGGAAGATATGGAGCGACGAATATTTCGGCGACGTGAAGATAGTGGACGTTAATATCCGCCGCCTTCGCATGAAGATAGAGGACGACCCCTCGGTGCCTTACTATATACAGACCGTCTGGGGATACGGATATAAGTGGACGATTTAGCGATAACGGACTTTTAACTGTCAGTTGGTATACTTATGGCTAAGAAACGAAAAAGTATCGCCACCCGCTGGTTCATAAACAGCTTCGGCGTGGTGGCGGTGATAATGCTCATAATCACCGTGGCGGTGTATATAACCGCGCGGACATATTATTACAACGCCGTCAGTATGTACCTGCGCTCGGAAGCGGGCGTGGTAGCGGGCGTTCTTACGGGATTTTACGAAGGCTCCTCCAGCAACTACGCCGACGAGGTGCGGGACGCTGTGGAAATGTTCGACAAAAAGGACGTAATGGAGCTTATGGCGATAGACAAAAACGGACATATCGACATATCCAGCAGCGGCTTTTCCCCTGAGAACGAAGCGGATATGCCCGACTATAACGCCGCTATGGAAAGCGCCGACGGAATGGGCGAGTATATCGGAAGGATAAGCCGAAGCTCGGTGAGCGAAAAATATATGGCGGTGACGGTGATGATAGCGTCAGGGAACTCTGATTACAACGCCATACGCGTAATGAGCAGCCTTGAGCGGGTGGACAGCCAGATATTCGGCATTGTCCTCATAGCTGCGGGAGCGGGCTTCTGCGTGCTTATACTCGTGCTTTTCCTTGACCTTTACTTTGTGCGTTCCATACTGCGGCCCATAAGGAAGATGGCGGATTCGTCAAGAAAGCTTGCCAAAGGGGATTTTTCCGAGCGGATACCCAATGACCGCGACGATGAGATAGGCGAGCTTTGCACCGCTTTTAACTACATGGCGAACGAGCTTCAGGACAGCGAAGCCATGAAAAATGATTTCATAAGCTCCGTTTCCCACGAGCTGAGAACGCCGCTCACCGCCATAAAAGGCTGGAGCGAAACGGTAATGGAGATGGACGACAGGGAGACCACAAAAAAAGGTATGCGCGTTATAACCGACGAGACAGAGCGCCTTTCCTCAATGGTGGAGGAGCTTCTTGATTTCTCAAGGATACAGAATAACCGCCTCTCCCTTCAGAAAACCAACATGGACGTTCTGGCGGAGCTTGCGGACGCTATACTGATATATACCGAGAGAGCGGCGAAAAACAACATCATAATAAACTACCACGAGCCTGAGGGGATCGCCATGATATACGGCGACAAGAACCGTCTGCGGCAGGTGTTCATAAACATAATCGACAACGCCGTTAAATATATAGGAAAAGACGGCGTTATAAACGTAGAGGCGCACCTTTTCGACGACAGGGTGGAAATAAAGATAGCAGACAACGGCTGCGGCATAAGCGCCGAGGACCTGCCGAAGGTAAAGAACCGCTTTTACAAGGCGAACAATACCGTAAGAGGCTCAGGTATCGGTCTTGCTGTGGCGGACGAGCTTGTGTCCCGTCACGGCGGGCGGCTTGACATAGAAAGCGAAAAGGGCGTGGGAACAACGGTCACCATAGAGCTGCCCACTGCTACCCTCGACAGCGCTCAGTGAGCATTGAACAAAAGGAAGGATTTTTATGGCAAAGAGAGAAAAGCCCCTGCGCCGCACCACGATAGGCGGTCAGGCACTTATTGAGGGGATAATGATGAGGGGCGTCAGCAAGGGCGCCATGGCTGTCCGCAAAAAGGACGGCACCATCGACCTTGAGGAATGGGATCTCCCCGAAAGAAAATGGTATCAGAAATGTCCCTTTGTAAGAGGCATATTCAACTTCGTCCTCCAGCTGAAGGACGGAATGACCTATATGAACAAGTCTATGGAAAAGTCAGGCTATCTTGAGGACGAGGAGGACGATGAGCCCTCAAAATTCGAGAAGTGGCTGGAAAAGACCTTCGGCAAAAGTATAGTCGCCGTTATCTCCGTTATAGGAGCAGTTCTGGGAGTAGCTTTGGCGCTGCTTTTGTTCCTGTTCGTCCCCACCTGGATATTCACGGGGATACAGGCGCTTTGCGGCAGTGTGGACATTTCCCCGTTCCGCTCGCTTTTTGAGGGAATTTTGAAGATAGGCATATATATCCTGTACCTCTGGCTCACCTCCCTTATGTCCGACATACGCCGCACCTATGAGTATCACGGGGCGGAGCATAAGACCATAGCAACTTACGAGGCGGGAGAGGAGCTTACCGTGGAGAACGTGAAAAAGCACACCCGCTTTCACCCCCGCTGCGGCACAAGCTTCATCTTCCTTGTGCTGGCAATAAGCATACTTGTCTATTCCATAGTTCCCATAAACAGCGAAATGTTCATCGCCTGGTTCGGCGTGGGCAAGTTCGTCGCCGACCTTATAAGGATAGCCTGCAAGCTGATACTTCTCCCAATAGTTGTGGGAATAGGCTATGAGCTGATAAAGATAGCGGGAAGATACGACAATATCGCCACAAGGATAATTTCCGCCCCCGGGCTTGCCATGCAGAGACTTACCACCCGCGAGCCTGACGATCCTCAGATCGAGTGCGCGATAGCGGCGATAACTCCCTGCCTGCCCAAGGAGGGCGAGAACGACCAATGGTGATGCGCCTGCTGAAAAAACAGCTTAGAAATATTTTAGAGCAAAACGACCCCTGTTCAGCCGAATTTGAGGCAAATCAGCTTTTGCAGTGGGCGACGGGGCTTGACCGTTCCGCCCTTATGCTGGAAACGGAGATAGACGACAACGCCGCCGAAAAAACGGTGAACGCCGCCCGCCGCCGCATAAAGGGCGAGCCGCTCCAGTACATAGTCGGCGAGTGGGACTTTTACGGTCTGCCCTTTAAGGTTGGTGAGGGCGTGCTTATCCCCCGCCCCGAAACGGAAATTCTTGTGGAGCTTGCGCTGGAGCGCCTGCCCGAAAATGGAGTTCTTGTGGATTTATGTTCGGGGAGCGGCTGTATCCCAATAGCCGCCGCAAAAAATTCAAGCGCCCTCTGCTATGGCGTGGAGATTTCCGAAGCGGCAACGGCGTACTTTAAGGAAAATATTTCGTTAAACGGCGTTCAGGACACTGTTTTTCCCCTGCAAGGCGACGTGCTTGAGCCCACGGAGGAGCTTTTCTCTGCTCTTCCCGAAAAATGCGACGTAATCACCGCAAATCCCCCCTACCTGACTGCGGAGGAGATGGAAAACCTTCAGCGTGAGGTAAGGCACGAGCCTGACACCGCCCTTTTCGGCGGGCGCGACGGGCTGGACTTTTACCGTGTTATCTTCGGAAAATGGAAAAAGCTGCTGAAAAGCGGCGGTTCGTTTATAGTGGAAATGGGCGAGGAGCAGTCCCAGGACGTACAAGCCTTTATGGAAAGGGAAGGCTTTTCCTGCGAAATTTTCAAGGACTTGAACGGAGCAAAAAGAGTTGCGGCGGGGAAGATACTGTGATACGGTAAGTAAAATTTTGCTTTGATTATACCAAAAGTAAAACAAAAATAACAAATCCGAAAAGCCGAATTTGCAAAAAGTTCCAAGATACGACAAAACCTGAACAAATTCCGCAAATATTTATAAATAAAGAATTTGCGCTGTATCATCACAGCTGAAATATATTACATTATGTTAAAATTTAATCTTATTATACAGAAAGGCAAGAAAATATGGCTAAATCCAACAACACCAAAAAGACTCCGTCCGTGGTAAAGCTCACCACCCCTGAGGAGAAGAAAAAGGCTCTTGACGCCGCTATCGCAATGATAGAAAAGCAGTACGGACAAGGCTCCGTCATGATAATGGGCAAGCAAAAGACCAACCTTAACGTAGAGGCAGTTTCCACAGGCTCTTTGGGACTTGACCTTGCGCTGGGCATAGGCGGGCTTCCCAAGGGAAGGATAATCGAAATATACGGCCCCGAATCAGGCGGCAAGACTACCGTTTCACTTCAGGCGGTGGCGGAGGTGCAGAAAAAGGGCGGAATTGCGGCGTTCATCGACGTGGAACACGCTCTTGACCCTGTTTACGCAAGACAGCTGGGCGTTGACGTGGATCAGCTCATCGTTTCCCAGCCCGACACAGGCGAGCAGGCGTTGGAGATAATCGAGGCGCTTGTCCGTTCGGGTGCGATAGATATAGTTGTCCTTGACTCAGTGGCGGCTATGGTCACCAAGGCAGAGATAGAGGGAGAAATGGGCGACAGCTTTGTAGGCGTTCAGGCAAGACTTATGTCCGCCGCTATGAGAAAGCTCACCTCCGTTATTTCCAAATCCGACGCCGTTGCCATATTCATAAATCAGGTGCGTGAAAAGATAGGCGTTATGTACGGCAACCCCGAAACTACCCCGGGCGGACGCGCGCTGAAATTCTATGCGTCCGTAAGGATAGAGGTTCGCAGAGGCGAGCCTATCAAGGACGGAAGCGAGATAATCGGCAACCGCACCAAGTGCAAGGTAGTGAAGAACAAGGTGGCTCCGCCCTTTAAATCCTGCGAATTTGACATGATATACGGCAAGGGCATAAGCAAAATGGGCGAGATCGTGGATATGGGCGTGGAGCTTGACATAATCAAAAAGTCGGGCTCATGGTTCAGCTACGGCGATCTGAGGATAGGTCAGGGACGTGAGAGCGTTATGAAGTGGCTCCCCGAAAATCCCGACGTGCTGAACGAGATAGAGTCGAAGATAAGGGAAAAAGCGGACCAGCTTTTCTCCGCCCAGACCGAGGACGAGGGCGAGGAAGAAGCCCCAGCCGAGACCGAAGACAAGCCCACCGCAAAAAAATCCGCCAAGAAAAGCGTTGTAGTCGAGGCGGAGGAGGATTTTGAGGAATTTGCCATTGAGGACGACGAAAACTCATGAGCTTTCTTGATGAGGAAAACGACGCCGAATATCAGCGGGCAAAAAAGCGAGCAACATATCTTTTAGGCTCACACGCCTATTCTTCCGCCGCATTAAGGGAAAAGCTGCTGAAAAATTACTCGGCGGAAACTACCGACAAAGTTATGGAGGATATGCTGCGCTACGGCTTTATCAACGACGAGGACTACGCCAAGCGCCTTGCAAACGCCTTGATAAACGGGAAAAAATTCGGCTTGCGCAGAGCAAAGGCGGAAATGCGCCGCAAGGGCGTTCCCGAAGAGCTGACGGAGCAGACCTTGTCGGAATTTGACCGTGAGGAAATGACGGACGTTCTTACTGACCTTGTTCGTAAAAAATATTCCGACAAAATAACCGACCGAGAACAGCGGCAAAAGGTGATAGCCGCCCTTGCAAGGCGGGGCTACAGCTTCGGCGAGATAAAAGAGGCGATAACCTCTGTACTTGAAGAAATAACGGAGGAATAGCCCTTAAAATAAAAACAAAATCGGAGCAGATATGGAAAAAATAAAGGTAGGAATGGTTTCCCTCGGCTGTCCCAAAAATCAGTGTGACGCCGAGCTTATGATGGAAAAGATAAACAAAGCGGGCTACAAGCTGGTGGAAGAAGCGGGGCTTGCCGACGTGGTGGTGATAAACACCTGCGGCTTTATCCAATCCGCCAAGGAAGAAGCTATTGAAGAGATAATGGAAGCGGTGAACCGCAAAAACGACGGCATAAACAAAAAGATAATCGTTACAGGCTGTCTTGCTCAGCGGTACACAAAGCTGATGGACGAGGAATTTCCCGAAGTTGACGGAATACTGGGCATAGGCTGCAACGACGACATCGTTGACGCTATCGAGGCAGTCTTAAAGGGCGAAAGAATAGTGCGTGAAAGCGGCGAAAAGCCGCTGGATATGGAGGGAAAGCGCCTGCTTTCCACAATGGCGCATTACGCTTATCTCAGGATAGCCGACGGCTGTGACAACCGCTGTTCCTACTGCGCTATACCTTATATAAGGGGCGGCTTTAAAAGCAGACCTATGGAAAACATCATCGAGGAAGTGAAATACCTTGTTTCCCAAGGGGTAAAAGAGCTTGTGTTAGTGGCGCAGGACACCACCCGCTACGGGCTTGACCTTTACGGAAAGCTGATGCTCCCCGAACTTCTGGATAAAATCTGCGAGGTGGAGGGAGTAAAGTGGATACGCCTGCTTTACTGCTATCCCGACAGGATAACCGACGAGCTTATCGCCTGCATAAAGCGCAATCCCAAGATACTTCACTATATGGATATTCCCCTCCAGCACTGCAACGGCGATATCCTGAAAGCCATGAACAGGAGCGGCGACAGGAAAAGTCTTACCGCCCTGATAAATAAAATAAGGGCGGAGATACCCGACATTGTTCTGCGTACCACCTTTATAACAGGTTTTCCCGGTGAAAGCAACGCTCAGTTTGAGGAGCTTGCGGAATTTGCACAGGAGATTAAATTTCAGCATTTAGGCTGTTTTGCCTATTCCGCCGAGGAGGGAACTCCCGCCGCTGAAATGGAAAATCAGATACCAGACCGCGAAAAGGAACACAGAGCGGAGATAATCATGGGTCAGCAGGAGATACGCCTTGAGGAATTCTGCTCACAGCTTGTGGGCAAGACCTTTGAAACGGTGGTAGAGGGCTATGACCGCTATTCCGAGATGTATTTCGGCAGGAACTTTATGTACGCCCCCGAAATAGACGGAATGATATATTTTACGGGAAAAAACCTGAAAATAGGACAATTCGTGCAGGTCGAGATAACCGACAGCGTTGACAACAATCTTTTGGGACAGCTGAAGTCCTGAAGCAAGGAGAAAAAATGAATTTACCCAACAGACTTACACTGGCGAGAGTGCTTGCAGTGCCGCTTTATGTGGTATTTATGCTTATCCCCGCCATACCGTTCAACTACCTCTGGGCGCTGGTGATATTTGCCGCCGCTTCAATAACCGATATGGTGGACGGAAGGATCGCCCGCAAGCGGGGACTTGTCACCGACCTTGGAAAATTTCTCGACCCGCTGGCGGACAAGGTTTTGGTCTCCGCTGCCCTTATCTGTATGGTTGAGCTTCGGTGGACCTACTCCTTCCTTGTGATAATCATAATTGCCCGTGAATTTATCGTTTCCGCCCTGCGCCTTGCGGCGGCGGGAAGCGAAAAGCGCGTAGTCATCGCCGCAGGCATATGGGGCAAGCTGAAAACTGCCGTCACGATGGTATCTATCGTGATAATAACCATAAGTCATATATTTATTGACAATTTCGGAATGTTACAGCAGCTCCCCATAGGGATAATTTCAGATATACTGATGTATATAAGCGCCCTGCTCACCCTTATCAGCGGCGTTCAGTATGTGGTGAGCTACCGTCATGTGCTGAAATAAGCGGTATGCTTCCAAAAAATCTCAAAAAACCCCTTGACAACCTCAGGCAATTGCTGTATAATAAATAGGCTATCCCTGCGGAGAGGTATATCCGCTTGACATATGTAAACAATAAACCCCTTATTTGATAAGAAAGGACGACTGAAAAATGAAAAGAACATATCAGCCTAAAAAGCGTCAGAGAAAGATGGAGCACGGCTTCAGAAAGAGAATGTCCACCCATAACGGCAGAAAGGTACTTGCCAGAAGACGCGCCAAGGGAAGAGCAAGACTTTCTCACTAAGCTGTGGATTATTCCAGAAAATTCGTAAGCGTCAACAAAAACCGAGAGTTTCAATATCTTTTCAAAAAAGGCAAAAGTATAGTAAACAGCGCCTTCGTGTGCTACCTCAGACCTAACCGCCGCCGCGTCAACCGTCTCGGCATAGTCACCTCGAAAAAGATAGGCAACGCCGTAAAGCGAAGCAGAGCCAGACGTGTGATAAGAGAGGCGTTCAGGCTTCTGGAGCCTGAGCTGAGGGAAAAATACGAGCAGCGGTACGATTTTGTCATCGTTGCCAGAGGCAAAACGCCTTTTATGAAATCCACCCGTCTTTACGGGCTGATGAGATCCCTTATTTCGGAAAAGCTCGGAAGCTGAACCCTGCGGTTCACCAAAACAGCCATTGATACCCGACTTGCGGGCGGCGCTTTCTGACGATCGACACGGGAATACCGACAGCGGGCTTATGCGTCTGCACAGTCCGCCGCGTTATCCTGCCTGTCAGTAAAAATATATCCTTATCTCACGGGAAAGGATAATGAAACCTTAACTGTACACTTTGCACTGTCAGTTTACGACAGCGTTAGGCTCTTCATAAAAATATGAAATACATTCTTATCGGGCTTATAAAATTGTATAGGATGACTTTATCGGAAAGATTGCCGCGTTCCTGCCGCTTTACGCCGAGCTGCTCACAGTATGCGCTTACTGCTGTCAGCCGTTTCGGTGCGGTCAAGGGCGGCTTTTTGGCTTTTTGGAGGATATGCAGGTGCAATCCCTTTTCAGCGGGCGGCTGGGATCCTGTCCCTGAGGAATATTATTTTTTCCGCTCCCTTTGGAGCAGGCTGACGGGAAAAGGCAGAAAAAGCGATAAATAACAAAATATTATCTTTGGAGGGTGATTTTTATAGATTTCTTATATTCCATTCTCGGTACGCCTTTAGGTTATATCATGTGGGTGTGCTACCTGCTGGTAAATAACTTCGGCTGGGCGATAATCCTGTTCACCGTCATCACGAAAGCAGCTATGTTCCCGCTGTTTCTGAAGCAGCAGAAAAACATGGCGAAATCTCAGCTTTTTGTTCCGAGAGTACAGGAGATACAGAAAAAATACCGCAACAATCAGGAAAAGCAGCAGGAAGAAATGGCTAAGCTCCAGAAGGAAGGCTACAACCCTATGGGCGGCTGCGGCACCATGCTGATAACATTCCTTATCCTGTTCGGCGTTATCGACGTTGTGTACAAGCCTATGACCCATATGGAGCATCTGGACTGGGGCGACAGCGGCGCCGTTTCTCAGATAGTCACAAGAGCGAAGCAGACGGATTACGCGTTGACCCTGCTTTCAAACAAAGACGACCTTCAGGTCTATCTTGATTTCACCGAGGACCCTCAGTCGCTTGTCATAAGAACTCAGGAAAGTATCGACGCCCTTGCGGAGGAAGCAAAGGCTACCGCTTCCGTTCAGGAGCAGGTGGTCATTCCCGAAGACGCCGACTTCAATATCGACGAGATCAAGGCGAACATAAACTTTACAAAAGAAAGCGTCATGTCCGAGTACGGACTGACGGAAGAACAGTGGAAGCTGCTCTCCGCTCTTTCCGACGATACCGTGACAACGCTTTGCGCCAACGAGTCCCGCCTGTCCACTAACATAAAGACGGCGCTGAATATGTCAAAGAATGCTTCGTTCGTATCTCTGCGTCAGGAGCTGTCCGCCCTTAGAGTCTACACTCAGCACAAGGACGCTTTCTCCGACCTGCCTGTTACTCAGGCGACAATGGATAAGCTGGACAACCTGAGCAACAATATGCATTTTCTCGGACTTGAGCTGGGCGAAACGCCGGGCTGGGATTTCCCGCTGGTGATCATCCCCATACTGTCCTTGCTGATGTCCTTGCTGCAAACGATAGTTTCTCAGATAATCCAGAAAAAAACGAACCCCGAAATGGCTCAGCAGCAGGGCTGTGCGAAATATATGCTGTTCATCATGCCGCTGTTCTCCCTTTACATCGCCTTTCAGGTACCTGCGGGAGTCGGCTTCTACTGGGCGTGCAGCTATGTGTTCAGCCTTGTTCAGTCGCTGATAATCTATAAGTTCTGGCCCAACGACAAGCTCAAAGCGCAGGCTCAGGCGGAGCTTGACGCCAAGAACGTGAACCTCACCGCCACCGCCACGGTAGTAGATGTGGACGAAAACGGCAACGAGGTGAAGGTTTCAAAGAAAATGGCGGATATGACTGCCAAGGAGATAAAGGAATATCAGCGCAGAAAGCTTGAAGAAGCGAGAAAGGCTGACGCCGAGAAGTACGGCGACGAGGATATCCCCGACCTTCCGCCTCTTGATGAGGAAAAGCAAGACAGCTCCGATGGCAAGACCGAGGAGTAAAAGAAAGGAAAAGAAATGGAAAAAATATATACAGGAAAGCTCCTTGAAGAAGCGGAGGAGCAGGCTTACAGCGAATTTGAGGCGCTGGGCGCCGACCGCGACGAGGTCCGGATAACCATTCTTGAGCAGCCCGTTAAAAAGCTGTTCGGAACCAAGGGCGAGTTCAAGATAAGCGCAAAGTGGGAACCCGCCGAGGAAGCGGAAGCCGCTCCCGCCGATTATGACGACGCGGAGGATAAGTCCGAGACTCCCGCCGACGCGGACGACGAAGCTGTATTGAACTGCGCCAAGATAAAGCGCGCCACCGCTTACCTCAACAATGTGCTGACAGCGCTTGGCGTGGAAAAATTTGCCGTTGAGCCTGTCAGAAACGGCGATATGGTAGTGCTGAACATCACAGGCGAAAATTTAGGAGTTATCATAGGAAGAAGAGGCGAAACGCTGGACGCTCTCCAGTATCTTACTATCCTTGCGGGCAACCGCGGCGAGGATAACTATTGCAGGATAAGCATAGACTGCTGCGGCTACCGCGAAAAGCGCAGGGAAGCGCTTCAGTCGCTTGCCGCAAAGACCGCCAGAAAGGTGCTTAAAACAGGAAGAAGAGTTACCCTTGAGCCGATGAATCCCTACGAACGCCGCATAATCCACAGCAAGGTGGCGGAGTTTGACGGCGTATCCAGCCGCTCCACAGGGGAAGAACCCTTCCGCAGAGTCGTTATAAGCGCCAACGAGCCGCGCAGGAACGGCGACCGCAGAAACGGCGGCAGACCCGTTTCCACAGGCTCATACAAGCAGAGCAGCGGCTTCTCTACCTCTTTTGAGCGTGAGTATAAGCGCAAGGACGCTCCCGAAATTCCCGAGACCGATTATTCCGACGAGACCAAGGAATTTGAAAAGAACGCGGGCCTTTACGGAAAGATCGAGCTGTAAATCCGAATATAAGCGATACGCAGGGCAGCTGAAGCTGCCCTGCTTTTTTGCTGCGATTTTTTATAAAACCGCCCCAACAAGGCCGCAAAACTGCGGTTTTCTTATGCTGAGGGCGGCTTTTTTTCGTTTTTGGTCTTTTCGTTCAATCTGCCCAATATAATTTGAAAAAATGCAAAAAAACGCCCTTTTTATGCCTCGAAAACAAAAAGTTACAAAACGGTAACAAAAATTTTACGCAATTATATTGTACATTTTGCACAAATTACCTTGCCAAATTTATTTGACAATAACCAAAAAATAGGTTAAAATCCGAATAGTGCAACAAAAATCGCGGTATATTTCACCGTTGTTTCTCCAATACTCAGCATAAGACCGTAGGAGAAAAGACAGGAGGATATATGAGTTTAAAGGAAAAATTTTGTAATTTCAACAAAAAGTTCAGAATACTTGAAAACCACACCGTTCTCAGCGTGCTGCTGACACTTGCCGCGGTAGGCGCGTCCTGCCTGCTGACAGGCGCGATCTTCTCAAGGAATGAAGTGGTGATACATGACGGGGAAGAGACCTTCCGCGTATTCACCATGTATGACGAAGCTTCGGAGATACTGTCTGACCATGGGATAGAGCTTGGCGAATACGACCGCGTGGATTTCAGCGGTATAAAGAACGGCGAAGGGGAGCTTACCGTAAAGCGTGGCGTCACCGTTACGGTGATAAGCAAGAACGGGACCGTTTCCGTTCAGTGCGCAGTCGATGAAACTGCGGCGCAGGCGGTAAAACGCGCAGGCATCGAAATAAAGGAAAACGATGTTATCTGCCCTTCACATCCGGCACTTTGCGGGGATACTGAGGAAATAACCGTTTACGAAGGCTATCCCGTATATATTGCCGTTGACGGCCACCGTAAAAAATATTACACTACCGAAGCGTCCACCGCCGCCGACCTGCTGAAAAGCGCAGGGATAGATTTGGGCGAGAATGACGAGCTAAGCTGCGAAGCCGAGGATACAGTGCCTGAAAACGCCGTCGTAAAGGTCACAAGAGTCCGCTACGAGGTCGAGAGGAGCGAGGACGTCATTCCCTTTGAAACAGTGACAAATACTGATAATCTTAAGCCTATGTCTTACAGGGAAACGGTGAGAGAGGGCGAAAACGGTCTTGTCGAAAATGTGAAAAGGGTGAGATATGAAAACGGCAGAAGAGCGGGCGAGGAGATAATAAGCTCCGTCACAATAAAAGCGCCCGTAGACGAGATAGTGAACGAAGGAGCGGCGCTTGCCGCACCGTACAGCCAAAAAGATCCCGAGGGTCTTGTGCTTGAAAACGGAATACCTGTGAATTACAGCAAGGTGCTTACAGGAAGATCGGCGGCATATACGGCTCGCCAAGGAAGCGGCACCGCCAGCGGCAGAAAGCTGGAGATAGGAACAGTGGCGGTGGATCCCGCCATAATCCCTTACGGCAGTGAGCTTTATATCGTCAGCACGGACGGAAGCTATGTTTACGGCTACGCCATAGCCGCAGACACAGGTTTCCTCACGGAGAACAACTTCCTTGTAGACCTTTACATGGGAAATATGGAGGAAAATTATATGACCTCCGTGCGCTACGGCGTAAAGCAGGTGAATGTGTATATCCTGAATTAAAGCTGACAAGCGGCTTTGATACGCTCCCGACAAGCGGGAGCGTATTTTTGTTCTGCGAGCCGAGATGTTCGGCAAACCGCGCTTCAGGTTCCGCGCCTACCTCCGCTGCGCTGCAAAACAGCCTTGACATTACCGCCGAAAGAGCGTAAAATAAACATTGATAAAAAGCCGAAAAGCGGCGGATATTGCCCCACAGGAGGACGAAAATGCACGAGATAAAGCTGAAAATACAAGAGGAAAAGGACTTATACGACCCCTTTGACGAAAGCTGTCGCACGCTGAACAGCGACGTTGCGGACTATCTTTCAAGGCAGTACGGCAGGCAGGATATAGGCGAGGACACCGTCCTGAAAATAAAATGCGGCGGTCCGGTTGATTTTGAGCGGGTCAAGGGCGCATTTCAGGAAACGATACGGGAGCAGGAGCGGCACAACGCCGCTCAGAAAAAGCTGAACCTTATAAAACAGCTTTGGCTGCTTTGTATCGGCGTGGTATTCGTGGCGGCGGCGATACTTCTGGACGGAGTTATCGGCTCGGTTCCCGTGGAGCTTATCTCGATCGTAGGCTCCTTTGCGGTATGGGAGGCGGCAAACATCTGGATAGTGGAAAATCCCCGCGTCCGCCTTGCCAAGCGCACATTGAAACGGCTCAATTCCACAAAGATAGTGGTGGAGCAGACCGAAGATACAGCCGCCTGAACAAAAAACTCATCCCGAAGAATAAAACAGAAACGAGAAAACCTATGCAAAAGAAGACAGACCTTACAAACGGCGCTATCGGGCGCCAGATAATAAAATACGCCGTTCCCCTTGCCGCAACTGGGATATTGCAGCAGCTTTTCAACGCGGCGGACCTTGCGGTAGTGGGTCAGATTCCCGGAGATTTCGGCAAATCCGCCATGGCGGCGGTAGGCGGCAACGCCCCCGTTATCTCACTCTTAGTGAATTTTTTCGTGGGTATATCCCTCGGCAGCAACGTCATCATCGCCAAAGCTATCGGTCAGCGAAACCAAAAGGTCACCTCAAAAGCCGTACATACCTCCGTCATATTTGCCCTTTTGGGCGGTATCCTTATGACTGCGATTGGCGAGCTTATAGCGGAGGGCGTTGTGAAAATGCTGGACGTTCCCGCGGAAGTCTTTGATATGGCGGTGAAGTACCTTCGCATTTATTTTCTTGGAATGCCCGTGATACTGCTGTACAACTTTGAATCCGCAATTTTCCGAAGCTGCGGCAACACAAAGATACCTCTGGCGGCGCTTGCAGTATCAGGCGTTCTGAACGTCATTCTGAACCTGTTTTTCGTAATGGTTCTGGGAATGGACGTGGACGGCGTTGCGGCGGCGACCGTACTTTCCAACCTGTTCAGCGCGATAATTCTGTTTATCTGCCTTGTAAAGACAAAGCTGGAAGTAAAGCTTACGCCAAAACAGCTCCGCATAGACGGCAGGACGCTTTTGAATATTCTTAAAATAGGCGTTCCGTCGGGAATACAAAGCATGATATTCTCCCTTGCCAACATAGTGGTACAGACCTCGGTGAACAGCCTTGGCACCACCGTTATGGCGGCGTCCTCGGCGGCGTACAATCTGGAGATATTCGCTTATTATGTGATGAACTCCTTCGGTCAGACCTGCACCACCTTCGTGGGACAGAACTACGGCGCAGGAAAAGCCGACAGGTGCAAAATGTCCCTTAAAATGTGCATTATAGAAAGCTATATCGCAACTGCCGCAAGCTGCGGGCTTATCCTGCTTTTCGGAAAAACGCTCCTGTCCGTGTTCAACGGGGATATAGAGGTGATAAACACAGGATATATTCGCCTTGAATATATCTTCTTCGCATATATCTTCAGCGTTCCGCAGGAGGTATTGTCAGGGTATCTGCGTGGCTTCGGAATGTCGATGATCCCCGCATTATGCTCTGTGTTCGGCATTTGCGGCATACGCCTTGCGTGGATGTTCACGGTGTTCAAGTGGTATCCCTCGTTTACCACAATAATGCAGGTCTACCCGCTGAGCCTCGGAGCGACCGCAATAGCGATACTGATAATGACCCTCATACTCCGACCGTCAAAGCGGCTTACCGTCCAGCAGAACGCTCAATAAAACGCAAAAAGCTGTCAGTTAAAATGACAGCTTTTTTCTTTTATACAAACGGACATTTCATTTTTCAACATATTGCACAAAAAAAGCGGGGGGGGGTATAAAAATTGTGCAATATTACTTGAAATTATAGATATTTGTTTATATAATTATTTTGTATCATTTTATGCAGTTATATCTATGATATTATATCGATTTATTTTCTATATTATTCCCAAGGAGGATCCCCAAATGAAAGCAAAAACAGGATTTAATCGTTTCGTATCGATATTCCTAAGCGTAGCCATAGCTATATCCGCTTTGGCGGGACTGTCGCTGGGCGGACTTGTGTCTGCGGCGGGCGAAGAGATCGGCACAATGAAGTTCTTTGTTAACCACTGGCATACTGTGGATGAAAGTGGCAATCCTATTTCAGAAACAGAGACGCACGAGGACAGTAATTATCATGAAGAATTTTCCGGTACGATCGTGGCGCTTGATGGCGGCACTTATAAATTGAACCCCGAAGATCTCACAGATAACAAAAAATTTGTGTTTAACCAAAATACAGGCGAGCTTACCGTTAAGGTATCGCCGAGAGGAACAGAAAGCGATACATGGGAAAGTCTGGCGGGACTTTCTGTTTCCGCAGGCCATAATGCTGTGGATACACAGGCTGACGAAATAGTTATAACATATAAGAATAACGTTTCTGTTGTAAAGTGTGATATTTTCTACAAAAACGACAGCAAATACGTTTCAGGCGGCTATGACAACAAGGTCGAAGGCACTAAAAATTTAGAGAATGACACAGGTTATGTATATGTTGATGACGCCACAGGCGAACCTGTCAGAGACGGCGCAGACAATCTAATAACTGAAACAAATGAGAGCAAAACAGATCATTTAGTCGAAGCACAAACACAAAACAGCGGCAGCCCTGTTCGTCTTGTCAAAATGTACAGCACTTTGGAGGGACTGCACACCGACAAGACTGCTTATGCTGTGGAAGACGACGGACGCACCTTCAACCTTGAGCTTGAGTCGTGGTATGTGGGCGCGAAAGCTGCCGACGTGGGCATGATACTTGACGCTTCGGGAAGTATGGCTTCGCCGACGAATACGCTCAAACCGATAAGCGACGCTATAAAACGACTGG
This sequence comes from uncultured Ruminiclostridium sp., assembly GCA_947629925.1. GTDB lineage: Bacteria > Bacillota > Clostridia > Oscillospirales > Ruminococcaceae > Ruminiclostridium_E. The sequence continues at coordinate 73,364 of CANRFO010000001.1, forward strand.
ACGATTTATCCGATCCGATTGATTCAAACGGCTTTCTTACTGATGAAGCTGTAAAACGTATACTTAAACAAACCGAAACCGACAACTCGCCTCTCGGCGTTTCGGGATACGGCTATTATATTTTTGACGGAAGAAGCTCTACAAACGACTATTTCCCGATAGGGTACTGGGACGGAACGACAAACACAAAGCCTGTATATAAATATGATATACCTGAAAGGGATAGCCTGATAGGGTATTATCCGTTTTTTAACACAGGCGGAGCCTATGGTCTAAACAGAGCAACTAATAAAGAAGCAACTAAAGTTGAGCAACAGGATATATCATCAGATTTAAACTTTGATACAAATGGTGGAAGCACTTCATATAGTAACAGTGATGGTTTTAGATTGTTTAGAAATAGCACAAATTATGGTGGCTTAAAACTCAGTCTTGGAAAAGACGGAACAACTACCGTTGGTGATACATTTACAATTTCTTTCAGAATAAAAGGCGGTGGTGATAATCCAAATTATATTAAAGAGATTTTATATATTGGTCCAAATAAAAACCCTGATGGTAATTATTTTAGCGTTTATCGTAATGGACATGGTAGCGAGGCTAGGTTGGTCGCTAGAAATGGTGGAACAAATGGCGGCAAAAAAGATGAGCAGCATGGTACTGTTTTTTCAAATGTTAACACTATTTTTAATAAATCAGACCATTATATCACATATGTATTTGAAAAAGGCGCTTTGAAGGTATATGTTGATGGAACGGAAAATACAGATGGTTCAAAGACAACAGAAGTAAATTTGTCAGGCGAAAACGTTATCGTTATAGGCGGATTAAAAGACCAGTATGATGGCTCTAATGACTTAACAATTGACGAAATATACGTTTACAACACGGCTTTGGGCAAAGATGATGTTTCAAAAATATATGACTTGCAAAAGAACAACAAAAACATTGAAGACATTAACGCAACCACTACTGAAGTCGGCACCTACTACGTAGCAACCGATTCCTCTGGCAACACCATAGGCACCGTAAAAAGCAGCGAAATGGATAAACCTGCTGAGGGCTGGTACTATGTCAGCTTCAACTCTGAGTATGGTGACATGTACAACGATGCAAACGTAGGCACAGGCAAGGATTTCAGACACCTGCACGGCGGAGCTAGCTATCAGTCGGGAGACGATTATTACGACCTTGTATACTATTATGATTACGACGAAGTAAAAGCTAAAGCTGGGGAAATTGACAGTGACACCTCACTCCCGCAAGTTATACCGGGAATGGTAAGCTCGTCTGAAAACTTTAAAAAGATACCGCTTGAAGGCTTTGCATATGACGACACTGACCCTGACAATTTTGCAGATTTAAAATTAGACGGCAAAAATGGTGAAAACAAAATCAAATCATATTATACACTTTCTGAATCATCTGAAAAAAAAGCCCAAGTTTCAAGGATAGTATATAATCCTGCTGACAAAAGCGACAGCAACTGCACGCCTTTGAAATTCTTCATAGATCCTGAAGGCTATCTCTGCTGCTTCTTCTCCAATAACCACAACGACAAAGATATGGATAATGAGCGCTATGGCTGGTCATACGTTTTCTCCAATGAAGGGCACACTGAACGAACAAAGGTAGAGTCCCTTCAGTACGCTCTGGGAACATTCGCCACAGGCTTGCTGGAAGCTTCCTCCTCAAGCCGTGTTTCCGCCACACGTTTCAGCACTGATGATATAACAGACGCTGATTATGGCAACTTTGTTCTTCTTGACTGGACCAACGACCCTCAGGAAGCCAACAGCATACTCAGTCTTGAGCGCGGCACAGATGTGAAGTCAAAGGGTTCGTCAACAGGTTATGACAAGGATACAGATGAATCAGGTAAACCTGAATTACATGAATACAACTATGGGCTTACGGGTGGAACTACCACCGAGGTAGGCTTAAAGGCGTATTCAGAAAACCTTGACAAGAAGCTTGGCTCAGATGACAACCGTGAAAAGTACCTCATTATATTTACAGACGGTAAGGATACATCTGACGCTATCAAAAACTATACGGGCGACGTAGGCGAAGATTTTGCGAAGTGCATACAAGGGTTATCCGGAGCTGATGCAGCTCCTGCATATACAGCCGCTAAGCAATTAAAAGACAAAGGATACACGATATACTGCGTAATGCTTGCAGGAGGCGCTATGGGAACCGAAAGCAAGGATTATGGACTTGCTAAGCAGTTCCTTACATATCTTTCCAGCGGTTGTCCTGCTGATGGAGAGTCGTACAACGCAAGCGCAAAAAGTAAATATGTCCTTTCAGGAACAAACACAGCAGAACTTGAACAGGCATTCAAGAATATTCTGGACGATATAGCCAGCGACCTTGAGGATTACACCGTACAGGACTATATCGACCCGCGCTTTGACCTTGTTGACGCAGACGGAAACACATGGAACCTGAAAGCAAAGGGCGAGGTAGAAATAACCCTGAAAGACGCCGCAAAGCCGACCACTATCACAAAGGTCGAATATGACGAGAGCGATGGCACAGTAACAGAAAGCGGAGACACGATGCCCGCTAATCTGTCAAAAACTGTGGGCTTGGAGATAAACCTTTCTAACGATGGAGCGTATAAGGACGAAGGTAATATCGCTTATCTGTTCTATGATGAAACTGCTAATATGTACTTCCTCAGGTGGTTAGACCAGAGTATACCGAGCTGTACTCCCGGTTCTTCCCGTCTTCCCGTCTGGAACGCACGCGTCACCGTCCGCGCAAAGGACGACTTTATCGGCGGCAACGCTGTTACCACCAACGGCAACAGCGCAGACCAGAACTATGTCTATATGAATGACGACACAGCGCCTTCTTCAGGCACAACCAATGCGGGCAAGAATTATGATCCCGCAGCAGCTTCCTATCCCTCCAAGGGCTTCCCGCGCACCACGGTGAATGTTGCTGTGCCCAGTCTGGTCCTGACAGGCGGTGAACAGGTCATTTACATGGGCGAGGAGCTTACTCCTGACGGCGTAGCCGAAAAGCTGGGTGAAACTATTCTGGATAAGTGGGAAGATACTAAAGACGACAGAACTCAATGGTACTGGGAGTATCTGGATCGCTATGCAAACTATGCGACAGATGAAGATGGAAACAAATTATTTGCAAACGGGCTTGAGGATATAATTCAACAGATTGTAGACGAAGAAAGCATTGAATATCCTTATTTCTACATTCCCCGTTATGATGGGGACAATAAACTGCTGAACCAGACGGGCAGCTCTGACCATCACGAAAAAGACCGGTTAGGTACTCTTAAATTCACATGGACAACAGTTGACGAAGAAAAAGAAGGAAAAGAATATCCTGAGAGCAACAAGGGCGGCACAACTGTTGATACCTTACAGAGAGTATCTACCTTGGAAGTTCAGTATACTCCTTTGCAGGCTGATGACGGAACCAAGGGCGATGATACAAAGGACAGAGAGGACTACATCAAGGACATCGTTCAGACCGAAGAAGACAGCGGCGAAGATGTATACCCATGGGATTCTGATTATAAGCCCGCTCCGGGTCAAAACACATATGAAGAAGATGAGATAGGAACGGGCGATAATGAAGACGATCATATCCCTATGGATAGTGATTCAGGCAAATATAACCGTCTTGCTTCGGAAGGTTCCTACACGACCAACATTGTCAAGGGCGAGATCTGGCTGCAAGTAGAGCTGAAAGAAGAAGATATTAAGTATCTGCAAGCCCATTATCCTGGCAACAAGAAAATAAGTTACACCATTCCGCTGAAACGTACTTATGAAGGCGGTATAACTGATGTAACCGTCGGCAATTTCAAATTTACAAAGCAGATTTCTGAGTTGCAAACTCTTGAAACAGCGAAGTTTACACCTGATCCAAAATATACAGAAATGCTCGAAAAGTATGGTCTGCCCATAGGTTCGTATACGCTTGGGACACCTGAACCTACTGAACCTTATGGTTTCTTACAATTCGGAAACCCCGAAGTTCATGTAATCACAAGTGACGACTTGATTTTGTTCACAGGCTATAGTACTGCTACGGGCATAAGTCTGACAGAAGAAGAAAAGGTTCTTAATAAAGCTGCGCCTTATGAAGACGGCACCATATATCTCGGCTATGGTTCAGATAAATATTATCCAGATGATGATGAAGGTCACAAAAAAGGCGATGCAAAAGACGGCAGCGGTCGCCGTTACACAGACGACCTTCTCGGTATGTATATTGCAAGCCCAACGCTTCTGAAGGGCAATCTGTCTATCACCAAGACAGTCGAAGATACAGCGACTTTCACTGCACAGCATGAAGCTTATGGCAACCAAACATTCACGTTTGAGGTGACCCTTGAAGGCGTTTCAGGGCAGTTCACATTAAAGCACGAAGATGGTACAACAGAAACCGTAGGAACTGAGGGCGAGGCGTTTACAAAGGTTCAAATAAAAGTCCAAACAGACGAAACCGTCACTATTGAGGGTATTCCCGCAGGAACAAGCTATACTGTCACAGAGGTAACGCCTCCCGTCGGATATACAATTGATGATGACGATAAACTTACTGTAACAGGTGAAATTAAAGCAACAGGCGAAGGTACAGCAGAAGCTAACTTTAAAAATATTTACAGAGCAGACGGAACTTCTGTTTTTGAAATCACCAAGACGCTCATAGGAAGAAAATGGGCTGATGATGAGACATTTACTTTTGTGGTAAAGCCTTATGAGGATGATGATATTGACGGAACTACTGACGGTGAAACGATATCAACTAAGGACGCCATTGAAAAAGGGTATGTAACCATGCCTGAAGGCTCGGATTTAGGTGATGGAACATACAAGATAGCTGTTGCGAAGAATGAAACCGACGATTCTTCATTCACCGTCGAAACTGATCCTATCTCTTTCACCAAAGAAGGCACATATAAATTTACCGTATCAGAAATAAGAGAGGAAGACCAACTGGACGATGTTATAATCGACGATAATAAATATCTTCTTACGGTAGAAGTGTTTGACGATGGAGAAAGCAACCTGACTGCGTCAAATTATGCTTATGAAACTTGTGATGAAATGGAAGACGGCGGATTTCCTTTCAAAAACACCGTTTCCACACAAATTGATTTCGATATCACCAAAGTTTTGAAAGGCAGAGAGTGGGACGGCGACAGATTCGACGTTGATATTGAGTATGTTCCAGAAGAATCAACCAAGTCTTATTCTGGTGCTGAAGCCCCCTTTATTGATGCAAGCCCTGTAACAATATCCGATGAAGACCCTGTAAAAACAACCGTTACTTTCTACTCCGTAGGTACTTACACATTTACCGTAAAAGAAGCCAACGGCACAGACTCCAATATGCTTTATGACGAAGAGTATAAAGATGGGCATACGGTTATTGTTGTAGTAGGTCAGAATGACGATGTCGGATTGACCATAACTTCGATTACTGTTGACGGAAAAAAGATTGATTCAACGAGCGCAGCAGATATTACCATAACCAACGAATACACTGTAACCAAGGATGTATCCATAGATATTCCTGTCACAAAGACCTTTGCTGACGGCAAATGGATAGACGGAACGTATAGTTTTGATATTGATTTCGACGATTCAGTAAGTAAAGAAGATAGAGATAAAATTACTTTCTCTAACAAAACTATCACTATCGAAAAAGAAGGTGAAAGTCCGAACTTTGGAACCATATCTTTCAATGGTATTGTTCTTGAAGAGGATCCCATCAACGGCTATTCCAAGACCTTCAAATTCGTTGTAAAAGAGCAGAACGGCGGCAAAAAGATTGACGGCATAACCTATGACAAAACCGTTTATAACGTTGAAGTGACAATTACGGACCAACCAGAACCTGATGATGTTATTGTTAAAGTCGGAACTGGTGACGTTACAGTGATGTCCTTTGAAAACGTGTACAGCGCAGATCCTGCTGAATGGACGCCAAAGGTTCAAAAGACATTTACAGGACGTGCGTGGCTTAACACAGACGAATTTACCTTTACTATTACGCAGGACGAGGGCGATGATGTAAAAGTAACGCTTCCTCCCCAAATAAAGATAGGGGCAAACACAGATGATCATACCGCTTCTTTCGACGCAATAACATTTGATAAGGCAGGTACTTATAATTTCACGATTTCCGAGGCTGAACCCACGGCAAACGGAATTACAAAAGAAACTTCGGATTATAAGGTCAAGGTTGTAGTTACCGACAACTTGAAAGGACAGCTTGAATACACCGTTACTTATACTGATTCAGAAAGTAAAGAAGTTGAAGTTACCGATAACACGGTTAAATTCACCAACACCTACACGCCTGATCCTGTCACATGGACTCCTTCGATAGACAAACAGATAGAAGATCCTGAAGGTACAGGCAGAGATACGGATTGGCAAGACAGCGACAGCTTCACGTTTGAAATAACCTTAGACAGCCCGAAGGGCGATACGTCCGTTACAATGCCTGTACCCAATACTGTTACTATCAGCAACAAAAATTCTGCGGGCAGTGACGGAATAACAAGGACTGGATCTTTTGGAGAGATCACCTTTAACAAAGCGGGAGACTACACGTTTACCATAAAGGAGAACGGACAAAGCTCAGGTGGAATTATCCACGATACTCATGGTTCATATACGGTCAAAGTAACGGTTGAAGATGATGCAAACGGCAAACTTATTATCACACTTATCGCTTACAAAGATCGTAAAGGAACTGATGTTGATCAAACAACAAATACGGAATCTACCTCATTCTTGTTTATCAACACCCACAAGCACAAAGCTGTTCATTGGTATCCGACGGTAAGCAAGGATATTGACGGCAGAGACTGGATAAGCGGCGACGAATTTGGATTTACTATCAAACTTGCCGACGGTCAAGAAGAAAGCATTGTTAACAATGTTAATATGCCGTCTACGAATGTTGCTACGGTAACAAAAGAAAATACTCCGACCGACTTTAAGGACATCACATTCACCGAGATAGGCGTATACAAGTTTATCGTCAAGGAAAATGATCTGACTGAGTCGAACGGTCTGGCAAAGGACGAAACGAAGTATACCGTTACTGTCACCGTGGCAAACAAACCCGGCACGGAGAACGAACTGATAATCACCGAAGTAGAGGTATACAACAGCAAGACAGAAAAAACCGAGACATACACAGCTCCTGAAGACGTAAACGTAAACTTCAAGTTTACCAATATTTACAGCGCTTCAGGCACGATCGACATTCCCGTAAGCAAAAACCTTGAGGGAAGAGCTTGGAAGTCTACCGACAGCTTCAAGTTTGAAATATCCACAACGGATAAAAACGTGACTATTCCCGCCGACAGCAAAACTGTTACCATAAATGGTACAGACGGCACTGAGGGAACGCTTGAAGGAAAATTTGCAGACATTAAGTTTACGAAAGTTGGCACTTATACTTTCACCATTGAAGAAAGTCAAGAGTCAAAGATCGATCATATCACTTATTCCAAAGAAGAGTATACCGTAGAAGTCACAGTGAAGGACCAAGGTGACGGTACGCTCGATGCGGAAATCACAAAAGTGACCGACAAGGCAGGCAATAATGTAGCTAAACTTGGAGGTGGCATAATATTCACCAACACTTACACGCCTGATTCTGTCGAATGGACTCCTTCGATAGACAAACAGATAAACGATCCTGAAGGTACAGGCAGAGATGAGACTTGGCAAGACAGCGACAGCTTCACGTTTGAAATAACCTTAGACAGCCCGAAGGGCGATACGTCCGTTACAATGCCTGTACCCAATACTGTTACTATCAGCAACAAAAATTCTGCGGGCAGTGACGGAATAACAAGGACTGGATCTTTTGGAGAGATCACCTTTAACAAAGCGGGAGACTACACGTTTACCATAAAGGAGAACGGACAAAGCTCAGGTGGAATTATCCACGATACTCATGGTTCATATACGGTCAAAGTAACGGTTGAAGATGATACAAACGGCAAACTGAGTATCACACATATCGCTTACGAAGATCGTAAAGGAACTGATGTTGATCAAACAACAAATACGGCATCTACCTCATTCTTGTTTATCAACACCCACAAGCACAAAGCGGTTCATTGGTATCCGACGGTAAGCAAGGATATTGACGGCAGAAACTGGATAAGCGGCGACGAATTTAAATTTACCATTGAACTTGCTAAAGATCAGGCACATGGTACTGTTGTCAGCACAGTTCAAATGGAGAATCCGAATGTTGCTACGGTAACAAAAGAAAAAACTCCGACCGCATTTGAGGACATCACATTCACCGAGATAGGCGTATACAAGTTTATCGTCACCGAAAATGATCTGACTGAGTCGAACGGTCTGACAAAGGACAAAACTGAGTATACCGTTACTGTCACCGTGGAAAACAAACCCGGCACGGAGAACGAACTGATAATCGCCAAAGTAGAGGTAAACGACGGCAAGACAACCAAGACATACACAGCTTCTGAAGGCGTAAGCGTAAACTTCGAGTTTACCAATACTTACAGTGCTTCAGGCACGATCGATATTCCTGTAAGCAAAAACCTTGAGGGAAGAGCTTGGAAGTCTACCGACAGCTTCACGTTTGAAATATCCACAAAAGATGAAAACGTGACTATTCCCGCCACCAGTAAAACTGTTACCATAAACGGTATAGACGGCACTGAGGGAACGCTTGAAGGAAAATTTGAAGGCATTGAGTTTACGAAAGTTGGCACTTATACTTTCACCATTGAAGAAAGTCAAGAGTCAAAGATCGATCATATCACTTATTCCACAGAAAAGTATACCGTAGAAGTCACAGTGAAGGACAACGGTAACGGTACGCTCAATGCGACAATCACGAAAGTGACCGAAGCGAAAGACCCGACCAAGAATTTAGTCAAAGACGGCGTTGTATTCACCAACACTTACACGCCTGATTCTGTCGAATGGACTCCTTATGTTTCCAAGACTATCGTAGACGAAGGCGATCCAACACGAGGCGAGAAATGGCTCGAAGAAGTCGGCAAGGATACATTTACATTCACCGTTTCAATTGCTGGCGGCAAGAATTACGGCGATAATGTAGTAATGCCTAAAAATGCAAAAGTCACAGTAGACCATACAAATCATACAAGCTCGGTTCCTTTTGATGCCATTAAGTTTACAAAGGGCGGCATTTATGAATTTGTTATTGAGGAAACAGAAGGAAAACAGGACGGCATTATTTACGACCATACAAAATATAACGTGACCGTAGAAGTGTCAGACGATACGACAAACGGAACGCTTTCCATAGCAAGTGTAGAATACACTTATAAGGATAGTACAGGCAAAACTGTAACTGAGAAAGCAACTGATGTAGAGAACGTAACGTTCCCGTTTGTCAACAAACATCATCATGACGCTGTAAAATTGGATCTTAGCGCTCAGAAAGAACTTACAGGCAGAGAGTGGCACGGTGACGAATTTACGTTTACCGTTACTCAGGATTCCTCCGACACATTTACGGCGCAGATGTCTACTACGAACACTGCAACTGTAAGCGGACCGAACGCGGTCGAATTCAGCAGTGACATTACATTCACCGAGGTAGGCGAGTATCACTTTACCGTGAAGGAAAATGAACTTTCCGATGATGTAAAGAAATATATCACGCCTGTGGTTTCCGAACACAAGGTTTATGTCAAGATCGATGACCATGACGGTAAGCTTTATATTTCGGAAATGAAAATTGACGGTAAAGAAGTTACCGATCTGCCTGAACCGAGCGATCCCGATTTCGAGGCCAAGCGTCCGACTATAAGCCACGTTCTGGAGTTTGAAAACAAGTACAGCGCAAAATCTGCTCAAATCCAAATCCCCGTAAGCAAGGTTCTTGACGGCAGAAAGTGGACAGCTGATGACAGCTTCACGTTCACTATTTCTCCTGATACTTATAGTTCTACAAACAAAATAACTATCACAAACAAGAGCGAGGAATACAGTGAGGGCGATATTGAGGGATATCAAGGCTTCTTTGATCTTACTTTTGAATTAGATGATATTGATACTTCCAAAGAAGTAAATGAATTCACCTTCACCATTAAAGAAAGTCAAGAGTCAAAGATCGATCATATCGATTACTCCGACGAAGAGTATACCGTAACAGTCAAAGTGACTGACGATTACAAGGGTAAGCTGACTGCGGAAATCACGGAAGTGACTAAGGCAGGCGAAGATGTAACTGCACTTGGAGAAGGCATAATATTCACCAACACCTACACGCCTGCTCCTGTCGAATGGACTCCTTCCGTCACTAAAGAGATAAACGGCAGAAGTGAATGGAACCCGAATTATTCGTTCGATTTCACCATAACTCCCGAAAGCACTGACGGTATCTACTATAAAGACAGCGACGGAAACGAACAGCCTTATACGGCGCAAGACATCTTTATAAACAGCGAAACGCCAGATCATACCGAAAGCTTTAAGACTGTGATCTTCAGGCAGGAAGGCACATATACCTTTAAAGTCAAGGAAACTGTTCCTGACGGAGCCGACGAGAATAACCAGCTGAACGGCATTACTTACGACGGCAATGATCATAAAATTGTTGTAACGGTCATTGACAATGAAGGTCAGCTTGAGATAAGCACGATCACTGTTGACGAGACAGACGTGACAACGAAAGGCAAAGTTACCACTAACGTCACCATAATCAACACTTACAGCGCTAACGGTTCATGGCCTCCCATAGTTGAAAAATCGTTTGATACCAGAAAATGGGACGACAGTGATAATGGTAAGTACACATTTGTGCTTTCGCTGGAGAAAACTCCTTCGGGTGTTGATAAGTCCACGGTCACTATTCCGAACGGCGGAACGATAACGATCTCAGGCGGCAAGAAAGATGCTGAATCCGTAACAGGAACATTTGGTGATGTTGGATTCACTAAACCCGGAACGTATGAGTTCAAGCTCACTGAGAAAACATACACAGGAGGCAGAGGCGTTACCTCCGCGGAAACGGTATACAATATAACCGTTGAAGTTACCGACAATGGAAACGGCAAGCTTACCACAGTATCCGCTGTTACCAAGGACGGCGAAGAGTATAACGGAACAAATTATGCATTTGTAAACACATATACTCCTTCGCCTGCCACATGGACTCCAAGCGTTCAGAAAACACTGGAAGGAGCTGGTTGGAACGGTTATACGTTCATATTCAGCATAACGCTTCTCAGCAAAGACGATATTTCCTATGATGACGCGACCACACCTTATGAATATCATGAAGTCGAGATAAGCAGTGCTGCTGATAATACTGCAGACTTCAAAACTGTAACCTTCACTAAGGCGGGTACATACGTGTTTACGATCGCCGAGGTCGACACAGGTATAGACAACATTGTTTACGACAAAACAGGTAGAATCGTAACGGTTGAAGTTGTTGATGACCCTGTTGAAGGCAAACTTAAAATCGATCTCGACAGCATAACGGTAAATGCAAATGCAGGAACAAACTCATATACGCTGAACGGAAGCGATAACATTTCCTTCACCAACTATTACACCAAAAATGCTATTGTCAAGAATGCCATAAAGGTTGAAAAGGAACTTGATATCGTAAACGGAAGAGACTGGCTCAGCTCCGATACGTTTAGTTTCCGCTTGACTTTGACTCAGGGTGATGCAAGTAATGTGGTTATGAAGGTAGGCGGTGAGACAGTAGACGAACTTACCGCTGTTATAAGCGGCAGTGATCCCACTAAGAGCGCGGTATTCAGCGATATAGAATTTACTGCTGAAGGAACGTATGTATTCACTGTTTCCGAAATCATTCCCAACGGAGCAACAGGAAACGTATATCAGGGCGTGACATATGATGAAAATCCGTACGAAGTGACCGTTGAGGTAACTCTTGAAGAAGAAATCATAGATGATACAGACCCTGACAATATCATTAAAGAATACTATCTTGTTGCAGAAGTGCAGGATAACGACGACGGCGTTAACGACGGAATTGTGACATTCTCATTCACCAACACCGCAGTCCCCGCGACCCTTGCGGAAGCCATAAATGTCAAAAAGACGCTGGACGGCAAGGATGACGATTGGGGAAGCGACAGCTTCAGCTTCAAGATAGAACCTGATGTTGATTACGGTGAAGATGTTGTAATGCCTACGGAGACAGAAATTTCGATCAGTGCGGATACGCCTGCTCACACCGCTTACTTTGATAAGATAATCTTCAATACGATCGGCGAATATCATTTCACTGTAAGTGAAGTGATTCCCGCAGGCGTTGACAGCGACAACACGCTGGACGATATAACCTATGACGTTAATACGCACGAGGTAGTTGTAAAGGTAGATGTTGACGCAAACAATAATCTTGTTGCAACGATCCAAGGCAGTGATACTGTGACCGTTGAAAATAATACTGTGACCGTTGAATTTACAAACAAGTATACATCTCCTTCAACGCCCACATCTCCTTCAACCGATCCCACACCTCCGACCGATCCCACACCTTCAACTCCGACACAGCCTTCGGAAAATACCACATCCGAGGACACTTCAGTGTCTGAGCAGACCACAGGTCCCGAAGAAACAACTCCTGAGGAGACAACTTCCGAAGAGACCACAGCTTCTTCTGAAGAAAGCACGGTTCTTTCCGAGGAGACCACTCCCGACACAACGGACGACGAAGAGGTTTCGGAAAACGACGGCTACAACACCAACGTAGACGGTGACGGCGACAAGAATATGAACACAGGCGTTCCTTTCGGATCAGCCATCATGATGTGCGCATTGTCATCGCTTGCAGTTGCAGTTGCAGTAAGAAAAAAGAAAAACGGCAGGAATGACAAATAATCCTTAGCCAATACGAAAACGGCAGATACAGTATCTGCCGTTTTTGTTGTCTGCCGCCGAATGATAAAAGCTGTGTTTTTTTGATACTATATATTTACAACTTCGACGAAAAGAGTTATAATAATAAAATAAAAAGAAAAGGAGACAAAAAATGGAAATAAAAATAACTGACGACGTAAGATATATCGGCGTAAACGATCATGATATCGACCTTTTTGAAGGGCAGTACATTGTGCCGAACGGCATGGCGTATAACTCCTACGTTATCCTTGACCAAAAGACGGCGGTCATAGACACTGCCGACGCGCACTTCACAAAGCAGTGGTTGGATAATCTTTCCGCCGCGCTGGAACAGCGCAGCCCCGCCTATCTTATCGTACAGCACATGGAGCCTGACCATGCGGGGAGCATAACCGCTTTTGCGGAACGTTACCCCGAAGCGGAAATAGTTGCTTCCGCCAAGGCGTTTGCTATGATGTCGCAGTTTTTCGGCACCGACTTCGCTCAGCGCCGCGTTGTTGTCGGCGAGGGCGATACCCTTTCTCTTGGCAGGCATGAGCTTACCTTTGTGACTGCGCCTATGGTACATTGGCCTGAGGTCACAATGACCTATGACTCTTTCGGAAAGATCCTTTTCTCCGCCGACGCTTTCGGAAAATTCGGAGCGACAGATACGGAAGAGGAGTGGGACTGCGAAGCAAGACGCTATTATTTCGGGATAGTCGGCAAGTACGGCGCTCAGGTGCAGCGCCTCCTGCAAAAGGCGGCAGGGCTTGATATAAAAACGATCTGCCCCGCTCACGGTCCCGTTTTGACGGAAGATCTGGAGCATTATCTGGGACTTTACGATATATGGTCGTCCTATCGAGCCGAGTCTGAGGGCGTTATGATAGCTTATACTTCCGTTTACGGTCATACTGAGGAAGCGGTAAAGCTCCTTGCGGAGCGCCTGAAGGCAAAGGGCTGCCCCAGAGTCGCCATGGCTGACCTTGCCCGCGACGATATGGCGGAAGCGGTGGAGGACGCTTTCAGACACAGCAAGCTTGTGCTTGCCACCACCACTTACAACGCCGATATTTTCCCTCCCATGCGGACATTTATCGACCATCTCACTGAGCGGGGCTATCAGAACAGAACCGTTGCGCTTATAGAAAACGGTTCATGGGCGCCTACGGCGGCAAAGGTGATGAGGACCATGCTGGAACCCTGCAAGAACATCTCTTATGCGGAAACCTCCGTTAAGCTTCTTTCTGCGCTGAACGATGAGAGCCGCGGACAGATAGAAGCCCTTGCAGACGAGCTTTGCTGAAAAAGCGCAGCCGCGGCAGAAGCGGCTTTTCTACCCAAATAAAAAAGGACCGCGCGGTATCTTTCCGAAAGGAAACGATATTGTGCGGTTTTTCTTGACAACAGCGTCATATAAATGATATAATCAAAAAAGAATATAAAATGGCAGGTCTATGCTCACACGATATGCTGATGAGCGGAAAAGACCGATCATAGTTAAGGAGTTAAGGAGAACGGAATGAAATACATCACGACAGCCAAAAAAGCGGCGATATCGGTGCTTCTCTGCGCCTCGATAGTTCTGGGAACCTGCGCCTGCGAGACAGAAAGCGGCGAAAACCCCGAAAATTACGGGGAGGACGGAAGAATCATCGTTTCAATGCTCTACACCTCTCAGCTGAATAATTTTGAAGAGCTTGTTGAAAGGAAAAATCCCGACATTGACCTTCAGATAGAGATAAACGCCATCAGCACCATTACAGGGCAGAGCGAACGCCGCCTTATCGCGGGACACGGCACTGACATAGTCGCGATGGTAACTCCGTCGGAAAGGATACTTCCGTATCTTCTTGACCTCAGCGCTCAGAATTACACCTCGCGTTACGAATCCCCTATTATCCGCGCTTATATGAGCGAGGGAAAGACAAAATATATCCCTCTCCCCGGGCAGTACAACGGTTACATCGTGAATATGACAATCGCCGGGGAACTCGGCTTTGACAGTATAAAGAACCGCGGGGAGTTTATGGAGCTTTTCGACAAGGCAAAGGAAAAAGGGCTGGGCGTCGGCGAGGACGATACTATGTTCAGCATTTACAGAACGGACTTCGGGCTTCTCGGCTCATATTTCGTCGGCACACAGGTACCCGATTTTCTCTCCACCGCCGACGGGATAATCTGGTCGGATTCCCTTCGTGACAAAAACGGCGGTTCTTTTGCGGAAACATGGCAGCACAGCCTTGACTTTGAGCAGGAAATGGTGGAAAAAGGCTACCTTGACCCGAATACCGTGAACGGCAACAAGGGAAAAGCCGCTCTTATCGAGCAGCGTATGGTAGACGGCACTATGCTTGCGGCTTATGTCAACGCAGGATTTTACGATAAAATATGCGGGGAAGGCAAGGACTACGAATACATTATGCTTCCTCACCTCAGCGACGGCGACAACGCGCCGTGGACCTTGTGCCTGCCCGACGCATTCCTTGGGATAAACGCCTCGCTTGACAGCGAGGAAAACGCGCTGAAGCTTGACGCCTGCCACAGAGTTCTGGACTTTCTCTCCACCGAGGAGGGGCAGAAGGCGTTTATCTCCGATACAGGCGCGTCTCATTCCTATATCTCAGGGGCAAAAAGCTTCGGAGCGGTCCCTGACGGGCTGAAGGACTGTGTTGACAACGGCTATGTTTACAACGTGAGATTTCCCACTTCGGTGCTGAGCTATATGGGAATACAGTTCGGAGACGTTCTTATGGGAAAACGCGACATTTCCGAAGCTATGGCGATGGTGGACGATTATTACTATAACGGAAGCGAAGAAACGGATAAAGATATTTCCGTCGTGGGAGAATCCGAGACTGATCTTATATGTGAAAATTACAACGTAAGGCTTGAAGAGACAGCCATCGGCAACTTTGTCGCGGACGCGGTAAGGGAAGCCGTCGGCGCGGACATGGCTTTCATAAACGGCGGAAGCATCAGAAACAGCATATATAAAGGCACAGTCATGGGCAGCGATCTTGACGAGGTATGCCCATACGTCAATATGATAGTAAATCTGAAGGTGAGCGGCAAGGTCATAAAGCTCATGCTGGCGAACGGCGTTTCACAGCGTCACCGTGAGGGCGGTATACCGGGCGGGCGTTTTCTGAACGTTTCGGGACTTTGCTACTCATTCAGCGACTCAACAGGCGAGATAACCTCAGTGACGCTTCCCGACGGAACGCCCATAAACGACGAGGACACCTTCACGATAGCTGTCACCGACTATATGGCGGGGATATCGGGCTATGTTGACGGCAACGGCGACGATTTCACAATGCTGAACGTTTACAATGAAGAGACAGAAAAAAGAGACGACGTTGAGCTTGAAAAGGAGACAGGCATGACCTGCGCAAAAGCTCTTGAGATTTATTTTGAGAACCACAGCGCCGAATCCGTTTCGGCGCAGACGGAAGGAAGGATAACGGTTGAAAACTGATAAAGAGGCGGAAAAGTCCCGTATAAAAAGGTTTATCGTTCCCGTGGCGGCGGCTCTTATCGTGCTTGCGTTATGCGTGACGGCGTTTTTATGGCTCAGCAGCAAAACGGAAACAATGACCGTTGAAACAGGGACCAGTCTCAGTTCGCTTTACCTGCGGGAAATGACCATGCAGACGATAAATCACCTTGATACGAGCCTTGAAAGCGGTTTTTCAAGACTTTCCACAATTGCGGTGAACGTGCCCGAAAACGGACTTACGGACGACGCGGAGCTTCAGGAGTTCCTCCGAACGGCAGAGGAGCGCAACAATTTCGATTATCTTGCTTTTTTAGACAGCGAGGGAATGTGCCACGGAGTTGACGGAACATACCCCGCCGCCTCCCGCATAAGCTTCACAGGTTCGCTCCTCAGCGGCAGGACCAACATGGTTTCCTATAACGAAGCCTTTCTTGGAACGAACATGATATTCATGGGCGTTCACTGCGAGCCGATCAGACTTGGGGAAAACGAGCTTGTGGCGATAATATCGGGTTTTCTCATGGATGATTTCAGCGATCGCCTTGCGCTCCAGCGTCCTGACGACCATACCTACTCCAGCATAATAAACACCGACGGAAGCTATGTTATAAGAAATTCAGTGCACAGCGGAGCGGCAAGCGGGGTCAATTTCTTTTCCGAGCTTGAAAGCGGCGCGAAAATGGGCGGGAACTATTCGACGGAGGCTTTTCGCAGCGACGTCATGAACGGCAAAGAGGGACTTATCTCTTATTCAATGGGAGATGATTATGTCTATCTTTACTATGCGCCTATTGACGGGACCGAATGGTATATGCTCACCGAGCTTCCCTTTGAGTTTATGCAGGGCGCAGTTAATGATATGGCGGACAGCCTCGGCGTTTATACATTTATCGCATTTATTCCCGTGATACTTTCAATCCTCTGCATTTTCACAATATATGTGCTTCACGTTCACAGAAACGAGCGCGAGCTTTACAAGGCCAACGAGGCTATGCACAACGCGCAGCTACGCGCGGAGAACGCGAACCTTGCCAAGAGCGAGTTCCTCAGCCGTATGAGCCATGAAATAAGAACGCCGATGAACGGTATCATAGGCATGACTGCCATAGCAAGGCAAAATCTGGAAAACCCCGCAAAGGTGGAGGACTGCCTGAAAAAGGTGTCTTATTCCTCAAATCATCTTCTCACGCTTATAAACGACGTATTGGATATGTCCAAGATAGAAAGCGGAAAGGTGGAGCTGCGGCAGGAGACCTTTGATTTCCGCCGTTTCCTTGAAACTCTGAGCATAACCTATCACAGTCAGGCGGAAGCAAAGGGCATAGAGTACGAGACCATTCTGAAGGGTCATGTGGACGAGGAGCTTGTGGGAGATTCCCTCCGCCTCAATCAGATACTGGCGAACCTTATCTCCAACGCCCTGAAATTCACCAAAAGCGGCGGCAAGGTCCATCTGACGGTGGAGCAGTTCTACTCCGACGATGAGACGGTGAAGCTGCGTTTTGCGGTATCGGATACAGGCTGCGGGATAAAGAAGGAAAATTTCGGAAAGATATTCGAGTCATTCGAGCAGGAAAATAAAGACGTCACCAAAAATTACGGCGGGACAGGCTTAGGTCTTTCCATAGTCCGCCGCTTCTCCGAGCTTATGGGCGGCAATGTGTCGGTGGAAAGCGTATACGGTTCGGGAAGCACGTTTACCGTGGAGCTTCCCTTCGGAAAGGCTTCCGAGATCCCCGAAGTGCATTACGAAAATCTGAAGGTCCTTGTTGTGGACGACGACAAGGATATGTGCGATCATATACTGAGCATACTTGATTCAATGAAGGTGCGCTGTGCGGAAGCGGTGGACAACGGCTATCAGGCGGCGGCTCAGGTCCAGCTTGCGCACGCGGAGAACGACGATTACGACGTCTGCTTTATAGACTGGCGTATGCCTGAACTGAGCGGATTTGAGACAGCCCGCCGCATAAAGGAAACAGCGGGCGACAGTACGGCGGTAATAATCATAAGCGCATACGACACCACCGAGGTGGAGCCTCTTGCAAAGGACGCGGGCTTTGAGGGAGTCATTTCAAAGCCGCTGTTCACCTCCACTATCGCTGCGGCGCTGGAAACGGTAAAAAGCGATAAACCTATGTTCGATATGAACCCTGTCCACGGAGCGCACTTTGATTTCAGGGGCAGACATATCCTCCTTGCCGAGGATAACGCCCTTAACCGCGAGATAGCTACCGAGCTTCTGGGAACTTCGACAGGAGCGGAGATAGACTGCGCGGAGAACGGCTCCGAGGCTCTTGAAATGTTCTGCAATTCCGCCGTGGGATATTACGACCTTATACTCATGGATATACAGATGCCTGTTATGGACGGTATTGCCGCCGCAAAGGCAATAAGACTGCTGAAGCGCTCCGACGCTAAGACGGTGCCGATTTTCGCCATGACGGCGAACGCTTTCTCAGAGGACGAGGAAAAGAGCATCGAAGCGGGAATGAACGCCCATATCTCAAAGCCTATCGATGTCAAAAAGGTTTACGAGAAAATGGCGGAAGTGCTTGCAAATCGTTAAGACCCACTATAAAACAACTCAGAGGACTGATATAAAATGCGTATACTTGTCACATCGGACAGCCACAGGAACACCTCCGCCTTACAGCGTGCGGCGGAAAAAGCAAAGCCCTTTGACACCTTTATATTTTTAGGCGACGGCGAGGACGATTACAGCACCGTCACCATGAAGATGGGCGGGATAAATACCTACTGCGTCAGGGGAAACTGCGACTGGGGCATGACTGCCGCTGCCGTAGTAGTTGAGGCGGAGGGATATAAGCTCCTTATCTGCCACGGTCATACGTTCGGCGTCAGGGACGGTCTTGACAGCCTTGCCGCGGCGGCGGTTTCAAACGGCTGCTCGGCGGCGCTTTTCGGACATACGCACTGCCGCCATTTCAGCAGAGAACACGGGGTCTACCTTTTCAATCCGGGGAGCGTGAGCCTTTCCCGGGACGGTCAGCCGCCGTCTTACGGGATAATCACAATTGAAAACGGCAAGCTTGATTTTTATCACTTTGACGTGTAGCGGGGAAGGCTTTATATGAACGGTTTTTTCGGACATCTTAAAACGGTCGTGAAGCACAGGCGGCTTGTGAGAAAATTCTGCTTCAAATGCGGGCTTTACCGTCAGGGGCTTACTCATGACCTTTCAAAATATTCCCCCACCGAGTTTCTGGCAGGGGCAAGGTATTTCACGGGAAAATGCTCTCCAAACGACCTTGAGCGCGCAGAAAAGGGATACAGCGCCGCGTGGCTCCACCATAAGGGCAGGAACCGCCATCACTGGGAATATTGGCGCGACTATAAAAAAGGCGTTGGCGTGATACCTGTGGAAATGCCGCTCAGATACACGGCGGAAATGTGCTGCGACCGCATAGCCGCCTGCCGCGTTTACCACGGGAAGAATTACAGGCAGGGCGACGCTCTGGAATATTTTCAGCAAAGCAGGCTCGCTCCCGCCATGATGCATGTAAATACCGCCGAAAAGCTCAGGCAGTGGCTCACCCTCGTCAGGGACGAGGGCGAGGAAGCCGCCTTCCGCGAGATAAAGCGGGAGCTTAAAGCGAATAAACATAAAGGAGAACAAAAATGATCGAATACAGGTACGACACCCAGCTTCTTATTGAAGGCGAGGATCTTGACGAGGACGTTATCTACGACTATTTCGTTCAGAACTTCAAGGGGGATTCTCTCCTTGCGGTAGGGGACGAGGAGCTGATAAAGATCCATTTTCACACCAACGAACCTTGGAAGGTGCTTGAATATTGCGCTTCTCTCGGTGAGATCTACGACATCGTGGTAGAGGATATGGACAGGCAGTCAAGAGGACTGAAGGGTTAAAAAACGGACGAGCCGCCCTTGCGGGAAAAACTTGTTTTCCTGCGGGACGGCTCTTTTTTATTTTTCAGCGGATCAGTCCTCCATGGAAAGTCTGTTTATCTCCACCTTAACATCAAACTCAAACCTGCTGTTTATCAGCGTTTCCTCCCAGTTGTCCTCTATCTGCTTCCACAGGGAATAATCGTGATGCCTTACCGTTTTTTCAAGATTTATCGGGTCTGCGCCGCATTTCAGAACGGTTTCCTCAGCCGCCGTTTTCATCAGCTTTATAAGCTGCTCACCGCATTTTTGCTCCATTTCGTCGTTATTATTGTGATGAGGGGGAGCCACAAGATATTCCCCGCGGCAGGAGGCGCCGACCTTAAATACCAGAGTATCTCCCTCCATTATCGGTTCAATTTTCACTTTCACCTTGGAAAGACGGATCGAGACCTTTTCCTCCTCACGCTGAACGGTCACGGAAATATCGGTGGTCTTTCCCCACAGCAGCTGTATCCCCTCGGTGACTTCAGCGCTGACCATTCCCAGCGATCTGCCGTTTTTTATGAGAGCGCCGCCGTCTATCTCGATTGTCTTTCCGTCCTCGGAAGCGTCGCTTTTTCCGTCGTCTATCAGCTTCAGCACAGGCAGACATATGCTCTGCTGCTTTGTTTCAAGAGTTATATAGTAATCAAGCGCCGACGGGAGAACGGTAAGCCCGTTTGCCTGCGCATTGTCCAGCAGGAAGCGGAGCTTCTGCGTTGAAACGGTCCCTTCGTTGAACTTGACCTTCATAAGCTCTTCGGCTTTTCCGCTGCTTATGGCTATCAGCATATCGGGGCGGCTCTGAAAGCTGCTCTCGGCAAAGTCGGTCACTTTATCCACCGAATTTACAGCGGCTTCTTCCCCGATAATGATTATCTGTATAACTCCCGACATCAGCTTTCGCCCGCATTTGAAGGAAGCCTCCTCCATAGCCTCATAGACGTTTTCGCCTTCTCCCGACGAGGTGAGAACGTTCGGCTGAGAGTTGTCCACAGGCGTCTGCCCGCCTATGCCCGTGGGGCTGTAATACTGGAAAGTCACCTTATATTTTTCATCTTCATAATCCACCGCCACCGCCAGAACGATAGCTTTTTCGTTCAGCTCGGTGTGAGGGATACAGCCTGAGCAAACGACCGCCGCAGTTATAACGGCGGTCATTTTTATAAAGCTAAGCTTTTTCACTGTTTTTCACCTCTCTTTTGCCTTTTCTGCCGACTATAAGGGCTGTTATCGGAAGCAGCAGCCCTGCGGCGGGAAGGATAAGCACAAGCGCCCTGTCGATAATAACGGACAAGCCTATATTCCCGTCAACGGTCAGCGCGACGGCAGCCGCCGCCAGCGCCGAGAGCCATGCCGCAGGATTCGCGGCTTTTTCGCCGAAAATGCGCCCGAAAACAGTTTTTACGCATACAAAGATAACGCTCACCCTCACTATCAGCATAAGCGTCCACATTACCGCGTCTATTCCGTCAAGACGCTGGAACAGCACTATATCCGACATGGCGGAAATAGTGAAGAACGGAAATGCGGCGGTTCCGAGAAAAGGTCCCAGCGACAGCGTTTCCGCTAAAAGCATAAGCTCCGACAGCAAAAACACGGCGGGGATATAAAAGTACGCCGCTCTGTCCGCCTTTTCGCCCGCGAAGCCCGACAGCACGCCGAATACGAGCAGCTCGGAATTCCTTCCCACATGACGGATCACCTGTTCCCAGAAAAGGTCGGGCTGTTCGATAACGGCAGGATAAAGCCAGCCTGTGTCATATCGACCGCTCAGGCTTATCCCGATAAAGACGAGAAAAGCGATAAAAAGTCCCGCGATTATAACGCTCCCGCGGGCAAGCCCCTGTATCCCCTTTGCCGCCGCATAGCCGCAGACCGCCAGAGGAAGCGCCGCGAGCAGTATCGTCGGCGCTTCGCTGAACACGGTGGCGGAGGTATAGAAGGTCATTCTGCATACCGAGGATACAGCCGCCGACAGCAGTATGACCGTTATGACCGCGCCGCACAGAAATCCCGCAGTACGGCTTTTTGAGGCGATAACGCCGAAAGCACTGTCGCCGTATTTTCTTGAAGCGGCAATAAGCGGTATATAAAGCGCCGTCAGTATCAGACAGGAAACAAGTATCACGGTGAAATGCTGCATACTGTAGCTTCTGCCTGTGAACTCGGTGGCTTCGGTAAAGAGCCTTGACGCCGCCAGAAGCACTGCGAGCTGCGCTGTGCTTATTTTTGTCTTTGTCATACCTTCTCCTTTCGGCTCTCGGAATTGCCGCTCACATGAACGCCCTCAAGGTCCTGAACATGATAGTCCCGTTTTGCCATGACGCGCCAGCTCCTTCTCAGGATAAAGTCTCTCATTGATTTTATGGAGAAGGGCGAAAGGGGCGCGGTATGAGGAACGCCGTAATTTTCCTGCGAGCAGAGCTTGAAGATGACCAGAGCGCTGAGGGCGGTTATTCCCAGTATCCCCCAGATACCGCCTACGATTATGAATACTATCCTCAGCACAGCGATACTGTCGTAAAGGTCGGGGACCACAAATCCCGTTATCGCCACCACTGCCACGATAAGCACTATCGGCGCGCCCACAAGACCTGCCGACACCACTATTTCACCTATTACAAGGCCGCCGACGATGGATACTGCGTGACCGATGTTTGACGGTATCCTGAGTCCCGCTTCCCGCATTATCTCATAAAAAATATGGATTATCAGACACTCCGCCAGCAGCGGGTAAGGCGTATCCTGAATACTTGTCGCCAGATTCAGCAGAAGAGATTCGGGGAACAGCTCAGGGTTAAAGTTCGCGAGAGCCACATAAACTCCCGACGTCAGCGTGGCGATAACTATCGCCATATATCTTATTATCCGCAGCATCGCGGCAAAGGCGGGCCTGCCTGTGTAGTCGTCCACCACGGAAAAATTTTCCATAAAGAGCTTTGGCAGATAAAGTCCGAAGGGCGTTCCGTCCACCAGTATACCCACCTTGCCCTCGTGGAGCTTTGAGGTAAACACGTCGGGACGTTCGGTGACGCCTATCTCCGAAAAGACGGCGTCGCCGGGGGATTCGAGGAAGGGCTGGATATATCCGCACTCCAGAATGGTATTCAGCGGTATTTTCTTCAGCTTTTCCTCCACCGATCTCACCAGCTCCTTATCCGCCGCGCCCTTTATATAGCAAATGCACACATCGGTATCCGAAAGCTCTCCGAGCTGAGTCATTTTGAACACAAGGTCGGTGGTTTTCATGCGCCGCCTTATAAGAGAGATATTTGTCCTTATCACCTCGTTGAAACCGTCGCGGCTCCCGCGAACGTTGCTGTGCGTGGTAGGCTCCTGTATCGCTCTTGCGGCATAGCCCTGAACGCCGACGGAAAGGGCTTTGTCGCAGCCGTCTATCAGTATCACCGTAAACCCCGACATTATATCTCTGCACAGGTCGCCGTATGTCTCGTCCTCTTTTTGTTCGGCGGCGATTATCACCTCCTGCTGCAATACGTCGTGAAGCTGTTTGGGCGTCATTTTCCTTTCGTTTCCTATCCCGTTTATCGGGCGGAAGATAAGGTCAGCCATGGTATCCGTGCTTGCCATTCCCTCGCAGAAAATTATGCATATCGGAACATTTCCCGCTTTGGCGGGCTTCACCGTAAGGTCGGAGCTTCCGCTCATCAGCGTGCGTACATTTATGATATTCTCCTCAAGAGAGGAGGATAGCTTCTGTTCTTTCAGTTTCATCGCAATTTCCTTTCTTTTGCGGTTATTTTAACCTGAAACGGACCGTTTCATTCTTTTCGGGAGGAAAAAGCCTCTTTGTAATAATTTTCACATTTCGGCGCAGAATATTATCTAACGGGGAAAAAGACATTTCCGCCGTACCTGAACGCAGAAGAGGAAAGATCATGCTTATAATCATAATAAGGACAATTTTATTATACCTGCTCATAGTTTTTTCGCTGAGGCTCATGGGAAAGAAACAGCTTGGCGAGCTTCAGCCCTCCGAGCTGGTCACCACGATAATGATATCGAATATCGCGACTCTTGCGCTTGAGGACGCGTCAACGCCTATGCTGATGGGGGTTATCCCCATACTGATGATCGTATGCCTTGACGTTATCATGTCAGGCATAATGCTGAAAAATCAGAAGCTCAGAAAAATAGTGAGCGGCACCGCGCGGGTAGTGATATGCGACGGAGTTCCCGACCAGAAGGAGCTTAAAAATCTTCGCTACACCGTGGACGACCTTGTTGAAGCTATGCGGGAGCAGGGAATATTTGACATTTCACAGGTCCAGTACGCGATAGTTGAGACCACAGGCAAGATAAATTTCATGCAGAAGGAACAGCCGCCGAAAAATCCTCCCGAAATAATCGTGCGCGACGGGGAAATAAACCGCGACGCTCTTCAGCGCGCGGAATTGGGCGAGGGGTGGCTCATGAGCATACTTCGCGACAACAAGGCGGAGCTTTCCGACGTCTTTATAATGTCCGCCGACAGCGACGGAAATTATAAGCTGTTCAGAAAGGAGGAGACGTAAAGATGAAAAGGATAGCAGTCTGCGCCGTGATAGCGATACTGATAATCGCAGGCGGCATAGCGTCGGTATTATACACCTCGGATTTTTCGGGAAAAATGTCCGAAAACATAACACGCATAGAAAATAAATTTGAAGAGGGGGACATTCACGGGGCAAAGCAGGCGATGTACAGTACGGAAAAGCAGTGGGACGGCTTCAGAAGGTTTCATATCCTCATCTCCGACGACGACCACGCCCTTGAGATAACCATGTCTCTTGCCAAAATGCAGAGCCTTCTTGAGCAGGAGGACGACGAGCTTCTCACCGAGTGCGAAACTGCAAAACAGCTCATTGAAAGATACGGCTATGAGCAGCTCCCTTATATCATGAACATTCTGTAACAAATGCTCTTGAAATATGATGAAAAAGGTGGTATAATTAGTCATATATTATTTATTTACATGACTAAAACGGAGCGTTTCTGAATAGATGAAGAAGTGGATAATAAAGCAGCCCGATAAAGCGGCGGCGGAAAAACTTGCCCGTGAAGCGGGCATAAGCGTTTTTGCCGCAAAGCTGTTGGTAAACCGCGGGATTTTTACAAGGGACGAAGCGGAAGAATTTTTTAACGCCGAGGAGCTGACCCCGCCCGAGGAGCTGACCGACATGGAAAAGGCGGCCGAGGTGATCTCCCGTGCAATAGAAAATAATGATAAGATAACTGTTTACGGCGACTACGACTGTGACGGGATAACCGCCACGGTGATACTTTATGGCTACCTTGAAGCCATAGGAGCAAACGCAGACTGGTATATCCCCGGCCGCGATGAAGGCTACGGACTTAATAAAAACGCGATAGATAAGCTTGCCGCAGACGGAACGAAGCTAATCATAACCGTGGACAACGGTATCTCCGCCATAGACGAGGCGGAGTATATAAAGGAAAAAGGCATGACCCTCGTGATAACCGACCACCATCAGGTACCTGAGGAGCTTCCCGACGCGGCGGCGGTGGTAGACCCGCACCGCAGCGACGATTACAGCTCCTGCAAGGAGCTTGCGGGCTGCGGCGTGGCGCTGAAGCTTGTTATGGCGCTGGAGGGCGACTGTGAAAGCGTCATGGAGCAGTGGGGCGACCTTGCGGCGGTGGGGACCGTCGGGGATATCGTCCCCCTTACGGGTGAAAACCGCATACTTGTGCGCAGAGGGCTTGAGAGCCTTCCTTTTACGGAGAACCGCGGGCTTCACGCGCTGCTTCGTCAGTGCGGGATACAGGAGGAAGATACCGTTTCCGCAGTTTCGCTTGCCTTTTCGGTCTGTCCCAGAATAAACGCCGCGGGGCGCTTTGCTCACCCGAAGGAGGCGGCGGAGCTTCTGCTGAGCGAGAACGAGACTATGATACCTGTCATGGCGGAACGGCTCACCATGCTGAATGCCGAGCGTCAGCAGGAGGAAAAAAAGATACTTGAAGAGATACGCCTTATGGCTGAAAGCGACCCTCTTCTGCTGAAGCGAAGAGTCATCATCGTGCGCGGAAAATGCTGGAGCCACGGCGTTATCGGCATAATCGCCTCAAGACTGCTGAATAAGTTCGGAAAGCCTGTGATAGTGATAACGGATGAAGGCGAAGTATCAAGAGGCAGCGCCCGCAGCGTGGAGGGCTTTTCGCTTTTCAGAATGTTGACGGCACTGTCGGAGCATCTTGTGAAATTCGGCGGTCACACCAAGGCGGCGGGATTTTCCGTTCTCACCGAAAATGCGGAGGAATTTGCCGAAGCCGTATGGAAATACGCTGAGAAAAACAATCCCGAAATGCCCGCCGACGTTTACACCGCGGAAATGGCAGTCACAGCGGAGGAGCTTTCTCTGCCCGACATTGAGAGTTTGCAGTATTTCGAGCCGTTCGGAGAAGCAAACCCGAACCCCGTACTCATGCTCCCCGACTGCACGGTGAAGTCGGTAAGACCGCTTAAAGACGGAAAGTATCTTTCGTTCACCGTTGATTTTCAGCACAGAGAGTTCAAGGTGCTTGACTTTTCTTCTACATATAAGGATTTCGGCTACAAGGCGGGCGATAAGGCGGAGCTTCTTGTCACCGCGTTCGTGAACGAATACGGCGGCGAAAAAAGCGTGAACCTCCGCCTTACGGACATACGTCCCTCAGGCTTTTCACAGGACAGATATTTTGCCGCGAAAAACGCCTACGAGCGGCTCTGCCTTAAAGAGCCGATACCCGCTTCGCTGGCAAAGCGGGTCATTCCCGACCGTGCGGTGCAGATGACGGTATACGACATAGTGAAGCTTAACCAGTCCATAAGCTCCGCCGCGGGGACAGCCCTTGAAAAAGGGATAAATTACTGTATGTTCAGAGTCGTCCTCGACCTTTTTCAAAGCGTGGGGATACTGAAAATAAATGAATTTGACGGAACCGTCCTGCTTCTTCCCGTAAGGGGAAAGGCGGACATTGAAAACAGCCCCTATCTTACTGAGCTTAAACAAAGGCTTGCGTGACATCAGGAGATTTTTATGATATACACCATTGAAATGCTTACCGACCGTATAAAAAGCGTGGATAAGCAGTACGACCTGCAAAAGATAGAAAACGCATACGCTTTCGCGGCAAAGTATCACGAAGGTCAGGTGCGCACCAGCGGCGAGCCGTATATAACTCACCCGCTCGCTGTCGCATATATCCTGCTCGAAATGTGCATGGATACCGACACCATCTGCGCCGCTCTGCTCCACGATGTTGTTGAGGACACCGAGGTGGAGCTTGATACCCTGAGGAAAAAATTCGGGGAAGATGTGGCTCTGCTTGTTGACGGCGTAACAAAGATAGGTCAGGTTCCGCTGAACACCAAGGAAGAACAGGACGCCGAAAATATCCGTAAGATACTCATGGCTATGAGCAAGGATATAAGGGTCATAATCATAAAGCTTGCGGACAGACTTCACAATATGCGCACCCTTGAATGCCGCCCGCCTGAAAAGCAGCGCAAGACCTCCCTTGAGACCATGAGCTTTTACGCTCCTATCGCTCATCGCTTAGGTATGAACGACGTCAAGGAGGAGATGGAGGACCTTGCTCTTTACTACCTTGACCCCTACGGCTACAAGGAGGTACAGAAAGCCCTTGCCGCCAAGCAGGAGCAGGGTGAGGACTTTATCGAGACCATAAAGAGCCGTATCGCGGAGCGCATTTCCGACATTCAGCCCCCGCCGATAATCGAGGGAAGAGTAAAAAGCATATACAGCATTTACAAAAAGGTTTATGTAAAGGGCAAGAGCATCGAGGAAATATACGATATCTACGCCGTGAGGGTCATAGTCCATTCGGTAGTGGAATGTTACAACGTGCTGGGCATAGTGCATGATATGTTCAAGCCCATCCCTTACCGCTTCAAGGACTATATCGCCACCCCGAAGCCGAACCGTTATCAGTCTCTTCACACCACCGTTATCGGCAGGGAGGGTATACCCTTCGAGGTACAGATACGCACCGTTGAGATGCATAACACCGCTCAGTACGGCGTCGCCGCCCACTGGAAATACAAGGCGGGTATAAGCGGCAACGTTGCGGGAGAAAAGCGCTTCGACTGGATAAGACAGCTTCTTGACCAGCAGCAGGACGCCGACGATGTGGAGCAAATCGCCGAAGCGGTAAAGGTGGATCTTGCCCCCGACGACGTTTATGTGTTCACGCCTAAAGGCGACGTTATAACCCTGCCTCTCGGTTCGACCGTGATAGATTTTGCTTATGCTATCCACACTCAGGTGGGAAACAGAATGACAGGCGCTAAAGTCGGCGGGAGAATGGCGACCTTTGATTATCAGCTCAAAACGGGCGACATCGTGGAGGTAATGACCACCAACAGCCCCAACTACGGTCCCAACAGGAACTGGCTGAACATCGCAAAGACCAACGAGGCGAAGGCGAAGATAAGAGCGTGGTTCAAGCGGGAATGCCGTCCCGAAAACATACAGCGGGGAAAGGCTGCGTTTGAAGCCGAAATGCGCCGCAACAGCATAACTCCCGACGAGGAATTTTTAAAGCAGACAGCAAAGCGCCAGCATTTCGACAACGTTGACGATTTTTACGCCGCGATAGGATACGGCGGCGTTATGCTCAGCAAGATACTGCAAAAGATAAAGGAAGATTATTTAAAGCTCCAGAAACCGCAGGCTCCCGCCGTTACCGACGTGGACGAGGTAGTGAGCGAAACTATCGCCAGAAAGCAGAGCAGCGGCATCGTAGTGGAGGGCATAGAAAACTGCGCCGTTCACTGTGCAAAGTGCTGCAACCCGCTTCCGGGAGACGATATAATCGGATTTGTAACAAGGGGCTTCGGCGTTTCGGTACACAAGGCAGACTGCCATAACGTTATCGAACAGCAGAAAAACGAAGCCAACGCCGACCGCTGGATAAACGTGAAATGGGCGGCAAGCGCCAGCGCAAGCTATGAAGCGACGCTCGACATAGTGTGCGAGGACAGAACAGCGATGATAGCGGACATAACCGCCGCCATAGCCGCCAGCCGCATACCTATCCACGAGATAAATGCAAGAAACCTGAAAAACGGCAACGCAAACGTTTTTGTCGCTATGGAGATAAGCGGACCCGAACAGCTTAAAAATATCATTCTGAAGCTCAGAAAGATAGATGGGGTGATAACCGTCGAAAGAGGCGGCAAGAATTGATAAGGCAAGGTGACAACATGAAAGTAACAAAGCTGACGGTAGGGGAGCTGGAGGAAAACTGTTTTATCATAACCGCTCCCGACAGCACCGCAATCGTGATCGACCCCGGAGCCGAGGGCGAAGTGATAGCGGCGGAGATCGAAAGCAGAGGTCTTTCCCTCAGAAAGATACTTCTTACCCACGGACATTTTGACCATATCGGCGCGGCTGCATGGCTGAAGGAACGCTACGGCGCGCAGGTATATGTTTCAAGACCCGATGAGGTCATGCTCTCCGACAGGGAAAAATCAGGCGCGCTTATCGCCCCTTATATCCCCTTTCACCCTGTTGAAGCGGACGGAAGAGTCAGAGACGGGGACACTATATGCGAAGGCTCCATGAGGATAAAGGTGATGGAAACGCCGGGTCACAGCGCGGGAAGCGTCTGCTATATCGTGAACGGCTGTATCTTCGTGGGAGATACCGTTTTCAGAGGCTCTGTGGGACGGACCGACCTTTATTCGGGAGATCCCCGTCAGCTCTCGGAAAGCCTTAAAAAGCTGGCGTCGCTTGATGAGGACCATAAGCTTTACTGCGGTCACGGCGCAGATACTACCCTTGAAGCCGAGAAAAAATTCAATCCCTTTTTCAAGGCGCTGACTTAAGATCGACAAAATATACGATACGAATATAAGGAGGATATGCAGGTGGCAGAAATAACCGATATGATGAAAGACCTTGCGGAAAGCGCAGCCAAAAAGGCTGACGTCACATATAAGGTCACAAGGCTGCGTTTCAGACGCTCCGCCCTTGCAAAGCTGCTTGACAGCCAGTATAAGGAGCTGGGCAGAGAGGTGTACAAAATGTGCCGTCAGGACGGAGGCGATGCGGAGGAAATAGAAGCCATGGCAGTCCAGATAGAACGAACTCACCGCCGCATAGACGCCATAGGTCAGCAGATAGAGCGTGTGCTTGAAATAGTGCGCTGTCCCGTCTGCGGAAGAGTTGCAAAGATAAAAAATCCCCGCTGCGCTTACTGCGGGACTCAGCTTGCCGCGACTGAAGCGGAGCCAGAGGAGAACGAAACCGACTTTATCACATCAGGCGAAGAAATTCAACTTTGATAACAGCAAAATGAATTTACAGCAAGAAAGGAAATGATAAAATGGCTGAACTGCGTTTTAACCCGTTGACGGAGGACTGGGTAATGATAGCCTCCCACCGTCAGAACCGCCCGCAAATGCCCAAGGACTGGTGTCCTTTCTGCCCAGGGAGCGGAAAGGTCCCCGACAGCTATGAGGTGCTGGCGTATGACAACGACTTCCCCGCACTGTCACAAAACCCGCCGAAAGAGGACGATGTGGCAACCGACTTTTTCAGGATCGCTCCCTCCTACGGCAAATGCGAGGTCATTCTTTACAGCCCCGAGCATACCACCACGATGAAAAGCCTTTCCCACGAGCATATAATGAAGCTTGTAGCGCTTTGGCAGGAAAGATTTACCGCCATCTCCTCCGACGAAAAGATAAAATTCGTGTTCATCTTTGAGAACAAAGGCGAGGCGGTGGGCGTTACCATGCCCCACCCTCACGGTCAGATATACGGTTACAGCTTCGTTCCCAAGAAGATACAGCTTGAGCTGAACAGCTTCGCAAAGCTGAAAGAGCAAAGCGGCGAATGTCTTATCTGCAAGATGAAAAGCGAGGAGGAAAAGGACGGAAGGCGCGTTATCTTCAAAAACGACAGCTTCACGGTATTTTTGCCTTTCTTCTGCGAATATCCCTACGGCGTATACATAGTGCCCAACCGCCATTTCAGCTATATCACACAGATGACCGACAAGGAGAAGTCCGACTTTGCCCTGACCTTGAAGCAGACCGCGGGAATGCTGGACTGCCTTTTCGATATGCGTTTCCCGTATATGATGTGTATGTACAATGCTCCCGTGAATATGGGGGATATGTCCGACTATCACTTTCATATCGCCTTCTACCCGCCCATGCGCAGCAAGGACAAGATAAAGTTCAACGCCTCCAGCGAAACAGGCGCGTGGGCGCACTGCAACCCTGTTGCTCCCGAAGCGGCAAGCGTTGAGCTTCGCGCGGCTTATGAAAAATTTGTAAAATCGGGAGAATGATTTTCCTTTTTTTCCCAAGATACCGAACGATTAAATCCGCTCCTTTTTTCAAATAATATCACAGGCGTATTTTACTTACGTCTTAAATCTGAAAAAAAGGAATGGTCACAGTCATGAAAACAATAAGATATATCCTTGCGGCGTCACTGGCTGCAAGCGTTATTTCCGTAAACGCGTTTGCTGTTGGTAATGCCGTACAGGGCGCGGCGCAGGGTGCCGAGGATCTTATTCAGGGCGCGGCAGACGGCGCTGATGATCTTCTGGGGGACGGCTCCGACGAAAACGGCTCAACCCCCGCTGAAGGCTCCACACCAAGTGAAAGCTCCACTCCCGTAGATAGTTCAACACCCGACGAAAGCTCCACACCTGATGAAAGCTCTACTCCCGAAGAAAGCTCTACTCCCAAGCAGAGTGACGTTTCCGAGAGCACAACGACCGCTCCCACCAACGTGAACAATGCGGGAAGCAACAAGAACCCTTCAACAGGCGTAACTCTGGGACTTACCGCTCTCGGCGCAGCCGCAGCGGGTATCACTGCCGCAGCCGCACGCAAGAGAAAGTAAGTCAGTCCCTTTGAAAGCTGTCCCGACATAAAATCGCGCTAAGTGTTTTTATGTCAGACTGAAAATCGGGATAATTAAAAGAGCGTATCATGTTAAACGATACGCTCTTTTGCTGTTTATAATATCACACTTTGAAAAATATTTTCATCAGCTTTATTCCCGTTTTCGTCCTGAAAATATTTTCCAGCGCCGCCTTGACAGCGTCCCTTGACGCATTGTCCTCGTACAGATTTACCAGAAAATCCGCCTCAACAAGTATCTGATAGTCAAGCCTGTCAATGCCGTCATAGGTGTGATGATGGGCGACAAGCCACAGCACACGCTGAATTACTTTCTCGTCAAAGCCGCACTTTCTGAGCAAAGGCTCAGCCGCGGCAGGACCCTCCTGCTCCTGCAGCTTCCCGCCGCACTGCCCGTACTTTTCCTCCGCAGGCTTTATCCCCACGTCGTGAACTACCGCCGCAGCCTCAAGAGTCAGCAGCTCTTCACCGCTCATTCCCTCGGCGGCACCGATAAGTCTTGCAAATTCGTGGACTTTTATGAAATGCTGTATACGTTTCGGGTCGCCGAAGAAAAACTCGGCGGTTTCAAAAATCAGTTTATCTATCATATCATTCAAACCTGAACCAGTCAAAATCAAAGTTGGAGCCCGGCATAAACACAAAGCTGAGATTTGTCACCCTGCCTGCTATCTTTTCAAGGGCAAAGCTCTTTTCGCAGTATTCGCCGCTTTTCGGGAACTTCACAAGCTGTGCCTGCTGTTCAGCCCCCTCGCAGGTGTAGCGTATCTGAACGGGATTTTCCGCATTTGGAGTTTTTCCGCAAATAGTTATCCTGCTCGCTCCATCGCCGAAATCAAGGTCGTTGAAGCCGATGACAACGTTGTTGCCGATCTTTTCTATCTTATTTTCATTTACCGTGAAATCGTCGCCGTAAATTTCGTCGTATTCACCCGTGTTAATGGTGGAGAACGCTCTGTTCAGCTTTTCAAACTCAAATCCGCCGAAAATGCAGTTGCGGTTTATCACAAATGAAATCGAAACAGTCCCGCTTATACGCTCCTTCAGCTTGAAATCGGCGGGATAAAACCTGTCCCAGCCGCCGTTCCCTTGGAAGGTCAGAGTATCGATAAGCTCAGGCTCAGTGCTTTCGTCGTCAGGATCGCCGTACCACATTTCAACGTCCATATCTCCGCCTGCGTTGCCTATGTAAAGCTTCAGCCTGTCGCTGCCGAAGCTTCCGAGATCAACGTTGTCAAAGCCGATCACGGTGCGCCCGTTTATTCCCGAAACAGCCCCCTTATCCACAATGTTAAGGGGAGCGGCGTTGGAGAAATCCCAAAGGCTCGCGGAAACGAAGCTGTATGGGTCGGTGGCAGCCTGCCCAAGTCCCTCGGCGGTTAAATACAGGTCGCTTATTATCTCAGGGTGATCAAAGCCGTTGTTTATCATAGCCCGCAGTATAAACGAGCCGTCGCCTTTTGCGGTAACGATCGCTCCGCCGTTTTCCTCCCTGACTTCGGCGACGGGACTGGGCATTCCGCTTTCAAGCACGCACTTCCATGTTATATCCTTATAGTCTGCGTTTTTGGGGAACACCTTCGCCGTCACGAACGCGGAGGGCTCATCGGCGTTCAGCTTTGTCTTGTCCGCTTTAAGGGCGATTTTTCTTGCGGAAATGTCGTCCTTTTCAGGCTGTATATACACAGGGAACTGAGGCAGAGGCTTTGCCGTACCTGCGGGTATCTCGCACTTTTTGGCGGTAAGCACAAGTCTTGCAGTGGGAATGCACTTTGAGGAAACTGTTATGTTTATGTCGCCGCTTTCAAAGGTGGCTCCGATTATGGCGGTTATCATGCCGCTGAAAAGGCGCTTGCTGTTTCCCTTATAGCTGTCGTAGTCGGTGGAGTCGCCGCTGTCAAGTCCCAGAAGTCTGCCTGCTCCCGAAACGTCCACCTTGACTCTGTTTCTGGCATTGGCGACAAATTCGCCGTTCTCGTCCATGGCGGCGATCCTCAGATAAATAAGGTCGCGCCCGTTGGCTTTGAGCGTATTGCTTTCGGGAGTTATCTCCAGCCTTGCCGTTTCACCGAAGGAAGCGCGCCTGTCAAACGCCACTTCAACGCCCTTTTTGTCATACGCCCTTGCGATAAGCTCACCTGCGGAATAATTCAGCTTCCAGCTTCCGTGAAGCTCCGTTCCGTGAGCAAGGTCGATATGCTGCCTGCCAAGCGATCTTCCGTTAAAGAAAAGCTCCACGTCCTCAACGTTTGAGTAGGTGCGCACCTCGATCTCCTGTCCCTCGTTGAAATCCCACGGGGGAATTATATGTACGAACGGTTTTTTCTTCCCGTCAGTCCACACGGAGCGGTAGAAATAATAACTGCTTTTGAAAAGCCCCGCCGTATCAACTATTCCGAAATAGGAATTTTTGGTGCTGTACGGCGTAGGCTCGCCTATATAGTCAAAACCAGTCCATACGAACTGCCCGCCGCAGAAGTCGCAGTCTCTGTCCATTATCCACGCCTTTTCCATCGGCTTTCCCCAGCCCACGCAGCTGTTGCCCATATCACTGCACTGCATATCGTCATGAGTGAGTATGGAAGCGGAGGCGGGAAGATGATAAATGCCTCTTGAACGCACGGCGGAGGAGGTCTCACTGCCGTAAATGAACCAGTCGGGATATTTTTTGCGGTGTTCTTCATAATATTGCTCGGCGTAGTTATAGCCGCCCTGCTTCAGCACGTCGGAAACCTTCTGAGCAGGTTCCCATGCAAGGAAGTTGGACGCGATAGTAGGCACGGCGTTTCCGCACGGGTCAAATTCCAGCACGGCTTCCTTGAGCAGCTTCACGATCTCCAGCCCCTCGGGGGAGTTGGTATCGCCTATTTCGTTGCCCACGGACCACATGATAACGCAGGGGTCGTTCCTGTCCCTTTTTACCCATGATTCAACGTCCTTTTTATACCATTCCCTGAAAAATCTTGCATAATCGTAGGTATTTTTCGGATTTGCCCACATATCGAAGCTCTCGGTGTCCATAAGTATGCCCATTTCATTGCAAAGCTCGACCATGACCCTTGCGGGCATATTATGGCTTGAGCGAATGGCGTTGACGCCGAAGCCTTTAAGTATTTCAAGCTGCCTTTTAAGCGCCGCCCTGTTTACCGCGGTACCCAGCGCCCCTTGGTCATGGTGCAGGCAGACGCCGTGGAGCTTTTCCTTTCTTCCGTTTATGAAAAAGCCTTCGGGGGTAAATGAAACGGTGCGCAGACCGAAAACGTTCTCCTGAACGTCAGCCGTTTTTCCGTCCTTTTTAAGCGTTGTTTTGAGCGTATACAGATTGCCCTTGTAAATATCCCACAAAACGGGCTTTTCTATTATCATAGAGCAGACTTCGCCGACGCCCTCGGCAACGACGACGCCTTTTTTGTCGGTTATTTCGTGGAAAAGCTCTCCGCTTCCCTGTATTTCGGCAGAAACGTTCACCTTCCACTGCCCGTCCTCAAATCTCGGACAGATATAAACGCCGTTCAGCGCTATATGGTCCTTGTTCCTCAGCAGCAGCTTAACATCGCGGAAGATACCCGCGCCGCTGTACCAGCGGGTGTTGGGAGAGCGATACCTCACCTGAACATGCATGACGTTTTGCCCCTCGGTGAGGAATTCGGTAATATCAAAGCTGAAAGCGGAGTAGCCGTATTTCCAGTCGCCCACGGGCTTATGATTGACATAAACGGTGCTGTCCATATAAACGCCGTCAAAATTAACGTATACCCTGCCCTCAAGCATTTCGGCAGAAACGCTGAAATCCTTTCTGTACCAGCCGTCCCCCGAAGCGTAAAGGTTCCGTGTATCTCCGATGAGCCAGTCGTGAGGCACCTCCACCTCGGTGAACTGCGCGTTGTCGGCTGAGCTTATGTCAAGCTCGTCATTTTTGCACAGGCTGAATTTCCAGCCGTCGTTCCAAAGCATATCCATAGAGACCTCATTCCGCGGGTCAGCCCCGCAATTTATTTGATAATAAGCTGTTCGATCTGTTCGGGCTTCTCAACGGTCTGTATTGAAAGGTTGGTATAAGGGTCCACCCTAAGAACAGTTTTGTTGTTTTTAAGCGCGTAATCTACTGTGTACTGCGTTCCGCCGCTTTGTATGTTGTCATAGACTGCCACCAGTGCCGACGAATTATCCACAAGGAAGCGGTTCCGCTCATGCATACAGCCTTTGTAGTAAGGCTTCATTGAAACAAAATACACTTTGTCGCACTTGTTCGCTACGTCAAGCAGTCTTTTTTTGTCGGCAGGATCCCATTTTTCGGTGTAGTGTATGCAGGGGGCGCAGATTATATTTTTTATGCCCTTGTCGTAAAATACGGCTTTAAGCTCCTCCACCGCTTCCGCCGCCAGCAGGTCGCTGCCCAGCGCGCCGCCTGTGAGGAATCTTCTGTATCCCTGCTTGATAAGAAGGCTGAACGCTGCCTTTATCGTGCTTTTAAGCTTCATCGCCTCTTTGCCGTTCATATCTTCAAACGGGAGCTTTTGCGGTCTGAAGCCCGTAAAAGCCGCTGTACGCGGGATCTCCTTTGTATCAAAAAGTAAAACCATGTTTTTCTCCCAAAATCTCAGAATGTAACTTCATATTTCTTCTTAACATTTAACTGAAAGGCCGCAAGCCTGCCGTGTGTTATATCGCCTAAGCAATATGTTTATTTAATTGCAAAGGGACTTTATTCCAGTTCTTCGTCTGTCAGAACTCAAACTCATAAGCTCCGTTTTTCCCGCAGGACAGCGAGGTCATCCCGTTTTCATATGAGAACTCGCATTCCTCTCCTGCCGAAATCACCCTTGCGGGCTTGCAGTTTATCTTCAGCGTTCCGCCCCGCTTTGACAGCACGGCGAGCCGAACAGGCTTTTTATCCCTCCACTCGCAGTCAAGCACAAAGCCGCCTCTTGCGCAAAGCCCTTCAAATTTTCCGTCCTTCCAAGCGTCGGGAAGCGCCGCCAGCAGATTTACATATCCCTCGTGACTTTGCAGCAGCATTTCCGCGATTCCCGCGCTTCCGCCGAAATTTCCGTCCAGCTGGAACGGCGGGTGAAAATCGAACAGATTCACAAAAGTACAGCTTGACAGCAGCCCGCTGAAAATGGAGTACGCCCTGTTGCCGTCCCCCGTCCTCGCCCACAGGTTCAGCTTGTACGCTCTCGCCCAGCCCGTTGATTCGTCCCCTCGGTGATTGAGGGTATTTATCGCAGCATTCATCAGGTCGGGCGTTTTATGCGTTATCGCCTTTCCCGGATAAAGCCCCATAAGATGACTGATATGGCGGTGATTGGGCTGTATCTTCGAGGTATCAAAATCCTTCTCATCCTCCTCGAACCATTCCTTTATAAGCCCGCTTTTGCCTATATGATAGGGCTTTAAAAGCTCAACGTCACGCTTTATTTTTTCTCTCAGCTCCTCATCTCTGCCGAGAATCTCGCTCGCCTTTATAAAATCACGGTAAAGCTGTTCTATAAGCGCCTGCTCATAGGTATTGCCGATAGTGACAGGTCCGTGTTCGGGGGAATAGGTGGGGGTGGACACCAGTCTTTCCTGCTTGTCGTCATATATCAGCAACTGACTGTAAAACCTGACGCTTTCCAGCATAATGGGATAAATGCGCTTTTCAAAATAATCCTTATCTTCGGTAAATTCGTAGTATTCCCAGATATTCTGCATAAGCCACGCCACCGCCGCCGTTGACCAGCCCCAGTAAAAATCCCAGCCGGGAGCGGTCCAGCCGAAAATATTAACTGCGGTGTGAGCCGTCCAGCCGTTTTCGGGATTTTTCTCGTCTGAAACTATGTTGTAATATTCCTTTGCGGTAACGCGTCCCGCAGGGCGCAGATCGTCCAGAAAATCCACCAGCGGGAACGCCGTTTCCGCCAGATTTGTGTTGTACGCTCCCCAGTAGTTCATTTGCAGATTGACGTTTATGTGATAGTCGCAGTTCCATGGGGGAGTGTTGCTCTCGTTCCATACCCCTTGCAGATTTGCGGGGAGGGAGCCAGCCCTTGAGCTTGAAATGAGCATATATCTTCCAAATTGGAAATACAGCTCCTCCAGCATTGAGCGGCAGTTCATATCTCCGTCCTTATACCCCTTTACAAGCTTATCAGCAGGCAAAGGCTCGCCGCATATGCCGTTCAGCGCTATCTTACAGCGGTCGAAAAGCTGAGTGTAGTCCTTTTCGTGCTGGGAGTAAAGCGTTTCGTATCCCGCATTTACCGCCTTTTCAAGCCTGCTTTTAACGGCGATAGCAGGGTCAGCGCCGCTCCTGTAATTCTTATAAAAGTCGGGACTGTAATCCGTTTCTGCGGTGAAGTAAATAACCGCGCTGTCAGCGCCTGTTATCTTCAGCTTATCCCCGTGAGCAGTCACACTTCCGCCCTCAGCCGAAACGCAAAATCCACCGCAATAGCGAAGTCCGTTATCGGGAACAGCGCCGTCAAGCCACAGGAAATTCCCCTCAGCTTTTACTTCGCCTCCTTGATATTCCCCAAGGGAAAGCACGGAATTTATTTTTCCCGCCTTGTCAGCGGACAGCTTTATGCAAATCACATTTGAGGGATAGTTGGCGAACGCCTCCCTCGTATAATGAACTCCGTCGGCGGCAAAGCGGGTAGTGAATACCGCCCTGTCCATATCAAGCTCTCTGAGATAATCAGAAACGCCATTTTCGTCAATATCCTGTTCTATGTAAAGGTCGGCTAAAAGCTGATACGCTCCCGAGCCGTCCATTTCCCCCGTAAGATAGGGCAAAAGCTCCAGCGCCTCCTGATATTTTCCCTCGTAAAGAAGCTCTTGCACCTGCTTTACATAAAGGTAGGCGTTTTTCTTGTTCCCGCCGCAATAGTCGGGTCGGGATTCTGACGGTCCGCCTTTCCAAAGCGTTTTTTCGTTCAAGACCACCTTTTCCCTGGCGATACCGCCGAAAAAGCTTGCGCCGAGGTAACCGTTGCCGATAGGCTGACACTGCTGTTCCCACTTTGTAAAGTCCCCTGCCGAGGTAAATTTTACAGCGTTTCTCAGAAATTCCATAGCGTTGCCTTTCATTATGTCGGATTTTCACATAAAAATACATAATAATTATATCATCAAAAGAGCTGATAGTCAATGCAAAAACCCGCAAAAACAGGTTGCATTTTATGTGAAAAAATGCTAAAATAAAATTGTATTATCATGTTTTTAAGGAGCGCTTATGAAGGACGGATTCATAAAGGTGGGAACAGCCACCCCGAAGATAAAGACCGCGGACACACAGTACAACGCCGACAGCATAATTTCCTGCGTCGAGCAGGCGGCAGAAAAGGGAGCAAAGCTGCTTGTCCTCCCCGAATTATGCCTTACAAGCTACACCTGCGGGGACTTGTTCCTGCAGAAAACGCTGGTAGACAGCGCATGGGAGCAGCTTTTGCGGATAAAGGACGAAATTTCCTCTCTTGAAATAATTGCCGTTGTGGGACTTCCTGTTTTGCGCGGAGGAAAGCTGATAAACGCCGCCGCCGTCCTTTACGGCGGGGAAATTCTGGGCGTTGTGGGAAAAAAGTATCTTCCCAATTACAACGAATTTTACGAGAAACGGCACTTTTCCCCCTGCGAGGACGCACCTGTGATTTTCCGCTGTAAAGAGCTTCCCGAATTTTCCTTCGGCGTTGAGATATGTGAGGACTTGTGGGCGGCTCAGCCCCCGTCGGAACAGCTTGCGGCGGCGGGAGCGCACATTATATTGAACCTCAGCGCCAGCAACGAGATGATAGGCAAGGCGGAATACCGCCGCTCTCTTGTGACAGGGCAAAGCGGGCGGCTCATCTGCGGCTACCTTTATTCCTCCGCAGGTGACGGCGAAAGCACCACGGATATGGTATTCTCAGGTCACAGCCTTATAGCGGAGAACGGCGCCCTGCTTGCGGAAACAAAGCTGTTTGAAAACGAGATGCTGATAAGCGAGATAGACGTGTTTAGATTAGCAGGCGAAAGGCGGAAAAACACCACCTTCCCCTCAGAGCAGACGGCAAGCACCGTTGAATTTTCCATGCCCCTTTCCGAAACGAAGATAACACGCTTTATCAACCCCTCTCCCTTCGTTCCTCACGATGACGGGGACAGGGCAAAGCGCTGTGAAAACATTCTCCTTATGCAAAGTGCAGGACTTCAGAAAAGAGTTGAGCATACGTCGGCAAAAAGCCTTGTGATAGGAATTTCGGGCGGACTTGACAGCTGCCTTGCCCTGCTTGTCAGCGTCAGGGCTATGGACAGGCTGAACCGTTCCCGCAAGGACGTTATTGCGGTGACTATGCCCTGCTTCGGCACAACATCACGCACAAAAAACAACGCTGTTTCCCTGTGCGAGGCTTTGGGAGTCACTCTCCGTGAAACGGACATAACGAAATCGGTAGAACAGCACTTCCTTGATATAGGACACGACCCGCAGGATCAGAACGTCGTCTACGAAAACGCTCAGGCAAGAATACGCACCCTTGTGCTTATGGATATTGCCAACGAAACAGGCGGACTTGTAGTGGGAACAGGCGACCTGTCCGAGCTTGCTTTGGGCTGGGCGACCTACAACGGTGACCATATGTCAATGTACGGCGTCAACGCGGGCGTTCCCAAGACACTTGTGCGGCACATCGTCCGCTATTACGCCGACTCCGCCGAAAGCGAAGACCTGCGCAGGGTGCTGTACGATATACTTGATACCCCCGTCAGCCCCGAGCTCCTCCCCGCAGAAAACGGTGAGATAAGTCAGAAAACCGAGGATCTGGTAGGACCTTACGAGCTGCACGACTTCTTCTTGTATTACGCCGTGCGCTGGGGATTTTCCCCCAAAAAGGTATATCGCCTTGCAAAGCTGGCTATGGAGGGAAGATATGAGGACGAAGTGATTTTAAAGTGGCTGAAAAGCTTTTACCGCCGCTTTTTCGCACAGCAGTTCAAACGCTCCTGCCTGCCTGACGGACCAAAAATAGGCTCGGTGACACTTTCGCCCAGAGGCGACTGGAGAATGCCCTCCGACGCCTGCGCAAATATCTGGCTGAAGGAGCTGGAGGAGCTGTGATGTACTTTCACGCTTCATCGGTAAAGGGGATAACGGTTTTACAGCCGAAAATCTCCAATCACAAAACCCCGCTGGTCTATTTTTCAAAAAAGCGGGAAAACGTCCTTGTCTACCTCAGCAACGCCGTTGAAAAATTTTGCAAGGAAAGCGGATTTCAATATTCAGGCGTGTGGCAGAAATGGGCAAGCTACGGCTTTGACAAGGACAAGATACAGCGTATAGAGGAGTATTATCCCAATGCCCTTGAGGAAACCTACAAGGGCGTTTCAGGCTTTATCTACTCCGCTGAAAACGTGGAGGACTGCGGCTTTGAAACGGGGATACCCTTTGCGGCGGTATCGCAAAAGCCTGTCCCGATTTGCGCCTGCGAATACGTCAAAGACGCATACGAAGAAATTTTGTCCGCCGAAAAGCAGGGTTTATTGCGGATAGTCCGCTATGAAGAAATGTCTGATAAAATGAAAGAATGGCTGGACAAAACAGTGAAAGAAGAATATAAAAACGCCTATGACCACCCCGAATACCGCTTTTTTCTGGAAAGCAAATTCGGTGAAAAGGTCAAAGGCTGAGCATTACGGAGGAACGATATGACAATTTCCGAAAAGATAACAAACGGCAACACGTTTTTAGGCATTGAGCTTGGCTCCACCCGAATAAAGGCGGTGATGACCGACGACAAGTACATTCCCATAGCGCAGGGGAGCCACGCCTGGGAAAACCGCCTTGAAAACGGTATCTGGACTTATTCCCTTGAGGATATCCACAAGGGACTGCAAAGCTGTTACGCTGACTTAAAGCGTGACGTTAAGGAAAAATACGGCGTCACCCTGACTACCGTTGGTTCAATGGGCATTTCCGCCATGATGCACGGATATATGCCCTTTGACAAGGAGAATAACCTACTTTCCCCTTTCCGCACATGGAGAAACACCGTGACGGAGCAGGCGGCAGCGGAGCTGACACAGCTTTTCGGCTTTAATATCCCACAGCGCTGGAGCATAGCCCATCTTTACCAGTCCATATTAAACGGCGAGGAGCACGTTAAGGACATCTCCTACATCACCACCCTTGCGGTCTACGTTCATCAGCTCCTTACAGGAGTTAACGCGGCGGGTGTTGGCGAGGCGTCAGGAATGTTCCCAACTGACGGCATAGGCTATGACGGAGGAATGCTGAAAAAATTCTCCGAGAAAATAGCGGATAAAGGCTATAAATGGAAGATACAAAACGTTCTCCCCAGAGTTGTCACGGCGGGAAAATGCTGCGGCG
The DNA here is from genome assembly GCA_947629925.1 of uncultured Ruminiclostridium sp. Taxonomy (GTDB): domain Bacteria; phylum Bacillota; class Clostridia; order Oscillospirales; family Ruminococcaceae; genus Ruminiclostridium_E. The sequence goes on from CANRFO010000001.1 coordinate 115,933, forward strand.
AGCTTACCGACAGCGGAGCAAAATTCCTTGACCCTGACGGCGATTTAAAGGCGGGAATACCCTTCTGCCCGCCCGAGGGGGACGCAGGCACGGGAATGACCGCCACCAACAGCGTGCGCAAGGGAACGGGCAACGTTTCGGCGGGAACGTCAGTTTTCTCTATGCTGGTACTGGAAAAGCCCCTTGACGGCGTTTATCCCGAAATAGACATAGTAGCCACTCCAGACGGCGCGCCTGTCGCTATGGTACACTGCAACAACTGCTGTTCAGAGCTTGACGCATGGGTGAAGATATTCAGGGAATTTTCGGAAATGATAGGAAAGCCCGTGGATATGTCCGACCTGTATCAAATGCTTTATACAAACGCTATGAAAAGCGACAAGGACTGCGGCGGGGTAACTGCGTTCAACTGCCTTTCGGGAGAGCCTGTTCTTGGACTTGATAAGGGAAAGCCAATGTATTTCCGTTCCCCCGACGGGAATTTCAACATAGGAAACTTTTTCAGAGCGCAGCTTTTCTCTGCCCTTGCGGCGCTGAAAGCGGGGAACGAGATACTTTTTGAAAAGGAAAAGGTGAACGCCTCCTGCTTTGCCGCCCACGGAGGACTTTTCAAGGTGAAGGGCGCGGCGCAGCAGATACTTGCGGACGGTCTGGGCGTTCCCGTTACGGTAACGGAAACGGCGGGTGAGGGCGGCGCATACGGAATGGCGCTCCTTGCGGCGTATATGAAGGACGGCGGAGGAAAGAGCCTGCCCGATTTCCTTTCGGAAAACGTGTTTGCAGACGCTGAAATTATGACGGCTCAGCCCGACCCTGAGGGAGCAAAGGGCTTTGACAGCTTTATTTCAAGATATAAAGCGGCGCTCCCCGCTGAAAAAATTCTTTCGGAAATGTGAGGAAAAAAGCTATGCTGGAACAACTGAAACAGGAAGTTTTGCAGGCAAATTTACTGCTCCCAAAGCACGGACTTGTCACCTTTACCTGGGGCAACGTCTCCGCCGTTGACAGGGAAAGCGGAATGATGGTGATAAAGCCGTCGGGCGTTGAATACGACGCTATGACCGCAGATGATATGGTAGTAGTAGATCTTGCAACAGGAAAGCAGGTCGAGGGACGCTATAAGCCCTCCAGCGACACTCCCACACATCTTGAATTATACAGAGCGTTCAAAGAAGTGGGCGGGATAGTGCACACCCATTCCCGCTGGGCGACCTCCTTTGCCCAGGCGGGGATAGGTATAGCTCCCCTTGGAACTACCCACGGAGATTATTTTTACGGCACCGTTCCCTGCACCAGAGCAATGACAAAGGCGGAGATAGAGGGAGAATATGAAAAGGAAACGGGAATGGTGATAATAGAGGCTTTTGATGGTATAGACCCTATGACGATACCCGCCGTTCTTGTAAAGAGCCACGGACCCTTTACCTGGGGAAAGACCGCCGCAGAGGCGGTCCACAATGCGGTGGTGCTTGAGGAGGCGGCGTTTATGAATTATCATGCGCTGACACTGAACCCCGACCTCACATTTATGCAGAGGGAACTGCTTGACAGACATTACCTGCGCAAGCACGGCGCAAACGCTTATTACGGACAGGACAACAATGGCGGAAAATAAAAAAGGACTTGCGATACTTTACGTTATCCTTGCGGTGATCATAGTTTTATCAGTGGCAGGAACGGTATATTTTCTCAGCGAAAACGAAAAGAATACCGTTGAGATAATCAGCGACGGACAGGTGCTTTACAGGATAAACCTGCCGACTGAGCAGAACCGGACGATACACATAGAATACGGCGGGAGCTACAACACCATTGAGATAAAGGACGGGGAGATATTTGTCAGCGAGGCGGGCTGTCCCGACCAGATCTGTGTCAAAACGGGAAAGCTGAAGGGCGGTATGCCGATAGTCTGCCTGCCGAACCGCCTTGTTATAAGATTTGCGGACAGCGGCGAGGTTGACGCCGTGGCGAGACAGGCGGCGTGAGATGAAGATAAGAAAATTAGCGGAGCTTGCCCTGCTGACGGCGATAGCGCTGATAATCTTTGTAGTGGAGCTTCAGATACCGCCCCTTACCCCTATCCCCGGAATAAAGCCGGGGCTTGCCAACATAGTCACGATGTACGCCGTTTACCGCTATAAAGCGGGAGAGAGCGCACTTGTGCTGTTTGCAAGGATAATTCTGGGAGCAATGTTCAGCGGCAGTATGATGACCATACTTTACAGCCTTGCAGGCGGGATCTTCTGCCTTGCGGGAATGCTGCTGCTGAAAAAAATAATACCGCAAAACAGAATGTGGCTTTGCAGCATTTTCGGTGCGATACTCCATAACTGCGGGCAAATGCTGGCGGCGGTGCTTGTGACGGGAACGCTTATGATAGTGAGCTATCTGCCTGTGCTTATTTTGTCGGGCTGTATTGCGGGAGCGTTTACGGGGCTTTGCGCTCAGCTTGTGTGCAGCAGGCTGGATAAGCAGGGAAAATAGATCATAAACATCTGCCCCTTTCGCAGAAGCATAGCTCCCGCAAGTCATTTACAGTGTTGTGCGTTTAAAGGAAGATGTGCGAGGGGCGGCGAAGCCGCCTTTGCTTCGGGCTCCGCCCGAAGCAAAGCGCCGAGCCTGCTTCGCAGGCTCGGCGGGCAGACGCGCTTCGCGCGCCTGCCGCGGCTTCGCCGCCGCACCACCCTCTCTTCAACGCACAACCCTCCCTCCCCCACCGCGAGAGCTATCCCTCCACGAAAAAGGCAGTCCTCATAACTAATTTCAAAAAGGAACCATATGAAAAAACTCATCTCAGCCGCCCTTACAGCGGCTTTACTTGTGACGCTACTCTGCTCCTGCGAAGACACTTCTCCCCACAATACCGATTTCTTCGCCATGGACACCTATATGCAGATAACCGCCTACGGCAAAAACGGCGACAAAGCGGCAAACGCCTGTAAAGCGGAGGTACAGCGGCTTGAAAAGCTGTTTTCCGTCACCGACGAAAACAGCGATATTTCAAAAATAAACTCAAACGGCACTGCCGCCGTCAATACCGATACCGCCGAGATTATCTCCTACGCCAAGGAAATGGGCGAAACAACAGGCGGAGCGCTGGATATAACGGTTTACCCTGTGCTGAGGGAATGGGGCTTTACCACAGGCGAATACAGGATACCCCCGCGGGAAACGATAAACAGCCTGCTTGCAAGCGTAGATTATTCAAAAATAAAAATCGACAGCAACAACGTTTCCGTCCCCCAAGGCGTTATGCTTGATCTGGGAGCGGTGGCAAAAGGTTACGCCTCAGACAAAGCCGCAGAAATAATGAGGGAAAACGACGTTACCTCCGCCCTGATAAATTTAGGCGGCAACATAACAGCAATAGGCAGCAATCCTGACAAAAGCCCATGGAGAATAGGCGTCCGCGACCCGTTTTCCGCCGACAATATCGGCGTGCTGAACGTCACCGACAAATCGGTAGTGACTTCGGGCAGCTACGAGCGCTGTTTTACAGGCGAGGACGGCAGGACGTATCACCATATAATCGACCCCGAAAGCGGCTGCCCCGCCGAAAGCGGTCTTGTTTCGGTAACAGTAGTTGGGGACAGCGGTCTGATGTGCGACGCTCTTTCCACCGCGCTGTTCGTTATGGGTGAGGAAAAGGCGCTTGAATATCATGCAGAAAACGGCGGCTTTGATATTATAATTATCACAAATGATAAAAGAATTATCATCACTGAGGGGATAGCCGACTGCTTCACCAACCTTTCCGACCTGCCTGTTGAGGTAAGGTAAAAGCCTTTGCGCCGCCTTTTGCAACCAACGGTTGCGGAAAAATTTCAAAATGTAATCCGCTGTATGTTGCGCAGGCGGAGCTTATATGTTATCCTTTCACAAAACAAAATGAAAGGATAACGATTATGAACTTCTTCAAAAATTCTGAGCAGGGAACGTACGAACAAATGAACGACACTATGGCAAAGCGCCTGACGGCATTAAGAAAACAGCGCGGCTTTTCCCAGGAACAGCTTGCGGAAAAGCTGAACGTCAGCAGACAGGCGGTATCAAAATGGGAGAGGGCGGAAGCCCAGCCCGACATATCCAACCTTTCGGCTTTGTCCAAGCTTTACGGGATAACCATAGATGAGCTGATAAACGGCAAAGCGGAGCAGGAGGAGGTACAGCCGACTCCTTTCTCCGATACTGAGGAAAGCTTGGAAGACGATTCCGCTCCAGAGGAGGAAACGGCAGCCGAAAACACAGATCCCCGCATAAAATTGTATGTATATATAGGAATAGTCGTTGTAGTTATCGTGACTATCGTGTACCTTGTTATGGGATATTGTCGGAACTTATGGCACCCGGGCTGGATAATATTTTTTCTTATACCTATATTGGAAAGTCTGTTATCGTCGATCATCAATCGTCGAATGAAAGATTTTCCGTACCCTGTTGCGGTAGCTGCGGTATATCTTGTAATGGGATTTTGTTGGAATTTGTGGCACCCCGGCTGGGTAGTGTTTCTCACTATCCCGATGTATTATGGGCTGATAAGTGTGATAAGGCGGCGGTAAACCGCATATCGCAAAGAAGCACGGCATTGATTTAAAGCCGTGCTTTTATTTTTGTCATATACATCTGCCCCTTTCGCAGAAGCATAGCTCCCGCAAGTCATTTACAGTGCTGTGCGTTAAAGGGAAGATGTGCGAGGGGCGGCGAAGCCGCCTTTGCTTCGGGCTTCGCCCGAAGCAAAGCGCCGAGCCTGCGATGCAGGCTCGGCGGGCAGGCGCACTGCGTGCACCTGCCGCGGCTTCGCCGCCGCACCACCCTCTCCATAACGCACTACCTTCCTTTCCGCACCGCGGGAGCTGTCCTTCCGCGAAAAGAGCAGCCCTCATAATTCAGCCCATGCCCGCGAAAGCTCCGCTTTTATAAAATGTTGTGGTTTTGTAATTGATTTTTGCCTGCGGTAGTGATATAATATTTTGCAAACGTCGAAAATACTCATATTTTGTAAAAAGAAGATCTTCATATGCTGAATGCTTCCCGTCTGCGGACGGCTTTTATTCTTCTTTTCCGCTAATTGATATGATTTAAAATCACAAATTGAACAATATACAGGAGACTTTTATGACGCTAACGAAAAATATGACAGTCGGTTCGCCGCTGCGCATACTTTTTTCCTTTGCACTGCCGCTTATGGTGGGCAACGTGTTTCAGCAGCTTTATACCATGGTTGATTCAATGGTGGTCGGCAAGGTGCTGGGCCTTAACGCGCTGGCGGCGATAGGCAACGGCGAGTGGCTCAACTGGCTTGTTTTAAGTCTGGTTCAAGGCTTTGCGCAGGGCTTTTCCATTCGTCTTGCGCAGAATTTCGGAGCAGGAGATGAAAGCAGCTTCAGAAAGACCTACGTCACCTCCCTCAAGCTATCCGTTTTCTGCACGATAGGGATAGTTTGCTTTGCGTTCGCGGCACTGCGCCCTATTCTTCGCCTGCTGAATACTCCCTCGGAGATATTCCCCATAACCGTGACCTATTTAAGCGTCATCTTCGCAGGCGTGCCTATCGTTATGGCGTATAACTTTCTGGCGTCGGTACTGCGTGCTGTGGGCGACAGCAAAACGCCTCTGCGGGCTATGATAATTGCCTCATTGTGCAATATCGTGCTTGATTTGCTTTTCGTGATAGTTTTTCGCTGGGGAGTAGCAGGTGCGGCGGCGGCAACGCTTATCGGTCAGGCTTTGTCTGCGCTGATATGTTATTTATCCCTGAGAAAGCTGGACATAGTGCATGTGCTGAAAGATGAACGCACTTCCGAAAAGGGACTTTCAAAAAAGCTGTTAAAGCTGGCTATGCCGTTTGCGTTCCAGAACCTTATAATTTCGGTAGGCGGACTGGTAGTCCAGTTCGTCATAAACGGTTACGGCGTTTTGTATATAGCGGGCTTTACAGCGACGAACAAGCTGTACGGTATCCTTGAGATAGCCGCCATTTCATACGGCTTTGCGCTCACTACCTATGTGGGACAGAACTACGGCGCAAATAAGCTGAAGCGCGTCAACAAAGGCGTTCACACAGGCGCATTGATGGGAGTTGCGACAGCCGCGGTCATCAGCGTGTTGATGTTTCTTTTCGGCAAGTACATAGTCGGCGCATTTATTTCAGGCGAGCCTGCGGACGCTGCGGCAACGGTGGATATCGCGTATCACTATCTCTGCATTATGTCGGCATTCCTGCCCGTGCTTTACATTCTGCATATTTACCGTTCCTCCCTGCAAGGTCTCGGCGATACGATAATGCCGATGGTCTCAGGCGCGGCGGAGCTTGTTATGCGTATATCCACCATCTTTTTCCTCCCTTGGCTGATAGGCACCGAGGGACTTTTCTGGGCGGAGGTCTTTGCCTGGGCGGGAGCCGACATAGTGCTGGTCATAAGCTATTACGTCAGAATGGCGGGAATAAAAAAGCTGTGCGGTACATCGCCTGATAATGATGAGATCGGAGCATAGCCGTATTTTTAAGTTTTCACCTCTTTAAAAAAATCACGCCCTGAAACAGAGCGTGATTTTAAATTTACCTTTCGGCAAAAATTTTCATACGCGGCATAAAACCGAACCTCCGCCGCAGGACGGCAAGCCGTCAGGTTTTCAAGCCCGCTGACAAAAAAAGGTGCTAAACCTTTGACTAAGTTCTGATTCCGCAACCTTGAACCTTTTAACATAAACAAAGAATAACGGAAAACGGAAAACCGTGACCTTTAACTCTTGACCTCAAATACGAGCAAAAAGCAGTCGGCGGACTTCGGAAAAGCGTTAAATATCGATCTCAAACCTGACCGTGCTGTTTACAAGGTCAAGCGCTGTCTGCACCCTTGAAAGCTCCTCAGAGATCTTTTCAAATTCCTTTTCCGCCTCTTCAATGTCATAGTTGGCGTAGCGGTATTCTATTATAGCTTTTGTGGGATAGTGTGACTGTTCCCTCTGCTTTGGCAGGCGGCTTTTCATAGCGTCCAGCCTTGATTTTTTCATCGAAAGCTGAGGAATGTACACCAGCGCCTGATCGATAGTCATATTTATCTCAGGGATCACCTGCGTCGTGTTAAAGCAGTTTACAGCGTGCTTTACGCGGCGTATTTTTTCTTCAAGCTCCGCCAGCTTTTCCTGAGTTTCAGCAAAAGAATATTCAGGGCGCACCGATTCAACGTCCTCTTCGATAGCCGCCACGAATGAGGCGCTCATATCTTCTCTGGTCAAAAGAGCGGTATGCTCCTCGTTAAGCTTTCTCAGCAGCTTTGCCGCCTCGGCAGATGTGTATTGCATATGTATTTCTCCTTTGTTATTTTAATCCACCGCTCTCGACAGCGTAATCGCCAGCACATCGTCCGACGATGGATTCTTAACGTAATAATTCGTAGTCTGCACTCTGCGGTATATCCCGTCGTCGCCAAGCTGTCTTGTGACGACCATTCTTTCCCTTTGTCCCTCGGCATATGCCTTAAGCTGATCGTTTATATCGAAGGTGTCAGAGAACAGCTTTTGATCATCAGGGTGCATAGTGGACGCGCCGTGTACAATAAGCTCCGTGTAAACGCCCGTCGACGGGCAGGAGGTAGTCGAGAAATTCTCATACGCCATCATATAAAAGCTGTTCCTGCTGAGATTGCTCATTATGATAAGCGGATATCTCTTGAAAATAACGTCCAGCAAAAGCTGCGTAGCTGTTGCAGGCGCCTGCGTTACAAGTATATCCTCTGTGGGAGCGGCGTTTTTGTCCGAGGTTTCGACTATCGCCCTGAACTGATCTTCAGGCATAGGCTTTGCAAACAAAAAGCCTTGTATCAGCTCGCAGCCGCAGGTGCGCAGGAAGCCGAGCTGCTCCACCGTTTCAACGCCCTCTGCCACGGTAGTCATTTTAAGCCTGTGAGCGAAGGAGAAAATGCTCTCCAGCACTATCCTTTCCTTTTCGTCCTCGCAGTTGTTGCTCAGCAGCGATTTGTCTATCTTTATTACCTTGGCGGGAACGTCCTTCACAAAGTTGAGCGAAGAAAGCCCGCTTCCGAAGTCGTCTATCGAAACGGTAAAGCCTGCCTCGTTTATGCTTTTCACAAACGAAATAACATTATTTTCATCGGAAGCAAGGGCGGATTCGGTTATCTCCACCTCCACCAGATCATGCGGAACGCCGTAGCTGTCCACCACGCCGCACAGCTTTTTCGCATAATCCGCTTCCTGGGTATGTAATCTTGAAACGTTCACCGAAACGGTGACCACGTTCCTGCCCTTTTTCAGCTCCTCGCTGAGAAAGGCGCATACCTCTTTCATCATATACCAGTCAAGCTCGGTTATCAGATTCAGCTCCTCCAGCAGTGGAATGAACCTGTAAGGCGGAATGATCTCCCCCTCCTTTGTCAACCACCTTGCCAGCGCCTCCGCGCCTGATACCTTGCTTGTAATGGCGTCGTATTTCGGCTGGTAATAAACCTTTATTTCCTTATTTTCCATCGCCTTGTCGATAAGGCTCTTTATATTTTCTTTTGTAATGTCAAACATAGCAGCCACCTTTTCTGTTTTATATATTTATTCATTATACAGTATAACATAAATAGCTTTTTTAGTCAATTCAGAAAATTTTTATACAATATGCCTAAATCAGCTCTCCTATCTCCGAGTTGAAATCGTCCAGCATAACTCTCAGCGCAGTGAAAGCGATGACCGAGTAAATATCTGTCCCCTTCTGAAGTCCCACGGGAATTTCCAGCGGCTGTATATTCTTTCCCGAAAAGGCGGTAAGCTCCCTGTTCAGCGTCACCACCACCCCGTCGTCGGACAGACTGCTGTACGAAAAAGTATCCATCTTGCGAAATCCGCAGGTTATCGTATGGCAGCCGCTGTTTTTAAGCGCCTTCATCTGCTCCTCATTTTCCGAGCAGGCAATTACCGCCGCTCCTTCGGGAAACGCAAAGTCGGGAACGCACCCTTTTTTCAGCAGGAAAACGGGATTTTCCGCTTCAACCTTGTCATAGCGTGGAAAATCCGTTGCCACAAGCTCATAGCCCCGCCCCCACTGGCTCGTCCTGTTATTTTCAATGTAAGTAACGCAGTACGTCTCGGACAGTATATTTTTCAGCAGAAAACGGAAGTCCCCGTCCTCTTTGTCCCCGCAAATAAAAATAGTAGTCACAAAGCTCACCCCTTTAGGATATACTTCCTGACTACTATCTGCATTATCTGTTTAATTATTCCTTACTGCTCCATACCAAGCTTCAGAGCTTTAAGGTTAGCCTCGATAAGGTTAGCCTTTTTGGGAGGAACTACCTTATGTACGGCTTTTTCTATAACTTCCTGAGAAGCTATCCCTGTTTCCTTTATCACCTTGCCAAGCAGTATCACGTTTGCCATACCCTTCAGCCCATTTGAGTTGGCAAGCTCGGTCGCAGGAACGTAAAAGCACTCTATGTCGCTCCTGTCACATTTCTCCTCGATAAGGGAACTGTCTATAAAGCACTTTCCCCCCGCCTTTACGTTTCCTATGAATTTGTCATAGCTGGGCGTGTTCATAACAAGGAGAATATCGGGGTCAAGCACCAGCGGGGAACCGATAGGATCATCGCTTATGCATACCGAGCAGTTGCAGGTGCCGCCTCTCATTTCAGGACCGTAGGAGGGGAGCCACGAAACGTGCTTGTCGGCGTAAAGTCCCATATAAGCCAGCAGCTTGCCTATGAAAAGTATGCCCTGACCGCCGAAACCCGCTAAAAGAATGTCGTTTGTCATCTTACAGCGCCCTCCTTGAATACTCCCAAAGGATAGTAGGGTATCATCTCGTCCTTCAGTCGTTGGATAGCCTCGATAGGCGTTTTGCCCCAGTTTGTGGGACAGGTGGAAAGCACCTCTATGATAGAAAAGCCCTGCTTGTTCTTCTGGAACTCAAAGCCTTTTCTGATAGCTTTCTTTGCATTCATTATGGACTTGGGGTCGATAACGGTAACACGCTCCGCAAGCGCCACGCCGTCAAGCTGTGACAGCATTTCGCACACCTTTACGGGAAATCCCTCTACGTTGATATTTCTTCCGTAAGGAGTGGTCTGTGTTATCTGTCCGGGAATAGTGGTAGGAGCCATTTGTCCGCCCGTCATTCCGTAGGTGGTATTGTTGATGAATATAACGGTTATATTTTCGCCTCTTGTTGCGGCGTGAACGGTTTCCGCCGTTCCGATAGCGGCAAGGTCGCCGTCACCCTGATAGGTGAACACGAACTTGTCGGGATTGGCTCTTTTTATTCCCGTAGCAACGGCGGGAGAACGTCCGTGAGATGCCTCCAGCATATCGCAGTTAAAATAATCGTAAGCCATAACGGAGCAGCCCACGGGGCAAACTCCGATAGTGTCCCCCTCTATCCCCATTTCGTCGATAACTTCCGCCACCAGACGGTGAACTATACCGTGAGTACAGCCGGGGCAGTAGTGCAAAGGCACGTTGCAAAGGGCGTGAGGTCTTTTGAATTCAGGCATTACTTGTCGCCTCCCATCTCTTTTATCTTGTTCAGTATCTCGGCGGGACTGGGTATAACGCCGCCAGTTCTTCCCACGAACTCAACGGGAATCCTGCAATTCAGCGCAAGCTTTACGTCGTCCACCATCTGTCCCATAGACATCTCGGTGACAAGGACCTTCTTTGCGTTTTTGCAAGCCTCGTTCAATTCGTTTACAGGATAAGGCCACAGGGTTATGGGCCTGAACACGCCCGCTTTTATGCCCTCTTTTCTTGCAAGCTCCACTGCGGATTTTGCAAGCCTTGCGGTAGAGCCGTAAGCAGCGACCACTATTTCAGCGTCCTCGGTCTTGTAGCACTCCGCCATGGTTTCGTTTGCCTTTACCTGCTCGTATCTCTCAAAGCGTTTTCTTACCTTTTCCTCAAGCTCTTCCGCCTGGAGATAAAGGGAGTTTATAATATTGTGTTTTCTCTGATTTTTGTGACCTGTCGCCGCCCAAGGCTTGTTTGACGCGTCGGACATCTTTATCTCGGCGTCCTCGTCAAATGCAACAGGCTCCATCATCTGTCCCAGCAGACCGTCTGCCAGTATAACTGCGGGCATTCTGTACTTGTCCGCCAGATCGAAGGCTTTCTGCACCGTGTCCGCCATTTCCTGAACGGTGGAGGGGGCAAATACCAGCACGTGGAAGTCGCCGTGACCCAGCGCCCTTGTCACCTGCCAGTAGTCCGCCTGCGAGGGCTGGATACCTCCAAGACCGGGACCGCCTCTTTGCACGTTGATGATAACGCAGGGCAGGTCAGCGCCCGCTATGTAGGAGATTCCCTCGGTTTTAAGGGAAATTCCCGGAGACGATGAGGAAGTCATACATCTTATACCCGAACCTGCGCAGCCGTAGACCATATTTATCGCCGCCACTTCGGATTCCGCCTGCAAAAATACGCCGCCCACTTTAGGCATACGCTTTGACAGGTAAGCGGAAATTTCCGTCTGAGGAGTTATGGGATAACCGAAAAAGCACTTGCAGCCCGCTCTTATAGCCGCCTCCGCCAATGCCTCGTTGCCCTTCATAAGTGTAAGCTCGCTCATTTCCCGTCACCTCCTATCGTGATAGCGCAGTCAGGGCACATCATAGCGCAGAACGCACAGCCTATACATTTTTCTTCGTCAATGCACACTGCGGTATAATAGCCCTTTTTGTTCAGCTTCTCCTGCTGCAGTTTCACTATCCCCTTGGGACAGGCGGTGGTGCAAAGCCCGCACCCCTTGCAGCGGTCGAATTCAACCGTCATTTTTGCCATTTTATTCTCCTTTCAGATGTTGATCATAATATTATAAAAAGATAATAACGCTTATTCAATGTCCCATATCGGCTTGACGTATATCTTCACAGGGAACGCATTTTCTATCCCCCCGAGATTTTTTTCCTCCGAACAGGTGAACAGCAGGCTCGTCCCTGCCGCTTTTGCAACTGCCTTTGCGTAGTCTGCCGACTTTGCAACGGTTTCAGCGTCCGTCAGCTTTCCCAAGTTGGAATTATTTATTATACCTGAGCAGGATATCGTCCCCGCCGTCTCTATCTCTCTCAGCAGTTCAACCGCTTCTTCGGGAGTTGAGGTAAGATAACGGTACTTGTTCACCACATAGTAAAGTCCAAGATCGTTCCTGCCGCTCAGCACGTCGGAATATCTTCCCAGCGCCGCCGCACCCTCAGGGTCGCCGCCCACGTCGATTACCACATACTCCGCCTCGTTGATAACTCCCGCTAAATCAAAGCTTAGCGCGGGAATATCAAGGTTTGAGTTTGCGTACATGGGCGTTACGAGTTTAATGCCGTTATCCGCGAAAAGCCCGCCGAAATCCGCCGTGCGGAAGTACGGGTTCACTATATCAAGATCCACCACCGTCACACGTTTTTCTTTTTTTGCAAGCAAAAGCGCGATATTTACGGAAACATTGGTCTTGCCGCAGCCGTAATGCCCCGTGATGACGGTTATTTTTGGAAATTCAAAGTCCATTTTCTCACCGTGAAAAATTTGTTTTTATATTTCGGAAATATTATGCAAAGAACAACGTTCGTTATACAAAACAACACTATCAAAATTATCGTATCAATTATATCATAAAAGGAACCGTTTGTAAAGTAAGTTCGCCTTCCTGTATTTTACTTCATATGCACGTCCATCTGCGGGAACGGTATCTCAACTCCCGCCTCGTGCAGCGCCTTCAGCGACTCTTCAAGCAGCTTTGCCTTCATCTGCACAAAGTTTCCGCTTTCGGTATATGAGCGGAACATCAGCTTTACGCAGGAATCGTCATGCGCCGTCACAAACACGCTTGCGGCAGGCTCTTTCAGTATAAGCGGCTCCTTTTCCGCACAGCCGAGAAGCGCCTTTCTCGCCTTTTCGATGTCCGTCCCATATGCGACGGAAATTTCTATCTCAACGCCCCTCATTCCCTTAGCCGACATATTTGTGACGCTGTTTGAGGAAAGCACTGAGTTGGGTATGTTTATGCTGAGATTATCCACCGTCACCAGCCTTGTGTAGAAGATACCGATATCCTCTACCGTTCCGTCCCCGTCCTTAGTGGATATGTAGTCTCCCACATGAAAGGGCTTGAATATCATCAGCATGACCCCGCCCGCCAAATTTGAAAGTCCGCCCTGAAGCGCAAGCCCGAAGGCAAGCCCGCAAGAGCCGATAACCGCCACTATGGTAGCGGAGGGAACGCCCATTATCTGAATAGCGATAATGATTATCAAAGCGTTCAGAACGACTTTAAGAGCATTCAACAGCAGCGTTCCGATATTGCTGTCCAGCTTTGCCATGAATTTTCTTTTTTTCAGCCTTGTTATAAGGAAGCTCACCAGCTTCAGCCCCACGATAAGCACCACCGCCGCGATGGCAAGATCCACGACGAACGGCACCACATAGGTGTTTACAAAGTTTTGCAGCCAGACGAACATATTTTTTCTCCTTTAACGATTTTTAAATATTTATGATTTAATTATATCATAAAAATTGGGAAAATCAAGGAAGTACCCTGCACTATGCCACAATTTGAGCCAAAAGTCAATGCCACGTTTTGTACCATGATATACTTCCTCTGAGGTGAAAATAATGGTTTACGAAAGAATAAAAAATCTCAGAGAAGACCACGACCTGACTCAGCAGAAAATAGCCGATATGCTGTTTATAAACCGCCGCACATATTCAAATTACGAGATAGGCGAAAGGAACATTCCCATTGAAGTTTTGAGCAGGATCGCGGATATTTTCGGGACAAGCGTCGATTATCTTATCGGCAGGACAGACGTTAAAAAGCCTTACCCTAAAGCCGCCCTGCCGCAGTAAAACATAGCCGCAGACTTTACCGCAAAAACGTCATCTACTTCGTCAACGCTCCTTGCAATCCGTCAGGATTGCTGCGGAACGTTTCCTCGTATCTGCCGCTTTTGCGCAAGTCTGCGGCGCTTTGCGGTTTTCTGCGAAAACCTGTGTTTTACTGTGTCAGTGCGGCTAAAGCCGAATGATTTTTTCAATACCACTGGAAAAATCCCCCAAACTATGCTATAATATCAAATAACAAAAACAAAAGAAAAGAGGGACCCATATGAGCGACTACACGATAGACACAAAATGCGTACAAAGCGGCTACACGCCTGGAAACGGCGAACCCCGCCAGATACCCATAATCCAGTCCACCACCTTTAAATATTCCACCAGCGAGGAAATGGGCAAGCTGTTTGACCTTGAGGAAAGCGGCTATTTCTACACACGCCTGCAAAACCCTACCAACGATATGGTAGCGGCAAAGATATGCGACCTTGAGGGCGGCACCGCCGCAATGCTCACCTCGTCGGGACAAGCCGCCAACTTCTATGCGATATTCAACATCGCAAACTGCGGCGACCATGTTGTAGCCTGCTCCACCATTTACGGCGGCACCTACAACCTTTTCCACGTCACAATGCGCAAAATGGGCATAGACTTCACCTTTGTTGACCCCGACTGCACCGAGGAGGAGCTTGCTGCCGCTTTCAAACCCAATACAAAGGCTGTTTTCGGCGAGACAATAGCAAACCCCGCCTTAACTGTTCTTGACATAGAGAAATTCGCCAGAGCCGCTCACGCCCACGGCGTTCCTCTCATAGTTGACAACACCTTTGCAACTCCCGTGAACTGCCGCCCTATCGAATGGGGCTGCGACATCGTGACTCACTCCACCACAAAGTACATGGACGGTCACGGCGCAGGAGTAGGCGGCTGTATCGTTGACAGCGGGAAATTCGACTGGCTCGCTCATGCGGATAAATTTCAGGGGCTCACCACTCCCGACGACAGCTACCACGGCGTGACTTACGCCGAAAAATTCGGTCTTGGCGGAGCGTTCATCACCAAATGCACCGCTCAGCTCATGCGTGACTTCGGCTCCATTCAGTCCCCCCAGAACGCATTTATCCTGAACTTAGGACTGGAAAGCCTGCATGTCCGTATGCCCAAGCACTGTGAAAACGGTCTTGCGGTAGCCACATTCCTGAAAAATCACCCCAAAGTATCCTTTGTGACATACCCGGGGCTTGAAGGGGATAAATATTACGAGCTTGCGCAGAAGTATATGCCCAACGGCACCTGCGGCGTCGTTTCCTTCGGCTTTAAGGGAGGAAGAACGGCGGCTGAAACGTTTATGAAACACCTTCGCCTTGCCGCTATCGAAACACACGTTGCCGACGCCCGCACCTGCTGTCTGCACCCCGCCTCCGCAACTCACCGTCAGATGAACGACGAGGAGCTTGTCGCCGCAGGGATAACCCCCGACCTTGTCCGTATGTCCTGCGGGCTGGAAAATTCCGCCGACCTTATAGCGGACATTTCACAGGCGCTTGATAAAGTCTGATAAACAGGAGCATAACAGATGAAATTTACAAAATATCTTGCTCTCCTGCTCACAACGTTACTGCTTTTCACTTCCTGCGGGAAAGCCGCTCAGCCTACCGAAAACATAACCACTCCGCCCGTTTCCTACGAAGAAACCGCGGCTTCTGAAGAAACCTCTCAGTCCGAAGAAATCTCTCAGTCTGAAGAGACCGACATCTCCGAAGAAACGCCGCAGACCGAAGCGGCGGAGCAGTCCGCTGAACCTGATACCGAAGCACAGTCGGAAATGCCTTACGACCTCCCCGAATACGGCGGGTATTACTACGACGTGGAGAACGTTGTGCTTTACCTTGACGCTTACGGCGAGCTTCCGCCCAATTACATCACCAAGAACGAGGCGAGAGATTTAGGCTGGGAAGGCGGCTCTGTTGAGGATTATCTTGAGGGAGCGGCGATCGGCGGCGACCGTTTCGGAAACTACGAGGGCATTCTTCCCGAAGCCGACGGGCGCGCCTACACCGAATGCGATATAGACACCGACGGCTACCCATCGCGAGGTTCAAGGCGGCTCGTCTTCTCCAACGACGGGCTTTACTTCTACACCTCCGACCATTATGAGCATTTCAGCGAAGTTACGATAACCGCCGACGGCGAAGTTGTATGGTAAGGAGGGGACTGATATGAAAGAGATAGTTCTGGACGGAAAAAAGCTTCTTGAACGGGAAGAAGCGCAGGAATACCTGAAGAAAAAGTTTTCCTTCCCCGATCATTACGGGAAAAACCTTGACGCGCTCCACGACTGCCTTTGCGAGCTTACAGACGTTCGCATAGTCATAAAGCGCGCGGAGCTGCTGCATGAAAAATACAGCTACGGGAAGCGGGTGCTGAAAGTGATAAAGGATTCGGCAGAGGAAAATCCCGCCCTTACAGCAGAGGCAAAAGAATAACAAAAGTAGCCGCCTTGCCCTGAGAACACAGTTGTGTTTCTCTGCGGCAGGACGGCTGTTAAAACAGATCCGATATTTCATACAAAAATATTTAAAATACGTTGCAAAAATTCTGCTTTCATGTTATACTTGTCATACGATATTTTGCTTGAAAACTGCGGGAGAGCGTCATGGAAAAAAGATTCCGTCACGAGTACAAGTACATAATAAACAGCGGCTTCTACCATATCCTGCGCCAGCGCCTGAAGGCGGCGATGAGACCCGACCCGAACGGGGAAAACGGCGTTTACCGCATCACAAGCCTTTACTTTGACGATATTTACCGAAGCGCTTATAACGATAAAGCTTTGGGGCTCGACTCAAGAAAAAAGTACAGGGTGCGGTATTATGACCTGTCCCCTGAGCTTATCCGCCTTGAGGTCAAGGAGAAAAAGGGCGACATGGTGTGCAAGCGCTCCTCAAGGCTCAGCGTTGAGGAGTATAAAATGCTCCTTGACGGGAAGCGGCATTTCCTGAAGGAAAAAGGCTCTGCCGCCGAGGAATTTTACATATCGGACCGAGCTGTGAAGCTTTCTCCCTCCGTCCTTGTGGATTACCGCAGGGAAGCTTATGTTTGCAGGGCGGGAAACGTCAGGATCACTTTCGATACGGAGCTTAAAACATCTCCGCAGCTTGACGCCTTATGCGGAAGCTCCGAGTTTTACAGCGTCTTTGAAAATGGGGAGATAATTCTGGAAGTAAAATACGACAGCTTTATCCCCTCTCATATACAGGCGCTTTTAAGCGGTATCCCGATCACCCGCGAATCCGTTTCCAAATTCGTTTTATGCACCGATAAGTCGCCTGAAGCGGCAAAATGCGCCTTTGGCGCTTAAATAACGCAGGAGGTATCCCTATGGAACTGTTGGCAGGAAATCTGCTTGACGAGCTGGGCAGCAGCCTTGACCTATCAAATCAGCTTGCGAATTTATCCCTTCCGCACATTCTTGTATGTATGGCGGCGGCGCTTGTGTGCGGTATAATAATCTATCTTGTGTACCGCTTCTTCTACCGCGGCGTGGTTTACAGCGATAATTTCAACATACTTCTTATAATGATAACGGTAGTGACCTCCTTTATCATTATGACCATAAGCGCAAACATAGTCCTTTCCCTCGGTATGGTGGGCGCATTGTCCATCGTCCGTTTCCGCTCGGCGGTAAAAGACCCGCTGGACATCGGTTTCCTGTTCTGGGGCATAGCGGCGGGACTTACCTGCGGCGCGGGGCTGTACTTTGTCGCTCTTGTGGGGACCGTTGTGGTCGCGGTGATATACATTGTGCTTAACTTTGCAAAAAAGGAAAAGAAAAACTACCTGCTTATAATCCACTATTCCGACGAGGCGGAGGAGCAGGTGAGCGCTCTTCTGGCGGCGATGAAGTACAAGCTGAAGAGCAAGACCCTTTCCGACGGCGGCACGGAGCTTACTATCGAGATAAAGATATCCAAGAACGACACCGCTCCCGCCGCAAGATTTAAAACGGTGAAAGGTGTTAATGAGGTAACGCTCCTTGAATACAACGGAGAATATATGAACTGATAACGACCCGTACAGTTGACGCTGTACGGGTTTTTTATATCCTGAAGCCCAGATTGAGCAGAAAAGCATGAATATATAATTGTTACAAAATCTGCACTATGTAATTATACAAAACGACGAATTTTTAAAAAATCTGTCAGAATTAAAGGAGAAATCCTCATAAAAAAGGTATATATTATTAGACAGGCAAAAACTGTTCAGCTTATGAAAATGAAAGTCGAAATAAAATCCACGAAAGGAACTGACATAAATGCTTCCCAGAGAAGTGACCGAAAAAAACGAAGATATAATGCTCTCTCCATACGCCTGCAAAAGCGCGGACGCGGGGAAGCGCCTGCGGGAAGAAGAACCCTGTCCCATAAGGACAGCCTTTCAGCGCGACCGTGACAGGATAATCCACTGTAATTCCTTCAGAAGATTAAAGCATAAAACACAGGTGTTCCTCATACCTAAGTCCGACCATTACCGCACCCGCCTCACTCACACCCTTGAGGTCTCTCAGATAGCCCGCACCATCGCCAGAGCCTTACGGCTGAACGAGGACCTTACCGAAGCCATCGCTTTGGGGCATGATCTGGGGCATACCCCGTTCGGTCATGACGGAGAAAGGGTGCTGAACGACCTTTGCGGCGGCTTCAAGCATTACGAGCAGAGCGTTCGTATCGTGGAGAAGATAGAAAAGGACGGGAACGGACTTAATCTTACTCCGCAGGTAAAGAACGGGATACTCTGCCACACGAACATGACGGCTGAAACTCTTGAAGGCGTGATCGTAAAGCTGTCCGACAAGATAGCCTACATAAACCATGACATAGAGGACGCCATAAGAGGCGGCGTGCTTAAAGAGGAAGAGCTTCCCCGCGAAGCCACCGACCTTTTGGGACACAGCAAATCCGAGCGCATAACCTCTCTGATAAATTCCATAATAAACAACAGCTCAGATAAACCTGAGATAAAATACGACCCTGAAACAGAAAAGGCTCACGATATCCTCCGTTCGTTCATGTTCACGAACGTTTACTTTTCCTCTGCGGCAACTCCCGAAAAGGATAAGGCCTGCAAGGTCGTCGAATATCTTTTCGGATATTACTGCAAAAATCCCGATGAAATGCCTCCGCTTTACGTTCGTCTCGCCGAGGAATGGGGAACGGAACGGGCGGTATGCGATTATATCTCAGGCATGACCGACGATTACGCGGTGGATCTGTTCAAGGAGCTTTTTATCCCGAAGCCTTGGATCTGACGGCGTTCCATACTTTATAAAACACAAGAAAGGAGCAAAGGCATATGCCGCTGTCTGAAGAATTTCTGGACAAGCTGAAGGACGCGAACGAGATCTCCTCGGTCATGTCCACCTATGTCAGCCTGAAACGGGCGGGACGGGACAATGTGTGCCTTTGCCCGTTCCATTCGGAGAAAACCGCCTCCTGCCACGTTTATTCCGACACGCAGAGCTTTTACTGCTTCGGCTGCGGAGCGGGCGGCGATGTTATAAACTTTATCCGACTTATTGAGCATCTGGATTATCTTGAAAGCGTAAAATTCCTTGCGCAGCGGGCAGGAATACCCATGCCCGACGACAGCTACGACCGAAGCGGCGAGGTAAAGCAGCGGCTTCTTGAAATAAACCGCGAAGCGGCAAGATTTTACCGCGACATTCTCCTTTCCGGCGCGGGAAGAGAGGGAAGAGACTATTTAAGGAACCGCGGTCTTACCGAAAATACCATACGGAAATACGGTCTCGGCTATGCGCCTGACGATTGGGGAAAGCTTAAAGCCCATCTCCTTTCCAAAGGATTTCGCGAGCAGGAGCTGGTAGACGCCGCTCTCCTCGTGAGAAGCCAAAAAGGCAATACTTATGATAAATTCCGACATCGTGTGATGTTCCCCATAATCGACAGGCGGGGCAACATTATCGCCTTCGGAGGCAGAACGCTGGAGCCTGACGCTCCCGCGAAATACCTGAACAGTGATGAAACGGCGGTCTTCCATAAGCGGAGCAGTCTTTTCAGCCTGAACTTCGCCAAGAACACA
The DNA here is from genome assembly GCA_947629925.1 of uncultured Ruminiclostridium sp. GTDB lineage: Bacteria > Bacillota > Clostridia > Oscillospirales > Ruminococcaceae > Ruminiclostridium_E. Next base: position 135,850 of record CANRFO010000001.1, read on the forward strand.
AAGGAAAAGTTCCTGATACTTTGCGAGGGTTATATGGACGTTATAAGCCTTAACCAAGCGGGCTTCGACAATGCCGTGGCGACGCTGGGAACGGCGATAACACCTGAGCAGGCAAGGCTTATGCGGCAATACTGCGAGGAGGTAGTCATAAGCTACGACAGCGACGGAGCAGGGCAGAAAGCCACCATGAAAGCCATAAACCTGCTGAGCGAAGCGGGCATTGAGGCGAAAGTCCTTCAAATGACAGGGGCAAAAGACCCCGACGAATATATTCAGAAATATGGAGCAGACGGCTTCAGAATGCTTTTGCAGCAGTCGGGCGGAGCGATAAGCTTTGAGCTTAAAAAATTCACCGCGGGACTTGACATGGAAACGCCTGAGGGACGGGCTTCGTATCTGAAAAAAGCCGTAGCGCTTCTTGCCGAGGTGGACAACAGGATCGACCGCATGGTCTACATAAGCGATACCGCAAGGATATGCAGCATGACTCCCGGCGAGATAGAAAAAGCGGTGGAAGAGCGGCGGCGCTATAAAAGCTACAGCATGAAGCAGCAGGAACGCCGTGAGCTTATCAACCCCGTAAGAAAGCGAAGCGGCGGAGAAAACCTCGGCCGCTCTCCTGAAGATAAGGCGCAGCGGGGGATCATCGCCTTCCTTTTTCATTCTCCCGATATGCTGAAAAAGATAGAGGAACGGCTTACTGATGAGGATTTTCCCGACGAGAATTACCGAAATATGTATAACGCTGTCGCGGCTCGTATAAAAAACGGTATTTCTCTTGATATATCGTCAATCGGAGACGAATTTTCGGCGGAGCAGGTGGGCAGAATAATGGGTATCATAAGCGAGCATAATCTGCTTCCGTATCAGAAAGAACGTCTTAACGAATATATAACGGTGCTTGAAAAGCGCCGTGACAAATACGGCGGGAAAAAGCCTGAGGAAATGAGCGAAAGCGACCTGCTGGAGCGAATGGAAAAGCTCCGCAGGGAAAAATCGGGAAGAAAATAAGGCAGTGCAGCGACGCAGGGCGTTCCTGCGCGGCTGCCGCAAATAAGCGGGAAAGCCCCGTTTGAAAGGAATAAGGAAAATGACGGAAAACGGAAAAAATGTGATAGGCGAGCTTCTTGAACACGGAAAAAAGGAAGGAAAGCTCACCACCAAGGAAATAAACGACGTTCTGGAAGATCTTAATTTTGACGTTGACCAGATAAACCGTCTTTACGACGATTTTGAAAGCAACAACATCGAAATAGTGGACGATTTCATTACGGACGAGGATCTTGACAGCGCGCTGGACTTTACCAGCGAGGACGACCTTGATATGGCGCTCTCCACCGAGGGAATAACCATCGATGACCCTGTAAAGATATATCTTAAAGAGATAGGAAGGGTCCCCCTGTTAAGCGCCGAGGAGGAAATAGAGCTTGCCATGCGAAAGAGCCAGGGCGACCAGTTCGCCCGCAAGCGCCTTTCCGAAGCAAACCTTCGCCTTGTCGTCAGCATAGCGAAGAGATATGTTGGAAGGGGAATGCAGTTCCTTGACCTTATTCAGGAAGGGAACATGGGCCTTATAAAGGCGGTGGAGAAATTCGATTACCGCAAGGGCTATAAATTCTCCACCTATGCCACATGGTGGATAAGGCAGGCTATAACCAGAGCTATTGCCGATCAGGCGAGGACCATACGCATACCTGTCCACATGGTCGAGACGATAACCAAGGTGAAAAAAGTATCCAGCCAGCTCCTGCACCAGAATGGCCACGAACCCAGCGTCGACGAGATAGCCGAGGAGCTTAACATGCCCGTTGACAGAGTGAGGGAGATAATCAGGATAAGTCAGGACCCTGTTTCTCTTGAAACGCCTATCGGCGAGGAGGAGGACAGCCATCTCGGCGACTTTATCCCCGACGAGCTTGCACCCGCTCCCGCAGAGGTGGCTTCCCTGTCGCTGCTGAAGGAGCAGCTCAACGAAGTCCTCGGAACTCTTACCGAGCGCGAGGAAAAGGTGCTTCGCCTGCGTTTCGGGCTGGAGGACGGAAGACCCAGAACTCTTGAAGAGGTGGGACAGCGTTTTCAGGTCACCCGTGAGCGCATACGTCAGATAGAGGCAAAAGCCCTGCGTAAGCTTCGTCACCCCTCAAGAAGCAAAAAGCTGAAGGATTTTCTTGATTAAGGTCGTTTTGATTTTATGGGAGATCCTTACATACAAGAAAGACGGTACAATAAATGCACATAACACTTGAAACCGATTATGCGGTAAGAATAGTAGACGCGCTCGCTAAAGGTCAGAACAGCGGCGGCGCCCGCCTTGACGCGGGAAAGATATCGGAAAGGACCGACGTTCCGCCGCGCTTCGCCCTGAAGATACTCAGAAAGCTTGTGGGCGGAGGCATAGTGAAAAGCTATAAAGGCGTCCGCGGCGGCTATGAGCTGGCGGTAAAGCCTTCGGAAATATCACTTTACGACGTGATGGAGCTTGTTGAGGGGGAATACCGCTTCAGCCGCTGCCTTTCCGAAGGATACAGCTGCGACTGCGGCGCGGACGGTCTGCCCTGCAATTACCGCCGCGCCTTTGCCGAGGTCACCGAGCTTGTGAAAGAGCATTTGAAAAAGCAGACCTTTGATAAGCTGGGGCGTATCGGGTGAAGGCGGGAGCAAAACCTATGAAAAAATGTATTGCGGCAGCGCTGCTGCTTTTTGCAGTTTTGTTTTCAGGCTGCACCAAAATAGATTATTCCGCTCTTCCGCCGCCTGAAACTGCGGCTGATACCGAGGAGCCGATATTCACCCACGACGAAACGGTCCTTCATGGCGGAGCGGGGAGCGATGAGACTGTATACGGCGACAAATACAAGGAAGTCCCTCCTGTGCTGGAGTATTCCGCTTTTTCCGAGACCCTCCAGCTTGAGGACGTCTGCGACAATGCGCTCCACAACGGCTTTACAGGCTATAAAGGCGACGGATACATACAGCTTGACAAATACGAAAGCGGCGTGTTTAAGGTCACTGTCCCCACTTCCCAGTATTATAAGCTGACAGTCACCATGTGCGCTTTCAGCACGGGACTTGACATAATAACAGGCGGAACGGGCGCGCAGTACGACGAGGACGGCGAGCTTCAAACCATGGACGGCGCTTCAAAAGGCGTCATATATATTGAGGACGTGACAGGCTTTTCTCCTTTTACGGTGGACGGGATATATCTTTCCGAGGGCGAAAACACGATAACCCTTCAAAGCGTTTCGGGAACGGCATACGCCGACATGGTCACAATAGAGAACGGAAAGACCTTTACCGATTACTCCATGCGCAGTCTCCCCGCGGATCCTGAGGCTTCCGATGAAGCGGTGGCGCTTATGGATTATTTCACAGGGATATACGGCAGAAAGACGCTTACGGGTCAGAGCGTAACTCCCTGTACAAATGCGGAGATAGCTGCGATCTATGAGGAAACGGGGCGGCTCCCCGCCATAAGGCACAGCGACCTTGTGTTCCTCCACGAGGAAAGCGCGCATTATGATGAAAATATGACCGACCTTCAGCTTGCGAAAGAATGGAGCAGGCTTGGCGGTATCGTAAGCTACGGCTGGACATGGTATTCGCCCTGCGAAATAAGCGGGGTATACAGCGAACTGACCGACTTTGACATTACTGCGGCTTACACCGAGGAAGATACGGCTCTTCTTTCTTCCGAGGAAACGGCGGCGCTTTACGAAGAGGGAACGATAAGCGAAGAACTTTACGGGCTCATCTGTGACATTGACATGGCGGCGGAAGCGCTGAAAAAGCTGTCGGATACCGCTGTTCTGTTCCAACCTCTTGCCGACCCGCAAAGCGGCGTCTGGTGGGGAAGCGCCGACGAGTACAAATGGCTCTGGCGGCTTATGTTTGACCGCATGACGTCATATCACGGGCTTCATAACCTGATTTGGGTATGGAGCGGCGGAAGCGCTGAATTTTATCCCGGCGACCAATATATAGACATAATCGGTACGAGCCTGATGAACGTCAGTCTTGACAGCGGCAACGCTCAGCTTGAGTCGGCATTCCTGTACAGCGCTCAGCCGAGAGCTTCTGCCATAAGCGGCTGCATAAAGGTTCCCGACCCTGATATTCAGGTCCGTGACGACGCAAGATGGCTCTGGTTCACGGCAAACGGCGGAAAAAGCTTTATAGATGAAGAAGGCAGGCTCACACAGGAGCTTACCTCAAACGAGCAGCTGGACAAGGCATATAATCACGAAGCTTTTCTCACACTTGACGAGCTTCCCTTTGCGGATATCGGATAAAAAGCGGAAAATAAAAAGCCGCGCTGCCACTGGAAAACCTGCGTTTTCCTCAGACAGTGCGGCTGAGAAGCGGTACCTCAGTATCGCTTTTTTATTTTCAGCTCATTGTTCCGCCTTGATAAAATATTTATCTGCGGCATCTTCTTCTATTTTCAGAGGCTCATTCTCCCCTGAGTGCGGGTGATACCAGAAGTAATTGCCGTCATTATCTCCCCAGATAACATAATCGCCTTCAGCATTACATTCTTCACAAATATATGCGTCTTTGCCGTTTTTACTGCGCTCCTCCTGATAGCCTGCCCAATAAAGGTCGGTTATGCCATTGTCATTGTGGAGGATATCATATGTGTCCGAATCGGTATTGTAAATGACTGCGTCATTAGCTCCGTCGATAAAATAAAGTATCTTATTTTCGCGGACAAGGTCGGATACGACAAATTTTCCTATATCGCCGTACTGAGCGGTATAAAGCGTTTCATAGTCGGCGCTGCTCTTGTTTACTTTAAGAAGCTCGTTGTTCTCCGTAAAAGCCCAGACGTATTCATTGTCCTGATACAAGCCCTGCACCCAGACATCTTTGAACTTTTTATCCAGCAGAAGCTTAGGCTTACCGTTTTTCATTCCGTCTGCTCCCGCCTCAAAATATAAATATCCCTGAACACAGTCGTATGAATTATATGCCTCCGCAAGAAGCTCATTCGACGGATCGGGCGCGATAAAGCATGCCCCTTCGACAGCGTCCGCTTTTATATTCATTGTTATATCTTCGGGCACGGTGATGTCTATATCTTGGTCCTGATCTTCCCCGCAGGCTGATAAAAGAACGGAAAGGGCGAGGCAAACCGCAAAAAGCTTTTTAAAATGCATTTTTCCTCCTTATGAATTGTAAAACCGTTTTTTTCTTTGATCATATTATAGCATGCCTGCTGATGAAATTCAATTACAAAATGGTTACAATTCGGTTACAATTCGGTAACAAAAAAAGGCTCATGACCTGCATGAGCCTTTAATATTATGAGAAATAGATCAGGTGAGCGTATTGCCAAGGTCAAGGGACTGTCCGTCAGCGGGTTCATAGATATGATAGTTCGCCTTGCCGTTCTTCTTTACGAAGTACATCGCTTCGTCAGCGGCACCTACTATCGTTTCGGCGTTATTGTCGCCGCGTCCCGCAAGACAGATACCTATACTTGCCTGAACGTTCAGTATGATACCGAGGCTCTGGCAGTTATATCCCTGATACAGGCTGTCGATTATGCTCATTGCGAAGTTGTCGCATTCGTTCACCTTTTCAGGTTCGTTCACGCAGATAACGAACTCATCGCCGCCGAAGCGTCCCGCGATACCGCTTCCGCCGACGCTCGCCTTCAGCGTGTCGGCAACGTACTTGATGACTTCGTCGCCCACGTTGTGACCGTAACGGTCGTTTACAAACTTAAAGTCATCGACGTCGATAAACAGGATCGCAAGTGTTTCGTCAGGTCTTCTGCGTTCAAGCATTTTCTGAAGCTCACGCAGGAACGTACTTCTGTTGTAAAGCTGTGAAAGGAAGTCGTAGCTTGCCTTCTGCGAAAGCTGGAGGCTGGTGTTCTTCTTTTTGGTTATATCGGTGACGACGCCCAGCACACGAGTGGTATCGCCCACACGGTTGGTAACGGAGCTTGCCTTTACATTAACCCAGATCTCGTCGCCGTCCTTATTCTTGACCTGATATTCGTTTTCGATATATTCACGGTCGTTGTTGATAAGGGTGTTCATATCCTTCTGAAAATGGCGGGCGTCCTTTTCCGTCATGAGCAGGTCGAGGAATCCGCCGTCGCAGAGCGTTGCTTTGGAAGCGTCTATACCGAACATCTCAAGGAAGTTGTCGGAGCAGTACATCGACTTGTCGTCAAGATTCCACTCGAACAGCATACTGTTGGACAGCGAGGCGATAGTCTTATGAACGTCCTCGGAGATATACGAGTCGTCCAGAAGGTCGTTGAACGCTTCGGAAATAAGCTGATACTCATAGCCCTTGAAGGAGGGCAGACGTTTCTGACGGTCGCCTGAGTTTATCTCCTCCATCGAGGAGGTTATAACGCCGATAGGAGTTATCGCACGGCGGTAGATAGCAAAAGCTATTAACGTGTCGAGGACGATGAATGCGGAGAAAACAAAAAGACCGAAGATAATGTTCCATTTTATGTCGGATTCGGCGGCAGACGCGGGATAAGTCCCTATCCATACCCAGTCGCTTCCGCCGATGGTTCCGTAAGAGCCGAAGTATCCGTTTTCGGAGAAGGTGGTATATTTCTGGTCAGCGGCTGCTTCCGCAGCTGTTTCAGGTATTGAAACAGGCAGCGCGGCGGAGTCTGCTCTCGCTATTGAACCGTTCGCGTTGATAACGTTGCCTGCGCCGTCTCTGAACATGATTTTGCCGTTGTTGTTCAGGAAAGAGGAGGTAGTGAGATAGCTGTTCAGAACATCGGCGTCAGCCGCTGCCGCTATGTATCCCACGGAGCCTGAGGTATTTTCAACAGCCTTCACAATGTAAATAACGCTGGTACCGTATTTTTCATTATCTATGAACACAGGGCTTATGTACACGCCGTCTGCGCCGATATAGCTGCTTTCGGAAGGATTGAGCTGCTCGCTGTATCCCTCAAAAAGATTCTGCGCAAGGTTCAGCTCGGTTTTCGTATTGGCTACTACCAGACCGTTGCTGTCGGTGATTATCATATCAAGCACGGCTTCGTCGTTTGCGGCGGTGCCTGAAAGTATATCGTCCACCTGATCCTTTATTGCAGTGTAATCCCCGCCTGCGGCGCGCTGTATAAGGTTTATCTTCGACATTGCCGAAAGACTTGCTTCATAGCGGTCGAAGAACAGCGTCTGCGCTTTGGCGGACGAGTATGCCGCAGAAGCGGCTTCGTCGGTCACCATTCTGTTGTAGAAATCGCTGTATATATAACTTCCTGCGATCCCCACTATTACGGCGGGCAAAACGATGGACACAGCGATAAGGATCTTAAAAGTTGTTTTCAGCTTCATAGCTTTTCCTTCCGTTCACAGCCTTCCGCGCTGTTTACGGCGCGGACAGTCTGTTATTTTATTTATTTTGCTGCGGAGACGTCACTGCTTGCTGCTGTCGTTCCGCATATTATTGAGCTGTACCTGGAATACATACTTTGCAAAGTTTTCTTCGGTAGAGGGAGCAACGTTTATAAAGCGGCAGCCGTAGCCGAGAACATCGCCTTCTGCGGTAGTCTGAAGTCTGATTATCTCCGCCGAAACGTCCACGGCGTTCCCGTTAAGGTCAACAGTGAGCAGCAGCTTGTCGTTTTTCAGAAGCTCTTCGTTGCAGATACAAAGGAAGATACCGCCTATGCTGAAGTCTTTTATCTTTGCCACGGCGGGGACTTTCAGCACGTTTCTTACGCCGCCTCTTTCGATGGCGTTTATCACGCAGTCAAGGTCAGCCTGTACCTTATAGTATTTTCTGCGTTCTTCCATTACCTGAGCTCTGGCGGTGCGAAGCACCACGTCTATCTGACTGCTTGTTGACGAGCGGACAAATGCGGGATATTTTATTCTTTCGCCGCTTCTCATATACGCTATGACAGAAACTTCGCTGTTCTTTTCCAGTATCGGCATATCGTTTTCCTTAACGATAAGCAGCGTTTCGGAGCGTCCTGTCATGCTGTTCGTGACGGTAGGCACGGAAAACTGTTCGTTTTCGGCAGTTATGAGCAGTTTATCCTCAGAGTCAAGCACATCTGCTTTTTGTATCCTTTCTTTAGAGATTATTGCCATTGCAATACCACCTCGAAACAAATTAAAATTTGGATCAACGCCGCACAAAGCTCACACTCAGGCATATTGTGTGAAAAGGCGATTCCCAAGCCTTCGGAGCGTCCGTTCCCGACCGCTTTGTATCTTCATGCGGAACGACCTGCTGCGGCAGGATCAAAGTCCTTTTTTATTCAGCAGATAATTATACAATTTTATTATACATTATCTTTCCCAAGAAATCAAGTATTTAATAAAAATTTTCAGTCAATTTGCACTACAGAAATCGTGAAAATTTTTCTCTGTTCTCTCGGAAACCTTTGAAAAAAGCGGTTTGCGCATAGTCAAAAATGTACCCTGCCGACAAAATTTTACACCTTTTTTCTTGACAAAGGCAAAATACGATAGTATAATCAGATGAAGCAGGAGAAAGCTCCCGCTGACCCGAAGGACGACGTTTGTTTTTTACAAAACGGCAAAGAAACGAGAAAACGCCGTCCTGCTTACCAAGGGTAACATATGATGACAGCCGCTCCATGGTAAAAAGACGCAATGCGGAAAGAGAGCAACAGTCGACAGAAGCTTTCCTGCGCGCCGCGCCGACCTTGCCGCTTTTTGAGACGGTGAAAATCCAGAATTACTATACATAAACCTCTCTGTTACTCAGAACAGAGAGGTTTAGTTTATTTCGGAAAGCCTGCGGGAAATTTCACGTCATGTAAGATAAAACGCTTTTCACCTAAATGGTGACAGAGGTAATATATTAAACGGGCATAAGTATTGACAATACCGAGTTAATATGATATATTTTATTTATCAACAGGAAAGGAGGCTTACAGGACGAACGGTCGTTAAACCGTAAAATTTTTTGAAAAGGAGGGTTCTTTTTGAAACACAAGAACGAAAACATGGTGATAGCAGTTTGAGCGGGAGGTTTGAACTGTCTTACCTCCCCCCAGTCATAAAACTGCTGTTACGGGAGGAATCACTCTATGAACCGCGAAAACAAGCGGAAAAGCTATCAGAAAGGTTATTATAAAAATCACCCCTGCGACGATGTGTTCGTCTGCGCAGTATGCGGCAGAACAGTCGCTGCGGAAGGCTCAGGCGTAAATCACCGCAACCACTGTCCCAACTGTCTTTCAAGTCTGCATCTTGATAATCAGGCGGGCGACAGGGAGGCGGACTGCGGCGGGATAATGGACCCCGTTGCGGTATGGGTAAGAAAAAACGGCGAGTGGGCGATAATCCACCGCTGCCGCCGCTGCGGAAAGCTTTCAAGCAACTGCGTCGCCGCTGACGACAATCCGATGAAGCTGATGTCGATAGCGCTGAAGCCGTTATGTCAGCCGCTTTTCCCAATTGAACGGATAGAGGAGCTGACAAGCCTTATGGCAGGGGACGGAAAAATAAAATAATAATCGCATAATTAAAAGGGACTGTTTAGTCCCTTTTTCGATTTAAACATATTTGCCAGCTCATTTGATGTAAAACGCCTTTGCTCCGTGGCTTGCGAGGTTCACCTTTATCATATCTGCGGCGGGGATATTTTCCCCGCTCCAAAGCTCGGTGCATTGTGAAAATTCCTCTATCTCCAGATCGGAAACAGGTATCTCCACAGTCCCGCTGTTTTCGCCTGCGTTGAATATCGCCGCATAAGCTCCGCCATCTGCGCTTGCGGCCGCCCACAAAATATACTCGTTCCCGCCAAGCTCTCTGCGCCACACCTGATGAGAATGGCGGGCATTTTTGTGCATTTTCAGAATATTCTCGTTGGTTAAAAGGGCGTAGGTGAAGTCGTCAAGCCCCTCCTGCATATCCCCGCCTATCATAAGCGGGGAGCGGAAAATGCTCCAGAGGGTCAGCATAGTAACCTGCTCGTCTTCGGTGAACTTCGTGCGGTTTTCCCTGCCGTAGTCCTGGAGTATCGCTCCCACAGGCAGCATATCCGCGTCGGGGAAATGTCCGTTTCCCGTATGGACGCACCATTTTTCCGCCCGTTCGAACATATTGTACAGCAAATCCCACTTGTCCCAGAAATCGTCGGTTATCCTCCACATATTCGATACCTGCTTTAAAAGCTCCGCCTTTTCCAGAGGAGCGGGACCGGGGGACAGGCTGAGCACCATATCTCTGCCGCAGGCGTGAAGCGCTTCGCTGAGCATTACAAGCTCCTTTTCCGCAGAGGGGAATTCCCTTGCGATGTCGTCGCACTTTATAAAATCCACGCCCCAGGAGGCGTAAAGACTGAAAATGCTGTCGTAGTATTCCCTTGCGCCCTCTTTATCTGGGTCAACGCCGTACATATCCGTGTTCCACATACAAATGCTGTCGGTCCTTGCTATCTGCCTTGCGTTCTTGTCAGAGCCGAGAATTGGGCAGGCGGCGTGGACTGCCTGTCTCGGTATTCCCCTCATGATATGTATGCCGAATTTCAACCCAAGGGAATGAACGTACTGCGCAAGGGGAGCAAAGCCCTTTCCTCCCGCCGAGGAGGGAAAACGGTTCTCCGCAGGAATAAGCCGTGAATATTCGTCCATGCAAAGAGGAGCAAAGGGGTGGTACTCGTGACCGTCCGCCTCGGCGGAGGACCACTGAATGTCCACCACAACGTATTCCCAACCGTATTTTTTCAGATTTTTCGCCATATATTCGGCGTTTTTGCGAACGGCGTCCTCTTTAACCGCCGCTCCCCAGCAGTCCCAGCTGTTCCAGCCCATAGGTGCAGTTTTAAGTTCCATAGTGTTCCTCCGTCAATTGTTATTTTTTCTTATATACAATATATTTGTCAGCTCAAGCGTATCTGTGTTGTTTCCGTTTGGCACATACACAGGGTACTCAGTCACTTCCGCCGACATAAGCTCCCCCGAATGAGGGTGATACCAGAACCAATTCCCGCCGTTATCCTCCCAGACAAACGGCATTTCACCGTAAGCCTGCCCCTCGGAGCATTCCTGACAAAAATACGCGTCGGAAAAATCTTCATCGGGAAAATATGATCTCAGCAGCTCGTTTGTATTTACTCCCACAAGACTTACCTCAGCTATGCCGTTTTCGGCGTCAAAAAGCTTTTTCCTGCTCATGCTGCCGAAGTCTAACGTCATCACCGAGCTGTTTGCTCTCACAAGGATAGAATCGGAAGATAAGCTGCAAAGTATCTCTACGTCCTCGTCCGCTTCAAATCCTATCGTTTCTTTTTCTTCAGAATCGAACGAGTATTTTGTAAAGGCGGTCCCGTCTCTGTAAATAATGCTTTGCTCATCGATGGTAAAGAAATCGCTGAGCCCGCCTTCCGCGGCTTCGTAAACCGTTTCTGTCGTTCCGTCGTTTGTATTCACCGTTATCAGGTGATCTCCCGCCTCGTCATGCACTATCGCGGCAATATAGTCTCCTGCATTTTCGGCGTATTTTACATTGTCAAGAAGAAGCGTCTTTTCATTATACAGCGGTTTTCCCTCCGCTCCCGTTTTCACGATCCATAACTGCGCCTTTTCAAAGGCTCTGTGTTCAAAGACTCCGTATGGTATCTCAAGCTGATGATATGCCCCGAAGATATAATTATAATAGGAGTAGTCCTCGTCCTCCTCACTTACGGCAACGTTCTCGTCCGCAGTAAACGTCCAGAAAAATTTATAAAGGCTGTAAAAGGGAAAGTAGGTTTTTTCAAAGTCTATCAGAGTATTTTCATCGGAATGAGGGTGATACCAGCGATACTGCCCGTTTCCGTCAGCCCAGAGAACGCCTGAGTTTCCGCAGTCCTTGCACAGATACGCATCATACGCTCCTGCGTTGTACCTTTCCAGCACAAAATCCATTCCCTTTACGTCGGTAACTCCGTTTTCGGAGGAAAAATACTGATAGGAATTTCCGCTGTCTGCGTCAACGCCTGCGACTTCCTTTCCGTCGCTGAGAAAAAAATAAACTCCCTTGCTTACCGTATCGTAGCCTGACGCGGCGAAAAACTCTATCCTGCCGTTTTGCGGCGCATAGACCACCTTTTCCAGCGACGTTCTCTTTTCCACCCGAACAAATTCGCTTTTGTCCTCTGTCATGGCATAAACATACCTGTTGTTGTAGTAGCCTTCGTGTTCGGGCGCGCACTGGTACAAGCCCGTATCGCGGTCGTATTTCTTTGCGGAAAGAAGGTAAAGCTTACTTTTCGTGCGGTCGAGCCTTCGGCTGAACAGATAAAGGTATCCGGGAACGCACGCGTCCTCTCCCAGTATATCGGCGTATTCCGCATATTCCTCATCGTCCTTTTCAGGCATTATCACAGGCTGCATCACCGCAGGGTCAACATAGTCGTCAGGAACGGAAGTGTCCTCGGTGATATACGGTTCGGGCGTAAGATCTATATCTCCGCCGTAGCTGCCGCAGGCGGAAAGCAGCACCGCCGCTGCCGCCGTCAGGGCTAAAAGTTTGGACCTCGGTCTCATCATACTTCCTTTCCTTTTAATCGTTCTTCTCCATCATCAGAGCGCTGTAATCCAGCTTCTCGCTGTAATCCCTCTCAGGGTGGTACCAGTAATATACTCCGTTTGCGTCCTTCCAGATAAACTGCTCAGGCGAATACTTGCATTCGCTGCATAACAACGACAGGTCGAACTTATCGGAGTTTTCCTCTTCTATGAATTTCCAGTCGAAATAATGTATCTCCTCCACGCCTACGTTGCTGTGTACGATGAACTTTATCTCATCGTCCTCCGCGGCGTTCATGCGCATTATGTTTTCTCCGTCGCTGTATAAAAAGCAGTGCGTTGTGTCATTACCCGGTCTGTCGCATACGGCGAAGGCGGCTATCCCGTTATGAAGTATCTCATACGACCCGTCATGCTTGTTCACCTTGCAAAGGTCGTTGTTGTCCGTCACGGCATAAACATAATCGTCGTTCTGATACGGAATGATGTCGGCGTTGAACTTCATCGCAAGCAGAAGATACGGCGCGTATTCATTGTATACTCCGTCATTGAAGTAAAGCCAGCCGGGGACCTGTCCGTCTGCCATGTAGTCGTAGTTGCTGTCATGGGTGGTCGCTATGCTGCACGGTCCTGTCCTTCCGTCAAGGGGAGGATAGTTTATTTCTATGTCCGAGTCGCTTATGTGCCAGTTGGGATCGGCTTTGTCCCAGTAAAGATTATTTTTCAGGACGAGAGGCTCGATTTCTTTTGTTTCGGGGTGGTACCAGAAAATGTTCCTGTACCTGTCTTTCCAGACGATATAGTCCTTGTCGTAGACGCAGTACTGACAGGCATATCCCTGAAGATATCTTCCGACGCCGTATATGTCCGAAACTCCGCCCCTGCTTTCGTAAGGCACTATAAAGGTTTTTCCCGTGTCCTTTTCTATCTGCACCACATAGTTCCCGTCATTTATGTAGAACAGCCTTGCTTCAGGCTCTCCCACCCGTCCGCCGTCGCTGTTGGAATATGAGAAAACGTTTATACTGCCGTATTTGGCGGTATATATCACCTCATAGCTCCCGTCCATCTTGTCGGTTTTTATCAGGCGGTTATCCTCGCTTACGGCGTAAATGTATCTTGAGGTCTGATAAACGCCGATCCTGCTTTTGAATTTTTTGTCCAGAAGCAGTATTATTCTGCCGTAAACGTCCTGCTCAAAGTAAATATACCCCGGCTCACAGTTGTACGAATTATAGTGTTCCGCTCCGTATGGGTCCAAGTCGGGATCGGGCGCGATAAAGCATTCCCCCAGCCTGTCACCGAGCTGAAGCAGCTCAGGCTTCGCGTTGGAGGTCTGAAGCGTTCTTTCGGTAGTGGTCACTGCGGCGCCGCCGTTGTCGGCTTGTTCATGGTCGGGCGCGTCCGTGCCGCCGCCAATATCCGTATAGCACCCCGATGCGCACAGGATCATGACTGCAAGGACGGCGCAGCCCGCTTTTCTGATCGTATTGCGGTATATATGCATGGTTTTGCTCCTAAAACTTTTTCTAATTAAATTATACCCGCAGGATTTTTCAAAGTCAATATAAAGTGCCGAATTGTAACCGAATTGTAATAATTGGCAGTGCTTTTCATATAAAAAGACGCTGTTCAGATAAACAGCGCCTTTAGCGGGCATTTTTATATTGCGAAAATAACGCAAAATTCGGGGAGCAGCCGTGATATATTGTAAAACAAAAAGTGTTCCCGAAACGGGAACACTTTTTAATGTTTGTTTTGTATTCAGCTTACTTGCTGCTCTTGATAGCTGCCTGTGCTGCCGCAAGTCTTGCGATAGGCACACGGAAAGGTGAGCAGGAAACGTAAGTCAGACCAAGCTTGTGGCAGAACTCAACGGAGGAAGGATCGCCGCCGTGTTCACCGCATATACCTACATGCAGCTCGGGACGGGTAGCCTTGCCCAGCTTGATAGCCATTTCCATCAGCTTGCCAACACCTGTCTGGTCCAGCTTAGCAAACGGGTCGTTCTCGAATATCTTAGCGTCATAGTAAGCGTTCAGGAACTTGCCTGCGTCGTCACGGGAGAATCCGTAAGTCATCTGAGTCAGGTCGTTTGTACCAAAGCAGAAGAATTCAGCTTCCTTGGCAATATCGTCAGCGGTAAGAGCCGCACGGGGAATTTCGATCATAGTGCCTACTTCGTACTTCAGGTCGCTGCCTGCATTCTTGATCTCTTCGTCAGCAACTGCAACAACGATGTCCTTAACGTACTTCAGCTCTTTCAGCTCGCCTACCAGAGGTATCATTATCTCAGGAACGATGTTCCAGTCGGGATGAGCCTTCTTAACGTTCAGAGCCGCACGGATGACCGCTCTTGTCTGCATCTTGGCAATTTCGGGATAAGTTACCGCCAGACGGCAGCCGCGGTGACCCATCATGGGGTTGAACTCGTGGAGGGAAGAAATGATGTTCTTGATAGCTTCAACAGATTTGCCCTGTGCGTCAGCCAGCTTCTTGATATCGGCTTCCTCAGTGGGAACAAACTCATGCAGAGGAGGATCAAGGAATCTGATAGTAACAGGGTTGCCCTCAAGAGCTTCATACAGCTGCTCGAAGTCGCTCTGCTGATAAGGCAGGATCTTTTCAAGAGCCTTTTCACGTTCTTCAAGAGTATCAGAGCAGATCATCTCGCGGAATGCGGCAATTCTGTCCTCAGCAAAGAACATATGCTCTGTACGGCAAAGACCGATACCCTCTGCGCCAAGCTCACGAGCCTTCTTTGCGTCGGTGGGAGTATCTGCGTTGGTGCGTACCTTCAGCACTCTGTACTTGTCAGCCCAAGCCATAATTCTGCCGAACTCGCCTGCGATGGTAGCGTCAACAGTGTCGATAACGCCGTCGTAGATGTTACCTGTAGAACCGTCAATGGAGATCCAGTCGCCCTCGTGGAAGGTCTTGCCTGCCAGAGTGAACTGCTTGTGCTCTTCGTCCATAGCGATCTCGGAGCAGCCCGATACGCAGCAAGTGCCCATACCGCGGGCAACAACGGCAGCGTGAGAGGTCATACCGCCTCTTACTGTCAGGATACCCTGAGAAGCCTTCATACCTGTGATATCTTCAGGAGAAGTCTCAAGACGAACCAGAACTACCTTTTCGCCTCTTGCCTTCCAAGCTTCTGCGTCGTCAGCGGAGAATACGATCTTACCGCAGGCAGCGCCGGGAGATGCGCCAAGGCCCTTGCCGATAGGAGTAGCAGCTTTCAGCTTAGCCTGATTGAACTGAGGGTGGAGCAAAGTATCAAGGTTTCTGGGGTCTATCATCAGAACAGCCTGCTGTTCGGTTATCATACCCTCGTCAACCAGGTCGCATGCGATCTTGAGAGCAGCCTTAGCGGTTCTCTTGCCGTTTCTGGTCTGGAGCATGAACAGCTTGCCGTGTTCAACGGTGAACTCCATATCCTGCATATCTCTGTAATGATTTTCAAGAGTCTGACAAACGTCCTTGAACTGAGCAAAAGCGTCAGGGAACTTTTCAGCCATCTGAGCGATAGGCATAGGAGTACGAACGCCTGCAACAACGTCCTCGCCCTGTGCGTTTGTCAGGAACTCGCCCATCAGCTTCTTTTCGCCTGTTGCAGGGTCACGGGTGAACGCAACGCCTGTGCCGCAGTCGTCGCCCATATTGCCGAACGCCATCATCTGTACGTTAACGGCGGTGCCCCAGGAATAAGGGATATCGTTGTCGCGGCGGTAAACGTTAGCTCTGGGGTTGTCCCAGCTTCTGAATACGGCCTTTACTGCGCCCATAAGCTGTTCCTTAGGATCGGTGGGGAAGTCCTCGCCTATCTTGTCCTTGTATTCAGCCTTGAACTGGTTAGCCAGCTCCTTCAGGTCGTCTGCATCAAGCTCTACGTCCTGCGTAACGCCCTTCTTGGCTTTCATTTGGTCGATAAGCTCTTCAAAATATTTCTTGCCGACTTCCATAACTACGTCGGAGTACATCTGGATAAA
The DNA here is from genome assembly GCA_947629925.1 of uncultured Ruminiclostridium sp. Classification (GTDB taxonomy): domain Bacteria; phylum Bacillota; class Clostridia; order Oscillospirales; family Ruminococcaceae; genus Ruminiclostridium_E. Next base: position 152,323 of record CANRFO010000001.1, read on the forward strand.
TCTTCTGTAGCAGTCGTAAGCCCATCTGGGGTTGCCGGATCTCTCGGCGATAACTTCAACAACTTCTTCATTCAGACCGAGGTTCAGGATCGTGTCCATCATACCGGGCATGGAAGCTCTTGCGCCTGAACGGACGGAAACCAGCAGCGGGTTCTCTTTATCTCCGAACTTTTTGCCGACCTTTTGCTCCAGTATCTCGATGTTCTTCATGATTTCGGCAAAGATCTCGTCATTTATCTTTCTGCCGTCCTCGTAATACTTGGTGCAAGCTTCGGTGGTAACGGTGAAGCCCTGTGGAACGGGAAGTCCGAGACCTGTCATTTCCGCAAGGTTCGCGCCCTTACCGCCCAGAAGCTCACGCATGTTAGCGTTACCTTCATTGAACTGGTAAACATACTTCATTGGGGTGATCCTCCTAAATTTTTTTCTTCACATCCGGCATTGACTGCCTTAACATTATTATTATAGCAGATACGGTTACAAATTTCCAGTGTTTTTTAAAAAAAACAGTAAAATTTTTCCTGACATTTTTTACACTTGTCACAAAATCTATCTTTCATTCACCACTTCAACGATCTTTCCCTTTCTCACCGCGATTCTGGGAACTCTTGAGGAAACGGCGCATATCACCTCGTTGCTTATCGTGCCTATGCTGTCGGCAATATAGTCAAGGCTCGTTTCCTTGAAATCGTCGCTGTACAGCTTTACCTCGTCGCCTAACCTTGCGTTTGCGTTCGTAACGTCTATCATCATCTGATCCATGCAGACCCGCCCTCTTATAGGGCAAAGCACGCCGTTCACCGCCGCAAAGCCCTTGTTTGACAGCAAACGTGAATATCCGTCCGCATAGCCAGTGGGAACTACCGCTATAAGCTGTTCACTGTCGGTGGTATAAGTCCGCCCGTAGCCTATATCAGTGCCTTTTGGTATGACTTTCAGCTGATCTATCCTGCTTTTCAAAGTCATCACCTGCTTCAGCGGCAAGGTGTTTTTCACCGCCGTATTGGGTGACAGACCGTAAAGTATCAGCCCCGGTCTTATCCAGTCCGCCTTCATATCCGCATGAAAAGCAACGCCGCCGCTGTTCTGGCAGTGTATGGGAACGTTCAGCGTTTTTGCAAGAGAACTCAGCTTTTCGTACTGCTTTTGTGTAAAGCCCTCGCTTTCCCCGTCAACGCCGTCTGCAACTGCAAAATGGGAGTACATGCCCGTTATTTCAAGGTTCGGCAGGGCGGCTATCTCCTTTATCTCTTCCTCCGTCCTGACGCCGACCCTTGACATTCCCGTATCAAGGGCGATATTTGCCTTTATTCTGACATTTTTCGACAGAGCGAAAGCATTTATCCTGCGGGCAAATTCCACGCTGCCCGCCGTCACCGTCAGGTTCAGCTTCAGTATCCCCTCAAGATCCTCCTCATTTATGTAGCCGAACACCAGCAGAAAGCAGTCGTTGTCCCCGATTATCTCACGCAGCCGCTCCGCCTCGTGAAAATTGGACACCGCAAAGCGTCTTATCCCGAGGCGGTAGTATTCCTTGTCACATATGACGTCGGAATGACCGTAGGCGTTTGCCTTTACGATAGCAATAACTTCCTTGTTCGGGCACATCGCCTTTATGCTCTCAAGATTAAAGTCCAGAGCGTCCAGATCTATCTCCGCCCAACAGCGTTTCAAAAAATTCATATGTCAACTTTTCTCCTTTCGCTTGTAATTCTTATCATATTGTGGTAAAATAATCACAAGTTGATCATTTGCATTATCATTCACCAAAATATTATACATCAATCCGTCAGGAAATACAATACTTTAAAAAACGGAAAGGCAAATTCTATGGCAGTCAAAAAAAGAAAAAGCAACTGGTATATTTATCTTATAACTTTCGCCGCCGCTTCTGTTGTAGCGGCAATGTTCCTGTCCGTGTTCTGGGACATTCTGTTCCCGCAGAGGACGTCTGCCGTTCACGGCGGCATAAGCACCGATATACCCGATTCGTCCAACAATATGAGAACTCTTTTTATGCTCTCGGAGCAGTCCGCTTCAATTCCCACCCGATTTCTCGTAGTGAGCTATCAACCTGCTGATGAAGCGGTATACTGCGTTCCTCTCAGGTCGGATATGCAGGTCACCGCTTCGGGCGGAAGAACGGGAACTCTGGCGCAGATATATTCATTAGGCGGAGTACAGGCGGTCCTTTCGGGCATACAGACCACCGTGGGCATAAAATGCGATAACTATGTTAAATTTGACCGCGATACGTTCATAACCATGGCGGACGCCATCGGAAAGATACAGGTAAGTCTTGCCTACGACGTTCTCGCGGCGGACGGAGGCGTTCTTTTTGAGGCTGGGAACCACAGCATGAACGGCAGCGACCTTTATACCTACCTGAATTATGACAACGCCGATTACGGAGCGGATTACCAGAGCCTTGTGCTGGGCTCGGCGGCTGTTTCCGTGCTGAACGACAATCTTCACGGACTTTCAGCCACCGTGATCCAGAGCTATTTCACAAAGCTTATGAATACCGTTGACACCGACATCACTCTTGAGGACTACACCGCCAGACAGCAGGCGTTTTTATTCACCAGCGTTGAAAGCTTCAATCCGGGGCAGTACTACATACCCTACGGAGAAATTCGGGACGGGGTGTTCTATCTTGCCGACGACTCAAAGCTCACCATTTCCGAACGCCTTAAAACCAACGAAGAGTAAAGGACGGTATCCCCATGAAAAAACGCCACCTTGAAGCGGCAAGGATAACAAAGCCTGTGGGTCTCAGAGGCGAAATGCGGGCGCAGCTTTACTGCGACGGCTGCGAAATGCTGACGGGATTCGGTCTTTATCTCGGAAAAGAGCTGAAGCCTGTTGAGATAACCGCCGCTGTTCCCCTTAAAAATGATATGTGCAGGATAAGGATAAAAGGCATAGACACCATTGAGGAAGCTCAGCCCCTTACGGGAAAGATACTGTACCTTGACAGGGAGGAAGCGCAGCTTCCCCCCGACACATGGTTCATCGCGGACATTATCGGGCTTCCTGTTTACGATATAGACAGCGGCGTCAGATACGGCGTTATAAACGACGTTATCCAAAACGGACCCACCGATGTGTATTCAGTAAAAGCACAAAACGGGAGAGAGCTTTTGTTCCCTGCTATCCCCGAAGTGCTTATAAATGTGGATATTGAGGGAGAGAAGATACTGATACGCCCGCTGGAGGGCTTGTTTGACGAGGAGAGCGGGAGCGATAATGAGAATTGACATAGCTACCCTTTTTCCCGATATGTGCGAGGCGGTCTTGTCTGAAAGCATTGTGGGACGGGGCAGAAAAAACGGATTTGTGACCATAGAATGTCACAACATAAGAGATTATACTTTGGACAAGCACCGCAAGGTGGACGACAAAGCCTACGGCGGCGGGACGGGAATGGTGCTTATGCCCCAGCCCGTATACGACTGTATCATAGCTATAAAGGAAAAGGCGAAAGCAAGCCGTTCACGGCTCATCTACCTCTCTCCGCAGGGAAAAACGCTGACTCAGGAGCTTGTGAAGGAGCTTGCGCAGGAGGAACATCTTATCCTGCTCTGCGGGCATTACGAAGGGATAGACCAGCGTGTTCTGGACGAATTGCAGGTGGAAGAGATTTCCGTGGGGGATTACGTTGTTACAGGGGGCGAGCTTCCCGCGCTGATAATTGCCGATGCGGTGACAAGACTTCAGGAGGGCGTTCTTCCCAACGAGGACGCATATTCCATAGAGAGCCATTACAACGGCGTTCTGGAGTATCCCCAGTACACCCGCCCCGAAGTGTGGAGGGACAGGAAAGTCCCCGAGATACTGCTGTCGGGACATCACGAGAATATTGAAAAGTGGCAGAAACAGCAGTCTGAGGAGGTCACAAGGCAAAAGCGCCCCGATTTGCTGGAGTAGAATATTCAGATAGTTCGTTTCATCTTCATAAGGGGGAACTATTATGAAAAGGATAATTGCGTTTATTCTGACAGCGGCGCTTTGTATGACGTTTTTTTCGGGCTGTTCTGTTTATGATTCGATACGAAACCGAAGTGAATTTTCGCAAAAGAACAAAGAGATAGAAAATATTATAATCGATTGTATAAACGGGGAACGTGATCCCTCTGAATTATCATCGTTATTTTGCATGAGAGTATCGGATAAACATGATATTGAACAGGAAATTCTGGACGCAATCGAATTTGTGGACGGAAATTTTATTGCTGACGATATACGCTGGTCAAGCAGCGGCGGTCAGGAATCGGTAAATGACGGGAAAACAGATCTTTACGAAAGCTGGATACACACTTTAGACCCGATAAAGACTGATACGGGAAAGGATTATGACATCAGTTTCAGTATGTGCCATATCGATCTGGAAAACGAAGATCTTGTGGGATTATATTATATAAACATTTCTTTGTACGACAGCGACGAGTCGTTTAAGATAGGAGGAGCATTATAAAGCGTTTGTTCGTGGAAAACTTTTGTCTGCCTGCAACATATATGTAGAAAAACAATTGGGAAATATGCACAAAATTGAAATTTCAACAGCGGCTAAAGTGTTCGTTTTTGAAAAAATAATCCAAAAAAGCCGAAAATATTAAAAATTGCAGTTGACTAAAATGATTTTTGGATATATACTGTATTAGTAAATTAAACATATACAAACACAACAGAGATAAAATCTCAATAATTCAAACGGAGGAAATAACTATGTTTGCAAAAGAAGTGGAGGTAAAAAACTCAGTCGGTCTTCACGCAAGACCTGCGACCTTCTTTATCCAGAAAGCAAATGAGTACAAGTCTTCCATCTGGGTAGAAAAGGAAGAGAGAAGAGTTAACGCAAAGAGCCTTCTGGGCGTTCTGTCTCTGGGTATCGTAGGAGGCACCACCATTCGTGTCATCGCTGACGGCTCTGACGAGCAGCTTGCTGTTGAAGGCCTTATCAAGCTGGTTGAAAGCGGCTTTTCTGAGTAAAATTCTTACAACTTCAAAGACAACCGCCGATTTGGAGCGGTTGTTTTATTTTATCGGATATTGAGGAATTGGCGGAAAAATGTATAAAAAAATCGTAAAATGCGCCGCGGCTCTCCTTGCGGCGGTAATGGCAGGCGGCTGTTCCTTTGCGGCGCCGAATTATGACGATATAGACGGCTACGCCGAAGCGGCAAGGGCAAAGACACTTTATGCGGAGCTGGAAAGCGGGCATTTCCGCATGGTTGACAACTCGACGGGAAAGGTCACAGAGGAATTTACCTTTAAGTACCGCCCCGACGGGAACCTTATGTACAGCTATATCGGAAGCGACGGAGAAGGCATGGGCTACGAGTACCATAACGGCTCCGAGCTCAGCAGCTATCGTTACGGCGATACACAGTGGCAGAGCGTGGGACCCGACAGTGAATCCTATTATGTTTACAGCAGGGACAATCTTCACCCTTACACAACCGAAGGGGTTATCGCGGTAAACGCCTTTGCAATAACCGAAAGCTCGGTGGAGGAATCAGACGGCGGAGGACTCAGGATCACCTTCAGCTATGACGCGTCGCTGCTTGCAGGCTCCTTGGCTGAAATGGGAGAGCTGAAAAGCTTTGACAGCGTTTTGTGGCTAAACGAAGACGGTTACTGTTATCAGCTCGACCAGAAGGGCGTTTTTTACAACAACGGCACAGAGGAAGTTTCCGATTACTCCATGTTCATCGACAGCATGAACGAGGTGGAGGAAATAGAACGCCCCGAAATTTAAGCGGCGATATTCGTTCAAGGTTTGACTATGTTATATTATAATAGTATATATACCTGATTTGTAAAAATTGCATAAAAAATTCCGAAATTTGACATAAAATTTCTATGTGTAAATTTCGGAATTTTTTGAAAATACTGTTGTAATGCGGATTGGATTGTGATACAATATCATTTGCACGACTGCGGACGGATAGTCCGAGTATGTGCGGCAACTGCTTGATAATGCGATGATGCCGGAGGTTGCGGCACCATGCCGGTAATTTCGGCGGAGTATGTCCGACTCTTGAAGACGGGCGGAAATAAAGCGCGGGCAGTTTTGAAAGCTTCTTATGACCATTGTTCGGACGGGACCGTAAGCCTGCCGTTACAGGCTTATTTACAGGGAAGGACCCGCATTGAGCGGATACCCCCTGATGACCTTCCTGCCGAACGTGTTTTAAGGGGAATGAAGAAACACTCGGCACCGTGTGCAAGTTGAAAACCCACACGAACGCTTTATTATCACTGCATTTGTGCAGGTGCTTTCAAATCTATGAAAGGAGAAACGAAAGTGGCAGTTAAGGAAAAAGTCAGAGTTAAGGTAAGAGGCTATGACCATGCGACTGTTGACGCTGCGGCAGCTAAGATAGTTGAGACCGCAAAGCGCACAGGTTCCCGTGTTGCAGGCCCCGTGCCCCTTCCCACAGACAAGGAAGTGGTGACCATTCTCCGCGCCGTACACAAGGACAAGGACAGCCGTGAACAGTTCGAACAGAGAACTCACAAGCGCCTTATTGACGTGCTCAGACCCACCAATAAGACCATTGAGGCTCTTCAGAATCTGGAGCTTCCCGCAGGCGTTGAAATTTCCATGGATATCTAACAGGTATCAACCTTTCGGAAATTCAGGGAGTTAAGTAAGCGGGTATGAAATCAAGCTTTCATGCCGTTTACCTCTAACCAAGGCAGATACGCTGCACTTGGTCATGTTGCTCAAAAGGCAACCAATAACCATGAAAGGAAAGGTCAGAAAATGACAAAAGGTTTAATCGCAAAGAAAATCGGTATGACACAGATTTTCGACGAGAACGGCAAGGTCGTTCCCGTGACCGTTGTTGAAGCGGGTCCTTGCGTCGTAGTTCAGAAGAAGACCGCCGAGAACGACGGTTACGACGCTGTTCAGCTTGGCTTCGGGGATATTTCCCCCAAGGCGGTGAACAAGCCTGCTCAGGGACATTTCAAGAAGAACGACGTTGCGTTCAAGAGATTTCTTAAAGAATTCAGACTGGACGACACAAGCGCCGTAAACGTAGGCGACATTCTGAAAGCCGATGTTTTTGCCGCAGGCGACGTTATCGACGTCAAGGGCACCAGCAAGGGCAAGGGCTTCCAGGGTGCGATCAAGCGCCACAATCAGCACAGACTGAAGGAAACTCACGGTACAGGCCCTGTTACAAGACAGGCAGGCTCTATGGGCGCCTGCTCCAGCCCTTCAAGAATTTTCAAGGGCAAGGGCATGGCAGGTCATATGGGCGCTGAGACCGTTACCGTACAGAATCTCACAGTCGTAAAGGTAGACGCTGAAAACAATCTTATCGCAATCAAAGGTGCAGTCCCCGGCCCCAAGGGCGGAGTGGTATGCATCACCGACACGGTCAAGGCTTAAGGGAGGAGGATTTGATTATGGCAAAAGTATCTGTTTATGATATGAACGGCAAGGCTGTCTCCGAGCTTGAGCTTAACGACGCTGTATTCGGCATCGAGCCCAGCGAAAGCGCAATGCATCAGGCGGTAGTAAATTACCTCGCCAATCAGCGCCACGGCACACAGTCCACGCTGACAAGAACAGAAGTCAGCGGCGGCGGAAGAAAGCCCTGGCGTCAGAAGGGAACAGGTCACGCAAGACAGGGTTCCACCAGAAGCCCGCAGTGGCGTCACGGCGGCGTTGCTCTGGGACCTAAGCCCAGAAGCTACACCTACACCCTTAATAAGAAAGTAAAAAGACTTGCTCTGCTCTCCGCATTGTCCTCAAAGACTCAGGACAACGAGATCGTTGTTGTAGACGCCATCAAGACCGACGAATACAAGACAAAGACCATCGTCAATATGCTGAAAGCTCTCAACGCCGATGGAAAGACCCTTATCGTTCTGGACAGCGTTGACGCAAAGGTCATCAAGAGCGCAGGCAATATCCCCGGCGTAAAGACCACACAGGCAAACACACTGAATGTTTACGACATTCTCAACTGTGAAAAGCTTGTTATGGTAAAGGGCGCCGTTGAAAAAATCACGGAGGTATATGCATAATGGAAAAGACTGTACAGGATATCATAATCCGTCCCATTATCACTGAGAACTCCATGGACGGGCTCGCTGAAAAGAAATATACCTTCGAGGTTCTTAAAAGCGCAAACAAGATCGAGATAAAGAAAGCTGTCGAGCAGCTTTTCAAGGACGTCAAAGTGGCTAAGGTAAACACTATGAACGTCCGCGGTCAGAAGAGAAGAATGGGCAGGAGCGAAGGCTATACCTCCGCGTGGAAAAAGGCGATAGTTACTCTTACTCCCGATTCCAAGACCATTGAATTCTTCGACGGCATGATTTAAGTAAGGAGTGTGAGATAAAATGGCTATAAAATCCTACAAGCCCACGACCAACGGCCGCAGGGGCATGACAGTAATTGATTACAGCGGTTTATCCAAGGTCGCTCCCGAAAAGAGTCTGATTGAAACCGTAAAGAAGCACGCAGGCCGCAACAGCTACGGCAGAATTACCGTAAGACATCACGGCGGCGGCAACAGACAAAAATACAGGATCATCGACTTCAAGAGAAACAAGCTGGGTATGGACGCCGAGGTAAAAACTCTTGAATACGACCCCAACAGAACCGCTTTCATCGCTCTGGTACAGTATGAGGACGGCGAAAAGAGATACATTCTCGCTCCCGACTCCTTAAAGGTAGGCGACAAGGTAAGAAGCGGCGCTGACGCCGACATCAAGCCCGGCAACGCGCTCCCCATGTCCAATATCCCCGTAGGTACCATTATCCATAACATAGAGCTTCACCCCGGCAAGGGCGCGCAGCTTGTGCGCTCCGCAGGAAACATGGCGCAGCTCATGGCTAAGGAAAACGGCTACGCGATGGTAAGACTTCCCAGCGGTGAGCTGAGAAACGTTCCCGAGAACTGCATGGCTACCATCGGCGTTGTTTCCAACGCTGACCACGCCAACGTAAACCTCGGCAAAGCAGGACGCACCCGTCATATGGGAACAAGACCTACCGTAAGAGGTTCAGTTATGAACCCTAACGACCACCCTCACGGCGGTGGTGAAGGTAAGTCCCCTGTGGGCAGACCGGGACCTGTTACTCCTTGGGGCAAACCCGCTATGGGCTACAAGACCCGCAAGACCAAGAACAGCACCGATAAGTTCATCGTTAAGAGAAGAAACGGCAAATAATCAAAACTACCGCAATTGTTAATAAGCACCGAGGAGCTTTAATGTTGCCGTCGGCGCGTTAACTTGCAATTGAAAGGAAAACACAAATATGAGCAGAAGCATCAAGAAGGGGCCATATGTGCAGGAGGCTCTGTACAAGAGAGTCCTCGCCATGAATGAAGCGGGCGAGAAGAAAGTCCTCAAGACATGGAGCCGTTCAAGCACAATATTCCCCGATTTCGTCGGACATACCTTTGCGGTACACGACGGCAGAAAACACGTTCCCGTTTATGTTACCGAAGATATGGTAGGACATAAGCTGGGTGAATTTGCCCCCACAAGAACATTCAAAGGTCATGTGGGAAGCAAGACCACGACTACTAAGAAGTAAGGAGGAGTAACGTATGGAGGCAAGAGCAGAACTGAAGCACGTTCGCATTTCTCCCCGCAAGGTGGGCATCGTGCTTGATCTGATCAGAAACAAGCCCTGCGACGTAGCAATGGCAACTCTCAGAAATACGCCCAAGGCAGCAAGCGAGCCGCTTATGAAGCTTCTCAAATCCGCTATGGCAAATGCGGAGAACAATCACAACATGAATGTGGGAAGCTGCTATGTATCCCAGTGCTGGTGCGGTGAGGGCGTAACCATCAAGAGAATAAGACCCGCCGCAAAGGGAAGCGCGCATCGCATTTTGAAGAGAACATCCAACATCGTTTTGGTTGTCAAGGAAGCAGAATAAGGGAGGATAACAATGGGACAAAAAGTCAATCCACACGGTCTCAGAGTGGGTGTCATTAAGGATTGGGATTCTCGCTGGTTTGCGGGCAAGGCAACCTTCGGCGACACACTTGTTGAAGACTACAAGATCCGTGAGTTTCTGAAGAAGAAGCTCTACAAGGCAGGCGTTCCCGATATCGAGATCGAACGTGACGCTGCCAGAGTAAAAGTCCACATTCACTGCGCAAAGCCCGGTATGGTCATCGGTCAGAAGGGCGCGGAGATCGAAAAGCTCAGAGTTGAGCTTGAAAAGATGACGAACGGCAAGCCCGTCAACATCAACATAATCGAAGTCAAGAACCCTGACATGAACGCTCAGCTTATCGCCGAGAACATTGCTTCTCAGCTTGAAGCGCGCGTAAGCTTCCGCAGAGCCATGAAGTCCTGCATAGGACGTACCATGAAGTGCGGCGCAAAGGGTATCAAGACTATGGTAAGCGGCAGACTTGGCGGCGCCGAGATCGCTCGTGCGGAAAGCTATCACGAAGGGACTATTCCTCTTCAGACTCTCCGTGCCGATATCGATTACGGCGAAGCAAGAGCAAATACCACCTACGGCGTTATCGGCGTAAAGGTATGGCTGTACAAGGGCGAAGTCCTCAAGGGCGAGATAGGCAGGGAAAGAAATACCGAAAAGCCCGCGAGAAAACCCCGCGACAACCGCGATAACCGCGAAAGAAGAAATTCAAGACCCAGAGCAGAAAGAAAAGAAGGGGGTAAAGAATAATGCTCCTTCCAAAGAGAGTTAAACACCGCAGAGTGCAGAGAGGTCGCATGACCGGTAAAGCAACACGCGGCAACGTAGTATGCTACGGTGATTACGGCTTGCAGGCTCTTGAGCCCGCATGGATCACCAGCAACCAGATAGAAGCCGCCCGTATCGCCATGACCCGTTATATCAAGCGTGGCGGTCAGGTATGGATAAAGATTTTCCCCGATCTGCCTGTTACCAAAAAGCCTTTGGGTACTCGTATGGGTTCAGGTAAAGGCGCTCCCGAATACTGGGTAGCAGTGGTAAAGCCCGGCAGAGTTATGTTTGAAATTGCAGGGGTGAGCGAGGATATAGCGCGCGAGGCTATGCGTCTTGCGATGCACAAGCTGCCCATCAAGTGCAAGTTCGTCAAGAAGGAAGAAGGAGGCGAGCAGTAATGAAGGTTACAAAGGAAATCAGAGAGCTCAGCGAAGCCGAGCTGAACAACAGAGAGACCGAGCTGAAGCAGGAACTGTTCAACCTCCGTTTCCAGCTTGCCGTGAACCGTCTGGAAAATCCCATGAGGATCAAAGCGGTCAAGAGGGAAATCGCAGTTATCAAGACGATCCGCCGTCAGCGCGAGATCGAGGCAAATAAGTGAGAGGGGAGGAACGACCTTTGGAAAACACAAGAAACCTTAGAAAAACAAGAGTTGGCGTTGTGGTAAGCAACAAGATGGACAAGACCATTGTTGTAGCCCTGAAGGACAATGTTCGCCACCCCTTGTACAAGAAGATAATCAAGCGCACCATCAAGCTGAAAGCTCATGACGAGGAAAATACCTGCAACGTGGGCGACAAGGTTAAGATCATGGAAACAAGACCTCTGTCCAAGGACAAGAGATGGCGTCTTGTAAGCGTTCTTGAGAGATCGAAGTAAGATAACGGAAGGAGTAAGAACCAATGATACAAATGCAGACACGCCTGAAAGTGGCTGATAACACCGGCGCAAAAGAGCTGATGTGCATCAGAGTGCTGGGCGGCACACGCAGAAAGTACGCTAATATCGGCGACGTTGTAGTAGCTTCCGTTAAGAAAGCAGCGCCCGGCGGTACCGTCAAGAAGGGCGACGTTGTAAAGTGCGTTATCGTCCGCAGCGCAACAGGCGTAAGACGTGACGACGGCACCTACATTCGTTTCGACGAGAACGCGGCTGTTCTGATAAAGGAAGACAAAAACCCCAGAGGCACCCGTATATTCGGACCTGTGGCGAGAGAGCTTCGTGATAAGGAATATATGAAGATCCTTTCCCTTGCTCCCGAAGTACTTTAAGGAGGAGCTGTCATGAACGATTTACACGTTAAAAAAGGCGACGAAGTAATGATCATCTCCGGTAAGGATAAAGGCAAAAAGGGCAAGGTGCTGGAAATTTCCCCCAAAGAGGGAAAGGTCATCGTTGAAGGAAGAAACATGGTGACCAAGCACGTCAAGCCCCGCAGACAGGGTCAGCTTGGCGGTATCGTCAAGGCTGAAGGCGCACTTTACGCCTGCAAGGTAATGCCTGTCTGCCCCAAGTGCAACAAGCCCACCAGAGTAGGTCACAAAGTCGAAGGCGACAAGAAGATAAGAGTTTGCAAGCATTGCGGCGCAGCGCTGTAATTGCTAAGCCCCAACATCAGATGAAAGGGCAGGATAAAGTAATTTCCTGCTGTCATCGGTAAGGAGAAATAAAAGCTATGTCAACAATGAAAACCTATTATAAGGAAACAGTTGCTCCCGCGCTTTACAAGAAGTTTGAGTACAAAAGCGTAATGCAGATACCCAAGCTTGATAAGATAGTTGTAAACGTAGCCTGCGGCGAAGCCAAGGATGACCACAAGAAGGTAGAAGCCATCATGGCTGACCTTTCCGCGATAACAGGTCAGAAGCCCGTTATCTGCAAGGCGAAAAAGGCTATCGCGAACTTCAAGCTCCGTGAAGGCAACATCATCGGCGTTAAGGTAACTCTCCGCGGCGAATCCATGTATGAGTTCCTCGACCGTTTCTTCAACGTGGCTCTGCCCCGTGTAAGAGACTTCAGAGGCATCAACCCCAACAGCTTCGACGGCAGAGGGAATTACAGCGTAGGCGTAAAGGAACAGCTTATTTTCCCTGAGATCGATTATGAAAAGATCGACAAGATCCGTGGTATGGACATCAACTTCGTTACCACTGCAAAGACCGACGAGGAAGCAAGAGAGCTGCTGACCCTTATGGGCGCGCCCTTCTCCAAGTAAACGGTTAGTAAGAAAGGAAGCTATAAATGGCAAAGAAATCAATGATTGCAAAGCAGCAGCGTCCTGCAAAGTTTTCCACCAGAGCTTACAACAGATGCAAGCTTTGCGGAAGACCCCACGCTTACCTCCGTAAGTACGGCATTTGCAGAATTTGCTTTAGAGAGCTTGCTTATAAGGGACAGATCCCCGGCGTCAAGAAAGCAAGCTGGTAAGAAATCGACCCAAGACGGCAAGAGCGCGACGACCCGCAGAGAATATGCCCTTGACGCGGGAAATGCGGCGGCGCTTTGCGCTAACTACCGGCTTTATCTCTGAAATTAAACAGGAGGACGCAGAAAATGCAGATCACCGACACTATCGCAGATATGCTCACCAGAATCCGCAACGCGAATTCCCAGAAGCATCCCACTGTCGATATCCCCTGCTCCAACATGAAGAAGCAGATCGCCCAGATACTTGTCGATGAAGGTTATATCAAGAATTTCCGAATCATCGAAGACAACAAGCAGGGCATTATCAGAATCACTCTGAAATACACAGAAAATAAGCAGCAGGTCATCACAGGGCTTCGCAGAGTCAGCAAGCCCGGCCTGAGAATCTATTCGAACTCCAAGGATATGCCCAAGGTAATGAAAGGTCTGGGAATAGCAATTGTTTCCACCTCCAAGGGCGTTATGACCGACAGAGCGGCAAGAGCGGCTCACGTCGGCGGCGAAGTCCTTGCGTTCATATGGTAAGGAGGAACAGGATATGTCAAGAATAGGTAGAGCCCCCATCACTGTTCCTGCCGGCGTTGAAGTCACAGTTGACGGCAATGCAGTGACCGTAAAGGGACCCAAGGGCACCCTTACAAAAGAATTCAAGCCTTCCATGACCGTTAAGGTGGAAGGAGGCGTAGTTACCGTTTCCCGTCCCGACGACGAGGATACCAACCGCGCGCTCCACGGTCTTACAAGAACCCTTATCGCCAACATGATAGAAGGCGTTACAAACGGCTTCCAGAAGGCGCTGGAAATAAACGGCGTAGGTTACAGATGCCAGAAGCAGGGCAAAGAGCTTAACCTTACTTTAGGCTTCTCCCACCCTGTTGTACTCAAGGATACCGAGGACATCACCATGGAAGCGCCTCAGCCCAACCAGATAATCATCAAGGGCATAGATAAGCAGAAGGTAGGCCAGTTTGCAGCAGAAGTACGCAGCATACGTCCTCCCGAGCCCTATAAGGGCAAGGGCATAAAGTATGCCGACGAAGTTATCCGCCGCAAGGAAGGCAAAGCCGCTAAGGGCAAGAAGTAAGGGGTGAACGAGAATGATAAAGATAATTGACAAAAAGGCAAACAGAGTAAAGCGCCATAAGAGAGTCAGAGGTAAGGTGAGCGGGACCGCTCAGTGCCCTCGTCTTAACGTTTTCCGTTCCGCCAAGCATATCTACGCACAGCTTATAGACGATACGGCAGGAGTTACCCTTTGCTCCGCTTCCACTTTGGAAAAGGGCTTTGAGGGCTTCGGCGGAAATGCCGAGGCTGCCAAGAAGGTGGGACTTGCACTGGCTGAAAAGGCTAAGGACAAGGGTATCACCGAAGCAGTATTCGACCGTTCAGGCTATGTATATCACGGCAGAGTAGCGGCGCTTGCTGAAGGCGCCCGCGAAGGCGGACTGGATTTCTAAGAAGGAGGAAAAAACTTTGGCACTTATAGACGCATCTAAACTTGAGCTTTCCGAAAAAGTCGTTGCCATCAACAGAGTAAGCAAAACTGTTCAGGGCGGACGTATCCCGAAGTTCAGCGCGCTTGTTGTAGTGGGCGACGGAAACGGTATCGTAGGCTTCGGTCTGGGTAAGTCCAGCGAAGTTCCTGACGCTATCCGCAAGGGTATAGAGGACGCAAAGAAAAATCTTGTCAAAATATCTCTGAAGGGAACCACCATTCCCCATGAGGTCGTGGGCAAGTTCGGCGCAGGCGCAGTCCTGATGAAGCCCGCTCCCGAAGGTACGGGCGTTATCGCAGGCGGTCCTGTTCGTTCCGTTATCGAAATGGCGGGCATAAAGAACATCAGAACAAAATCCCTTCGCTCCAATAACCCCTGCAACGTTGTAAGAGCTACCATGGCGGGACTTGTTTCACTGAGAGACGCCGAGCAGGTAGCCGCGCTCAGAGGCAAGACAGTCAAGGAAATTTTTAACTGATTGAAAGGCGGAGAGCAAAATGGCAAAGAAAATTAAACTTGTAAAATCCTTGGTCGGACGTAAGGACAGCCACATCGCCACCGCGAACTCCCTCGGACTTCGCAAGATAGGCGACGAGACCGTTCAGCCCGACAATGCCGCAACAAACGGCAAAATAAAGCATATCGGCTATTTAGTCGAGGTTACCGAAGCGTAACGAATGAAAATCAAGGAGGTGTAACTCACAATGAAGCTGCACGAATTATCTCCCGCACCCGGCTCCACCAAAGAGGTAAAGCGTATCGGACGCGGACACGGCTCAGGCTGGGGCAAGACTGCCGGTAAAGGTCATAAGGGTCAGTGGGCTCGTTCCGGCGGCGGAGTCAAGCCCGGATTTGAGGGCGGTCAGACAAAGCTTGCCATGCGTATCCCTAAGCGTGGTTTCAATAATAAGAACTTCGCCACCGTTTACGCTACGGTAAACGTTTCCGACCTTGAAGCAAGGTTTGAAAGCGGCGCAGTCGTTGACGAAGCTGCTATCATAGCTTCAGGACTTCTTAAAAAGACCTTTGACGGCGTAAAGGTACTGGGCAGAGGCGAGATCACAAAATCTTTAACGGTAAAGGCTGCAAAGTTTTCCGAGAGCGCCAAGGCTAAAATCGAAAGCGCAGGCGGAAAGGCAGAGGTGATCTAAGTGTTTGAAGTTTTCCGCAACGCGTGGAAGATCGCCGATCTGCGTAAAAAGATACTTTATACATTGTTTATCGTACTGATCTTCCGTTTCGGCGCAAGCATATTCGTTCCTTTTCTGGATTCTGCACAGATCGCAAATGTACTGGGAATGAACAGCACCGACGGAAACCTGTTCTCCTACTGGGACGCTATGACAGGCGGCTCGCTGAGTAACGGTACATTGTTTGCAATGTCCATCACACCGTACATCAACGCGTCGATCATAGTTCAGCTGCTGGCAGTTGCCATAAAGCCTCTTGAGCGTCTTGCAAAAGAGGGCGACGAGGGCAGGAAAAAGCTCAACAAGATCAATAAATTCGTTGCGCTGGGTCTGGCGATATTTCAAGCTGTCGCCTTCTATATCACCCTTCGCAACGGCGGTGTAGTTAAGTACGAAAGCGGTTTCAGCGGTGTTCTTGCCGCGATCGTTATAATCGTCTGCTTTGTTGCAGGCGCGACCCTTATTATCTGGCTCGGTGACCAGATAAGCGAAAAGGGAATAGGAAACGGTATATCCATAATCCTGTTCGCAGGTATCGTATCGAGGATCCCCGACGATATTTACG
Organism: uncultured Ruminiclostridium sp.; assembly: GCA_947629925.1. Lineage (GTDB taxonomy): Bacteria > Bacillota > Clostridia > Oscillospirales > Ruminococcaceae > Ruminiclostridium_E. The sequence goes on from CANRFO010000001.1 coordinate 168,707, forward strand.
GTCTGTTCATGACCATTCAGACAGAGGGACTCAAAAACGCTATACTGGTTCCCATAATCCTTATAATCTATGTAGCTATGATAGCTCTGGTAGTTCTGATGACCAACGCGGAAAGACGTATCCCCGTTCAGTACGCAAAGAGAGTCGTAGGCAGAAAGATGTACGGCGGTCAGTCCAGTTACATTCCCATTAAGGTGGCTATGTCGGGCGTTATGCCTATCATCTTTGCGATGTCTATCATGTCCCTTCCTTCCACGATATGCTATTTCTTCGGCATCAACGGAAACGGAACCTCTTTCTGGGACGGCTTCGTAAGACTGTTCAGCACTTCGAGCTGGCTGTACGCGATACTGTACTTTGTTCTCATCATCGGTTTCAACTACTTCTATGTAGCTATTCAGTTCAATCCCATTCAGATCGCCAACGACCTGAAGAAAAACAACGGCGCTATCCCCGGATACAGACCAGGTCAGCCTACCGCGGACTTCATACAGAATTCTCTGTCCAAGATAACGATGATAGGCGCGATATTCTTGGGATTCGTGGCGATATTCCCCATAATCTTCTCCAACGTAAGCGGAATAAGGGGACTTTCTCTCGGCGGTACTACCGTACTCATTATCGTAGGCGTTGCTATTGAGACCATGCGTACTCTTGAAAGCCAGATGATGATGAGACATCATAAGGGCTTCCTTGAATGATGTAAATGAGAGAGACCCGTGAGCATGAAAGGATAAAAGTATGAACCTGATATTTTTAGGCGCACCGGGCGCGGGTAAGGGCACTCAGGCTGAGATAGTCTGCGACAAGCTGGGTATCCCCGCCATCTCCACAGGCAATATGCTCCGCGAGGCGGTAAAGAACGGTACTCCCGCAGGTCTTGCTGCGAAGGAGTATATGGACAGGGGCGACCTTGTTCCCGACGAGGCCGTTATCGGCATTCTCAAGGACAGGATCGCTCAGGACGACTGCAAAAACGGCTTTATTCTTGACGGCTTCCCCAGAACGGTGGAACAGGCCGAGGCTCTTGATAAAATGGGCGTCAACATCGACAAGGTCATTGAGATAAGCGTCCCCGACGAAAAGATAATCGCCCGCCTTTCAGGCAGACGTGTATGCGAAGGCTGCGGCGCTTCCTATCACATCGACTACAAGCCCACCAAGGCGGAGGGTATCTGCGATTCCTGCGGAGCCAAGGTGGTACAGCGCGTTGACGACAAGCCCGAGACCGTTTTGTCAAGACTTGAGACTTACCGTGAAAAGACCGCTCCCCTCAAGGGTTACTACGAGGCAAAGGGCAAGCTTGTAACGGTAAACGGTCAGGAAGAGATAGCCGATACCGCAAAGCTCACCATGGCTGCGGTAGAAGGTTGAAACGGGGTAATAAATTGATCCAGGTTAAATCTGCAAAAGACATTGCGTCCATGATGAAAGCCTGTGAGCTTTCTCAGCAGGCGCTGATGTATGCGGGCGAGGTGCTTACGGCGGGAATGTCCACCTACGAGCTTGACCGTCACATTCACGATTTTATCGTGAAGCACGGAGGAAAGCCTTCGTTTTTAGGACTTTACGATTTTCCCGCAAGCGCCTGCATATCCGTGAACGAAGAGCTTATCCACGGTATCCCCAATAAGCATAAGATAATCCGTGAGGGAGACATCGTTTCCGTTGATGTGGGAGCTTATGTTGAAGGGTTCCACGGCGACAATGCCTACACCTTTGCTGTTGGAGAGGTGGACGACGAAACAAAGCGTCTGCTCGCTGTAACAAAAGAAAGCCTTTACAAAGGCATTGAACAGGCGAGAAAGGGAAACCGCATCGGCGACATCGGAAACGCTGTCCAGACCTGCGTTGAAGAAGCGGGATACTACGTTGTGAAAAGATACATCGGTCACGGCGTGGGACGGGATATGCACGAGGACCCTGAGGTCCCCAACTACGGAAAGCCGGGCAGGGGCGTAAGACTTGTTCCCGGAATGACTATCGCCATTGAGCCTATGGTAAACAGCTCCACCGAGCAGGTGAAGGTGATGGGCGACAAATGGACGGTGGTCGAAGGAAACGGAAAAATGTGCGCTCACTTCGAGCATACCGTTCTCATAACCGAGGGCGACCCCGTGATAATGACTCTTACAAGTCACTGAAAGCAAAACGGTTAAAAAGATGGAATTTGAAAAAGGTACTGTGGTCATAAGCAAGGCAGGACGCGACAAGGGCTATTTTATGGTAGTTCTTGACGAAGCCGACGGCTATGTTATCGTGGCTGACGGCAAGGAACGTCCCCTTGACAGACCAAAGCGCAAAAACCCCAGACACCTGCAAAGAACCAACATTACGTTGAGTTTGGAGCAGTTGACCGATAAAAAGCTCAGAACCGCTCTGAGAAATCAGAGCCTCTCCTTTAGAGGAAAGGAATTATCGTAATATGTCCAAAGAAGATGTAATCGAAGTTGAAGGCGTAATTCAGGAGGCATTGCCCAACGCAATGTTCAATGTGAAGCTTTCCAACGGCCATGTTATATTGGCTCATGTCAGCGGTAAGCTGCGTATGAATTATATACGCATACTCCCCGGCGATAAGGTGACCATCGAAATGTCCCCTTACGATCTGACAAAGGGCAGGATAACATGGAGAGCCAAGTAATTCAGGAAAGGAAGATTACAATGAAAGTAAGACCTTCTGTAAAACCTATGTGCGACAAGTGCAAGGTTATCAAGCGCAAGGGCAAGGTAATGGTCATCTGCAAGGACCCCAAGCATAAGCAGAGACAGGGCTGAGTTCCTTGAAGCAAACCATTCAAATTTACGAAAGGAAAAGAAAACTATGGCAAGAATTGCTGGCGTGGATCTGCCCAAGGAAAAGCGCGTAGAGATAGGACTGACCTATGTTTACGGCATCGGCAGAAAATCCGCAAATGACATTCTGGCAGCGGCAGGAGTAAATCCCGACACCCGCGTAAAGGACCTGACTGACGACGAGGAAGCCAAGATCCGTGAGGTCATCGACGCAAACTACCGCGTAGAGGGCGACCTTCGCCGTGAAGTTGCATTGAATATCAAGCGTCTGGTGGAGATAAACTGCTACCGCGGTATCCGCCACCGCAAGGGTCTCCCCGTTCGCGGACAGAGGACCAAGACCAACGCAAGGACTCGCAAGGGACCTGCTAAGACCATCGCTAACAAGAAGAAGTAATTTCATCAGAAAGGAAGCTATTAAATGGCAGCTAACAAAGCTAATGTTAAAAAGGCAGGTATGCGCCGCCGTGACCGTAAGAATATCGAAAACGGCTCCGCACATATCCAGTCCACTTTTAACAATACGATCGTTACTATCACCGACCTTCAGGGCAACACCCTTTCATGGGCGAGCGCAGGCGGTCTGGGCTTCAGAGGCAACAGAAAGTCCACTCCTTTCGCAGCTCAGTCTGCGGCTGAAACCGCAGCAAAGGCAGCTATGGTACACGGACTCAAGACTGTTGAGGTTTATGTTAATGGCCCCGGAGCAGGACGTGAAGCAGCTATCAGAGCGCTTTCCGCCGCAGGACTTGAAGTAAAGATGATAAAGGACGTAACTCCTATACCCCACAACGGTTGCCGTCCCCCCAAGAGGAGACGTGTATAGTCTGAACTGAGCGTCGTTGCTCAGCGTCGGGTCTTTACCCGATACAACATCAATAAACGGAGGATTTTTTACAATGGCAGTAGATAAAACACCTGTGCTTAAAAGATGCAAAGCACTGGGCATAAGCCCTGCGGTACTGGGCTACTCAAAAGAGACCAACAGAAAGGGAAACGGTAATCCCCGCAAGAAGGTTTCCGAATACGGAATGCAGCTTAAAGAAAAGCAGAAGCTGAAATTCATTTACGGCGTACTTGAAAAGCAGTTCCATCACTACTATGAAATGGCTATCAAGGAAGAAGGCGTTGCAGGTGAAAACCTGATAAAGCTCCTTGAAAGCAGACTTGACAGCGTAGTATTCAGAATGGGTCTTGCTACTACCCGCCGCGAAGCGAGACAGCTTGTAGGTCACGGTCACTACACCGTGAACGGCAAGAGAGTTGACATTCCCTCTTACAGAGTTAAGGCAGGCGATGTTGTCGCCCTTTCCGAAAAGAGCAAGAAGAGCGCCAAGTTCGCTCAGATCGCCGAAGCTACCGACGGCAGACTTATTCCCGTTTGGCTGGATATGAACAAGGAAGCGCAGAGCGCCACCGTTACCCGTCTCCCCCAGAGAGATGAGCTGGACTACGAGATCGAGGAACAGCTGGTAATCGAGTTGTATTCCAAGTAATTTTATATTCAGGGAGTATGCGGAAGCGTTATCGTTGTCCGTCATATTCCAAGGTGCAGTTATTTTTAATTTGCAATCACGCAATCGCAATTTAAAATTAACCGGGACAGGACGCCAACTGTCCTATGTTTCCTGTCATAAGAGCGGGTTTCGGATTTATCCCGAAGCTCCCTCTCGGCGGAAACCCTGAGCATAACAACACCGATCTGTGCCTTGGGCACAGATCATGAACAGCAGGAGGGTTACAGGAATGCTTGAAAAAATAGAAAAGCCGGAAATCGAAACCGTCAAGCTCAAGCCCGACGGTAAATACGGAATGTTTACCTTGGGGCCTTTGGAGTGCGGTTTCGGCAATACGCTGGGCAACAGCCTCAGACGCGTACTGCTTTCCTCCTTGCCCGGAGTCGCAGTTACAAGCGTCAAGATAGACGGTGTGCAGCATGAATTTTCCACCATTCCGGGAGTTAAGGAAGATGTAACTGAAATAATCCTCAATATCAAGGGTCTTATTGCGAAAATGTACGGCGAAAGCCCCAAGACCGTTTATATCGAGGCGGAAGGCGAATGTGAGGTAATGGCGGGCGATATAAAGACCGACAGCGAGATCGAGATACTTGATCCCGGAATGCACATCGCTACCCTCACCGCAGGCGCAAAGCTCTACATGGAACTCACCTTCGACAGAGGCAGAGGCTATGTGAGCGCAGAAAAGAATAAATCCAAGATGAATCAGCCTCCAATAGGACTTATCGCGGTAGACAGCATCTACACCCCTGTTCTCAAGGTGAACTATTCCGTAGAGAACACCCGTGTAGGTCAGCGCACCGACTTTGAGAAGCTTATAATCGAGGTATGGACCGACGGAACAATTTCCGCCAAGGAAGCCGTAAGCTATGCCGCAAAGGTTCTCTGCGAGCATTTGCAGCTTTTCGTTGAGCTTTCCGACGAGGCGAGCCAGCCTGAGCTTATGGTGGAGAAGGACGACAAGAGCAAGGATAAGATACTTGAAATGACCATTGAGGATCTTGAGCTTTCCGTTCGCTCCTTTAACTGCCTGAAGCGCGCAAACATCAACACCGTGGACGACCTTATAAGCAAGTCCCCCGAAGAAATGATGAAGGTGCGCAATCTGGGCAAGAAGTCCTTCGACGAAGTAAGGGCAAAGCTCAATTCACTGGGCTTCGACCTTGCGGAATCCGAAGAATAAACTCTGTAAGAAAGGAGTAAGAAGCAAATGAGAAAACTGGGAAGAACCAGCGACCATAGAAAGGCGATGCTCAGAGCTATGGTTACTTTCCTTCTGGAAAACGGCAAGATCGAAACCACCGTGACCAGAGCCAAGGAAGTGAAGAGCGAAGCCGAAAAAATGATAACTCTCGGCAAGAACACCGACCTTCACAGCAAGCGTCAGGTATTTGCCTACATCACCAAGGAAGAGGTAAGCAAAAAGCTGTTTGACGAGATAGCTCCCAAGTATGCGGACAGAAAGGGCGGCTATACCAGAATAGTAAAGGTAGGGCCCAGACGCGGCGACGCGGCTGAAATGGCTATCATCGAGCTTGTGTGAGACCGAGCATAATAATATCATCAAAGAGCGTACCATTTAAAATGATACGCTCTTTTGCTTTGTATCGGCAGGGGAAAAAAGGTTTTCTTGTTTAAGTATACTAAACAGATTTTAGAAAAAATATTTACTTTGTCTATTGACATAGGTGTGCAAAAGTAGTAAAATGAATACAAGCGAATTATGCTTATAAATTTTTACGGAGGAAACAAAAAATGAATTTCAAAAAAATTCTTGCAAGTGTTGCAGCTGCGGCGTTAGCGGTTTCGTCAATGGCAGTTTGCAGCTTTGCAGCAAGCGACATTGAATGTGACACACCTGAAGTTACGGGTACATTTGATAGTAACTCAGGTTGGGCAGTATTTGATTTAACAGCTTACAACAAATGGGGTACTCCTGTTGATTTGACAGGTTATGAAAAAGTAGAGATGACCTACTCCGTAACTGATGTAGGTAATGCAACTAATATAGCTCTTGCTGTAAACGGCGGAGATATAGGCTGGCAAGATGTCAAAGCTGATTTAACAGTTGGCGATAACCAGACGCTTGCTCTTAATGTTGCAGATTTGACTGCTTCAGGGACTACTACTATTGAAGCAGTTCAGATACAGGTTGTATCTACCACTGCAACTGGGGAAGCTTTTACAGGTAATATTACCATCAATTCTGTTAAAATAATTGCAAGTGCAGCTTCCGGCGGCGATAGCGGCAACAATGATTACGACTGGGTTGTTCCGAGCACTACCGCAACAGAAGATGAAGCTACCGAAGAAACCACTACTGCTGCTGAAGAAACTACCACTACTGAAGAGGAAGCTGCTCCCGAAGCAGGTACATTTGAAGGTTCACACACAATGAAGGATTCATCTTGGTGGACTCAGGACAAGATCGTTGATTTCGAGGCAGGTCTGACCGACCTTACCGTTCTCATTGGCGACCTTGACCCTGCTACTGTAACTTCTATCACCTTCACCAGCGACACAGCATTCTTCGTTGGTTATAACGGAAAAGACGGAACATGGCATCAGAACGATCCCGCTGTTACCAGCCTGACCCTTACCGACGTGCTTCTCGTTGAGGACGGAGACAAGGCTCCCGCTCTCCACATAATGATTTCCAAGGGCGACGGTATTGAATACACCATTAACTGGGTAGTTACTACCGGTGACGCTCCTGCGACCACTGAAGATACATCCGCTTCCGAAGCTGCTCCCGAAGACACCTCCGGAACATCTGTCGTTGTTGAACCCGACCCCGTTGAAACAACATCTGAAGAAACCAACGCAGGCAATTCAGAAGACGGAAACCAGCCTACCGGTATCGTTCTGGCAGTTATTCCTGCCGCTGTTGCCGTTGCAGGTGTGATCGTTTCCAGAAAAAGAAGCTGATTTTCAGCATAAAAGCATAAGATAAAACCGCTTACAAAGCCCTTTTGATAAGGGCTTTGTATTTTTTTTTGAAAAAAAGAAAAACTTTTGAAACTTTTTTTCCAAAATAAGCGACTACCCAAGTGAAAATACCAAAACTTGAAGGATTTACCGCATTTGGCAAATTTAAATGTAAATCCCAAAAATTTATAGTGCAAATTGCCAATTGAAGTTTAATTTCAGGTATGGTATTATATATTCAATAGACGGAAAAACCCGTTTATCGAAAAATAAAATAATGGAGGAAAATTTTCATGAACATGAAAAAGCTCATGGCTGGAGTAGTTGCCGGTGCACTGGCAGTAACCTCTCTGGCCACAGTCGGTGTTTTCGCTGAAGATACGGTAAAGACTTACAACTTTGTCGGAATCGACGGAAACATGACTATCGATTACTCTCAGACCGTGGCCTTTAAGGGCGGCGTTGAACGCAGCGACCTCTTTAAGGCTACCGCAGATCCTACTGAGTATGTATTCGATTATGACATTGTTCTTGCAAACGCAGATGGCTATGACAACCAGAATTTGTCTGGTGTAAATGATGTCCTGAAAGCTGCTATGATCAAGAGCAACGGAACCACTATTACTGTAAAGGGTCAGAGAGAGAACAGCAAGAAAGAACTTGTTGATGCTACCGTTACAGTAACAACTGTACTTGACAAGACAAGTGATGATGAAATGTTTAGAGTTAGATCTGAAGAAGATACTGAAGGTCCTACTCTTAAGACAGGCGATCTCGACCTGACTGATTTCAAAAAGATCACATCAATTTCTTTCAAGGCACAGTTTAATGTTAACACTGGTAACTACTACGTTCCTGTCGGTGCAGTTAAGGTTAAAGTTACCAACAACCTCAAGTTTGAATCTAAGAAGGCTTCTATTGAAACCGTAGATGCAAGTTATAAGAGCGAGAGAAAAGATGCTACCGCTGTTGAAGTTAAGGCAGATACAAACTACGCTTTTGAAGGCGTTGCTGGACAGACAATAACTCTTGTTGATTACGGCGATGATGAGAGCGTTACTGGTTGGCGTGAAGACAACGTTAAGGCTATTTCTCTTGGTCACAACCTGCTCCGTTGGACTAACGACAACATCGAGCAGAACAAGGGCGCTAAACTGAGAATCAACTTCCTGACTCCTGAAGAGAAGAAGAATGCGATTGAAAAGGGTAGCCTGTCTCAGTACACAACACTGGATGAAGAGTGGATGCACTGGACTGGTGCAAACGTACTGGTTCCTGAAACAACCGGTGGTACAGCTGCTGATGATATTACAATTGGTGTAAACCTTCAGAATACAACTAGACTTCAGCAGTCTACCAAGATTGAAAATTACACTGCTGAATTTGACTGGGATACTCTCGTTAAGAATTCTGTATCTACAGTTTCCGGTAACGTTGACAGCATTGCTTTCCGTCTGAATGGCAAGAGCTCTACTGTTTCCGACTTTGTTGCAAAGTATGGTGCATATGCTGTTAAGAGCATCGAAGTTGTTATCCCTGACCAGTCTACTGTTCCTGGTACCGAAGCTTCTACTGAGCTGACTCTTTCTTCCAACGGCGTTAGTGCTACCGCTACTGTTGCTACTATCACCGGTAATGGTGGTAAGGAACTTAATGTTCAGAGCACTCTGACTGATAGCGCTATCACTTATGAGCTCCACCTCTATGCTGCTGATGGCACAACTGCTGTACAGCCCGCAGGTGAAGTTACTCTGAAGCTTGCTATTCCTGAAAAGTTCAAGGGTCTTGACCTTTCTTCTGACAAGGTTTCACATAAGTGCAACGACGGCACAGTTGAACAGCTTGATGTTCTGAATATGGATACTTACAAGACTGATGGTTTTGTAATTTGCAAGACCACCAAGTTCAGCGGATTCACTCTTGAATTTGACGTTCCTGAAGATACCACTACCGAAGCTCCCGCAGTTTCTGAAGAGACCACTACTGAGGCTCCTGCTGCTGATACTCAGCCTGCTGACGACGGCAACCAGCCTACCGGTGTAGCTCTTGCAGTTATCCCTGCAATCGTTGCAGCTGCTGGTATCGTAATCTCCAAGAAGAGAGGCTAATTTAAAAATTAGCTGAACATAAAGAAAGCCCTTAGGGGCTTTCTTTTTTTAAGTAAAATCGCCAAAAATTTACTTGTATTTTTTAGCATAATCAACCAAAAATAGCGATAAAGATTGTAATAAATAACTGTTGCAATCCCTTGTAAAATAGGCTATAATAATAATTGGAAGAATATTCCGAACAAAAATTTTTGGAGGAAATCAAACAATGAACATGAAGAAAATCATGGCAGGCGTTGTTGCTTCCGCTCTGGCTGTAAGCACAATGGCTGTAGCTGCAAGTGCTGCTGATTACGAGAGCACTTATACTCAGAGCGTAACTGCAGACAAAATCAACATCAATGATGACGGCACCTTCTATTCTCAGCTGCAAGTTGGTCACGTTGCTGAAGTTACAGTAACCGCTACCTACACCACCGCTGACGGCGCTACAGGCTATGCACTGATCGGTACTGACTGGGGCGAGCCCACCGCTGAATGCAACGCAGTTAAGATGACAGGCGCTTGGAACGGCGCAGGCTTCGGCCTTCCCGAAGATGTTGTTACCGCTGCTAACGGCGACTTCTCAGGCATTACTCTCGACTTTACTGTTGAAGTAACCGACATCGCTTCTGACGTTCAGGCTCAGGTTGACGCTTACGGCGAAGAAGCTATTGCTGACATCCAGATCATCATCATCGGCGCAAACAGCCCTTATGCTTCAGGCTTCGGCACTGTAAAGATTGCTGAAAAGGCTGCCGCTGCTGATGACACTGCCGCTGCTGAAGATACCGCTGCTGCCGGCGACACTTCCGCTCCTACCGCTAGCGATAAGGGCGCTGCTGACACAGGTGTTGAAGGCGTTGCAGTTGTAGCAGGTCTTGCAATCGTAGCTGCAGGCGCAGTTATCGTTGCTAAGAAGAGAGGCTAATCTCTGCAAACAACAGAACAAAAAAGGACGGTCCGCCGTCCTTTTTTCTTTCCTCCTTGCAGGAAATGCAGGAAACATTTTACAAAAAATTTATGCAAAATAAAAAAGTTTTACCAAATGAAAACGTTTAATATTGTTAAAAATGCTGATTGTATTTTAAATGCGTTTTCGTTATAATAATAGTACAAAATTTATTTTGGAGGAAAACTTAAAATGAGCATTAAAAAGATCATGGCAGGCGCTGTTGCTTCTGTAATGGCTCTGTCTACAATGGCAGTTGCAGCAAGTGCAGCTAACTATGACACAATTGTTATGTATGCTGACGCAAACTGGGGCTTTAGCACTATGGATGCAAACACCTTTGTTCCCCCTACAACCGTAGTTGATAAGGACGGCACATATACCGTTTCCTCTGGTACTCCTATGTGGACTGATGAAGAAACCGGTGATGATGTTCCCGCAGTTTCCGGCGCAGCAGGCGTTTTCTGTGTAGATATTGAAGGTCTTGCTACACTGAAGAATGCAGGTAAGGACGCTGAAGGTTATGACACATGCGTAACAGCAGCTGACAAGATGGCTTTTGCAAAGGCTGCAGGAATCAATGTTAGTGATGTTAAGGTTTCTATCGTTAAAGAGGACGGTTCTACCGCTGATGTTGCCGTAGATCAGGGCAATATTCTCTTTGGTGATATTGAGGGCAACGGTAAGATCCGTATCGAAATTTACAACCAGTATGGCGACACTAAGGACGCTCCTGCTGTAAATGTTGATGATCTCAACGGTGCTACCGAAATCAATGTAACCTTCACCATCAGCGGTATTGACGCTGCTGCTGAAGACAATGCTTCTGACGACAACGCTGCTGCTGACGATACCGCAGCTGCTGATGACAATGCTGCTGCAGGCGACACCGCCGCTCCTACCACAGGAGATAAGGGCGCTGCTGACACAGGTGTTGAAGGCGTTGCAGTTGTAGCGGGTCTTGCAATCATCGCTGCAGGCGCAGTTGTAGTTGCTAAGAAGAGAGGCTAATCTCTGAACAACAGAATAAAAAAGGACGGTTTGCCGTCCTTTTTTTGTCGGATTTATTTCCCTGACTGGTTTTTGTCGGATTTGTCCTGTTTAAATTGTCCTGTTTTGTAAGATATGTCAAACGATTTGGATAAAATGACGGTTGATTTTTCCGTTAAATTAAGTTATAATTATTGTAAATAAAAGTGTGTATAACTATGCCGCTTTTAAATTATTTAGGAGGAAAACTACATATGAACTTTAAGAAAATTATGGTTGGCGTTGTTGCTTCCGTTGCAGCAGTAAGCGCAATGGCAGTTGCAGCAAATGCCGCTACCGCAGGTCTTACTTATCAGACCAATGTTTACGGCTTCCGTGACAACATCAATCAGAGCAAGGGCATTTATTGGGACGAGTTTGAAGAGGCTCAGAACAATGAGACCTCTAACTTTGGTGACGTAGAGATTACTGGTGACGGTCAGTACACAGTAACTCTGGAAAAGAGCAACGAGGAAGAAAGCACTTCTTGGAATATGCTCAAGCTTCAGACCAACATTCCTTCCGCTGATTATGCAGATGTTACTATCACTATTGATAAGGTAGTTATCGACGGTCAGGAACTGACAGTTGGCTCTTACACCAATAACGCTGCTGAAAATCTTGTTGTAAGCGATTATTCAGACGGCTACAACGGTATTACCGAATTGGTTGTAAATGCTTATACTATCAGCATTGTCAATGTCTACGGTGAGACTTGCGTTGACAACGTATACGGTGACAAGGTAGAAGTTACCTTTACCGTATCAGGTTTCGGCGGTGCTGCTGGTGACGGTACTGACGCTGACGACAACACTGTTGACGCAGGCGCAGGCGACACCACCGCTCCTACCACAGGCGACAAGGGCGCTGCTGACACAGGCGTTGAAGGCGTAGCAGTTGTAGCTGCTATCGCAATCGTAGCTGCAGGCGCAGTTGTAGTTGCTAAGAAGAGAAGCTGATCTCTCATAAAATGAAAAAACACTCCCGTACTTCGGGAGTGTTTTTGTTTTATTAAATCATGCAAAAACCCCGCTCCAAAGCTTCGGAGCGGGGGGTGATTATTTTACACAGGCATTACCTTGTTAGCTTTATCAGCGTGAACGTTGTCGATACCGCACTGTTTATCCCTGCGCTTCTCGAAGAACTTCTCCGCCACCTGACCGAACATAGCATAGCTGAGAACGTCCTCCTCCTGCTGTGTCCACTTGGCGGCCTCCTTTTTCAGCTTGTCAAGCTCAGGCTCGATAAGGTCGGCAGGACGGCAGTCGATAGGTTCTTCGTCGCCGATTATCCTCTTTCTGAAATCAGGGTCTATTGCAACGGGCGTTCTGCCGTATTCGCCGCGTACAAGCCCCTTGAATTCCTTTGTAACAGTCTTGTATCTCTCGCCCATAATTACGTTGAACACCGCCTGGGTGCCCACGATCTGGCTGGTAGGAGTTACCAGCGGAGGATAACCTGCGTCCTCCCTCACTCTGGGTACCTCCTGCAAAACCTCGTCCAGCTTGTCGGATTTTCCCGCCTGTTTCAGCTGGGAGATAAGGTTGGAAAGCATTCCGCCGGGGACTTGATACAGCAGGGTATTGGCGTTTACGCCCATTACCTTGGGGTCAAGCTGACCGCTCTTGATGTACTTTTCACGGAGGGTCTGGAAATAGTCCCTCACCTCGTTCAAAGCGTGCAGGTCAAGTCCCGTGTCGTATTCAGTGCCCTGCAAAGCCGCAACCATAGATTCAGTGGCAGGGTGGCTCGTTCCCATAGCCAGAGGGGAAATAGCGGTGTCTATAACGTCCGCTCCCGCCTCGATGCCCTTCAGCAAAGACATTGACGCAAGTCCCGAAGTGTAGTGGGAGTGCAGCTGGATAGGAATTTTGACAGCCGCTTTCAGCGCTTTTACAAGCTCGTAAGTGGTGTATGGCTTCAGCAGACCCGCCATATCCTTTATGCAGATACTGTCTGCGCCCTCGTCCTCAAGCTGCTTTGCGAACTCAACGAATTTTTCGTTGGTGTGAACGGGGCTGAGGGTGTAGCTTATACAGCCCTGAAAATGTGCGCCCTCTTTCTTTGCGGCTTTGATAGAGGTTTTCATATTGCGTATATCGTTCAGCGCGTCAAAAATACGGATCACGTCTATCCCGTTTGCAACGCATTTCTGCACGAAGTATTCAAGAACGTCGTCCGCATAGTGGCGGTAGCCCAGCATATTCTGCCCTCTGAACAGCATTTGCAGCTTTGTGTTAGGCATTTCCTTCCGCAAGGTCCTCAGTCTGTCCCAAGGGTCCTCGTCAAGAAATCTCAGGCAAGCGTCAAAGGTAGCGCCGCCCCAACATTCCACCGAGTGATAGCCTATCTTGTCCATCGTGCTGAGAATAGGTTTCATCTCGTCCATAGTCATTCGTGTTGCGATAAGGGACTGATGAGCGTCACGCAGCACGGTTTCGGTAATTCCAACTTTCATAAAAGGACGTCCTTTCTGATTATGCGTTAAGAGTAGCGATAACGGAGCCTGTGGAAACGCTGTCCCCCTTGTTCACCGCAATAGATGCGATAACGCCGTCACGGTCGGCAACGATGTCGTTTTCCATCTTCATAGCTTCAAGCACGGCAATAACTGTGCCGTTGCTCACCTTGTCCCCTACCTTTGCCTTGACCTCAACGATAGTGCCGGGCATAGGCGCGCTTATCTTAACGTTTCCCTGTGCGCCTGCGGCAGCTTTGGGAGTAGCCTTGGGAGCGGCGGGAGCAGGTGCGGCAGCGGGAGCGGCTGCGTCGGCGGCAACCTCCTCCACCGTTACGTCATATGCATTTCCGTTTACAGTAATATTGTATCTTTTCATCTGGAAATCCTCCTGATTTAATATATAAAGTTGATATGCTTGCGGGCGGGAGTGCTTACTCTCTTTGAGGACAAAGCCTCAACTGCGTTGTTGAGAGCCGACCATAATTCCTCGGCGGGAACTATCTTGTCTACAACGCCTTTTTCCATAGCGTTGAGTGCGCTTGCCTCGTTTTCGGCATAATCTTCGGCGGCCTTCTGCAATTCTTCGTTGTTATTGCAGTCCTCGCCGTGAAGGAATACCGCCGCGGTCTGAGGAGCGACTGGAGCTATCACCGCATTTTCGTAAGCAATTGTCATATCCGCGTTGTTCCCGCAGAAAGCGGTAAAGATACCGCCTAAAGCGTTTCCTGTAACTACCGCTATCTTTGCGGTGGTAGCGCTTGCATAGACTTGAGTCAGCTTTGCGCAGTCACGAACGCTTCCGCTAAGCTCCGCCTTGCTGTCTAACGCAAAGCCCTCGTTGTTCACGAACGTTACAACGGGAATGGAGAAAGCGTCGCATATGCTGACGAACTTTGCTATCTTTGCGCAGTCCTCTTTGGCGAGCCTGCCCTCCGCCTTATCGGTGGCGACAAAGCCCACGGTCTTCCAGTTGATACTGCCCAGAGCAGTGTAGGAGACCTCTCCGAATTTGCCGTAAAGCTCCACAAGGCTGTCCTTGTCGGCGATTGCTTTTACCGGCGCCTCGCCTTTCATAGAGCCGTCGGCGGCAGTATCCGAAACTGCAAAATAATCGTTTCCCGCCACCTCAAGGTTATTCTGCGGGAGGATAGCGATAAGCTCCTTCGCCTTTTTCAAAGCCTCGGCATTGTCCTTTACAACGATCGCCGCAACGCCTGAAAGAGCGGCGTTTTCCGCCGTGCCTGCGCCCTTGGTCTTATCCTCGCTGATAAAAGGAGGATTCAAGAAAAATTCCGCCTTTTCCGTCATTATCACAAAATCGCTCATGCAGGCAAGAGCGGCATGAATACCACCGCAAACGCCTGTTACCACAGCTATCTGAGGGGCGACCCCCGAAAGGGAAGCACTTGAAGCGGCAATATCGCTGTAAGCCTTTAACAGCTCAACGCCCTCTTTAACCGCTCCGCCCTTGGAATCGTAGATACCGATAACGGGAGAGCCGTTTTTCACCGCAAGCTGATACAGCTTCGCCAGCTTTTGCGCCGCAGTTTTGCAAACAGCGCCGCTGTTCACGGCAGAGTCCTGTATAAAGGCGCAGACCTGCTTTCCCTCTACAACGCCCGTGCCTGTTATCACGCTGCCGCCGATATAGGGGGAAAGCTCGGTGAAACTGCCCTCTTCAAACAGCGACGTCAGCGTGCTGCGAGCCTCGCTGCCTGCAAGCTCCTGCGCCAGTTCGTCTATCGTCTTGTTCGCCAATTTTATGTCCTCCGTTCCTTATGTTCATTGTTCATTTTATTTCAACCTGTGTCGGAAATTTCATACACTATAAATTATACAATATTACCGCTTTAATTTCAAGTGGGATTTTCCTTTTTTCGTCAATTTTCCTTTTTCCCGTCGAAAAATTCGGCTATGGATTCCAGCCGTCTTCCTCCCACAAAGGTCTTTACAAATTCGTCGGGAATAGTGTCGGCAATGACTGCGGAAACTGCTCCCTCATGGTCGGCGTTGTTCAATGCCGAGCGGAGCACGCCGTCAAACAAAAACTTGTCCCCGTTGTAGCTTTTCACGGTGAAGACCTTGTCCTTTATCTCCCCGTGAATGTCCGCTATAAGCTCGCCCTCGCACTTTGCCTCAAAGCAAAAATCCTCTGCGTCATAGTTTCTTTTTATCACTATCATTTTTTCTTTCTCCTTTTAGGCGGGTCGGATTTTCCCATCGCCGCCCTTAACATCTGCATTTCCTCCGCTGTCAGGTCCCTGTATTCTCCCGCTTTCATCATTCCCAGCTTAACTCCGCCCACGGAGGTGCGTTTCAGCCTTGAGACTTCAAGCTCCACCGCACTGCACATCTTGCGTATCTGCCTGTTCTTGCCCTCGGTGATGACAAATTCAAGAACGGTGCGCTCTTTTTCCTGAGTCAGCACGTTTATCACACAGGGCTGTGTTTTTACGCCCGGCTCTATCTCTATTCCCGCCGACATCAGCGCAAGCTGTTCCTCCGTCACCGAGGAGGGAACAGTAACACGGTAGGTTTTTGGGATATGCTTTTTCGGGTGCATTATGTCGTTGGCAAAGCTGCCGTCGTTTGTGAGGAGGATAAGCCCCTCGCTGTTCTTGTCCAGCCGCCCCACGGGATAAACTCGCTCTTTAACGCCTTTCAGCAGGTCGGTGACTAGCTTGTCCGAATGGGCGTCTTCCATTGAGGTGACGTAGCCCCTCGGCTTATACAGCTTGATGTAGCGCAGCAAAGGCTTGTCCGTGTCAAGCCTTTCCCCGCTTACGGTGATTATGTCGGACTCTGGCTCCGCCTTGTCCCCAAGTGAAACGGTGTGACCGTTCACCTTTACCATTCCGTTTGCTATCAGCTCCTCCGCCTTTCTGCGGGAGCAGTATCCGCTGTCGGAAATTATCTTTTGTATCCTTGTTTTCATTGTACGTCCTTTTTATATTATCTGCTGTGCTTTTTAAATAACGCCTGCTTGTCTGTCCTGCGGAAGAACTGCCTCTGAGAATGTAACTGCGCGTCGGGGGGGCGGCGAAGCCGCGTCCCGCGCTCCGCGCGGGACGTCAGGGCTTGCTTTGCAAGCCCTGACCTTTCTTCGGGCAAAGCCCGAAGAAAGGCGGCTTCGCCGCCCCGCTCCACGCACTTATTGTATTATTTATCACAGCATAAAAATTAAATCGGAAAAGCACCTGTTTTATTTATAAACACTATGTTTTATCGTTTCATCTTATCACAATACTTTTTTCAGCATGACCGTATCTTCCGTTTCATACTCAACGGCAAAGCCCATATTGAGAAACAACCGCCTTGCAGGATTGTCTGCGGCTATGTCATCATACAGCTCAGCACAGCCGTTTTCTCTTGCCGCCTGACATAAAAGCGCCAGCCCATTTTTCCCGTATCCTTTGCGGCGGTACTCCGAAAGTATGATTATATCCGCAAGATAAATTCCTTTTTCGTTATCAAGATGATAGGCTGCTTCTCCCACAAATTCTCCGCTGTCCTCATCGAGCAGATAGCGGTAGAACCTGCCCTTCCCGCCGCGCGCTATCCACTGATCGTACCAACCGCTCCACTTCTCTTTTGGAAAAGAAATAGTCCCGCCCCATTTTGCATTATAGGACATAGTATCAGCGTCGCTCAGCATTTTCTCCCTGAACCACAGTTCTTCAAATTGGGGCTTATATAAAACAAGCATTCATTCTCCTTATCATATTCTGAAAAATCTTCTGAAAAACATTATCAGCTTATCATAAAAGCTTACGTTCTGCTCGGTCACTGTGACCTCACCTGCTGTAACCAGCCCGACTTCCCGAACAAAATTTCCGTTCAGATATATCTTTGCTTTTCCAACTGTTTCCCCTGCGGAAAATCCCGCATAGAGAAACTGCGGCGCGAACGCTTCAACGGTCACCGTTCTGCTCTCGTTTTCAGAAAGAGGAAGTCTGACGCTTTCCGAAAGCTCCAGATTTACGCTTGCTTCACTTCCGCCGATAACAGGGATCGTTACGGGCTTTGGCAGCACTATCTCAGTCGCCTTAACCTGCGTAAAGCCGTAGTCCAGCATTTTTCTGTGGTCCTCCCAGTCGTCGGGAGCGTTCAGCGTGACGCATATGAGCCTTACCCCGTCCCTTTCGGCGGCGGAAACAAGACAGCGCCTTGCGTTGTCGGTGAAGCCCGTTTTTACTCCGATACAGCCCTCATATTGCCACAGCATTTTGTTGGAATTGGCAAGGCGGCGCATATACGGAGGGTTGCCGAATTCCACCTGTGCGTCCGCACACCTGCAAATCTCTGCAAAAACAGGATTTTCCAGCGCGTACCTTGTAAGCTGTGCCAGATCGTAAGCCGTTGTGAAATGTCCGTCGGCGTCAAGCCCCGACGGGTTGACGAAGTGGGTATCTTTAAGTCCCAGCTCCTCCGCCTTTTTGTTCATCAGCTTTGCAAATTCCGCCATAGAGCCGCTGATATTGACAGCGGCGGCGTTTGCGGCGTCATTCCCCGACGGCAGGAGCATACCGTACAAAAGCGCCCGCCTTGTTACGATGTCCCCCTCTTCCAAGCCCATAGAGGTGCCCTCAACGTTTATGGCAAAGCTGTCCGCCGTGAATTTTTTGTCCAGCTCTCCCGCCTCCGCCGTCAGCAGGGCGGTCATTATCTTGGTTGTGCTTGCCATGGCGCGGTGTTCATGAGCGTTTTTCTCGTAAACGATTGTTCCTGTTTCGGCGTTTATAAGAACAGCCGCGGCAGCAGATACCTCAAATCCCGCATTTTCGGCATAGATCGGCAGGGAATTTCCTCCCAGAACAAGGCACAGCGCCGTCAGACCCGCAATAATCTTTTTCAAATCGTCCACCTCCGCATACTCTGTACAACCAGTCTATGCTGAGGCGGACAAAATATTTCATTTACTGCAAGGCGAAATTCGACAAAATATTACATTTTGTAAACTTTTTCGGAAGCTTTGGAAAGCACAAAAATGTTTTCAAAAGCGCAAATCATACTGCAAATGTCATATCAAAATATTACGATAAGACATTTTCCGACAAATTATTACACTCGGTAATCATTCCTCGGCAGTATCTTCGGCTTCCGTTTCTTCTCCGTCCTTTTTCTTGCCGAACATATCCTTTACCTTTGCCACCAGTCCGGGAACGCCCTCGATAAGGCTGTCCACTGCGCTGTCCTTTGCGCCAAGCTCCAGCAGCTTAACGTCGCCGTCAGTCTTGATGACGATGAAAGCCTGAGGCTTTATAGTGATACCTGCGCCGCTTCCGCCTGCAAAGACCTCCTTTGGAGCGGTGGAGGGAATGTCAGAGCCGCCTGACACGAAGCCGAAGGATACCTTTGAAACGGGTATCACCACCGTGCCGTCGGGAGATTTGACAGGCTCGCCGATAATGGTATTCACGTCCACAAGCTCGCGGATCTTTTCCATAGAGGTGCTCATAAGTCCTTCAAGATGTTCTGCCATGATTTTTATTCCTTTCTGTTTAAGACGGTGTTGACCGTCGGTTGTACTTGATGTCGGGGCGCCGCCCCGAGCCCTGCTTAAGGACGCTTTTTGAAAAAAGCGTCCTTAAGAATCCCGTAAAAACTTTGACTTTTATGCCGCTTTCTTTTGCGGCTGAGCCTTTGGAGCAGACTTGCTGTCCTTTCTTATCTCGGACAGCACTGCGAAAAATCCCCAGATCGCGCTGTGAAGCAGAGTAGACACCCTCATCTTCACCACGCCGTAAAGGTAATATTCGTTCTTTTCAAGGTCGAAGTCCGCTCTTACGTCCACGTCCTTCGCCTTAAAGGTTATAGTTTCCGAAAGCAGCTTTGTAATGCTGTAAACCGCCCAGCAGTGGTAGCCGTAGCTCATAGCGACCTTGGCTGCGTCCTTTCCCCCCGCCGTCACAAAGATGACCACGTTGTAAAAGCGTATCTTTTTGAAAATGCGCTTGACGTGGGGCGAGGCTCTGCCGATAATGCGTTGGATAAGGTCAAGGCTGAATTTCATCTTGGGCTTTTCTGTCTTTTTCTCAGCCTTTTCCTCTTTCTTGCCTGATTTTTTCTCAGCGGGAGCTTCCTCGGCTTTTTCCGTTTTGATCTCCTCTTGAGGCTTTACAGCAGATGTTTCCGCTTTTTTCTTTGCGGGAGTTTTTTTCTGCTTTGCCGCTTTTTTGGCTTTTTTCGCTTCTTTTGCGGCTTTAGCGGCTTCCTTTTTCTTTTTCTTCTGCTCCTTCTTCTCCCGCTTTCGCTTTCGCCGCGGACTTTCGGGATTGACTATAAAGGTAAAGAACAAATATTTTACCTTATACCTGAAAGTTCCGTCAAACTCAAGCTCTGCGGTTATTGACGAGGCAAGGAGAATGAAAAGGACGAGCAGTATCGCTCCTATCACTATCAGTGCTGTCATTTGCGTTTATTCCTCTATCGTCATCTGTGTATCGTTTTCCATTTCGTCAAGGCTGAGCTGTCCCTCCTGGGTGGGCATTTCGGGAAGCTCCTTTAACGACCTAAGCCCAAAACAGCGCAGGAACGTGTCAGTGGTTCGGTAGGCTATTGGTCTGCCCGGAAGCTCCAGCCTTCCCGCTTCCTCGACAAGCCCTCTTTCAGCAAGAGTGTTGACAACACTTGAGCTGTCTATTCCTCTCACCTGCTCCACAAAGCCTTTTGTTACAGGCTGATTGTACGCTATGACCGCAAGGCACTCCATAGCCGCCTGTGAAAGAGGGGTCTGCTTGCTGTTTTCCAGCGCCGCCTTTACATAAGGCGCGTATTCGGGGCGGGTGGTTATCTGAAAGGCGTTTTCAAGGCGTATGATCTGTATCCCGCTTCCCTGAACGTTATAGCGGCGTTCAAGCTGGCTCACCAGCTTAGCGGCGGTATCTGTATCGATGCCGCTTGCCTTTGACAGCTTATCCACCGTTATCGGTTCGGCGCAGGCGAACATTATCGCCTCGATTATCGCCATCCCTTCCTCAAGATTCATCTTCATTCATTCCTTCCAAAGCATTTGAGCTTACTCTGCGCAAGGTCAGACCGTCGTCGGAAAAGCGGATATGTCCGTTTTTGGACAGCTCCAGAAGCGCCAGAAAAGTGGCGACCTGCTCCGAGCGGTTCTGCCCCTTATAAAGAGAGTTTATCCGTACATCTGCGCCCTTTTGCAGTTTTCTCAGCACATACACTATCTTTGTGAAAACGCTGACATAGCTTTTTGCGGTTATCGGCTTCAGGGACAAAGGCGCTTTTCTGAGCTGATTTATCCTTACCCGCCCCGACATCGCTGACAGCGCCTCGTACAGCTCGAACGGGTCATGCTCCAGCTTATAGGTGCTGTCCACAGGAATATCCTGCGGGCTTCTCACAAAAATGCTCCCGCCGATATAACCGTTTTTCAGCTTTTCCGCCGCGGCTTTGCAAAGGGCGTATTCGATAAGCGCGCCCTCAAGCTCCTTTTTCATCTGCTCCGCCTCGTGTTTCGGGAGCAGGGCGGTGGATTTTATCAGGATAAGGTGCGCCGCCGTCTCCATAAATTCCCCCGCTATCTCCATATCCGCCTGCTGCATCTGCTCCAGATAAAGCAGAAACTGCTCCACTAAAACGGAAATTTCAATATCGGCGATATTCAGCTTGTGCTTTTGTATCAGGCTGAGCATAAGGTCCAGAGGACCCTCGAACACCTGCAATTTAAAGTTAAGCTCCTGCATTTAAATTCCCGCTCCCATAAAGTAGTCCACAAATCCCGTGGCGTAATTCATACCCAGCCTTACCCACTCGGACAGATACAGCATGGGAATGGTGAATACTCCCAAAAACATAAGAACCATTATCACTATCATAATGATACGCTCATACTTCATTATTTTAAAGTACCATTTATTTGGCAGAAACACAAGGAATATCCTTGACCCGTCAAAGGGCGGGAAGGGCATGAGCAGGTTGAAAACTCCCAGATAAATATTTATCGTCACCACTTCAAGAATAACTATCATAAGATAGTAGGGGACAGACTCTTTCCCCGAATTTATCAGCTCGGCGTTGCTGTAAAAGATCACCTTTCCTATTATCATTGCCACATACGCCAGCAGAAAATTCGCCAGCGGTCCCGCGAATGCGGTTATCGCCATAGCCGCTTTGGGCTTGACCTTAGTGCATTTTGAGGGATTTATGGGAACTGGTTTTGCCCAGCCGATACCGAACAGCGCGAGAGCGATTATTCCCATTATATCAATATGGGCGAAAGGATTGAGGGTCAGCCTGCCGTACCTTTCGGCGGTATCATCTCCCAGCAGGCTCGCCGCCCAGCCGTGGGCGAACTCGTGGAGAGGCATACATATAAGCACGATTATAAGCAGTGAAAATATCTCCGACACTATCGCGGAAACGCTTGCGGAGGAGGTAAGCAGATTAAGCATTGAGATCTCCTGTACAAAAAGGGTGAACTTACTTGCAATTTGAATATACACATTTATTATACTATATAATGCAAGAAAATGCAAGTGCGGACGGACAAAAGAAAAAGCTCCCCGAAAGCCGCCCCGCCATAAGAAAACACAGCCGCAGACTTTACCGCAAAAACGACATCTACTTCGTCAGCGCTCCTTGCGATACGTCAAGTATCACTGCGGAGCGTTTCCTTGTATCTGCCGCTTTTGCGCAAATCTGCGGCGCTTCGCGGTTTTTGTGAAAACCTGTGTTTTCCTATATCAGTGCGGCTAAACGGGAGCTTTCATTATCACAGAAGGTTTTGCCTGCACTATTTTATGTTTTTAGTCAGCCTCGGTCAGAGGAGGAGTCGTGGTTATCTCTTCGCCTCTTGCGTCGGCAGCCATTCTGTCGCGGTAAGGCTGGAGATAGCTTTCAACTACGCCCCACATGGATTCGACTGCGCTGGTGTAAGTGACGTCCATAAATACGGGACCGTCAACTATGGGAGTTTCGCCGCCCTGGAAGAGCTGGGAAACGTCGTTGCTGAAGCCGTAGCAGTTATCGAACAGAAGCGTGAAGGTGTCGCCCTCGCCTCTCATTTCCATGTAAAGGTCATACTGTTCTTCAGTCCATACTACCTTATACTTTTCTTTTCTGGGAGTTCCGCAGGAAGGACAGGTATCCATGCCTGCGTCATTTTCTTCCTCGGTAAAGATATGTCTGCCCTTGTCGTCGGGGTTCACGGTATCGCCGCAGTCAGAGTTTGAGCATTTAGGATAGTAAGCGGGAGAATCGTCGGTAGCGTCCTCTTTTGCCTTTGCGATGTTTTCAGGGTCTATCTCTTCGGTACGCAGGAGGGTGATCCAGTCAATAGTGCCCTTTACGTTCTTGGCGCCTGCGGGAACCATGTAACCGAAAGTATCGGTGCCCTGATAATAAGCGTCAGCCTGTTCGTCTCTGGGGAAAGGAACGAACTTCATTTCGTTGGGTATGCCCGCCTTGTCCAGAGCTTCCTTGGCAGCGCCGAACGTCCAGTTAGGCTCCATTCCGAGGAACAGGAGGTTGCCGTCGGTGAACGCGGCGTCGGGAGCAACATATCCGCTTGTAGCGCCTGCGGCTACCTGATTGGCGTTAGCGCCGAGAAGGCCGTTTTTGCGCATACTCTCAAGCCATGTCATGCAGCGCTGAATGTCGGCGTTTCTCAGATTGTTGATGATATCGCCGTTCTGAATGTCGATAAGCTTCTGACCCGTGGTAAGAGTAAAGCTCATGCCGCCTACGCCATTATAAGCGATATGGTTCACGGGGTCGATATCTATCCATTTTTTCAGCATTTCCTCAAATGCGGACCAAGTCCATGTTCCGTCATGAACGTAATCCATAGGGTCAGCCATACCGTTTTCTTCAAGCACGCGGTTGTTGTAGTTGAGCGCGAAGCTTGTGCCGATATGGTAAGGAACGTAGAAATGCTTTCCGTTATAAGCGTACTGCTCGGCAAGATCCTTTATGTCCTTCCAAAGGTCGCTGTCAAGGTCTATGTAGCTGTCAAGAGGAGTGAACATATTGTAGCTCATGCCGTGAGGGAAGGAGATCCACTCATAGCGAACCATGTCGGGAGAGTCGCCTGTGGCGATCCTTGTACCCAGCATTTCAAAGTAGTTCAGCGAGGTGGCGGTGGCATCGACTTCGATAAGTCCGCCGTAATCCTGTTCGAACTTGGCTATCATTTCGGCGCTTGCTTCCTCGAAGTTGGACTCATAAGTAAGATATTTGATCGTACCCGTTTCGGCGTTTTCGTCAATTTCAGGCGCTGTGGCTTCCGCAAAGCTTCCCATCGTTGTGGTGGTAGTGCTGTCGCCGTTAGTGCTGTTGTCGCCGCCGGCGGGATTGGTCGTTCCGCCTGTATTGCTGCAGGCGGCTACGCTAAGTGTCATTGCCGCAGCAAGGCAAACAGCGAGAATTTTCTTCAATGTTTTCATTTTTTCCTCCTTAAAATACGAAATACCTCAGACGCGGAGAAGCTCCGCCGATCTGACAGGTATCTGCAAAGCGGGCTTTTGCCCGCATGTGAACGTTTACATCACATAATAATTTTAACACAGGGACTTGCTTAAATTCAACTGACATTTGAACGATTTTCAACTTTGATTTTTGTATGTTTTGTACAATGTTTTTTACTGTTATGCAGGCGGACATAAGCGGCTTCGCCGCATCGGAACAGAATGGAAAAATTCTTTTTCCGTCAATCTTTCCCGCTGTAAAAGCCGTTTTATGCGCAGGATCTTTTCCGTAAACCGCCGCAGCTTGAAAAAAGGCAAAGCCGTCCGCCGCCATGAAGCAGCTTTTATTCCTGAAGCCGCAGGCAAAAATAATACTTGAAATACTGCTCTGTTTGTGATAAACTAAAAACAGGAAGCACGACCTTTTGTCGTGCAAGGAGGGAATATGGAAATCAAATCGAAAATCGCGGCTTTGTTCCTTGCGGCGGCTGTTTTGCTCACAGCCTGCTCATCGTCCGCAGCTCCGCAGGACACGACGGAAGCCGAGAACACCACCGCCGCTCCCGAAACGAGCTTTTCCGAGGCGGCTGTGCAGACAGTGGACGAAAACGCCGAGACAGGAACAATAAAATGGCTGGTCTACGAAGACCTTGTGACTGAAATGGCGGACATGGTCTCGCTTTTTGAGAGCAGGTTCGGAGGCTCGGTCGAACAGACCATGTGCGGCTCAGGCTCCGCATATTTTGACGCGCTGGGGACCTATATCGCAGGAGGCGATTCTCCCGACATAGTGCGTTACGAATGGCGCAGCTTTCCCCACGGAATGAGCTACAACATGTATACGCCGATAGATTCCTACATCGACTTAGACAGCGACCTTTGGAAAGACGTAAAGGACGTTGCGGAGCAGTTTGCCTATAACGGAAAGCACTATTACGCGCCTAACGCCCTTGCCACCAACTATGCGCTGAACTATAACAACCGTGTGCTGGAAGAAAACGGAATGACCGACCCGATGACGCTTCTTGCGGACGACCAATGGACATGGACGAATTTTGAGGAAATGCTCAAAGCATGGAAGGATATGGATCCCGTCAGCCATATCGCCTACAACGGCGTGGGAGGAATGAGCTTCACCCTTACCACAGGCGTTAAAGTAGTGGACATTCATGATGGACAGATAATCAACAATCTGAAGAACGAAGACGTTTACCGCTGTATGCAGTGGTTGGAGGGACTGCGCAAGGAAGGGCTTTTAGGCGCTACTCCCGACCAGGTCGCAAACGGAGCGATAAGCGGTTATGTTGCCCCCGAACAGGCGTTCGTGGACGGAAACCTGCTGTTTCTGGGAATGGATCCCACATGGGCTTACGGAGCGGCAAAGCAGGCTCTTGACGAAGCGGGGATACCCAACGAGATAAAGTTCGTTCCTTTTCCCAGGGACGACAACTCCGACGTTTATTACCACGGCGGAAACACATCAGGCTTTATGATCCCCGCGGGAGCGAAGAACATAAAGGGCGCTCTTGACTGGATAATACTCAACCGCACCGAGGAGATCGACCCTGACAACATCGCAAAGGCAAAAGCCGACGCGCTCAGCGAAGGGCCTTCATATTACCCGAAATGTTCAAATTCCGACTGCGGCGATACCTCTGAAAACGCCGACGACAAGGGCAGACATATTTTCACCGACGAGGAGAACGACGCGGGAATGGATACCTGTCCTGTATGCGGAACTCCCAGAAAAGAAAGATATAAGGTCGTATGGACCGAGGAGCAGTACGAGCTGTGGCAGGAGCTGAAAAGCGATACAGGGCGTTTTACCCTTCTTTTTGACAACGTTTACGGCTTCAGCGACGATATATCCAATCTGTTCATCGGAACGGGCAGCTTCCTTGACGGTCCTGTTTTTGATGATGTGAGCTACACAAATCTCCTTGAAACGAACTACTCGGTAATAGAAAGCTATCTTCAGCCTTACCGCGACAGAATGACTTCAGGCGGCGGAAGCCCCGAAGACATCGTTGAAACGGCGGCAGAGGGCTGATAAATAAAAAGAAAAGTTATGAAAGGTCCTGTTTTAACAGGACCTTTTTTTGCGCTGTTATAAAGTTGTTATAAAAAAGTATGCGGCAGTACGCCGTCGTTTGCCGAATAAAAAGTGAAAACAGAGGAAAAATTTTAAAAAAACTATTGACAACTGATAAAAAAAGTGATATATTTTGTTTAGCACTCAAAAGGCGAGAGTGCTAACAGTCCAAAAGCAAGAGTGCTAATCCAAGGGAAAGAGCGGTGAGAATAATGGAAAAAAGAACGCTGAAAATACTTGAGGCGGTGGTTGACCAGTACATTCTCACAGGCGAGCCTGTGGGTTCAAAGCTTGTTCAGGAAAAGCTTGACATCAACGTTTCCTCCGCAACTATCAGGAACGAAATGGCAATGCTGGAACAGCAGGGCTACCTTGAACACCCTCACACCAGCGCAGGCAGAGTCCCCACCTTCAGCGGCTATCGTCTTTATATCGAGACCTTCACGCCCGAGCATGAGCTGACCAGTCAGCAAAAGGCGCAGATAGACGAGATATTCGACAAAATAGACGCCAACACCGACAGCGAGCTTATCGAGGAAGCGGGCAGGGCGCTGGCAGAGGTCACCAAATGCGCCATAGTCACCTCAAACGAAACGGGAAAATTTTCCGTGATAACAAAGGTGGAAGTGATACCCACAGGCAGAAGAATGTATATGCTTTTGCTGATAACCTCTGGAGGGAGCATAAAGAACAGAGTCTGCCGCCTGCAAGTGGACCTCACCAACGAGCAGGTACAGTTTTTCACCCGCTTTGCGGAGGAAAATCTGACGGGAATGAACCTTGAGAACGTTTCCGATGAGTTCATAGAAAGCCTTTCCTCAGCGCTGGGCAGCTATATGATGCTTATGTCCCCGCTTATCAAGGGAGTAGCTGAAATGACAGCGGAGATGATGAACGAGCAGGTGAATATGGAGGGTGAAACCCACCTGATAACCTGCGACCAGTTACAGAGCCACGAGATAGCCGCAATGCTTGAAAGCCGCAGTCAGCTCACCGAAATACTTACAAACGCCTTTTCGGGGATAAACATTATGTTCGGCAAGGAGGACGAGACCTTTGTAGTTTCCAACTCCAGCATGATAACCAGTTCCTTTGAAAAGGACGGCCACAAGGCGGGCGGATTCGGCGTTATCGGACCTATGCGCCTTGATTACAAGAAGATAATCCCTTATATAGAATATTTTTCAAATAAAGTAACAAATATGCTCAGCACCGACAGCGAAGATGAAGAGCTGCTGACGATAGAAAGAGAGGCAACTGAAAGTGAGCAAAAAGAAAACTGACAAGCAGGAGCTGAACGAGGAGCTTGAGGAAAAGACCGAAACGGCGGAGCAAACCGCAGAGCCCGCCGAGGAGCCTGCTCCCCAAGTTCCCGAAATCCCCGAAGAAGACCCCAAGGACAAAGAGATAGCAAACCTGAAGGACCAGCTCATGCGCAATATGGCGGAGTACGACAACTACCGTAAGCGAACCGCAAGGGAGCGAATGGAGCTCCAGCCTGAGATAACCGCAAAGACTGTGGCAGAATTTCTCACCGTTGCGGACGGACTGGAAAGAGCCTTGCAGGCGGAATGCTCCGACGAAAACTACAAAAAGGGGATAGAAATGCTCCACGAAAATTTTGTTTCGGTAATGCAGAATTTAGGCGTGGAGGAAATTCCCACCGACAAAGGCTTTGACCCCTCGATGCATCAGGCGGTGCAGCAAGTCCCCGCCGCCGAGGGACAGGAGAGCGGAGAGATTTCCGCAGTGTTCCAGAAAGGCTATAAGCTGGGAGAAAAGGTGCTGAGATTTGCTATGGTGGCAGTAGTGCAGTAGTTGATAGTTTATAGTTGATAGTGGATAGTTGTGGAGCGGCTTCGCCGCAGATCAGGATTGCCGCCTGCAAATTCTCACCTGTCACTTCAAATCCGTCCGCGCAGCGGACACAACGACTAATAACTAACAACTAATCTCTAATAACTAAATTAGCTCTTTTTAATAAACGAAAATCAACATATAAATTAAATAAAACACATTCAGGAGGCAAATATTATGGCAAAGATTATAGGAATCGACTTGGGTACGACCAACTCATGCGTAGCAGTTATCGAGGGCGGCGAGCCCACAGTTATCACCAACTCCGAGGGCAGCAGAACCACTCCCTCCGTAGTTGCATTCACAAAGGACGGCGAGCGTCTGGTAGGACAGCTTGCAAAGAACCAGGCAGTCACAAACCCTGACAAGACGGTTATTTCAATCAAGCGTCATATGGGCAGCGACTACAAGGTTGACATTGAGGGCAAGAAGTACACCCCCCAGGAAATTTCCGCAATGATACTTCAAAAGCTGAAAACTGAGGCTGAAAACTATCTGGGTGAAAAGGTGAGCGACGCGGTAATCACCGTTCCCGCCTACTTCACTGACTCACAGCGTCAGGCTACCAAGGACGCGGGACAGATAGCGGGACTTAACGTTCACCGTATCATCAACGAGCCTACTGCGGCGGCGCTGGCTTACGGCGTTGATAAGGGGGAGGAACAAAAGGTAGTCGTTTACGACCTTGGCGGCGGCACCTTCGATGTGTCCATAATCGAGATAGGCGACGGCGTGCAGGAAGTTCTTGCAACGGCGGGCAACAACCACCTTGGCGGCGACGACTTTGACCAGAGAGTAATCGACTTTCTGGTAGATGAGTTCAAGAAGTCCGACGGCACTGATTTGAGAAACGACAAGTTCGCTATGCAGCGTCTTAAGGACGAGGCTGAAAAGGCAAAGATCGCCCTTTCAAATTCCACTTCAGTAAACATCAACATTCCCTATATCACCGCTGACGCAAACGGCCCTAAGCACTTGAACGTAACTCTTTCAAGAGCAAAGTTCAACGACCTTACCGCCGACCTTGTAAAGGCGACTATGGGACCTCTCGAGCAGGCGATAAAGGACAGCGGACTGAAAATAAGCGAGATAGATAAAGTCCTGCTGGTAGGCGGCTCCACCCGTATCCCCGCCGTTCAGGAGGCAGTAAAGAATTATGTAGGAAAAGAACCCTTCAAGGGCATAAACCCCGACGAATGTGTAGCGGTAGGCGCGGCAATACAAGGCGGCGTTCTCAACAAGGAAGTAAGCGGACTGCTTTTGCTGGACGTTACTCCTCTGTCGCTGGGCGTTGAAACAGCGGGCGGCGTATGCACCAGAATGATAGAGCGCAACACCACCATTCCTACCAAGAAATCACAGATATTCTCCACCTATGCCGACAATCAGCCCAGCGTTGACATCAACGTTCTTCAGGGCGAGCGTGAAATGGCAAAGGATAACAAGTCGCTGGGAATGTTCCGTCTTGACGGTATCGCTCCCGCTCCCAGAGGAATCCCTCAGATAGAAGTTACCTTCGATATCGACGCAAACGGTATCGTAAACGTATCCGCAAAGGATTTGGGAACAGGCAAGGAACAGCATATTTCCATCACCGCCTCCACCAATATGAGCAAGGAGGACATCGACAAGGCTGTCAAGGAAGCCGAAGCCTTTGCCGAGGAGGACAAAAAGCGCAGAGAAGAGATCGATCTTCGCAACGAGGCTGACTCAATGGTTTACCAGACCGAGAAGTCCTTGAACGAGTTCGGCGACAAAGTTACTGCCGACGAAAAGGCAAAAGTTCAGCCTAAGATCGACGCTCTTAAAGAGGCGCTGAAGGGCACTGATACTGAAAAGATAAAGACCGCTAAGGAAGAGCTCCAGCAGGCGTTCTACGCAATTGCGGAGAGAGTTTACAAGGAGCAGGGCGCAGCGGCTCAGCAGACCGAAGTAAGCGGCGCGGGCAGCAGCTCTGACAACAACGGCGGCGATAACGTAGTTGACGTTGATTACAAAGACGCCGACTGACAGACAAAAAACTGTTAATTGCTTTAGGCAACGTCCCAACGGCGTTGCCTAAAGGCGTTACAGACAGGAGCAATTTTTATGGCAGAGAAAAGAGATTACTATGAGGTGCTGGGACTGAACAAAAACGCCACCGAGGCGGAAATAAAAGCCGCTTACAGAAAAATGGCGAAAAAGTATCACCCTGACCTTAATCCCGACGACCCCGAGGCAGAAGCCAAGTTCAAGGAAGTGAACGAGGCAAACGACGTGCTTTCCGACCCTGAGAAAAAGGCGAGATACGACCAGTTCGGACACGCAGGCGTGGATCCCTCTTACGGAGCAGGAGCAGGCGGCTACGGCGGGTACGGCGGTTTCGGCGGATTTTCAGCCGACGGCGGCATAGATTTAGGAGACATATTCGACAGCATTTTCGGCGGCGGCGGAGCAAGAACAAGAGCCAACCCCAACGCTCCCCGCAAGGGCTCAGACATAGCGATAAACCTTGACATCAGCTTTATGGAAGCCTGCAAGGGCGTTTCTCACGATGTGGAGATAAACAGGGCAGAGACCTGCGACAGCTGTCACGGCAGCGGCGCAAAGGCGGGGACATCCCCCAAGACCTGCCCCGATTGCCACGGCTCAGGCTACGTCAGGGTAACACAGCGCACTATGCTGGGTTCTATGAGCAGTCAGCGCCCCTGCACACGCTGCGGCGGCAAGGGCAAAATAATTGACGACCCCTGCCCCTCCTGCGGCGGCAACGGCAGAGTTCAGAAGCGGAAAAAGGTCACCCTTAACGTTCCTGCGGGAATCGACGACGGACAGATACTCACCGTTCGCGGTGAGGGAAATGCGGGTGCAAACGGCGGCGCAAAGGGCGACCTGAACGTGCGCATAACCGTCCGCAAGGACCCGCTGTTCGAGCGCAGAGGATTTGATATATGGGTTGAGCTGCCCATTACTTATACCCAGGCGGCATTGGGCGCGGAAGTCACCGTTCCCACCATTGACGGAAACGTGACCTACCGTATCCCCGAAGGCACTCAGCCCGGCGACGTCCTCCGACTGAGAGGAAAGGGCGTTCAGCGGCTCCAGCGGGACGGCAGGGGAGATATGATGGTAAGGATCATCATCGAGGTACCCAAGCGCCTGAACAAGCAGCAGCGCGATCTTTTGCAAAAGCTGGACGAACAGATGAACGAGAAGAATTTCGAGAAGAAAGAGAGCTTTGCCGACAAGCTGAAAAAGTTCGGCGAGGAGCTTAAAAAGAATATGGGAATGTGAATGTAAGAATAAAAGCCCCATTAGCGCGCATTTCTTAAAGAAGCTGTATACAAAAGACTGCATAGCTGAGCTATGCAGTCTTTATTTTTTCATTTTCAGGCTGTTCCCGCGTCCCCGTCAAGCCGCCCGCGCTTTAAGTAATCACGCTGATGTCGATTTAGTTTAAACAGTATTTTTGTGAGTGCATTCCGTAATTTTTTATCTATTGACAAATTTGCAAGATCGTATTATAATGTTTGTTATGTAACATAAATTATAAAACGTAAGGAGATAATGTAATGCCGCCAAAACCTAAAATCACAAAAGATATGGTCATTGACGCCGCATTTGATGTCGCGCGGGAAACAGGTTGGGAAAACATCAATGCAAGGACTGCTGCAAATAAACTGAACTGTTCCACGCAGCCTATAATGTACCACTTTGCAACGATTGAGGAATTGAAAAAAGCCGCTTATGCAAAGGCGGACCGCTATCATTCCGAATATCTTATGAATGTTGAAGACCCGCAAAAAGGCATTATGCTTGGGATAGGGCTGAATTATATCCGCTTTGCGGTGAACGAGCCGAATTTATTTCGGTTTCTGTTTCAATCGGGGTATGCAGAGGGCAACAGCTTGCCCGAAATGATAAATTCCGAGGAGCTTATGCCTATCCTCTCGATAATGCAGAAAGGGATGAATTTGGATTTAGACCAAACAAAAGAGGTTTTTATAACGCTTTCGATGTTTGTTCACGGTTACGCCTGCATTATTGCAAACAACTCGCTTGAGTTTGATGAAAAGCTGATCGCAAAGCACTTGGAGCGGGTATACAAAGGCGCGATATTAGCGATAAAGGAGGAAATGAAATGAAAGAGCAGCAGGTTATTAAGAACAATAAAAAAATCAATATTCTCACTATCATAGGCGCGGCAATAATGATATTGATGACGATAACAAAAGTTGTGCCGTCCTCGATAATAGCGGGGTATTCTGTATTTGTGGGGATCGCATTTTTCTTTATCACGGAAATTGTCAGCAAAGCAAAAGGCTCTGAATCGGGACTGCGCTTTAACACTATTTTGAAGGATATAAAAAAACGTGACGTTATCGTATGGGCTCTGCTGCCGATCGTGAGCGGAATTTTAACGCTTGCAGCGGGAAATCTGATTTTCCGCGGAGAATATGAAGCACATTTGTTGGGACGGGCAGACGATATACTGTCTTTTGATAAAATAGCGCTGATGATAGTCGAAGTCATCATCGCGGCATTCGGCGAAGAGATCGCATATCGGGGATTTTTCCTTGGAAAAGGCATGAAGATATTTCCGTTTTGGATCTGCGCAGTAGTTTCATCACTTACTTTTGCGGCAGGGCATATTGCTGTGGGAAACATAGGAGTCGTGATTTATGACGTTGCCTGCGTATTCATCGACAGCTTGTTATTCTCGGTGATCTATTATAAAACGGGCAATTGCGTTATCAGCACATTTTCGCATATTCTCGCGAACACAATATCGATCATAGCAGTGCTTGTGTTCTTTTAAATGCTGACTGTTCAGAACAGGATTTCAGCCTTTACATACAGATATTTTTTTCAGACAATACTCAAAAATCATGTATTGATTTTTCCTGCGCGGGAATTTCAGAACGGATATCATCAGAAGCTCTTTCCGTCCTTTTTCGCTGTATCATTCTATATAAATACAGCGATATTCCGCCTATGGCCGCTATGAAGAAGAAAACAGCGGTGAACTGCAATCCTCTCGGCCACAGGTCTACCTGTACCACTTGTTCCAATATGAACGTCATCAGCACATAGATCACGGTGGAACTGTTCAGGTATTTTACCGCAAAGCACAAAGCTTTATATCGTTTAATTTTAGAAAGCATACCGCTGCCGAAGATAAACATTATGATAGCCGCAGTTACGGCGGTCAGCGCCGCAAAGGCAAAAATCGACCGAAATTCAAACGGAAACGAATAATAAATGAAGAACAGCGCTGTTCCCAGAAGAGATAATATGACCGAGCCTGCCATAAGCATAACGCTTATGCATTTCTTTGACGGTGAGTATGTTTTTTCCGAAAAAATCGTTTCTTCTTCAATATTCACAGCAGTATTTTTTTCGTCGGTTTTTTCCTCAGCCTTTTCCCCAGCGGGAGCATTATCCTCCTTAACGCCTTTCAGTATCTGATCGGTGCTGACTCCGAAAAAGTCGCTCAGGGCAATTATGTTGTCTATTTCGGGATTGCTCTGTGCGCTCTCCCATTTTGAAACAGCCTGTCTTGAAACGCCTATGGCGTTTGCCAGCTCCTCCTGAGAAACGCCCTTCTGCTTTCTCAGCTCCTGTATTCTCCAAGGTATGTTCATTACTCAGCCCTCCTTTGTTTTCTTTATCATAGCACAAATATTTCCGCAGTTCAACCGCGTTTCGTTGCGTTTTGTCAACCGACGGTTGCGTTTGCGGCAAAAGCGCTGCCCGCAGGGATCTGTCTGCGGGCAGCGGTCGTAAGGCTGCGTATTTGTGGCTTGCTGAAACGGTCTATGATCCTGCTCTTGACTTTATCGTTAAATTAAAGGTGATAGGAGTTCCGTTGGGATTAGCTATTGAAAAGTCCCACTGATCGTTTGCCCTGTTGATAGGGCTCAAAGTGAAATTATAATCGCCGCTGCTTATTTCACCATTAAAGAGATACATTTCATCGGTTCTGTTATAAAGAGATACAGAGTAGTCCTTCTTTTCTCCTGTTACCTGTGAAATGCTGAATGTGACCACACCGTGATTCGGAGCGCCCCACTGACCTGACATATCAAAGCTGACAGTGGCCGATCCGAATCCCTTGAGGGTAATAGTCTTATTATAGTCTGTATTTGCGGGGGATATTTCCTCTTCAGGTCCGTCGATCCCATCGGATGTTGTATATTCGGGAATTTTTTCGGGAGTGGTCTGTTTTGCTTCTATTTCCGCAATTTCCTCGGGAGAAGCTTCATAAACCACCGAAGTCGTGATTTCAGGCGTTGTTTCGGCGGCGTTTTCCTTTGTCTCCGTCTCCTGAGAGGCGTAAACAAGGGAGCCTGTCGCGATCGCTGCCGTTAATGCCGCTGCGATCACGCTTATAAGAATTTTTTTCTTCATAATGACCTCCTTTTATTTGCTTGCGCAGTGCCTTACACTGTGAGTATAACGCGTGCATTTCGGTTGCTCAACCATGTTTTGTTGCATTTTGTCAACCGCTGATTTCTTTTTTGAATTTTTTCTGATATTGCACAGCGGAAGCTTTCCGAAAATTCGGGAAATTTCCTTGCATATCTTCATCAAGTCGCTTGTAAAAGCGTTTTTCCCGATGTCAGCCGCTGATCGCGGGGAGGGATTTATGTTAAATTTAATTTTCCCCTTGCAATTCTGCGGGATTTATGTTAAAATATCATAGTGACTGAAAAAGGAGGCTTTCAAAAATGACCTACAAAGAGGAATTTATCAAGTTCATGAGCGACAGCGGCGTTCTCACCTTCGGCGAGTTCACCCTGAAAAGCGGAAGAAAAGCCCCTTATTTCATCAATGCGGGAAAGTATATGACAGGTGCTCAGATAGCGAAGCTGGGCGGATTTTACGCCGACTGCATAAAGGACAACGGCTTTGACGCAAAGATCCTGTTCGGACCTGCCTACAAGGGCGTTCCTCTGGCGGTGAGCGCAGTTGCGGCGCTGTACAACAAGTACGGCGACGACAGGTTTTATTGTTTCGACCGCAAGGAAGTGAAGGACCACGGCGAGGGTGGAATGTTCGTTGGCAAAGAGCCACAGGACGGTGACCGCGTAATAATCATCGAGGACGTTATGACCAGCGGCAAGGCTTTGCGGGAAGTTCTTCCCAAGCTTCAAAGCGCAGCCGATGTCAAGGTGGAGGCTATGATAATCACCGTTGACCGTATGGAAAAGGGGCTGACAAGCGACCTTTCGGCGGTGCAGGAGGTCTACCGTGATTTCGGCATAAAGGTCTGCTCCATAGTTACCATAAACGACATAATCGCCGCCCTTGAAAACGGCGTTATCCCCGGCAGGGAACACGTTGAGGCGATGAAGGCGTACCGTAAGGAGTACGGAGTAGACTGATAAAGCATATAATATATTTAAGTATATTTAAGTGAGGAACGCGTTTCCTCACCACAGGTCGAGGCGTGGCTCAGCTTGGTAGAGCGCTGCGTTCGGGACGCAGAGGTCGCGTGTTCAAATCACGTCGCCTCGACCAGCAAATTGTGACCAAAAAGATATTATGCCCGTGATTGGCTGTACAAAGCCGTTTGCGGGCATAAGTCTTGCAAAAGACGGGATATGTGTACCGTAGATATTTTCGGCAGAAAAGTGGATCTGAACTCTCCCTTGCAAAATTTTTCTTCAATTTTTTAGTAAATATATACAGAACGCCTGTGACTGATCTCTCATAACCAAGAGGTCAGTCACAGGCATTTTTTATTGCACTTAAGTGTTGACAAAAAGTATTCAGGTGTTTTGAACTCTGAAAATTTATATCATCAATAAAGCCTGTAAGCAGAAACTGCTTGCAGGCTTTTTTAATTTCAAGAAAAGGAGGAAGAAAATGCTGTTCATAACCGAACCGCAGCTCAGGAAGCTGGAAGCCTTTATGCAGGAGATACCAAACTTCCCGCCGAAAGGAACGCTGATAGATCTTGACAGGCTTGAGGATGAAATACTGCTTTTTAAGATCGAAAGCGTTGTTGTAAACCTCAAACACCAAAATCTGAAGGAAAGAAAGGAGAGCATAATGAAATTCAGGAACGATCACCATCGCAGGATCTTTTTAAACGAGGCAAAGAAACAAAGCCTTAAAAATTACAGGCTGATATCAGCCCTGTATCTGCTGACAGCGGATGAAACTCTGTGGGAGTCCGCCAAAAGCGCTGTGGGAAAAGATGAGGTAGATTTTAAAAATATCCGTCTGAAAAGCGGAAGCGAAGACGCATACGCCCTTTATTGCGCCGCAAAGGATCTGTATAACGGCAGCAGACAGCTTTCGATAGACGATATTGCCGAGGTCGGGCTTGTAAAAAATAAAATTTTTTCTTTGATATTCAACGCGATCGTTATAAAAAGGAAAGGACTTGCGGCGGTTATCAAATTAAATGTAACGGGAGGAGGCTGTGATAAAAGCGATAATTCAGAATAGTGAATACTGTGCAAAATTGATTTTGGGCGGCAAGGCTTGGTGCGGACAGCATATGCGACTGCACCATTACTGCCGAGACTCTGTTTGATTTTGAACTATTGGAAAAAATCGAAACGGTTGCAAGCCGAAAGGGGATATTCGAGCTGAACGAACTTTTAAAAAGTGAATATAAATTTTGTGATGAGAGGTGTAATGAGATGAAAACGATGAGCAGCGAACTTGTTGAGTTTTTCAAACTGAACTATCCCGCAGGCACACGAGTGCAGCTCGACCATATGGGCAACGACCCTTGTCCCGTCCCCGACGGCACTAATGGTACAGTCACGTCAGTAGACGATGCAGGTACGGTTTTTGTGGATTTTGACAACGGCAGGAGTATTGGAGTATGTCCTGAAGCTGATTCTTTCCACAAGATCAGCGAAAGGGAAAGAGCAGAAGAAATATCTCCCCAAATGTCTATGTAAAACCGCGTTTAATTCACATAAAGGGGGTGGCTAAATTGAGGGTTTAATATTTTAAAAAACAAATAGATAAGAGCAAAACTCAACAAAAAAGCCAAAAGGCAGTAAATAAAAAAGCTGACTGAAAGTTGAGAAAGAAAAA
>CANRFO010000002.1 GCA_947629925.1 uncultured Ruminiclostridium sp.
CAGCCAGAAAGAAGTGCTGGAGCAGATGATAAGGATACTGTCGCTCATAGATCCGAATATGCTGCCCGAAAGCGAGGACTCCGCTCCGCTCCTTCCTTCGCTGTTCAGCAAGATGGTTGATGAAAGGCATAAGTACATTGGCGATGTGTCGGATAGGTATGTTAGAGCGTAAATATTCTTTTATGAGGTGTTTATATGAGTAATGAAATATATTTCGGTGCTGAAACTGAAAATAAGCATTTTGATGTGGGATTAGTGGGATGGTGGTTTGCATCCAATTATGGAAGTGCAATGACATATTACGGGTTGGGGAAAATACTTGAGGATATGAACTTAAGCAGTCTTATGATACAGATACCCAAGCTGAATAATACTCCATGGGAACCTCAAGTAAAGAAAACAATGGACTTTATGGGCAAATACTTTTCAATTTCAAACTATCGCCCTGTGAATCGTCTTAAAGAATATAACGATTTATGTGATACATTTATGCTTGGTTCAGATCAGCTTTGGACAAAATCCGCAATAGACCTTGTAGGCTATACGTTTTTCTTGGATTTTGCAGCACAAGGGAAGAAAAAAATTGCTTTTGCCACTTCGTTCGGACATGAGAAATTCAGCGGCACCGATGAACAAAAGGCAAACGCAAGCGCAATACTTAAAACATTTGACTATATATCTGTTCGCGAGCGCTCCGGAATCAAAGCGAGTCAAGAAAATTTCGGCATAGAAGTTCAAAGAGATCTTGACCCTGTATTTATATGTGATGTTAAACATTACGACGCATTGGCTGATAAATCTTCATTGAACGACGAAGATTATTTGTTATGCTATATACTTGACCCGACAGAAGAAAAACAGGCGGCTATAAAATATGCCGCAGAAAAGCTGAATTTGAAAATCATTGCATTATTGGATATGAAAACCGAAGATCGAAGAAAAGCTGAATGGTATACAGGCGATTTACGGTTGAATCCTTCTATCGAAGATTTTATATATTATTTCAAACACTGTAAATTTTTAATAACCGATTCACATCACGGAGTATGCTTCGGTATTATTTACAACAAAAATTTTATATCTATTGCAAACTATTCACGAGGAGTCACAAGATTTACTCACTTATTGGATCTGTTTGAGCTGTCAGACAAATTGATATATGAGCCTAACAAAATAATCGGTAACGAAAATGTTTTTAAAGAAATCAACTATGAAAAAGTCAATGAAATTTTGAGAAGTGAAAAAATGATAAGTATTGAACGGCTGAAAGAAGCTTTGCGTGCCAAGCCCAAAAATATTCCGATTCCTGTAATAAGAAATTCGGCGCAGGAAGAAACAGATCGTCTCCATTCAAACCCCGACTTCAAAAAAATCAGAATACTTGCAACTTTGCTTAGAGATTATGGCGTGAAGCATATAGTCCTTTCTCCCGGCGGACGGGACGTGCCTTTGGTAAGAATGTTCGAGTACAATGAGGAGTCATTTGTTCTCCACCGCGTCACTGACGAACGCAGCGCCGCATATTTCGGTATGGGAATAGCGACTCAGCTTCGTCAGCCTGTCGCCTGCGTATGCACCAGTGGCACTGCCGCCAGCAACTACCTTCCCGCTGTAACTGAAGCGTACTACACAGGTATACCCCTAATTGTGATAACTGCCGACAGATACGCCGTTTATCACGAGCAGGGAGAGGATCAGACCATACCCCAGAGCCATATTTATGACGGGGTGGTAAAAAAGTCGGTGACTGTTCCCGAAGGATCGGGATATCAGGCGGAATATCAGACGCGCAGAGATATTTCCGACTGTATTCTTGAAGCAACGCACAACAGCTTTGGTCCCACTCACATAAATATTGCCGTGGACAATATCACGGTAGGAGCAAAAGCGCCCAGAGATGCCTGGAAACTGCTGCCGAAAATTTACCCTCATATTCTGAGAGTAAGCTTCAACAACGGAGAAAAAAAGCTAACCGAGTGGGTGGACGCAATGAAGCGTTCTCCCAAAATACTTGTGGTATACGGTCAGAATCCTCCTGCAAGCCAGCAGCAGAAAAACGATGTAGAAGCCTTTGCAAAAAAATACAACTGTATCATCGTCACCGACCATATCTCAAATCTTAACTGTGCTTATTCGCTTAGTCCTTACAATATGCTTCAGGCGATCTCACAGCAGGAATTCAATGAAAAACTTTCTCCCGACATATTGATAACCGTGGGCAGAAAGAGGCTGATGAACGACCCCCTCACCTTCAAGGTAAGACACGGGCTTGGCAATATTCGCCATTGGAGCGTAACGCCTGACGGAAAGATAAAGGACTTTTACTTCCGTCTGTCGTCGGTCATTGAAATGTCGCAGGACAAGTTTTTTGAATGGTTTTCAAAGCAGGCGGGCGATATCCGCAACAACGGAGTGTACTATGAACAGTGGCGTGCTTTGAATGAGAAGTATAATGCACCGGAAATAAATGAATTTAATTCCGGTTATATTCAAAGCAGATTCCTTCCTGTTATTCCTCAAAATTCCATGCTGCACCTCGGTGTCGGAATGACGTTCATAAACAGCAGAAGATATCACATAGATCCGTCGGTTGATGTGTACTGCAATATGGGTACGAACGGTATAGACGGCTGCACCTCCACATTTATGGGACAATGTTCTGTGGTGAAGGACAGATTGTGCTTCCTTATGGTCGGTGACCTGTCTTTCTTCTATGATATGAACAGCATATGGAACAAGGAACTGTCCAAAAATATACGCATTTTAATGGTGAACAACAACGGAACAGGCTTGCTGCGAGGGCACGGGCTTAAAGCCATTTCTTCCGTTCACAACACCGCCGCAAAGGGCTGGGTGGAGTCGACGGGGTTTGAATATATCAGTGCAAAAAATGGAGAAGAGTATCAGAGGCAGCTTGAATATTTTGTAAGTGACAAGCCGCAGAAAGCGGTATTCTTTGAAGTGTTCTGCGGATAAGGAGTGTAAAAGCAAGTATGGAACTCAGAGCAAAGCGAATTATCGTTGCGGGGGGGGGTACAGGTATTGGCTTTGCCGCCGCAGAAAGGCTGCTTGACGGCGGAGCAGAAAAAATAATTCTTGCCTCACGCAATGAAGAAAAGTTGAAACAAGCAAAAGAAAAGCTGAAAAGCGACAAGGTTTATATATGTCCGTTTGATATCTCCCAATGCGGCAGCCATGAGCAATTCTTTAAAGATGTTGATGAAATAACAGGCGATACCGCCGACGGACTGGTGATAGCCAGCGGGTTGAATTTTGACGGCGGGAACTGGAAAGGCTTTAACATATCAGAGAGCGATTGGGACAGGATAATGGACACCAATCTGAAAGGCGTGTTTTTTCTGATACGCAATTTTGCAAACCGCCTTCATTCGATGAACAGAAAAGGCAACATCTGCGTCGTATCCTCCATAAGTGCTCACCGAGATCTTCTATCTGTATATCAGATATCAAAGAATGCCATATCGGGAATAGTCCACGCCTATGGAAAGCACCTGTGTGAAAGAGGAATAGTCCTGAACTGCGTGGAGCCCGGTACGACCGAAGGCGGGATGTTGGGAGGACTTGAGAAATACACCGACGGCATCAGACCCGGCGAGCCGTGGAACGACAATTCCATAAGGCGTGTTATCCGCCCCGAAGAGATAGCTGAGGTAATATATTTTCTGATGACCAACGCAGGCGAGATAATGTCAGGCTCCTGCGTACTGGCAGGCGGAGGGTGCAAAAGTATTTCAAGATGATTACTAAAATAACATAGTTTCTAAAATCAAAATTATTAGTTATATTCTTTTTAATACATAACTAAATAACTAAAATTTAATGTTTGTATGGGGTTTATTACGATGGAATCTATTATTTCTACAGGAAAAAACAAATGTACCGGCTGCGGGTCATGCTCAAATATCTGCCCGAACAGTGCGATTGAGATGAAATCAACATTTGAAGGTTTTTCATATCCTTATGCCGATCCGGACAAATGTGTAATGTGCGGGAAATGTTATAATTCATGTTCTGCTGTAAATGCTATTGAGCAAAGTGTAACGAAGTGGTATTGCTTTGCTGCAGATGATTATACACGATGGATATCAGCAGGCGGCGGCATATTTACTGCATTGATAAAACTCGTTCATGATAACGAAGGAACGATTTATGCTCCGGTTTTTACAGAGGATTATCTGCGCGTTAAACACAAAAAATTGGATCTTACTAATGATATGTCTTTTATATGCCAAGTACCATATGTGGAGAGTAATGCGTATACATGCTTCCAGGAAATCAAGCAGCAACTTGAAAACAAGGAATATGTTTTGTTTATTGGGACCCCATGCGAGGTTGAAGGACTAAAAACATTTTTACAAAAAGAATATGATAACCTGGTATTTGTAGATATGGCATGCAGTGGCGCAGCTTCTTCTTTTGTATGGGAAGGGTTTGTAAAAAGCAGAAAAGGATATTCCGAAATAAAAAGATTGGATTTTGGTTCTAAAGAGATCGATTGCGACGAGTCCATACGGATCAACTTTGAAAACGCAGT
Source organism: uncultured Ruminiclostridium sp. (assembly GCA_947629925.1). Classification (GTDB taxonomy): domain Bacteria; phylum Bacillota; class Clostridia; order Oscillospirales; family Ruminococcaceae; genus Ruminiclostridium_E. The sequence goes on from CANRFO010000002.1 coordinate 4,556, forward strand.
TTATCAAGAGTTGAAAAACGGAGATTGGTTAACAAATTATCATAAAGGACTTTTTTTACGCAGATCTTGTTACGAATGCAAATATGATTTGTGCAGGAACTCGGGTGATTTAACGATCGGTACATATTACCCTGTTTCAAAAGGGGACGGAAAAGGATGGTCATTTGTAGGAATCAATTCAGAAAAGGGAAACTCAGTATGGGAAAAATTGCAGGAAATTCCAAATGTTACGATTTCACTGATGCAGCCTGATTCTATTGAAAAAACGAAAAAATATTTTTCAAAATCAATTAAATTACCGGAACACAGGCAAAAATTTTTTGAAATATGTTATACTCATGGATTTAACAGAGCATTGGAAGCATTAAGTGATAAGGAGAATGATATAAGCATAACTAAAAAGTACATTTTGGATTATCATGCAGGAGATCCTTTATCATGGAAAATAATGGATCCGGTTGTTTGGACAAAAAAAGAATTTAATAGTGAGCCTTATTTACTTACAAACGGAGAAAAATGGAAACGGATTTTTTTACCTCTAAATTATTCTCTCAAAGCAGGAACGCAATATCACTATAATATAAAATTAAAAATGAAAACAGATGCTCAAGAGGTAAGAATTACATTTGCAGATAAATCTGCAATTAATTCTATATGTCCATTATTACATACCATACGAGGATTTCAAAACGATACATGGATGATTATATCCGGAACATATATACCGGAAACCGATGTTTTAAAATATATAATGGTCGTAAGCACAGATTTTACAGGTAATGACCCATATATATGCTTCGATTGGATACGAATTTGGGAGGATTAATATGGCAATTATGGGAAAGAAAGTTTGGGCGGTGGTATGTGGTGCAATCCGACAGGAGTTTGAATTCTATTCTGTAATAGCCTGGCTTTGCGAACAGCGTGCAAACAATTTGATTGATGGTATTGTTTTATCTACATGGATAGGAGAAGTGAACCAAATCAATTACCTGAGAAATAAATTAAAATTTTTGGATATTTTAATAGTAGAATCTGCTCCGTTAGAAGACAACATTAAAAAAAATCTTAATTTAAATTATAGTAGGCAGGCCATTCAGCTTAGGGCAGCATTAAGCAATATCCCTGAAGACGTTTTCGTATTAAAATGTAGAACAGATTTTTGCATGGACACATTGAATCGACTACAACCGTTATTAGATGGAAAAGTTGATTTATCAATCAGAACATATGGAAATTTTAAACCGAATTTAAACTATCGCATTGCCGTAATGGATTATGCTTTATCTGCCCCTTTTTGTATGGGAGATATTTGTTACCTTGGATATAAAAGCGATCTGTATAAGATGGTGATTTACGAAAACACATATTTAAAGTATAAAGATTTTTTAGCTCCGGACTGTCTTTTTTTCCTAAATATATTTCGTAATGAAATACCATTGATAGATGAGTTTTTATCACTAGTTGTCTATTGGACTTTTAAATGGCAGCTCACAACAAAATTTTCTGTGTTTCATGATAAAAATATTGAATTGCCCGGAATTATGAATAAATTCTATGCAGTATATTTTGTGTTACTGTACTGTTGTTTTTATTTATATAGAAACGATACTTATACAGGAAGCAACGATATAGATATTGTTGATATATTTTCCTGCTCACCATCTGTTGTTACCATATCATGGATAACCAAGCTAAAGAATTCGGATATTATTGATAGAATTATAAAAGGAAATATTGCACAGACGCCATTTAATAAAAAATTGTATGCTGAGATTTTAAAAAATTCTGCGCCGAATTATTTAGTTACAAATCATTTTACAGAACAAGATTATATTGAAACTGCAGAATTTGGAAAAAAATATTTTCACATTGAAAAAAATATATGGTTAAAAAATTTTACTCAAAGCAATTTCGTAAAACGTAGCTATATAAATTTTGATGAAACAGTAAAAATATTGTTTCCCAGACTACCTGAAAGCAGTAATTTTCCAAAACTCTTCTGCCGAATATTAACTGAAAATAAACTTGATTATTATGGAAGAATTATAGATAATCTTGATGAATTAAAAAAATTTGATATGCAAATTTATGAAATAGCATTATTAGCTGCTTCAAGAGGGTTGAATTCCAAAACTTTAAAAGAAATTGCTGTGATGCTGTACAAAGGACAAATAGGTGAAAAACATAAAAAAGCAGCAGAATTTACTTTTAAAAGATATGCAAATGGTATAGATTTTTTTAAATGGCCAATGGATTCTGATAAAATAGAAGCCTTATACTTATATGGAAAATACTCAGAGAATTTAAACGATGACACTCTTTCTAAGAATTTTTATAACTACACTGCACAGCAATTTAAATTTGAAAATGATTCGGTTTCAGGCAGCTATTCGGATGCCCTTGTTGAATTGATAAGAGAAATTGTAGACACGAAACAGGAAGATCACACACAAGACCAATCAATTAAATGTATGAAAGAATTTCTCAATAGAGTTCAAGACTATATCGAAAACTAAAATAAGGAGGAACAATATGACCCCTGACCAACTTAAATGCATCCAACTTCGCGACTGCTTTTACGCCGGATATTCCATGCCGCAGTACTGCGTAGACAACGGTATAAAAAAGCCGCTGATAGCCTCATACGACCCTGAATTTTTGTGGGAATTATATGTACAATTTTGGTATGACAAAAGAATGCTGCCAAAATTTTGCCTTTTGTCAACTGAACCTGTAAATATTATGCATGGTGTTGCATGCACTATAGGTGGAATAAGATTTGACAAAATAAATTATAACAATTTAGATGGCTATGACAAGCTTTTTATACTTACAATTAATAGAATGCCACAGCTCCCGTCAAATAAAACAATATATCTTGATATGATTCTTGGAGATCTAATAAAATACGTTTATTCAGAAAGACCTTTGTATTCATACATCAATGAACATGAAGGAATATCAGTCATATTGACTGATATTCCCATATTAAAAGATAATGAACATACAACTGAAATAGAAAGGGAAAATCTTGAAAAAAATATACATCAGCTTAGAGATGAGCTTAAAAATAGGGGTGATAAAATATTAAAAACGCGATTTGATTCGTTTGGGTATACCAATGATGAGGTGTATGCTATTTTAGCTCTTTCTAATGCAAAAATAAACTCTGATGGTACTTCGGATTTGATTGATAATAGCCATCCTCTTGTTATGACTGAAAATGGAGTAAGAAAAACAGCATACCAAGATGGAATATATAAAAATACTATATGGTGTATGGGAACCTGTATTTATTATGGAATTGGCGCACCATATGATAAAACGATTGAGAGTTATTTGCAAAAGATAATCAACGAAAATGGTCATGAATATATTGTTGAAAATGTATCACAGTTTTATGCATTTCGGTATCAAGATATATTTTATAATTTAAACCGACTACCTGTTAAAAAAGGTGATATTGTCCTTATTTGTCTTCAAGGACTTAAAGCAGATAAAATACCGCTTTTTAATGTTTCAGGAATATTTGACAGACCACACGAATACGGAGAAGTATTTACAGATCGTTATCATTTAAATGAACGTGGTAATCAAATATTTGCAAAAAAATTTTTTGAGTACTTACAAAAAAACAATTTTTTCAAAAGTTATGATTACAAAAACATCCCCACAAATTTCCCTACCGTTCATCAATACGGGATCGTAAAATCAAAATCGGGGGGGGGTACTGTCAGCCCATACCAAGCGGAGCTGGAGCAGTACAAATCTCAACTCAGAGCGCTCCGCCCTGCCGTCGGCAGCATAGTTATGAACTGCAATCCGTTTACTTTAGGACACAGGTATCTTGTGGAATATGCCGCAAGCCGAGTTGAACGGCTATACATTTTTGTGGTGGAAGAGGACAAAAGCATTTTCCCGTTTGCCGACAGGATAGAGCTTGTGAAAAAAGGTACTGCCGATCTGAAAAATGTTACGGTACTGCCCAGCGGTAAATTCATTATATCTTCCCTCACATTTTCAGGCTATTTCAATAAAGCGGAGTTACAGGACAGCACAGTTGACCCAAGTATGGACGTTGAGCTTTTCGGCAGAGAGATAGCGCCTCAGCTCGGGATAACAGTCCGCTTTGCAGGCGAAGAGCCTCTTGACAACGTAACAAGACAGTACAACGAAACGATGGCAAGGATCCTTCCCCAATACGGCGTCAAGTTTGAAGTCATTCCCAGAAAAGAAACAAACGGCGGTGTGATAAGCGCCAGCCGAGTGAGAAAATTGCTGGAAGAAAGCAATTTTGAAGAAATAGAAAAATTAGTTCCGGAAACCACTCTGGAATATTTAATTGAAAAATACAGAAAGGAATAAAAAAATGCACATCATAGCCCACCGCGGTTTCTGGAAAACCGAGGAAGAAAAGAACACTCTTGCCGCCTTTGAGCGGGCGTTTTCCAACGGCTACGGCATAGAAACAGACATCAGGGACTTTGACGGACAAGCGGTCATCTCCCATAATCCTGCGGACAAGTACTGCCCGCTTATGACTGATATGCTGGAGCTTTGGAAAAAATACGGCAAGCCCGCTCTTGCTCTGAATGTCAAAGCTGACGGCTTATATCTGCTGCTGGAGGATATTTTCAAGGAATACGGTCTTACCGAAAAGAATTATTTTCTCTTTGATTCCTCAGTCCCTGAGCAGTATATCTACATAAAGCGGGGATACAACATTTTCACCCGAAGCAGCGAATTTGAGGAAACAATATCCTTTTGGGAGCAAAGCAAGGGCGTTTGGCTTGACCAGTTCACAGAATGCGATCATATAGCTGATACCGTAGAAAAACTGTTGACTTCGGGGAAAACCGTTTCAGTTGTATCGCCCGAATTGCATAAAAGAGATAATAAAGCGGTGTGGGAGCTTTTGAAGAAATATAAGGACATGGATAACCTTATTCTTTGCACCGACACCCCGAAAGAAGCGGAGGAATATTTCAAATGAGCAAGATCAAAGCAGTAATTTTTGATATGGACGGCGTTCTGATAGACGCCAAGGAGTGGCATTACGAAGCGCTTAACAAAGCCCTCGGACTGTTCGGCTATGAGATAAGCAGATATGAACACCTTGTGACCTACGACGGACTTCCAACCGCGGACAAGTTATCTATGATGACATTGGAAAAGCAGCTACCAAAGGGCTTGCACAAGTACATAAACGCTTTGAAGCAGGAATATACGATGGAAAAAATATTTGTGAACTGCCGCCCTTTGTTTGTGCATGAATATGCCCTGTCAAAGCTGAAGTCCGAAGGATACAGACTGGCAGTTGCGTCAAATTCAATTCGTGCCACCGTCGATATAATGATGCAGAAAGCAAGTCTTGAGCGGTATCTTGAGTTTTCTCTCAGCAACCAGGACGTTACAAAGGCAAAGCCTGATCCCGAAATATACAACGTTGCAATTTCAAGGCTCGGGCTTGACCCGTCGGAATGTCTTGTGGTGGAGGACAACAAAAACGGCATAGCAGCAGCTACCGCTTCAGGTGCAAATGTAATGAAGGTGGAAACGGTATACGACGTTAATTATGACAATATCCGCAAAAATATCGAAAGATGTGAGGTGCAGTAAATGAAGATACTTATTCCGATGGTAGAAAACGAAGTGAAGAACAAGGCGGCTGATACCGCATACTGCACTTCGCTTTATGAAATAGACCGCAAGACCATACTTCAGCATATCATTGAACCTCTGACAAAAATTGAGAATGCGGAATTTATATTTATCCTGAATAAAAACAATGTTGAAAAGTATCATTTGGACAGCGTGATAAGGCTGCTTCTGCCCGACGCCGCTATCGTTGTTGCTCAGGGACAGACAAAAGGCTCCGCCTGCAGCTGTCTTCTCGGAATGGACTATTTTGAGCCTGATGAGCCTTTGATAATAGTAGGCGGAGACCAGCTTGTGACAGCAGATTTACAGGAGGCGCTGAACAGCTTTATCGCCAATGATTACGACGGCGGAGTGATAACCTTTGAAGATATACACCCTCGCTGGTCGTATGTAAGGCTGAATGATGAGGGGTTGGTGACTGAAGCCGCAGAAAAGCGTCCCATAAGCAATAACGCCACTACGGGATTTTATTATTTCAAACGCACCTCCGATTTTGTGGAATCCGCGTTCAGCATGATAAAAAAGGACGCGGGAGTAAACGGCAATTTCTTTGTATGCCCTGTTTACAATGAGATGATACTTAATCAGAAAAGGATAGGAACATATAAGATAAAGAAGGAGCAGTATTTCAACTTCAGCCATATCAAAGGGATAGAACTGTATGAAGAATACTGCAGAAAGGTAAAAGATGAAAACAAGTAAACTGTCGGATATGATAGGCGGCTGGTTCGTAGGAAACTTTGAGCCTACCCTCTATCGGACAAACGACGTTGAGGCGGCTGTAAAAAGCTACAAGGCGGGAGCATATGAACACTCTCATTATCATAAGCTTGCAACTGAGATAACCGTTATAATCTCAGGAAAAGTAAAAATGAACGGCGCCGAATATAACGAGGGAGATATTATCATAATCGAACCCGGAGAGGCGACGGATTTTCTCGCCGTAACTGACAGCGTGAATGCGGTGATAAAAATACCCGGCGCCAACAACGACAAATACCTTACGGAGGAACAATAAAATGCTTAATATCGTAATACCGATGGCGGGACGCGGAAGCCGTTTCGCAAACGCAGGATATAAAATGCCGAAGCCTCTGATAGATGTAAAAGGAAAATATATGATTGAGGTAGTGACTGATAATCTCAGACCTCAGTGCGAACACAGATTTATTTACCTTTGTCTTGCGGAGCATATAGAAAAGTACGGTCTTACCGAAAAGCTGAACAGCATTGCTCCCGACTGCATAATAGTCCCTGTTTCACAGGTAACGGAGGGTGCCGCCTGCACAGTCCTGCTTGCAGAAAAATACATAAACAGTGACGAACCGATGATGATAGCAAACTCAGACCAGTTCGTTGATATAAACATAAATGATTACCTGAAAAAGCAAGGCTCGTATGACGGTCTTATTATGACAATGACCGCACACGACAACAAATGGTCGTTCATAAAATATGATAAAGACGGTTTTGTGACCGAGGTAAGAGAAAAAGAAGTGATCTCGGACGAAGCTACCGTAGGCATTTACAATTTTGCAAAAGGCAGCGATTTTGTTTCGGGAGCGCACGAGATGATAGACAGAAATATCCGTGTAAACAATGAGTTTTACGTCGCTCCTGTCTATAACATTCTAATTGAGCAGGGAAAGAAGTTTGCTTATTACAACATCGGCTCCCTGCAAAACGGAATGTGGGGTCTCGGCGTGCCGGAGGATCTGGAAATTTTCCTCAAAAGTGAACTGAGCAGTAAAGTTTGAAAGGAAGACTGTTTATGAAAGTTACTCAGAAAACACTGGATCTACTTGCTGAAAAAAAGGTTTATACTTCTTATGACGGAACAAGCAGACTAAAAGTCGGAGATGATATTTTTGTTAATGCAAACACTTTGATTGAACCTTATAGTATGTTTTCAGGGAATAGAATATTATCTATGGGGTCGTTTTCATATTCATGGACTCAAATGAGAGAGGATACGATTATTGGACGTTATAGCAGTATTGCCGCAGCTAACAGGACATTCGGACCGCAACATCCTTATGAACGATTTACAAGTTCAAGTGTGACACTAGACAGAGGTTTTGTTATATTTTCAAAATGTGTAAATAGTGTTGAAAAAAATGGATTTATTACAAAACCAATACCTACCCCCCCCGCATAACGATCGGCAATGATGTATGGGTAGGCAGCAACTGCGCTTTAAAACCCGGTATTACGATTCATGATGGAGCAATAATCGCAACAGGAGCTGTTGTAACAAAAGATGTTCCGCCATATGCTATCGTGGGCGGAGTTCCTGCTAAAATAATAAAAATGCGTTTCCCTGATAACATAATTTGGGAAATGCTGAAGCTTCAATGGTGGGACTATTGCTTTACTGATTTCAACATTGAAGCCGATGCGCCTGTTGAACAGTTTATTGATACAATCAAGCAGGGCGTTTCTGATGGAAAGATACAAAAATTTGAGCCTGTTCCGTTGACAGGTGCGGAGATAATTGCTACCGCAGGCGAATAACTAACTAATAGCTTCACCAAAATTAAATCGGAAAGCAAAAAATAAACTAATCGTCACTTTTTTGATATCGTTGTGCTAAGATCATTAGTATAAATTATTTATAAAACATAATGAAAAAATTTTTAAATGAACCTTCTTGTTAAATTTAATAGTTTTATTTCAGGCAAGTAAACCGTTTCCCAAAAAGACCCCTCCCGACAGTAACACTTTAAATCAACTGTCAGGAGGGGGTTTATATTATAAGTTTATCAAAATACAGAAATGTCTGTCTTAGCTGATTTCAGAAACCTGCCTTTCGCCGATGACTTTTCTTTCGGAACGCCACTGCTCAGATTTGACTGCATTTCTCGTATCCTGTCGAGGATATACGGTTTGCTTTCGGATATTACGTTACTAATCGGTTGAATACGTTTCGCAAATTAAACACCTCACTGTCAGTTAATACGACGCTATGTTTTATATAATTGTGACCATCACATTTTCACCGAAGCATACACGTTTATGTACCTTATCCTGTCAGACTTCTGCGTTGCAAAGGGCTTGTCCGCAGAATATATCTTGTCCTGCTTTTTTATCTGTTCGCTGTTCTTGAATGAAAGCAGCGGGAACCCAAAAATAAGCTGCTTTTGGGCGAATTTTGCAACGTGAAACATTTTTAATTGCAGATTTTACATATAACATGATTATATCCCATAACAATATGCTGCTGTCATATTTTATTCCGACATATGCTGTCTGCCGCTTTCTCCTGAATATAACATCATTTTTCAGCATGAGATATTTTGATCCTGAAGTCTGCGCCGATCTTAGGAAGAGGGAGCCTGTATTTTTCTGCAAGAGCGGGACCGCAGGAGTTTGAACCCACGCCTGCCATTTTTGCGTCAACGCATATCACGCTGCTTTCGCATTTCTGAAGCTCAAAGTTATGTCTTTTCCGCGCAAGCTCCTCCTGAGTGTACTCTGAAGCATTAAATGAGAACGGTTCTGGAGCAGTAAATGTAATATCTGTGTCCCCGTCAGAAACGACAAGATAATTGCAGCCGAAATGTGAACCGTTTTCCTGCGGGCGGATATAATCCTCATGCATATCGTGGATATGTGAGAAAAATTTTCCCATATAACTTGCTTGGTGCTTGTCAGCGTAGCTCTCATACGGACCGTAGCCGTAATATTCCGCATTGTCAAAGTCTCTTGGCAGAAAAAGCCTTAAGCCGAAGCGGGGAAGAAAAGTTACTTTATTGGAGAATTCCGCTTTGCAGTTTATATTAAGAGTACCATCGGGCGATATAACATAATGCACGTCCATATAAGCAAAGGGTTGATAAATATTCCATGCAAATGACTGCCTTAAATTTATCTCAACACCGTTTACGGTCTTTTCCGCCTTAACGCCGTAGTTTTTTGCGGTAAAATCGTTTAGGTGCGCTCTGTACCAATCTCCCTTCATAACATCGTTATCTGTGGGAGCGCGGAAAAAATTGAAGCAGAGAGGACGGTCAAAAAGCTCTTTTCCGCTTATTTTTATTGAGTCAAAGGCGGAAATGCGTTTGTTGAAGCGATACGATATATCACCGACAGAAACGCAGACAAAAAGCGGCGCGTCTTCAAGAAAAACATCTTCGGAACCTTGGGCAGAGCGTTCCCATATCAGATCGTCACGCAGCTTCAATTGGTCAAAGCACACCTCGTAGCCTTTTTCGCAGAACGGCGTGTCTGTTTTTGACGTGAAGATAAATCTGATATAGGAGATACCGCTTTCTTCGCCGTCAACGACAGGCGATCCGATTTCAATGCTTCCCATAGGAGGGATAGAAAATTCCACCTTACCGTTTTTTACCACCTCGCCGTTACAGGTCGCTTCATAGCGGCAGTCAAGAAGTTCTCCTGCGTCTTCAAAATCAAGAAGACTTTTGAAGATAAAGCCGTTTGCTGTCTTTTCAACTCTGACGGGACGATATACCTGCTTAAGCTCAAGAAGTCCCGTGTGAGGTGTTCTGTTGGGATAGGTCAGAGCGTCCATGCAGAAATTTCCATCGTTGTGCTTTTCGCCAAAGTCGCCGCCATAGCCGTATTTTATTTTTCCGTCGTCGGTTTTTCCGAGAGGGCAGGCGTGGTCGCTCCATTCCCAGACGAATCCGCCGCAGAAACGCTTGTCAGAATAGAATACATCGTGATAATCCTCAAGGTCTCCGGGACCGTTGCCCATAGCGTGACAGTATTCACAAAGCACAAGCGGGCGCGTCTCATTGTTGTTTTCAAGAAATTTCCGCATATTTTCAGGAGAAGGATACATTTGAGAAACGACGTCAAGAACAGCGTCTGAGGTGTCGTCAAGCCGATGTGTGCTTTCATAGTGCAGAAGCCTTGTAGAGTCCAGAGACTTTATATGTTCCCCCTCAGCCAGCATATTTTCACCGTAGCCGCTTTCATTGCCGAGAGACCACATTATTACGCAGGGTCGGTTTATGTCCCGCTTTACAAGAGCGTCGCCGCGATCTGTTATTGCTTTTTTGAAGCGTTCATCACAGGCAAGGAGAGCTATGCCGTTATAACCCTTGCTTTGTCTGAAGTCGTTGTATACATTGACGCAGCCGTGGGATTCCAGATCCGCTTCATCTATGACATAAAGCCCGTATTCGTCGCACAAACGGTAAAACAGCGGTGAATTGGGATAGTGAGAGGTCCTCACTGCATTTACATTGTGTTTTTTCATAAGGACAATGTCAGTTTTCATCTGTTCGACCGAAGCATAATATCCCGTATCGGGATAGCTGTCGTGGCGATTCACTCCCTTGAATTTTACAGGCTTTCCGTTCAGCATTACGACGCCGTTTTCAACGGCTATCTTCCTGAATCCTACTTTTTCACCTATCACCTCGTCTTCAGTATATATCGCCAGAGAATAAAGGAACGGTCTTTCAGCCGACCAGAGAATAGGTGATGAAACTGTTATTGAAGCAGGAATACCGTCTTCTGCTGATAATTCGGCGATAGGCTTTCCATCGGGAGCAGTAAGCCGCGCTTTTGCATTACTTCCGTAAGGAGTAAAAATAAATTCTGCCGAGGAAAAATCACGGGAAAGCTCAGTTTTTACAATATAGTCATTCAAACGCTTTTTGGGACGCGACAAAACATATACATCACGAAAAATTCCCGAAAGTCTGAATTTATCCTGATCTTCAAGATATGTTCCGTCGCACCACTTCAGCACCGCGACTGTAATGACGTTTTTTCCGCTTTTCAAAAAAGGAGTTATATCAAATTCCGACGTGCAGTGAGAGATCTGTGAGTAGCCGACAAATCCATCGTTGACATAAAGATAAACACAACTGTCAACGCCTTCAAAAACAAGTATCCTGTCGCGTCCGTCGGGATCATATTCGTATTTGTTTTGATAGATACCCACAGGAATATCGTCTGGAACATACGGCGGGTCATACGGAATAGGGTAGCAGACATTAGTATACTGCGGCTTGTCGTAACCGTAAAGCTGCCAGTTGGAGGGAACAGGAATCGTCTTATCAAAAGATATGGAAATAAAATCGTCTTCAAGGTCGATTATACTTTTTCGGTAGATAAAATCCCAATCACCGTTAAGAAGCTCAAATCTTTCAGAAGTTTCCCGACTGCCGAAAGGATCCTGTTCTATGCCGAAAGGAATAAAATAGGCGTGCCTTTCAAGAGTATTTATGTGCAGACTTTGAGGATCTTCATGATATATCATTTTGCTTTTTGGTGATCCGTTCGCTGAAATTTTGGAAATATCCATATACATTCTCCTTGGTAAAACTTTCAATTCATTGATCAATGAGGATTTAGCGGCAGACTGTTCATCGCAAAGTGAAAAAACATAATATTCAAAATACGAGCCTGCCGTTATGCTCGTCCTCATTGGATCTTTTTTATTATAATCTGTAATGATATATTCGTCAAGACTGTTCGTGAGAATTTGAGCTGTAACGTTGACAGCAAGCATAGCCTTTGTCTATACATTTTTGATTTTTCGCGAAAAATCAAAAAGCCGACAAACGCCTGTTTGCCAAATCAGGAACCTGACCTGATTTTCAAACTTTGCTTGAAAGATTATCAGCGACATTTTGCGCTTAATAAAATTCTTTGATTTAAAAGGGGTCCGGGAATTTCCACAGCAAGCGACTTTCTGATAAATTGAGAAAACCGAAATTTTCAGAAAATGCCGAAGTGGCAACGATCGACTTTTCACAAAAAAGTCAGAGTGTAGCCACAAAGGCGATGCTTGCTGTCAACCGCCCGCGCCTCAGCGCTTAAACAATTTTTTCAAAGACTGTTCTTTTTTAAGAGCAGCCTTTTTTCTATTTTTTGATATTTTTCACAGGCTGCTATTTTATTAAATTATGTATAAATACTTTGCGTCTATTAGCTCAAAATTTTCATTGATGAACGTGAAACAAAATCTGCTCAACAAAAAAATTTAAAAATTTTTTTAAAAAATGTGGTCCACTTGCCAAATTTTTCGGCTTTAAAAGTGAGGGGCAAATTTCTCGCAGCTTCACTAAAATTTTTGATAAAATTCAGAATTTTAAAAAAGTACTCAAACAAAAGAAACCAATTTCGCTTCCTGCTGCAAAAAAGAAAAAGGGAGCCCCGATTCAGGTCTCCCTCGGCAAACAAAAAACGGCAAATTGATATCACGGATTTTTAAAATATACAAAAAAGTATTGACTTCAGCGATTTAAAGTAATATAATCTAAGCATAATATACCTTGCTCAGAGTTATGGCGTCGTATATGAGCAAAGTATATAAAACGGCCTCCATCCCGTTATACTGTACAAGCGCCGAAGCATACAGATTAAGTGACGGAGGTGTTGGTCAATGAAACACAGAGAATTTGTGTTTATCGGAGAAAATGCTCCGATAATAAATGAAAAGGAAAATGCGGAATTTCTGCTTCAGTTTCAAAAAGCAATTCTTTGCTCACTTGAAAAAAGAAAATTACTGACTCCCGAACAGAAAGAACGCTGTATCAAAGAGCTTACAAGAACTCGGTAAAATTCTGATAAAAACGAAAGGAGCCATGGCTATGCTGGAAAAGTATGAGCTGCTTAATCAGGAGAGAAAATTTCAGTCGGTCAAGAAAAAGGTAGCCGCTTATTGCAGGGTATCCACAGACAATGAGGATCAGGCGAACTCTTTTGAAAGTCAGCAAAGATATTTCAGGCAATACATAGAACATCACCCCGACTGGGAGCTGTATGAAGTGTTTGCCGATGAGGGCATTTCGGGAACAAATACCAAAAAGCGCAGGGAATTCAACAGAATGATCGCCTGCGCTGAGGAGGGCCGTTTTGACCTTATTATCACAAAGGAAATATCCCGTTTTGCAAGAAACACGCTGGACAGTATCTTCTACACCCGTGAACTGAAAAAATACGGCGTAGGCGTTATTTTTATGAATGACGGCATAAATACAATGGACGGCGACGCTGAGCTTCGTCTTGCCATTATGTCGTCGATAGCGCAGGAAGAAAGCCGCAGGACTTCCCAGCGCGTCAAGTGGGGGCAGAAGCGTCAGATGGAACAGGGTGTTGTTTTCGGGAGAGATATGCTTGGATATGACGTGAAAAACGGCAAGATGACTGTCAACGAGAAAGGTGCTGAGATCGTAAGACTTATTTTTCATAAATTTGCAAATGAGGGCAAAGGCACTCACGTTATCGCCCGCGAGCTTCAGGAAGCGGGGGTCTCTCCTATGAGGATCAAGCACTGGTCAAACACGGTCATTCTCCGAGTGATACGAAATGAGAAATACTGCGGCGATCTGGTGCAGAAAAAGACCATAACTCCTGATTTTCTTTCTCACGAGAAAAAGTGCAATCACGGCGAAGAGGAATTTGTTATAATCAGGGATCATCACGAGCCTATCGTTTCCCGCGAGCTGTTCGAGAGGGCAAACAAGCTGCTTGAAAGCAGATCTTTATCACAGGAAGGCAAAGCAAAGCACAGCAACCGCTATCCTTTTTCAGGCAAGATAAAGTGCGGCGTTTGCGGCTCAAGCTTTGTGGCGAGGTACAAAAAAAGGAAAGACGGCTCACAGTACAAAGCGTGGCGCTGTTACGAAGCCTCTGCTCACGGCAGCCCTCATGTCGATAGGGCAGGGAATAACGTTGGCTGCTGCGGAAAGTCCATAAGAAATGAAGATGCGATATATCTTATGTACCTTGTCTGCAAGGAGCTGAATATCGACCGTGAAAAGGTGGCAAATGACCTTATCAGGGCAATCGGCTCTGTTATCTCCGATAAGTGTATTTCAGATACAAAAGCATTATATGAAAAAATCGAAGAGATAAGAAAAAAACGCATAAGTCTTATTGAGCTGTATATAGGAGGCAATATCGATAAAGAAGAGTTCACAGCGCTCAGGACAAAGTATGACGAAGACATTGAAAAGACGAGAGCCATAGCCGAGGGAGCTGAAAAGCAGCAGGAGCTTATAAAACATCAGCAGGAGCTTCTTTCGGATATAAAAAATGCTGTAATTGAGCTTGTGAACGGAATTATATATGAAGATGAGTTTTACTCGGAGCTTCTTGATAAAATGGTGGTCAATGATACCGAGCATATAGACATATATCTTAATATGCTGCCGTATAAGTGGTCTTATGCGGTAGCAAAGCATATTTACGGCATTTATCAGAATACGGAAAAAGACAATAAAAAACGAAACATTTCCGATACATATGTGGGTACTGAAGAGCTTGCGCACCTTGAGATAGTCGGTTCGGTGGTTTCCCAGCTCACCTGCGGCGAGGGAGCAAAGTCCTTTGACCGCTATGGAAAAGGCGATTACTATGTAGACCATTCAAATGCCGTTTATCCCGCCAGCGCCGCAGGCGTACCCTTTACCGCTGCGTATATCCAGAGTAAAGGCGACCCTATCGCCGACATTATGGAAGATCTGGCGGCAGAGCAGAAAGCCCGCGCCACCTATGACAATATCCTCCGCCTCTCCGACGACCCTGACGTGAACAACGTGATGAAATTCCTCAGAGAACGCGAGATCATCCACTTCCAGCGGTTCGGCGATACAAATCATACAAAGTTAAGTGGGTTTTTGCCGTTCACGACTGATAAAATGGCGTTGTTTACTACGCCTTCAAATACTGAAAAATATGGCTGTGCAGGGTAGAATCCCTGCACAGCCATTAAATATTCCACTCTATTTTTACACTTCCGTCCTCGGCAATAATGATTTTGCTTATCATTATCATTGCAACTGCTTTTTTACGATCATAGTCTGCATTCTGCCACGACTTTGCCAGATTTACCACAGTTTCGGCTTCATTGTTTTGGTATTTAAGCTCATCCAGTCGTTGGTACAGGACGAGTTTGTCGTTTTTGAGCTGCGCAGCTTTTTGATTTGCCAGAGCGAGAAGTTCTTCGTTAAATCCTCCTTTTAAAATAGCGCTCACGAGCTGCTGCTCTTCCTGTTCCACAGCCTTTATTTTCAGCTTTATATTATTCATCTCAGCAGGTTCAGCTTTTTTGGCTGAGCGAGCAGTGCCTTTTAATTCGGATAGTTTTTCTGCTATACAGTCATAAACCATATTTTCCAGATTTTCAGCATAAATGGATACTTTCGGACCGGTGCATATTCTTTTGTGAGATTTGCCTGTACAATTGAAATACCTCCTGATCTTGCCGTCCTTGTTTATTTTACCTTTAACGGTAGTCATAGTATGACCGCATTTTTCGCACATCACCTTTCCTGCCAGCCAGCTTGTGGAATTGCTGTAACTGTTGGTGATCTGCCTGTTCTTTTCCAGTTTTCTCTGGCATTTGAGCCATATATCAGAATCTACTACTCCCTGATGAGTCAAAAGAACCAGCTTCATATCCGACCAGTCGGAATCGTTGGGTGTGTGCTTGCTCCTGCCGTAAAGCTGAGCGCCATATTCTCCTGTAAACATGGAAATGTCTGATATTATTTGAGTTCCGTGACGTTCGTAGTATTCATAAATATCCGAATCGGCTTTGACATAAATAGGATTTTTCAGTAAAGCGGACAACTTTGCTGTTGTCCAACTGCTCCCGTTCAGCGGATTTTTTCCTTCTGCAACCAGTATATCCAGCAGATGACGCAGTGAAACGTTTTCCTGCGCATAGACCTCATAGATATAGCATACCTGTTCTACCTCTGATGGAATAGGATCCAGCTTTTTTGTTTTGATGTTATGTATTATCGTGGGTACCAGTTCAAAACCGTATGGCTTACGTCCGCCCATATAAAAACCCATTTCGCTCCTGTGAGCGTATGCCTGAGTTACACGGTTAACAGTGGACGTTCGCTCAAACTCGGCAAAAACCATAAGCAGTTTGACAATCATTTCTCCATAAGGCGAGGATGTATCAAAGGATTCCTGAGATGATATGAACATCACATTATGTTCTTTGAATTCCTGCAAAATATTCACAAAATCTGCCAGTGATCTGCTGATACGATCCAGCTTATACACTATGACCTTATCAATCTTGCCTTGCCGTATCATTTTCATCATCTTCTGAAAGCCGTCACGGTTCATGTTGCCGCCTGAAAATCCATTGTCAACTATGGGTATGATTTTCTCGTTCTTTTCGTCCGGCTTTAGCATTGAACGGCAGTAATCAAGTTGAGTTTCGCAGCTTATGCTGTTTTCTCTTTCAACGGATTTTCTTGCATAAAGCACAATTGCCACTGATACACCCCCTCTCTATGGTAATTATATAAAGCTATGCTTTTTTGTCAGTGGAAGTATGCTTGTTCTTCCTTGAAAATACGGTAAACAGTTCATCCAATATCTGTTCACGTGCCTTGCTGTCACTTTTGGCAACAGTCGTATGCTCTACGTTATGTATCACATTTTTGATGTCTGTGTATTCTGTTCTCAGCTTTGCCATACTGTTCCTCCTATACAGCCCCGCAAAGGGGAGTAGTATCTGAATCCAAGTCGATTCCGCTTGTTACGATGATATGCGTAAAATCGCAACATAATTCTCGGTTAAGCATATCCACAATGCCTGATTTACTGTATGGGAAAAAACAGCTGATAAGCTGCGGTGGGGTGATTTTAACATCCCGACGTTTGTATTGCCGATCATAATAACTGCATTCTTTTACAACGCCATTACCGTCCTTATAATATTCTAACTCAACATATACTGCCCTGTGCAGTTTGGTTTTAAGTCTTGTGCGCAAATGCGACGGCAAGCCGTTGTAAATTTCCCCGTCTCCTATCATTATAAGAAAACGATATTTTTTTCGTGAACAGTTGGATTTGAAATTGAGGTACTCGTTCAAAGGAAGTCCTGATTGTTGTGACTGAACAAACTGTATTCCGTAGAAACGCTTATCCAACTGGGCAGCAATTATTTCAAGCAATTGATCTGCCTCAAATGTAAATGTCCGCAGAAGCTTTGGTTTTGCACGGTACTGTGGCAAACTGTTTCTACCTTGATTTCGGTCAAGGTAGAAACAGTTTGTTATGGTGCAGATACCGTTTGTGAGCTTTAATTCAAAATACAAAACTCGACCGTGTTGATTTTTAAATATTGTCCTATATTGAGCTGTGTTATCATCAGAGTCGAAATGCTCTAAATTTAAAACATCTTTTTTCATGTTTATCCCTCCTTCAGGAGAGAATATATAATTTTTTGCAAGTGGAATACGGTTATGATTCTATTTCCTGCTCATTTCTTTCAGGCGCATTTTCATCTGAAATATCTTCTACTTTTGAATTATCGTAGAAGTTTTCCGATATATAATCATTGGAATAACCGTTTTCATTCAGAAACATCAGGAGTTCTTCCGGTAAATCAGCAATAGATTTCGGTAAAACTTTACGCTTGGTTTTAGCATGAGTTCTTTCTACGATCCCCAGATCTTCCAATTTTTTGATTAGTGCTTCTGCTGTATTGTTTCCAATTTTAGACTCTTTCTTTAACAAGTTGATGGAAACTTCTTGTTTCTTTAATGCCCATATTATGGTGTCAGCTAATTGTTTATCTTTGCTGGATGGCTTTTCAGCTACTCTGACATTATCTAATGTATGGGATTCTGCAACTGAACTATCTTCTTCCACTTCAGTAATCGAGTATTCATCAATAATAAAATTATTTAAATCATTGCGGAAATCATCAGGTGTATTATTCACCACTTCATCAACTATTTGATGAATTTCATCTGGTGAAATATACATTCCCTTATTATGCATCAATTGATTAGATTGTGGTATTTTTGCTAAAAATTCACCTTGCTCTGTTAATTGTTCAGCACCTTTTTCACCGAGAATTGTTTCCGAGTGAATATCACGAGCGCACCTGAAAGCGATTCGTGTTGTAATATTACCCAAATCGATCTTCATATTTTTCTGTATTGGGTTTTGAGCCGAAATAATTAAATGAAATTTATAGTGCCTTCCTCGATCCAGAATGGATGAAAAAGCGTTTGCCAAGCTTTTGGTTTCAGGTGTATCGTTATTTCTAAAAATTGATGGAAATTCATCAATTACAATAACAACACTTGGCAGAGATTCAAATTCGGCTGGATTATTTATTTTAATTTTTCTGCGGTTTTCCATTTCTGACATTACATTTTGCATAATTTTAAATAATTGATTCCTATCTTCAATTACAGGACAAAGCAAATGAGGCAACTTGTTAAATGGAATCAAGTCTGCTCCTCCTGTATCAACCAAAATCATTTTTAGGTCTTTTGGAGATTGTGTGCGTGCAAGAAAACAAATTGATGCTTGAAGACTAACAGTTTTTCCTGAGTTTGTGGAGCCACCAATCAGAATATGTGTTGCATTTTCCAAATCAATTATTAGTGGATACAGTAAACCTTCTCCGTATATGTACGGTAATTTAAATTGCTTAAGGCTATTAATAAAATATGTATCATGGAACAAATCCTGAAGGCGGTCACTTTGTACCGGCTCTAATAAAATCAACATTATTATACCGGATTCGTTTTCTAAAAGTAGAATTTGATATAATTTTAATTTACGACAAACTGTTTCCGCATTTGATTTTACATCCTTAAAGGTAGTATTTTGTTTAAGCGTTAATTTTAAAAGGATAAATAGATCAGAAAAATCTATTATTTTTGCAGAGAAATAGCAACCGTACTTTTCAAATTTTTTGGTCAATTCTTTTGTTTTCGTTTTTGTTAGTGTTTCATATACAAATTGTATACCCCGTTTGTACTCTAATAATTGTGATGAACTCATTATTGCTCCTTCCTATATCTTCTTCCTTCTTCTTTCTTTTTTCTTGCTTTAAAAATTATTCATAAATCATAAAAAAATCATAATATTTAAGCAAATTATATATGAATAAATGAGAAGAAGATGAAAGAAGATATGTTGAAATTATAAAAATTTTTGGCGTGATAAGCCCATTGATAAATGTTATATTTATATTTTTACCTCCTAACAATAAAATTTTGGGTTTATCGCCTATATAAATAATAACAAAGAATGTTCTTGATTGCAAAACCAGAAAGTACGTTTTTTTTACACCTTTTTTAAAATAATTCGGAATTTCTTCTAAGAAAGTAGGGTAGTTTTTTATGAGTAGCAAGTAAATCATATCGATATGGTTTGGGCAAAATAAAAGCCAGCGCCTTTCGGCGCCGGCTTTTATCAAACTTTATAACGTTCTTTTTTTATAACGTTCATATGTTTCCTTTATTTTCGCTGAAATAATCTGACTTATTTTGTAATAGTACTTTTCACTCATGTATTCCATTTCAACGATTGATGAGGACTTATATATCTTATCTTTTAATATACCATAAATTGTTTTTTCTAAATCTTTTAATTTATCATTGCAACCACCTGTTCCGGTATTTGCATAATATATGTCCATCTCTTTACGCTGCCAGTATATTTTTAACATGTCGTAATTATTTACATCGTTTTTCACCGCTGCATGTGTGTGCTTTGTTCCTTTGCGAAATCCGTTTTTTTGTCCTTCTTTTCCATAGTAATCGTAGTCAAATTTTCCCTTATCATCATTACGTAAAAGAATCGCTTGCAAACATGATATTATATGTATCCGGTCAACATTATCAAAAATATCATTATCATCATTATCTTTAAAAATCAAATTATTTTCAAGGATTTGGATAACTTTATCCTTGCTATCAATTATTTTTTTCTTTTCCTTATTTTCTACTACTGGCTTCAAATAGACAAGTTCGGCTATTTCATCGACGTTTTCAGAATCAAAAAACTTATTTATATCTTCTAAGCTCGTTATTTTAGGCTCTTTGGGAAGAAACGAAAATTTAAAAATATATTTTTTGGAAACATCATAATTGCGACCCTTTTCCCGATCAAAATTTTTATATAAATCTACTATTTGCCCTAAGTATTCATATTGTAAAAGCGTAAAATAAAAGACTAATACTGGAGAATAAACTTTATCATCAGAAAATGCAAATTTTTTATCAGAAAGATTCACATTACTTATATCTTTTCTTATATCTTTTCTTATATCATTTATTATATCATCAATAAAATAAATTTTATGTATTTGAGCATATAAAGCTCTTATGTCCTGAGACCAATTTTTTATACCCCTATCCCATATTGCAGAAACACTATTAATTGATATTTGTATGTATGTTGCAAGATCTTGTTGATTGATTGAATCATGTATCAATTCAATTTCTTTTTCTAATTCTTGTTTTAGATACATAATTACATCTCCGTTAGACGATTGACTACCGCTATAAGAAGTATCAATATTTTCCATAGAAGGTTTACCGAATAATTCCCATATTCTCTTATCCGGATATTTTTTATTTATTGTTTTATAAAGCAAATAAAGTATTTTTACTTTTTCACGTTTATTCCTAATATTGTTTTCAAAAGCATCTAAATCAAAGTTAAAATTCTTTTTTAGTTTGCTAATATAACCACTACCATCGTCTTTTCTGGTAAATTGCCTGATTATTTTCTTTACATCTTCTGAATCATAGTCGTCTGCTGCCTCTAATGCTATTTTATCGCCGTGATCCTTTGATGGATCAAATCCTGCTGAATTTAATGCGTACATATGAGCGCTCTGTCCGTTTTGATTAATAATATATTGGGCTAAAGTTTTGAGTTGACATTCTTCGTCTGACAATTGATAGTTGTTTCCCATGTCATATATGCTTTCATAACTTTCATTTTCTTCAGAATGATCTGGTAAATATTGATTGTTATTTTCCATAACTATGTATCAATCCTTTCAATCTAAATTTAATTCAAATTCATTGTTATGAATTTGAATTAATAATGTAATTATAATTAATTCTTCCTTTGTTGTCAACCAATTTTGAAAAAAAGTTACATTACACTTTGCTGACAGATAAAGCATTAAACAAAAAGGGTACGGGGATATTCATCCCCGTACCCTCTTCTTGATTTTAATAATAGCACGTTATATATATGAGTGTCTCTTGCCGTATTGTTTATATTTATTACTTAGACAACTTATTCCTGTCCTACCAGTCATTATTCTCACATTAACATATTATTCACTATTATATGAATTATATTAAAACTGCGTATAACTATATTGAATAAATAGGAAGCGTATTATATACCTTAATTATTATATTGTTATGAGAGGAGTGGATACGGATGCGGTCATCATTAGGGTTTCACACAATAGAACTTTCGCTGACATTACCCAGACAGCAATCCTTTAAACTAAGAGAAGACCTTATTGCATACAGCCGAAAAACAGGCAGAATTAAGATATATTCGTATGATCAAGTTACAAAGATATTTTTTCATAATAATGACAGAGGAATACAGTGGCGCATCATTCCCAAAGGTAATTTTGAAGACAGTACTGATATCTTATTCGTTAAGATAAATCCTAAGGTGTTAGGTGGTGATATTGACTATATTACCGCTGCAACTTATAATGATATGAACGTTGCCATACATAATTTCAACCTTATATCCGAAGAGATATCCCCAATAATGCAAAGCTTCAGCAGTTATACGATCAACAGAGTAGACTATTGCGTCAACTTCTGTATAGATGAACTGGTTCCTGATTGTTCGCCGGAGCTTATTATGAACCTGATAAAGCGATCAGATATACCACCACATTACACAGAATGGGCAGAATATGATTTAGTTGCCCATAGAATGAAAAGCAAGGAAAACAGTTTTTATCTGATAAACCGTGCTACGAATATCAACTGCTATCTCAAGCATGATGAGCTGCTTGATAGGGTGCAAGAAGATCTGCATGTGCCTCAAAGTGCATTGAAGGACTCAGAACCTATCATCAGGTTTGAGGTGCAGTGCAAGCGTAGAAAATTATATGACATTATAGAGAAAATCATATCAGACCGAAATGATGAAGTCCACATATACAATGATTTGCTTAGTCCGCCAGTGTGTAACAGTATAATATCACACTATTTCTTTGATATTGTGGGCAGGGGCGATTGGTTTTCATTTACCAACGCCGTCAATAAAATAGATTCATACAAATTTAACAGCCAGAAAAGAAACAGGTTAGTTGAAGCTTTGCGCATTGTCAGCAGATGCCGTAGCGTATATAAGGCAAAGGCTTTATTTCAGGGCAATGAATCTGAATCTTTCAGTCGGACGTTGAAAGAACTGTTTGATATTGGTATAAATCCTGTTACTATTCCGCAAGAGTGGGGAAGAAATCATATCGCTAACCTTTTAGATGAATTTTATAAAAAGATAAACTTAGAACGGAGCATATTGTCATTGGATAATATCCAAAAAGATGATCCCTCAACTTTTAAGCGGTTGATGAGAGGAATGTAAGCAATCATACAAATATTACGGTTTATTTTAAACTGATGAGCAAATAATTGCAAAAGTGACAAAATAAACATTGAAATAGTATTGAAAAGTTGAAAATTATATGCTATAATATCATTGAAAAGTCATAATACGGGGGTATTCTTATGTTATATCGCAAAATTTCATCTGTTATTGAGGAGCATTTAAAGTCAGGCTCAAATAAAATAATGCTTATAGACGGGGCAAGACAGGTAGGCAAGACATTTATCATCAGGTATGTGGGTCAGAAGCTTTATTCTAATTTCATTGAGCTGAATATGGTGGAGGATTCCATAGGTGACAGACTGTTTGCCAATACAAAAACAGTGGACGACTTTTACCTTCAGGTCAGTATGCTTGCAGGCGGCAGAATGAAGTCAAAATCTGATACGTTGATATTTATAGACGAGATACAGGCATACCCTCATTTGCTCACGTTATTAAAATTTTTACGTCAGGATGATCGTTTCACTTATATCGCCAGCGGGTCACTGTTGGGTGTTACCCTTTCTCAGACCACATCTATACCGATAGGCAGTATTCGCAGGGTCAGTATGTATCCGCTGGACTTTGAAGAATTTTTATATGCTAACGGTATGAATGAGCTTACTATAACTTCGCTAAGGCATAAATTTGAGCAACTTGAAAGTCTGGATGAAACCATACACAACAAAATGATGGATCTGTTCCGAAAATATCTGCTGATCGGAGGATTGCCGGATGCAGTCAATTCCTATATTTCAGAAAAGAATATACAGTCTGTCAGAGAGATCCAAAGCGAGATACATGATTATTATGCAGCAGACGCATCAAAGTACGACCAAGAGCGTAAGCTGAAAATCAGGAGGGTATATGATATGATACCGTCCAATCTTGAAAATAAAAAGAAACGTGTAGTTGCACAGAACATTGAAAACAAAAAAGGGAAGACCTTTTCGGACTATCAGGACGAATTTGAATATCTTATAAGTGCGGGTATTGCGTTGAATGTTCAGGCTATATCAAATCCGGTTTTTCCCCTTATTGAATCAGGCGGGAAAAATTTGCTAAAGCTTTATATGAACGATGTAGGCATATTGTCGGGCATTCTTTACGGAAGTAATATCCGAGCAATTTTGGACAATCAAAACAGTATCAACCTCGGTTCAGTGTATGAGAGCGTTGTAGCAAGCGAACTTACCGCCCATGGACACAGGCTTTTCTACTACGATAACAGAAACAAGGGTGAAGTTGATTTTCTTATTGATGACTACGAAAGCCTTTCGGTTGTACCCATAGAGGTAAAGTCAGGCAAGGACTACACTGTACACAGCGCGCTGAACACATTTGTACAGAATGAGGATTACCACATCAAGAAGGCGTTTGTACTTTCAAATTCAGGTGAGATAAAACGAAAAGGGAAGATTATTTATGCACCTATATATTGTATAATGTTTTTTCAAAAAAACTGTAATGTTGCAGAAGACGACATCAACGAATAAAAAAATCGTTATCAGCTTTAAATAAAAAATTTCAATAAGTGTAAAAAAATCGGTGCATATCAGCACCGATTTTTTATAAAGTATGTTGCCCCCTTTGACAGATAAGACAGACAGTTTTTGATAAACGGCTGAATGTTGATTATTGCTTCCTTTTGATATTTCTGTAAAGAGTTCCTTTTTTAATCCCTGTCAGTTCCTCAATTTCCCTCAACGAGTACTGCCCTGTCATATATAACTTTACCGCTTTCTTTACAGCGTCAGGATTGGACTTTGGTCGTCCTCCCTTACGACCTCTCGCTCTTGCTGCCTTTAAGCCCTCTTGTGTTCGGTCTGCTATAACGTCACGCTCGAACTGGGCAATAGCCGACATAAGAGTGAACAGCAGTTTTCCCGTGCTGGTGCTTGTATCTATGGATTCTTTAAGACTGACCAGATGAACACCCTTTTCTTCAAAAAGCTCTGTAAGCTCAATGAGGTCTTTTGTACTCCTGCCAAGGCGTGACAACGATTCTATAACCACGGTGTCACCCTCAGTCATGCGATCAAGCAGTTTGTTGAGTTCAGGTCTTTCTCTCTTAGTGCCTGTCATCTTTTCATTATATATAATATCAACACCGTACTTTTTCAGCGCATCTATCTGTCTGTCAAGGTTTTGTGATTCGGTGCTGACCCTTGCGTATCCAAAAACATAGTTCTTCAAAATAACACCTCCACTGTTGCAAAAAGGTATGAGATAAGGTATATAGATTTTGAAACGAGTTTTGGAACAAAATCACCCTTAAAATCAGTAATTTTAAGGGTGATTTTTCCTTGTCAGAATTTGTTCCAAAAACGTTCGTTTTAAATACATTGATTGTCGGCGTAAGATCATTCTGCTTCAATTTTAACTTCGACAAAATTATCGGCGTCAAGTATGTATTTGCCCGTGCGCCATTCATCATATACCGCTTGTTCTGCTTCTTGACGATCGTTCGCCTCTGCCTTAACAGTCTTTTTGAGGATTTCGGTAATTGTTACGTTAAACATCATAAGCTATCCTTATCCTGCGGCAGCCATTTCATGAGTAACTTCGTCTGCGCTGACTATTTCCATAAACTGTTTGGCGTAATTTTTTGCTTTAACGGCTTCCTCATCGGTAAGTTTTCTTACAGCCTCAAAATTGAACAGTGCATAAGGCTTGCCGCCCTTGCTGGTAGCTTTGTCAAGAGTGATCTTTGTCACTACACTGTTTATTGGCGTAAGAGTGCTGAGCAGTCTTGTAGAATATTTTAGAAAACGTGACTTACTTGTTACCGGAATTCGTACAAGCAGCGGAATAATGCTGTTCGGGCGCAGAAGAAACAACAGAACCGATTCCTTGCATGCCTTTGCGTTGCTGTCGCCGTCCTTTGATCCGAAATCGTTATAGGGACAACGAGCGCAAGCTTTTCCGTCATGTGAAATAATACTGTTTTCGCTAAGGCAAACCGGTGGTGTACCTTCAACAGGGTCGGGAGTGTCCCAATAAGCTCTTGGGGTGGTGTAATCCAGAATTATCCCGGTAAGCTCCTTTTCACTCTCATCACCTGAAATACCGGGTACGGAAAACAGTGTAGTTCCTCCTGACGGCGACTTTACAATGTCAAACAGTTCAAATGATAATGGCTGATTTTTAAGATTAGAGCGAATTATTTCCAAGGCATTGTTTTTTAGTGCAATATAGTTTGAATTGTTTTCTGCCTCAATTGGTCTTTGAATTTCTATCACCTTGTCTTCAAGGCGTGTTTTGAGATTTTCAGTATCCATTTTTACCTCCTGATTTAAACCGCCGTTTTAATGGAAAAGCGGCGGTAAGATGTTTTGGCTGTATATTTCTGGTACAGCGCAGGATGTTCGGCTTTTAACGTCTTGCTGTCCAACCGTTCCTGAGTGACGGTTTTCCAGACAATGACCTTGTTCCCCGATATTCCCGATTCGTTTTCTCCAAGCATTTGTTTCAGCAGATTTTCAGCTTTCTGTTTCTTTTCAGTAGCAGCTTCAAGCTGTTTGCAGGCTTCATCGTATTGCAGCAGTAAATCTGATGCGGTATCTGGAAGAGATATTCTTGACTGCGGTGTGCAGCTTGGAAATCTTTTGGCGATAAATTCAGCCGATGCGTCAGAACCGTCAAGCGGAGGTGGCGTCATAGTACACAAGTGTTCCCAGAAATCCGATTCCAACTTAATAATTATAGAGATCAGTTCCTCGTCCCGTTCTACGAATCTCCACTTGAAAGTGTTTCCGCCTATAAGTACGGCAATGTAGGCTCCGTTATATCCTGTAACAGCCATATAGTGCTGTATTTGCAGCATATATTCATCAGGTACAGCGTTTTCCCATTCGTCCGCCTTATAAGCCGAAGCAGTCTTTGCCTCAAATATACATTTCCCATAGTCGGGATGCTCGCATATTCCGTCAAGATCAGCCAGCATGAAAGGGTATTTGTTACTCTGAAGAAGCTGCTTTACCGTATTTACATTAATTCCGGTGCGCTTAGTAAATTCTGCCCTTACCAGTGCCTCGAGCTGTGTTCCCCAATATGCTGATTCTCCTGCTTCTTGATATGGTATTTTGCCAGTTTTTTCAAGCCAAAGTTCCATTGGGGATTTATAGCGGTTTATACCGCATATTACTGAGGCGTCCGAACCTCCTATGCCTTTCTTTCTATGTTCCAGCCATTCATCATAAGGCATATTTTCAGTAGACGCCAGAATTTTTGCTGACATAACATGACCTCGCTTTCATATTCCATTAAGCAGGAACTCCCGCCATACTCAGCTGTACCGCTTTATCCATGACGGCGTGACCTTCCATGATACGTCCCCAGTTATTGGAAGCATAATTCTTGGTATTCTTGTGTGGCATTGAGTGAGTTACAAGATCGCTTGCGGCGTTGATAACTCCCCATGCGGTGCCTCTGAAACGTTTGATGTCGGGAGCGTAATAGCATATCATAAATTCATTTCGGCATTTTTCAGCAGTTGCCTTTTCACGCTCTGTGGATTTTTCACTGATAGGGAACAGCTCTTCAAGTATCTCTTTTATATCTGCATCATATATTCTTGTATTAGCGGCTTTGTCAGCATAAACGGCGAGCTTTGTCATATACTCATCCGCCCTGAACAGACAATCCCTCGCTTCATCCAGTCTTTCAAGAATATTTTCAGTATGACGCATTGACCAAATGCGCTTTGCTGATTTAAGAGCGAGGTTCAGTGTGTTGTTGCATACTACTCTGATAGGTGTCATGCAGACTTTAAGACCTCCGCAGCCGTCGTGTGAATTAGTAAAGCAGAGGTACGGCTCTACATCGTCACCCGCCACCTTAGATTGAGGCAGCTTCGCCAGCAACCATATCTGACGTCCTTCTTTTAATGAGCCTGCCGTTTCATAGCGTACATCACCACCAATAAGGTCATCAGTGAAATTAAAGGCGTCAGAATTTTGCACTACCTTATAACGGTCGCCCACTATTCCGAGAACGCTGCCGTCAGTGTCACGGACATTGGCTTTGTATCCGCTGACTATACCGCCTCTTGCATTGAATACAGGTTCCTGCCTCACAGACCAGTCAAGCCCGGCAAATCGCAAAGCGTCGGCACTGTTTGTTGCTTCCGTCACCATTGTTCCTAAACCGTGCCATGGTTTTTCCCTTACGTACATCATTGTTTCTACCTTTGCAGACATTGAAAACATCTCCTTTTTTAAAATAAATTTTATAGTAGAGCATACAGAAAAACAGAAGGGTTCCCATTATGGGAACCCTTCTGTTTAAGGCTGCCTATTCGGTTGTGTGATAGGACAATTCAGCTTCACTCAAAACCTTTACTGCCGACAACAGCGCAGAAAGTATAAGAAGCACAATGCCAATTACCTTTTTGTCCGCCATATTATCACCTCTTTTCCTGTATGCTCTGTGGTGATAATATATAGGCGTAAACGTAGAGGATGCGGTTAAAATTTTAATTTTTATTTTTAAATGACTTGCTTCTGCGGTTTCTGTCAGCAAGAAGTATAGTAATATTATCAATTTTTTTCTTTGTAAGGTTTTTATCTGTATTTAATGTTTCTTCAAGAGATTTGACCTCTTGACGCAGCTTTTCTTCAATTTCAAAAAGACTTTCGTTTGATACCGGATCAGAATATTTGAATTTTTCTGAAAGTTTTTCTAATTCTTTTTTCAATTCTGTGTCGTTACACAAATCGACTATATAACTAATATCAAGACGAAATGTCCTCATTGCCTTTGTAATAATTTCATCGTGATGCTCCTGCTCCTCCACAATATCATGTGCAGTGTCTATTCCTATTACTCCTATTGCGGTTATACCCAGTACAACAACTGACAAAACAATAGGAATCCATATCGGAATATCCACAAAGAAACCTATTACCGCAATAACAAAACTCAATGCCAATTGACCTGCCATATAAAGTATGCCGATTTTCAGCATGGGAAATCCATAAAATTTGCTCTTTATGCTGACGTTTTTTACAGCATATTGGCAAACAACAAAACCTGCGACGATTGCAATAAGAGAAAATGGGAATTCAATCCAGTATGCAGCAGTTTTAGGAAATGGGATCAAAAGATACAGTACGCAATATAATACCAATACTATGGCGCTGACAGCAACATATGTTTTTGCTTTTTTATCCATAATAAAACAATTCCTTTCTTAATCAAAATATAAGTTTTCAATAACGCCAAAAAGAATTATTGTTTTATGCGTCATTCTTTTTCTCTCCGCAGTCAGGACAGAATAGACTGTCTATACCTTTCCTGCCGCATTTTTTACAATCCCAAGTTTCTTTATCAGCAGGCTTAGCGGATCCACAGTTAGGGCAGAAATTGCTTATTATATCTTTTTGACCGCATTTGGTACAATTCCATTTTTCCGGTTCTGGTGGTTTAGGCGAACCACAGTCAGGGCAGAATTTGGACTGAATATTTTTGCATCCGCAGGTACAATCCCATCCGTATATTGTTGGCTCAGGTCTTTTTGCTCCACATTCAGGACAACATTTTGATGTTAAATTTGCAGCACCGCACGAGCAATCCCATGTATCTCGTATAGATTTGTCAGCTGCCGTAGTTATGTTGCTTCCAACGGATTCTGCGGTATTTAGAATAGGACTCATCGCATCCTTGGTTATATTTACCATACTGCCTACCGCACCGAGAGTAATTCCTAAATTTGCTAATTCACCTATACTGTTGCCAATACTGCTTCCTCCATCGGAATTATTTCCCGTAAGTCCGTTTTGCATAGCCTCCAGTCCGATCTGACGAGCAGTTTCCTGTTGATATGTATAGCCTTTTGCTTTCATTCCCTCTGCTTCGGCAAGAGCTTGTGCCTTATATGCTTCCGCCTCTGCCAAAGCCTTAATTTTTAGGGATTCTGCATCTCCCTGCGCACTGACCATTTTAAGTTGAGCCTCTGTCTGTGCTTCTACCATGCGCCTGCTCTGTTCTGCTTCAGCTTCAGCTTTTCTGATTTCTTCTTCCCGCACACGCAGAGTTTTGTCGGCAAACTGCTGTTTGAGACGCTTGAAATTCGGATCATCATCGGGCGTCAAGACTGAAGTGATAAAGAATTCCGGCATAGTAAGTCCGTAGTCATCCAACGATATGTTTATCTCTTCACACAGCTTAGAGGACAGCTCATCAATATGCTCATCAATTTCAAGTATATTGATACTTTGGCTTTTGATTGTTTTGGCAAGAATTGTTTTTACTTTATTCATTACCAATGACTTGAATTTTCCTACCATTGCCGTACAAGAAAATCCGTCAGTCACCAATTCATCCTGTGAAAATTCCGTAGATGTTCCTACAATTTTCATAAGAAGCTTGCGTGAATCCGTTACACGGATATTAAAGCTGCCGCATGCTCCGATTTCTATATGTAATCCGCTTGCAGGATCAAAAAGACGCACTTTGCTGTCTGTGCCCCATTTTATCCCCATTTGTGTTACCATGTTTATGAAATATATTTCTGAATGGAACACGGTGTCGGCATTGGTGGAAAGCTTATACAATTCCTGAAGCATAGGCAGGTTTTGGGTCGCAAGCGTATAACGTCCTGCACCAAACAGGTCTAACGCTTGACCGTCTTTAAAGAAAATAGCCTCTTGGCTTTCGTGTACGATCAACTGTGAACCAAGATTAAAATCTTCAATTGGGTGTTTCCAAACGAAGACATCGTTGCCGCCTTCATATTTTATCAGACTGGCAAATCCCTTTCCTTTTGCGTTTTCTACCGCTATTTGTTTTTGTACATCAATTACGGTGTCACACAGTGGACAGGTATATTTTACTGCGTTTTTATCAGCAGTCAACCTGCACGCACATGATGGACAGGAAAATTCCGCTATTGCACTCATACTTTCCTGAGTTATCAGATGATTATGGCAAACAGGACATTTAGCACCTGTTCCCATTGTTTGATCGTACAAAACGGTGTTCCCGCAATGCGGACAGGTCCTTGTCGTCATTTTCTCAATGCGTACGTCAATTGTATGACCGCATACGCAGTCTATTTTTTTGCGAGAGAAAAATCCTGTTTTTCCTTCCGCGTAGCTTCCGCATTTTGGACATTCAATTACAAATTTTCCCATTTTTAAATTACCTCGATTGCATAGTTCCGCTGATTTATTTCGTCCTGCTGATTTATATTTACTGAATAAATAATGATAACAGTTGCTACAATAATCGCTACTATAATTCCAATAATAATAATCCTTTTTACCCTCTTTTCCTTTTTCTGACTTTGAGCCAGCCCTTCTTGCATTCTGCTCTTTCGATTTTTGAGCGCAGATTCAATTTCATTTATTATCTTTCTGCAGTCTTCAATTTCATTATTTGCATTTTCGGATAATGAGCCTAACTGTTTTTTGTAATCTTCTAATGAGATAATGGATTCTAACTCAGATATTGATCGTTCTAATTCGTTAATGGTTTCTCTTTCTCTTCCGAGCCAATTGACTTTCCATTCTTTGTTCTTTTCTATAATTCGCATAATATGATTGTAAGCGCTTTGTTTTATTTGTTGCATACAAGAGTCCGCAAGATTATCAGAATCCTTAAATCCTGAAATGGATTTAAAAATGTTGGCTGCACTGTTATATTGATCTTCGGTGGTTGCCATTTTCATGGCTTTGACGGCATAAGAATATTTTGATTCAAGAGATATCTGTTTCAGACATTCGCCTGCAAGAGCATCAGAATCCTTAAAACCTGAAATCAAGTTAAAAAGATCAGCTGCATTTCTATAATGTTCTTCGGTATTTGCTGATTGCATTTCACTAACAGCGAAAGAATATATTTTTTCAAAACATGTTTCTGCAAGGGAATCTGAATCTTTAAAGCCGGAAACCGACTCAAATTTTTTATAAGCCTGATAATACTCTTGACCTGTTGCGGCATTTTCCATAATTTCTACCGCTTCTTTATACAATTCATACAATTCGGATAAACGTTTTTTTTCTTTTACTTGGATAAGATATTTCTCACGCTCATCAATATATCCGTTCAAAGTAGCCGCTAATTTGTCATCAGCAAAACGAAGGGCTTTTTGAAAGTTGCTTTTGTTTTCAAAATCATCATAATTTGAAAGCTCCTCCGGCTTGTTAATCTGCATTTCAGCTAACAGCTTGCCTAAGTACGCTAATGCATTTTCCGGTTCCTGATTCAAAACCTGTTCACAATAATTATCTGCGGTTTCCCAGTTACCATCCTCAAGAAACAAAAATGCACGCCTGAGTAAAGGATTCGTTATGGTATGATCACTGCTTGACACATCAGCCGTATTCTTTGTTTCTTTTGGTTGCTCAGATTGTGTAATTTTTTTAATACCCCGAATAAGATCCTGCATAAATCCGAGTTTAGACATATCTTGAGCCTGTAAATGAGAAAATTCTTCAGGCAGATTGTATGGATCCATATCTTTATACGCCGGGATCAGAACCTTTTTATTGCCTGCTTTTATAAGTGCAAGGAAACGGCTCCATTCGTTTTTTACCCAAACTGCATTAAAATATTCCGGTTTTGTGCCTAAAACAACCATAACCTTGGAAGAGTTCAACGCTGCAAAGATATACGGTTCATATGCGGTGCCCAGCTTATCCTCCAATGTGATTCGTGCGAAAAAGACCTTAAAACCTTCCTGCGTCAGCTGATAATATAAGTCATTTGCAAGCACTGAGTCAGGTGTGCGCCTTCCGTTGTCATCTGTTTCTTTATAGCAAATAAACACATCAAACGGTTCTTCTTTGGAGGAAATGGCAAGAATGCCCTTTTGAATATCATCTATGGCTTTTGCTTCTGCTTCGTATATTTCTTTTTGAAAGCTATCTGCATTGGCAATTGCTGATTTATAATCTTCATCAGCGAAAATAGATGTGAATTGCGCACGATTTACGGTTGGCACACGTCTATGAGAGGTAGGGTCTTCCACATACTCAATTCCATAACGGCACAGAACCAGCGACCAGTATGCTTCGGCATCAGTAGTATCTTCATTTAATATTTGCTCATAGATGGTGATTGCTTTATCATAATCATTGTTCCGCCGAAAGTGGTTTGCTCTGTCATACAAATTTGCCTTTTTGTCATTGTCGAGGCGCGGCAAAGTTTGCGTCGTGCCGCAATATTCGCATTTTGCCACCGTAGCGCCTTCAGTGAGGTTAAGTTCTCCTCCGCACATTTTACATTTGATGATTGCCATAATAAGTTCCCCGTTTCTTGATAATTATTCAATGCACCCATTTGATATTGCATTTATACCGTTTATTTTAGATTGATGAAATTTGGTGTTGCTGTAAGGTTGTATAAGCATTATTACAGATAGCAGATAAATGTAATAATAATGCGCTTTTAACGTCTATCCTTGCTGTGTGTCCTTGTGCGGTTCGCTTATAAAACGATCATACGCATTATAATCGTTCAATTTGCACTGCGGGCAAGGATTTATTGTTGTTTTAACTTGTCCCAGTTTATACGGACATTTGGGACAGGGAGGTATTGTATGCTTTGCCATAATTTTTCCTTTCATTTTATCCCTCATATTTTTTGGGATAATCAATGTCTATTAAGGGTCTATCCTTGGGGTTGATTACTTTCGTTTTCATAATTTCCTTATGGCATTCTATAAGCTGATCTCTTACAGATTCCAGATACGCTTTATTGTGAGGCACAATGTATTTTTTTGAGCCTTCCTCCAACAATTCGATATACCAGTTAACCAACTCCAGCTTGCCTAAACAATAAGAAGAGATCATCATCTTGTCATTTGAATCCTGAATAGCTTCGGTTTCAATTTGTATGTATGGCACCAAATCTAAAGGAATTTTTTTAAGTTTTTTTGCCATCTTGATTTTCCTTTCTTGTATATGAGTAATTGTTAAAAAGCGTTATATGTGCATTTACAGAAAACAGTGCTTACCGATATCAATATTTTTTGTGGCAATACAAATAAATTGCTTTAATTGTTCCTATCTATATAAATAAAGCCGCTTTGCTATTGCTAAAGCAGCTTTATTTAATCTTAATGCTCACTTAAACAATGCCAAAGTTTAAAGCACTGATTGCCAGTGTAAGTACCGGGACGAATTTGATGACCACGATATTTGGGATGTGGTCCCATACAAGTCCCTGTTGATAAACCGTCGCAATATACTAAGTCTGTACGGTTAGCGATAGTTCTTTCGCCATCCCAGTATTCACAACAGGCGCATGGATGTTTAAGTGCCCAATACGGTTGCATTCCCATGTTTATTTCCTCCTTTCTTTTAAAATATCATAGCAAAATATTCAAATGCATGTAAAAAGTGCCATGATATTTTTTAATTTTTCGCTGCCCCAAGTCAGAATCAAGGCAGTATCAGCATTCATGTAAGATGTGGGAAATAGCCAGTAATTTGATATTTCCAGTTTGCGAGTTCGTCATACCATATCTTTTTCGCTTTTAATTCTCGCGCATTCAAAAGCTAAATCTTCTGAGCTCATTTCCGAATAATTACTCTTTATTTCTTTCATATTCTTCTTTGCGCTCTCTCATAATTTCGTTAATTGCTTTTCTTTCTGCATCAGTTGAACTACTATGATATATATCGCGCAGCTTGGCATTGCTCAGATCAGAGTATTGCGTTTTGTAATCATTGATTTCAAGCCTTTGCTCATATCGAACTTGAGCCTTCTGTGCAAAAACCATTAATTTATTGAAAAAAGTTTCAAAATCCAAAGCGTTTAACCTCCTATTCTGAATATTATTTTGCATACCTGTTGGCTTCGTAACTCAGTTCAAATTTTGGACACGCCGGACGGGTTGGCGGATTAAATTCTATTCCGGAAACTGCAAGGCATCTGCATCTTATTGTATCATCAAATTCAACACCCCCTACGCTGAGGTTTTTCAGCTTGATATCTTTCTCCATATACTTGCAAAATCCGCAGATGTTTCCGATATGTGTGTTTTTCTTGGGATAAGCATGAGTTGCCATTTTAATATTCTCCTTTTTTGATTTTGTTGATCTCAACATTTTACTTGCTTTAAAAAGCGCAGGCAAATTTGTTTATTGATTTACTGACATTATACCACATAAACCCCTATTTGTCAACATAAAAACCCCTGACAGATGTTTTTTGAGATTGTTTATTTAGGTTATAATGGTATGGGTGATTATATGTATAATAGTGTAGATTACAAGCGATTAGGCGAGCGTATCAAAGAAGAACGTCTTCACTTGCGGCTTACTCAGGCACAGCTTGCTGAAGCCATTGACATTTCTGATACTTATATGGGTGCAATTGAGCGTGGTGAGCGTGGACTTTCTCTTGATACGCTCGTTATGCTCGCTGAACGCCTTGGTGTCACAGTTGATTACTTACTGTCAAATTCGGTGCCTGACATTGATTCAAATATTTTGGATCAGTTTAGGCAAATTATGGATAAACAGCCTTTGGAGCGCAAGAGAATGGCAATTAACGTGCTCAGAGCTGTCTTTGCGTATTTTGATGATGATAGTAAATAATATTTTATAATGTCTTTGCATTTCCGAAGCGTAGTTTTCGGAAAAGCTCAACATCGTTCACAAAACGTCTTACTGCAAGATCAGTAAGCAGCTCCACAGGCTGAGAATACTCGTTTGCAATTTTATGGAGCTGGTCATAAGCCATTCCGTCAGTAAGATAAATTGCAAACACTTCATTATCAACTGTGCTTTTCATTTGTGTGTCAATGTCCATTTTAAACTCCTTTCCAAAGCTGCCTTTTACGGACGGCTTTTATTTTTCTCTGAATTAACGAATGAAATAATTTTTAAATTTCCTTTTTCATTTTATTTTCCTCCTAAATATGTTATAGTAACATTATAAGCGTTAAACACTAATACTTTCACATATAAAACTACCCCTCAGCCCTTTAAAACAGGGGCTGAAGGGTAGTTTTTCATATGCTTGCTCAAAAAGCAGTGATATCAGGGTTTTCACTTGATTACATATTTAAGGAGGTTTCCGATTGCGTTCGGACATATAAACTACTTCACTTTCACCGAAACTTTCGATAACTTTCTTTTTTCTTATTTACATTCTTTCGAATATGTGATATAATTATGACAATTTAAATATTTGATTTTTACTCCTGCTCGATAGCAAAAATCCCCATAAATTTAACCACCCCCAAGTCCTTTATTAGTAAGGGTTTGGGGGCGTTTACTTAATTTGCCCATTTCGGCGAACTACTTGACGCATATCAGAGCAAAATAAAGTAATTATGCTCTATGCAGAAAAACGTCCCTTGAAAATTCAAGGGACGTTTTATTTGATTCAGGAGCTTTTATTTTTTCCTGCGTTTAGTTCCTGCCGCGAGCGCAAGCGCCGCTGCTATGAACAGTGACGCGGTTCCCAGACCAAGACCTGTCGGCATATTTTCATCATTGGGGTCAACTGCCTGCGGGCCGTCGTCTGTTTCAGAAGGAACAGCGGTATCTTCTGAGCCGCTTGTTGTGTCTGTGTTTACAGGTTCCTCTGTTTCACCCGTTTCAGTACCGACGCTTTCATCAGGAGCAGTTGTTCCTTCAGAAGCCGTTATTTCGTCAGGAGCGGTCGTCTCATCGGGAGCTGTTGTCTCGGAGCCGGAATCGGAAGAGGTATCAGAGAATACAAAACCTACCTTCGAGTTAAGGAATATTGCCCTTGCAACCTTATCAACAACTATAACGCCATCCGCATTTGTTGCAATCAAGTCGTAGCCTAATGTATCTTTTTCAACGACCTGATATTGTGTGAACTCAAGAATATCCCTTATTATGATATATTCTCCGCCGCGAAGCTTGAATGTGTCGCCGCTTCTGATATAGCCTGAGTAAGAACCTTCATAAGCGTACAAACCGTCAAGCTCCGTGCCGTCAACATCGGTCAATGTTACGGTAAATTCAAATTCATCTTTCGGATCTGCGAAACTTCCTTCGATAATGTTCTCTATCATCAGGTTTCCGGGCTTTCTGTATCTGTGGTTTACAAACGCGGCTGTGGAAGTCTTGCCTGCGATAATGGTGCCGCTTTCGCCTACCGACGTTATCTCGTAATCATCGTAATTGAATTCCTCTACCAGATACCCAAGTCCTTCGGGCAGTCCGTCCGCCGTTTTGCTTTCGCCGCTCTTGAGGGTGAAATCGGCAATTCCGTCTATAAATGTCATATCGCCGTAAATACCGTCCTCAATAACTGCTCCTGCGTTGCGCGCCATGCTGAAGAGAGTTACTCTGAAGTCGAATTCCTTATCGGGATCGCTTCCGTCGCCGGTTATCATATTGGAAACGGTAAGCTTTCCGACGCTTGAAACGGGAGGCAAAGGAGCGCTGTTCTTGACATTTACAACGGAAGCCACAACGGTTTCATATTCGGGTATCGTGCCGATTGCGTTGGTGTAAGTTACCGTGTATCCGTTATCGACTGTTTCTTCCAGCGTGTATCCTATTCCTGCGGGAAGACCTACTGCGGTGATGCTTTCACCGCCCTTGAGAGTAAACTCGGCAACACCGTCAACAAACTCAATCTCTCCGTAAAGTCCGCTTATTGTATTGTCAACAAGCGTCAGCGTAAACGTAAATACATCGTCCGCATTTGCGTCCGTTCCCGTAACGATATTGCTTATCATCAGATCACCCGTTGGGTCGGGTATAGGTTCGCTCGGGTCGATCGGAGGAGGAGTTATTGTTGCATTCTTTACATTTACAACAGTGACAACCGCCGTATCGTTATCGGGTACCGTGCCGCTTTCGTTTGTATAAGATACGGTGTATCCGTTATCAACTGTTTCTTCCAGCGTGTAGCTTGTTCCTGCGGGAAGACCTGCTGCGGTAATGCTTTCGCCATCCTTGAGAGTAAACTCGGCAACACCGTCGGTAAACTCAATATCTCCGTAAACTCCGCTTATTGTAGTGTCACTAAGCGTCAGCGTAAACGTAAATTCATCGTCCGCATTTGCGGCTGTTCCTGTTACGGTATTGGAAATCATTATATCTCCCTTTGGAACGACAGGTTCATTTTCGTCAAGATTGTTTACAAATACCGCCTTGACTGTATCGTTTTCGGGAATGACTCCGTTGTCGCCTGTAAATGAAGCTTCGTAATCGCCGCTTTCTTCAGTTACGGTATAGTGAGCATACGCGGGAATATTTAAAGCCGTGACGCTCTTTCCTGAGCTGAGCTTAAATGTTGCAACGCCGTCGGTGAAGAACATTTCGCCGAACAGTCCGTTAACTGCCTTATCGTCAAGAGTTACAGTGAAATCAAACTCCGCTTCGGGATCGCCAGCCGTACCTGTTACCAGCTTGGAGACCACAAGGCTTCCTACCTTTGCGCCTGTAACGTCTTCGGAGATAAATACCTGATTTGAGGTAACGGAAACGCTTGCCGCGTCTGCGGGAGAAGCTTTATAGCTTACCTCGGCGGTATTGCTCCATACAGTCGTTTCTTCCGCTTCGGGAACAGAAACGCTGAACGAAACGCTTACGCTGCTTTCGGGAGCGATAGTATCAAAGCTCCAGCTTATTTTTCCTTCGGCAAACACGCCGTTTTCGATGCTGCTCTCGTCAAGTATCAGCCCGTCGGGAACGCTGTCCTCTACGGTTACGTCATAAGCCACACCTTTGCTGTTATTTGTAACGGTTATGGTGTAGGTAACTTGGTCGCCCGCAGAAACTGCCTGACGTGCCGTACTCGGAGCGCCGCCGTTTACATACTGCGTTTTTTCAACGGTGACGTCTGTTTCCTCCATGATGTTGGTAAACATCGCCTGCATATCAAGCTCTGTCTTTCCGATCGTGCCGTCCTGACCATAGGTCTTTGTTACATCGCCGCTCAGAACATATCCTGCGGGAATATCGGTTTTGGTTTCTTCAACTGTATACTCAGTTCCGTAAGGAATGTTGAGTATCTTTATCTCTTCGCCGTGGCGGAGAGTAAATGTACCGTCATTGGCGATAGATGTAACGCCGTCTGCTGCCTCGCACGGGAACGTGTCGGGAGCGGAAGCTTCACCGTGCTTGTCGGTAAATGTTACTTTAAAGGTAAACTCTGCTTTTACGTCCACCGTCTGACCGTCGGCAGGCTCTACCGTCTTTCCGACTGTAAGCGTACCGAACAGCATCGTGTAGATATACTCAGCCGTTACCTCGGTATTATCTGAAGCTATCGTGCCTTCTATGGTCTTTTCACCATTCAGGGTATAACCTTCGGGGATATTCTTTTCTGTAACGCTGTACGTCGTTCCGTAAGGAATATCCTTTATCGTGATTTTTTCATCATGCTTGAGCGTTATGTCAGCAACGCCGTTTTCAAAGGTAATATCGCCGATAACTCCGTTAAATGTTGTGTCGCTGAGCTTTACGGTGTATACGAACTCATCTGATTCGTCGGGAGCCTGACCTGCGGCTTCGTCAACGTCAACGGTGTTCGTTACTGTCAGCGAACTGAACAGTCTTGTGTTTACAAATGCAGCATTAGCGTCAACTCCCTTGGGAATAACGTCGCTTATCTTTTGTTCCTCAGGCTTATAACCCGACTTTTCGTCAAGCGGAGCTGCGCCTTTGTCCTTGCTGTCAACTTCCTCTACGATATAGTCAATTCCTGAAGGGATATTGCTGATAGTTATGGACTCGCCGTGTTTAAGGGTGATTATGTCGCCGTCGCGGACAGTTCCTGCCACACCTTCGCTTGAACCGACATAAGGATAAGCTCTGTATCTGCTCAGCTCTGATCCTGTTTGCTCGTCGATAAACGTTACTTTGAAGTAGAACTCCGTATTTTCGTCTATCCACTGCTTTGTATTTTTATCGACTTTGACCGTCTTGGAGATTGTCAGTCCGCCTGCGGGATAAACATTGATAAATTTTGTTTCAATGTCACCGACCACTGTTCCCGTGAGAGTATCTTCATCCTTGCAGGAAAAGTATCTGGGCATACGTTCGGGAACTTCCGTAACGGTATAATAAGTGCCTTCGGGTATATCGGCAAATTCAGCAGATTCTCCGTCACGAAGCTGTATCGTTTCGCCGCTTTTTATGCTTCCGCCTGCGGCGCCGTTAACTGTATAGCTGAATGTCCCTTCAAGAGGCTTATTGCCGTCAGCGTCCTCTGAGAATGTCACCTTAAAGGTGAAGCGAGGATCGGTGGGCATTGTATAGCCATCGTCCACCTCAACGGTCTTCTTTACGGTAAGCGTTCCCGTATCTATTTTGACGTTCAGCTTAACTTTAACTTCGCTTTGCGCGCTTTCGGACATTCCGTTGTATTCAACGCTTACGCTGTTCTGCCAGCTGCTCGACTTGAAGGGCAGCTTCGCCTGGAACGAAAGTGTTTTCGTTTCCCCTGCCTTTAAAGCGTTGATATGCCAGATTATCCTTCCTTCTTCGTTGATATAGATATATTCGCCGTTGTCGCTTATGCTGCCTTCAATTATTTCAAATTCTTCATCCTTAGGCAGAATATCGGTGATGTCTATATCTCTTGCGGAAGCTTCGCCCGTGCTGGTGACATTGATGTGGTAAGTTACCGTGTCGCCTGCTTTGGCGGTCAGCTCGTCATCTGTGAAAGCGCCTTCTTCAACGCTTTGTTCAGCTTTTATCTCCAGAACAGGCTGCTGTACTTCGGTTTCATTGGAGCTAATGACCGCCGAGCTGCCGTCAGGGTTGTTTGCGAAGGTAGCTGAAGCGGTATTTCTGCGGATAACGCCTACTTTAGCCTCAGGAACGGTCACGGTGAATGTGACGGTCGTTGAATCGTTGGGAGCAAGGCTTCCGATGTTCCATGTTATCTTTCCGTTTTCAAATACTCCGCTGTCCGAGATATTTTCGGGCGTGCTGCCGTCAGTGATCTCATCGGTGACAACAATTCCTCTTGCTTCGCTTTCGCCTTTATTGGTAACTGTGATAGAGTAATTCAGCTTGTCGCCTTCCTTGACGTAAAGTATTCCGCCTATTTCGTCGATTGGATTATTGTCCTTGTCGGTAGCGGAAACAGTCTTTTCAACGTTGATACCCGGAACATATTCCTTAACTTCCACGGTGTTGGAACTTGTCTTAGCTGTTTCAGGCCTGTTGTCATATTCGAGAGAAGCGGTATTTTCCCATGTAGTCATTGTCTTGACAGAAGGAACTTTTACCGTGAATGTAAGGGTCTTTGAAGCTTCGGGACCAAGATCTCCGAGCTTCCATGTTACGGTTCCGCCGCTTTCTTCGCCGCCTTCAGTAATGCTGCCTGCAACAAGTGTGAGCCCTTCGGGTATCTTGTCGGTAACTGCTACATCTTTTGCCACTGAATACTTATCGGTATTCTTTACGGTTATAACGTAGGTTATTTCATCATCAAGATATACCTCGGTGGTCGCTACGGTTTTGGTTCCGTTATTTATCATC
Source organism: uncultured Ruminiclostridium sp. (assembly GCA_947629925.1). Taxonomy (GTDB): domain Bacteria; phylum Bacillota; class Clostridia; order Oscillospirales; family Ruminococcaceae; genus Ruminiclostridium_E. The sequence continues at coordinate 45,997 of CANRFO010000002.1, forward strand.
ATTTCCTTTTCGATGGAAACAACGGGTTTTGCAAGCGTATTGCTGAACGCTATGCTGTTTTTGTTGATTTCTTTTTCATCGCCGCTGTCTTTGCTTACCGTGATTTTGTCAATGTAAAGCTTTCCTGAAGTATCGTCTTCTACATATACTTTGACGGTATATACGGCTTTATCGTAAGTAACGCTTTCATTCGTGCCTTTTGTCTCACTAACTTTATATACATACTCGCCTGCTTCGGGATAAGTTTCCAGCTCCTGAGTTATTGCAGTGAACAAGTTGTTGTCGCTGTCGGGCAGGGAAGCGGTCAGAGTTTCGTTGAACTCGCCGCCTACACCGCCTGTAACGGTAAATTTAAACGTAAATTCATCCGCTTTGTACGGCGCACCTTCAAGCTCCTTATTGATCGTTATCTTCGGAGCTTCGTCGGTAGCGGCAGGTTTGTACTTGTTTGTGAATGTAAGCGCTCCGTCATATACAGGTTCGCTTACCGACAACGCACCTGTTGTCTTATCTACGGTAACCGTATAAATGATCTTTATTATCTTATCGGTATCGTAGATAAGTCCGCTTTCCTTTGCTTTGTCAGGGTCAGCAGGAGGATTTTCCGTTACGGTAACGGTATAAGTACCTGTCTTGGTAAATGTTATTTCACCGAATCGGATCGGGTCAAATTTGTAAACGCCGTCTGTTTCGCTGACTGTTGAGTAAAGAGTGCGCTTGGTTTCACCGTTTGATGTAAATACCGCGCCGCCCGTTTTACCGCTTATTTCAGCAGCGAAAGCAAACAGGTTTTCGTCGGTGTCCTTTACTGCTCTGCCATCTATCACCTTTGTGATATCGGGAACAGACGCTTTTGTTTCAGTAAGGCTTATTTCATTGGTGAAATTGATTATTCTGGAGTCTTCGCTGCCGCTTCTGTCAAAGCTGCCTTCTGCTTCGTATGTTTCTTTTCCGTCCGCTTCGGTCTTGTAGTTAGCTTCGGACTTCTGAACGACTTTATAGCTTACATGGTCGCCTATGCCCTCAATGAGTATGCCCTGACCGTGTTTGAGCTTTACGGTAGCTACACCGTCTTTAAATTCAATGCTTGTCGGCTTGTCAGGGTCTACCTCTACGTCTTCGATGCCGTTTATTTTACCGTATTTGCAATTAAATATACCCCTTATAGGACTTTTGTCAATGCTTTCGTCATTTGTAAGCGTAATGGTATATTCAAATTCTTTTTCGGTATCAATAGCGTCGACATCATCGCAAATTATCTCGTTGGTGACTACCAGAACGCAGGGAACAGGCGTATACTTATTTGTAAATTCACTGCTCTTATTATTATATGCTGTTTTTACTTCAAGCTTGCCTGTTTCGCTGTTGCAGGAAACAGTATAAGTAATTGTTATTATATTTGTATCAGCAGTGATATGCGAAGTATCGTAACCTGTCGCTTCGTCATAGTTTTCGACTGCTTCAAAGGTATACGTTCCTTCCTGGCTGAAGTCAACGCTGCCGAAGCTTATATTACCGCTTTTATCATTTGTAGCGGTTTTGCTGAATCCTGTCAGGCTTGTTCCGTCTGTCTGTTTGATACTGAAGTTAAACGCGGAATCTACATCACCATAATTCTGCACAAGGTCAAGATCGCCGTACAATACCTTTTTCGTCAAGGTGATTTCCTGCGTTATCGGGTCGGGCGTATAGATATTGTTGAACTGAGGAGCTTCAACCACGGCTCCGTCCTTTTTAACGGTTTTGCTCACTTCAAGTTTGCCGTTATTATCAACGACGGTGTATTCAACGGTGATTTGTCCTTCGTCGTAAGCGATAGTGCCGTCTTTGTCAAATCCGCTTGTAGACTCGTTTTCCTTGACAGTGACAGTATATACTCCCGCACGGGTGAACTTTACAGGTATAGTGATCTTATGATCCGCGTCGTTTGTTATATTGGACTTTTCGATCGTTGCACTGCCTGCTGTTCCGCCGCCTCCTGCCGCGATAGAAGCGTTAAAGCTGAATATATCCGCGCCGAAATCGATTGCTGTGCCTGCGTCAGTTTTAAGCGTTTTTTCGATAGTGATTGTATCGGAGGCAGACTCAGGCTTATATTTGTTCTCAAAGCTTACAGAAGTCTGTTTCACTCCACCTTTTTCGATTACTGTTTCAGCGGTAAACGTACCGTTTTCATAGTCGTCTTTTACAGTAACAGTGACCGTATAAACGCTGTTGTCAACGCTTATTGTATCGGTTTTCTCCGTTGCTTCGCTTATTTCATAAACATAAGTCCCTGCCTTATCAAATGTGCCTAAATTAACAGTTTCTGTTTTGCTGTAGGACTTTTCAGTTCCGTCTGCACCGGAAATGTCAACGGTTACATTAACATCGTCATGATTATAATCAGCGGGAACATCATTAACATCAACTTTCGCCCTTTCAACTTTAAAGCTGAACTCATTATTGGTCGATTTGATAACAGAACCTTTCAGAGTTTTGCTGATATCTACGCTTACCTCATCGCTTTCAGCGGCTTTGTATTCATTTGTGAAAGTAACGTTTGCGGTTGCAGCTGTAAATGCAACATCATCACCGCTGACGCTTTCAATTTCAAGATTACCATTATTGTCTTTAACATTAACGGTAATAGTTTTTGGAGCGTCGATCGTTATTCCCTTAACGTCAGTTTCATTTTCAGTAATGGTATACTCATAAGCACCTGCTTTTGTAAACGTTATATCATTAAACTTAAATTCTCCGCCGTTTTTGCTTGTGTTAGTTGTTGCAGAAACTTCGGTGTCAGCAGGCATCGGCGCGCCTGTTGTTTCAGGTGACAAAGTAAACGAATAATTATCGTTATCAATATCATCTACCCAATCACGACCGCTTATCGTCTTTGTACCTGTTATTGAAAGTTTTACAGAATTAGGCTCATATTTGTTCGTAAACTTGACAGTTGCGGAAGCACTTGCTTCGTCAAATGTAACATCAGCGCCTGTCACATTCTCAACTTTAAGCTTTCCGTCATTATCCACGACTTCGACAGTAACAGTTTTTTCAGATTTGCTGTCATAAGTGAAACCTGTCTGCGATGTGGTGGTATCTTCTTTTACGGTATAAGTATAAGTACCCGCTTTTTCAAAGGTTATCGTTCCGAAATTTTTCTTTTCGTTTAATTTTAAGGAAACATCTCCTGAAACGCCCTCGCTTGTGAAGTCATCCTTTGACAAGTCTATCGTAGTTTTGTCCGCGGGCATAAAATCACTGCCTGACAATTCAAAGCCAAACTTGTATGAATAGTCCTTGTCAGGCTTCTGAACCGTTATATCCTTATCAAGCTGAAGTGTAAAGTCAACAGGGTCAGGAGTATATGTGTTCGTGAACTTGACAGTTGCAGTTGCAGAAGCACCTGTTGTGCCTGATGTAACATCAGCGACTTTAATTTCCGTAACTTCAAGCTGTCCATTATTATCAATAACTGTTACTTTAATATTTTTAGTCTGTTCATCTGAAGAAAATCCTGTATATTTTGAACCTTTTTCAGTAACAGTATAGTTATAAATACCTGCTTCAGTATAGGTTATTTTGTCAAAACTGTCAGATTCTTTAACTTTACTATTAGAGAAGCTTAAAGTTAAGCTATCGGTTGCGTCGCCTGACAATTCAAAATCAAACGCATATGAATAGTCCTTTGCAGGAGTCTGACCGCTTATCTCCTTTTCCAGATTCAGCGTTAATGTTGCAGACTCAGGCTTATATGTGTTCGTGAAGCTTATTTTTACATCATCTGTTTCGCCCTTCTTTGTGATCGTGACATCAGTATCAAGCTTTCCTGTTGTATGATTGTCCGTCACTTCGATGGTGACCGTATAAACGCTGTTGTCAACGCTTATTGTATCGGTTTTCTCCGTTGCTTCGCTTATTTCATAAACATAAGTCCCTGCCTTATCAAATGTGCCTAAATTAACAGTTTCTGTTTTGCTGTAGGACTTTTCAGTTCCGTCTGCACCGGAAATGTCAACGGTTACATTAACATCGTCATGATTATAATCAGCGGGAACATCATTAACATCAACTTTCGCCCTTTCAACTTTAAAGCTGAACTCATTATTGGTCGATTTGATAACAGAACCTTTCAGAGTTTTGCTGATATCTACGCTTACCTCATCGCTTTCAGCGGCTTTGTATTCATTTGTGAAAGTAACGTTTGCGGTTGCAGCTGTAAATGCAACATCATCACCGCTGACGCTTTCAATTTCAAGATTACCATTATTGTCTTTAACATTAACGGTAATAGTTTTTGGAGCGTCGATCGTTATTCCCTTAACGTCAGTTTCATTTTCAGTAATGGTATACTCATAAGCACCTGCTTTTGTAAACGTTATATCATTAAACTTAAATTCTCCGCCGTTTTTGCTTGTGTTAGTTGTTGCAGAAACTTCGGTGTCAGCAGGCATTGGCGCGTCTTTTGTTTCAGATGACAAAGTAAACGAATAGTTGCCGTTGTCAATACTATCTACCCAATCACGACCGTTTATCGTCTTTGTACCTGTTATTGAAAGTTTTACAGAATTAGGCTCATATTTGTTCGTGAACTTGACAGTTGCGGAAGTACCGCCTGAAGTAAATGTACCTTCTATTCCTGTCACTTTCGTAACAGTGAGCGTACCATTGATATCCTCTACTGTTACCGTGATAATTTTATCGCTGTCATAAGTAAAGCCTGTCTGCGCTGTTTTATCTTCTTTTACGGTATAAGTATAAGTACCCGCTTTTTCAAAGGTTATCGTTCCGAAATTTTTCTTTTCGCTTAATTTTAAGGAAACATCTCCTGAAACGCCCTCGCTTGTGAAGTCATCCTTTGACAAGTCTATCGTAGTTTTGTCCGCGGGCATAAAATCACTGCCTAACAATTCAAAGCCAAACTTGTATGAATAGTCCTCGGCAGGCTTCTGACCCGTTATATCCTTATCAAGCTGAAGTGTAAAGTCAACAGGGTCAGGAGTATATTCGTTCGTGAACTTGACAGTTGCAGTTGCAGAATCACCTGTTGTGCCTGATGTAACATCATCGACTTTAATTTCCGTAACTTCAAGCTGTCCGTCATTATCCACGACTTCGACAGTAACAGTTTTTTCAGATTTGCTGTCATAAGTGAAACCTGTCTGATCTGTGTCATTCTCTTTTACGGTATAAGTATAAGTACCCGCTTTTTCAAAGGTTATCGTGCCGAAATCTTTGTTTGCAGTGTCAGTGTCTGTGAAGTCAGTATTTGACAGATTTATCGTAGTGTCGCTTGCGGGCATAGGAGCACTGCCTGACAATTCAAAATTAAACGCATATGAATAGTCCTTTGCAGGAGTCTGACCGCTTATCTCCTTTTCCAGATTCAGCGTTAATGTTGCAGACTCAGGCTTATATTTGTTCTCAAAGCTTACAGAAGTCTGTTTCACTCCACCTTTTTCGATCACTGTATCAGCGGTAAACGTACCGTTTTCATAGTCGTCTTTTACAGTAACAGTGACCGTATAGACGCTGTTGTCAGGCGTAATAGTTGTAGGAAGACCGTTCGTATTTTCTGTTATAGTGTAAACGTAAATCCCTGCTGCACTGAACGGACCAAAATCAAAAGCTTTTGTTCCGCTGTAAGTTCCATCGCTTTCGCTAACAGTTATTTCAACGGTTTCACTGTAACCATCTTCGACCTTGTTGTCTGTAACGCTTGTGTCCTTGCTTACGGTAAAGCTGAAATCCTTATTGGTTTCACCAGTAACAGGACCCGTCAAAGTTTTATTGATCGTTATTTCCTTGCTGATTGACGTTGGGTTATAGGTGTTTGTGAATTTCTGATGAGTATAGTCAGCCTTAGCTTCCAGTACACCATTGTTGTCAGTAACCGTTACTGTTACATTGCATACATTACTGTCTATTGTTATTCCCTTAACAGTGGTTGCATTTTCAGCAATAGTATATTTATAAATACCCGCTGCTTTAAACGTTATCTCACCGAAATCAAATTTGCCGTCTGTTGCCGTAACAGTTTTTTCGGAGCCTTCGGTTGGCGCGCCGTCTACGGGCGACAAAGTAAACGAATAGTTACCGTTGTCAATACTATCTACCCAATCACGACCACTTATCTCCTTTGTACCTGTTATTGAAAGTTTTACAGATTTAGGCGTATATGTGTTCTTGAACTTGACAGTTGCGGTGCCGCCACTGAAAATGTTTTCTCCGTCGGCTGTCACTGCCGTAACTTCAAGCTGTCCTTCCTTATCCTCAACTGTTACTTCAATATTTTTCGTCAGTTTATCTGAAGAAAATCCTGTATATGAACCTATCGTTTCAGTAACAGTATAGTTATAAGTACCCGCTTCAGTATAGGTTATTGTTTTGAAATTGCCTGAGTTTTCAGTTTTACTATCAGAGAAGCTTAAAGTTAAGCTGTCGGTTGTGTCACCTGACAACGTAAAGCTAAACCCATACTTATAAGTATCGGCAGGAACTTGACCATCTATGACCTTATCAAGTTTAAGTGTAAGATCAACAGGTGTAGGAGTATATACATTCTCAAAGTTTATTTCGCTTGTTCCGACAGTATTATCTGTGCCCTTTGTTATTGTTGTTGCCGTTTTAAGCGCATGGTCTGAGCCTATTGTGACCTCTACAGAGACCTTATATTCGGTTACGCTTTCGGGAGCAGGCTTAATAGTACCGGGAAGCTCTCTTGTTTCTTCTTTTATGATGTAAGCATAAGTCCCCACCTCATCGAACGGACCTAAATTGAATGTGAGATTTCCGCTGTAAGATGTGCCGCTTCCAGTAACAGTTGTTGTAACGGTTTTACTGTAATCATCTTTGACCATGTTGCCTAAAACGCTTGTGTCCTTGCTTACAGTAAAGCTGAAATTCTTATTGGTTTCATCAGTAACAGGCCCCGTCAGCGTCTTTGTACCCGTAAGCACCAGCGAAGGCGCATAGGAGTTGTAGAAAGTTACTGTTTGAGGGCTGGTACCTTGAACAATGTTTCCGTCTTGTTCGTTATCTTCGGTAGTATTGGTAAGTCCGTCACTGCCTGTTTCTTTAACGGTATAATAAGCGCCCGCAGGCAAGCCTGTGATTTTTATTTCACCCTCACTTTTGCTTGCTTCAACAGTCATCTGAACGGTGGCTATACCTTTACTGAACGTAACTTTGCTGTCGTTTACGCTTCCGTTCCCGTCGACAGCCCCTGTAATAGGAAATGCGCCGTTTATTCCGTAACCGCCGCTTGATGAAGATTGAAGATCAATTTCAAAGGTAAATGTATGGGCAGATAATTCGCCTGCGGATACATTATCTTTACCGACAACATTCTTGATAATATCAAGGCTGCCTGATTGATAAGTATTGGTAAAAACAGCATTATACTTGCCGTCAGACGGTGTGATTGTTTCTGGACCTGAACCTTCTGCTTTTTTAAATTCAGTTATTTCTGCTATATCTTTTGGTTCTCCATTCGGTCCAGAGTCATTTCTTACATGTATTTTTATATTATATACAGTATCGTCATACTCGACAGCAAGTATTGAGCCTGTTACTTCCCTGAGCGTATATACATAATCACCTGGCTCGTCAAAGAATAATTCATAGCTTCCTCCTCCTGACAGGTCTGCTGTAAACGGGGTTTCTTTTTCAAACTCCTTAACAGTAGCCGTTCCTGTCCTTATGGTAGGATATGTTTTATCGTTTATATGGCTGCCCGTAGGGGCAGATGTTCTTTCGAACTGTACTTGGAATTTCAGTCCGTTTTTGTAGTTTGTGCTATCAGGCACTACATATGGGAAAGCGCCTGTTCCGCCTTCCACAGATTTGTTGACGGTCAGAAGATCACTCAGCTTCATTTTTACTCTGAAGCCCATAGCGACTTTAGCCCAATACTCTCTGTTGTCGGCTTGGATCCTTACAAATTGTGTGATCGTATTGTCATAGTTTTCTGTATAGTTTTCTTTGACATAATCAAAACAATTGCTTTCTTCAGCATTGGTTACCGCATTGTAATATTGATTAGTTGGTACGGTAATTGTTATGCGGTAAAGTCCTGCTTCCAGACCGATAAATTTCACAGTGCCATCGCTGGCAGTTTCAAATACGTCTGTTTTATTTATGTCCTTCCAGAAATCACCGCCTTCCTCTCCTGAAACTGAACCACTGTAAGTCGGAGCATGACGGAAAGAATCTTCATAGTCTCCTTCCTCATAACCTGAGGATGCTTTACATTTGGCGATTGAAATTTTAGCATTTTCAATATATTGATCGATGCCTTCTGTAAATTCACCGTTATTATCTTTGTCGTAATATACAGTTTCTGTAAAATTAGACAGTTTTATCGTATTGGTAAAAGTCCAGTTCTTGTCAGTACCTACTTCAACCGTGGGCACTACTTTGCTGCTGCCATCATCAGCGCCTGTTAAATTTTCTACAAAGACATAAATGATGTTCTGATCTTCTACTATCTTGTTTGTGCCGTCAATTTTGTATGTGCATGAAGGCAGATTTTCAACAGTGGTTTGGTTGGCCAATGCAACGTCAACAGTAAACGGATCGCCTATGTAAACAGCTTTTTTAACAAGCTCTTCATACTTGGCATGGTCAGGATCAGAGGTATCCATAATTCCTGTTGCTATTTTCGCAGGATCCTCGCCTTCTAAATCGCTTTCCAAAAATCCGTATGCTGTGAAAGACGCGCTCATGCTCAAAGTTTGAAGGTTTGCAGGCTCCCATACCTTTTTAACAATTATGTCAGTGGAACGCGCGTTTGTGTATCCTACTTCGGGAGCGGGAATTTCGTGCGTCAATTGTGTTGAGTCTATTGTAACATTAAAGGTCGACTTATTTGGCATACCTCCTTCATATGATTGTCCGTTTTTTTCGATTGTCGTCACCTTATACAGAGGATCATCAACTTTGCCGTATTGTACGACTACTTTTATCTCATATTTGCCGTTGGTAGGTTTTCCTCCTATTTTGTCTAATTCGGTCAGGTCAATAGGTATACTGTAATTTCCGTCCGTGTCAGAGACAGTTTCATAGATTGGTTCGTCGTTGTAATACGCAAATATTTTTGCACCGGCAAGCTGCTTGTCTTGTTGCTTATCAGTGATGTAGCTACCGTCGGCACTTGTTCTGTTATCATCATAGAATACAAATCCCGAGATAAGCTTCTTGGTTGATGAGTGATTAAAAATGACAGTATTTTTAAGCTCAAATGTTTTATCATCAACGATATGGGTCCAGTAATCTATAACGCCGTGGTCAACACCGTCTGATGATATTACGCCTGCTTTTTTGGTTGGTGTATAGGTGTCCCCACTCTTTTTATATGATTCTTCGCCGACTATGCTGCAGTCCTTGAACTCAGCGTTGCTTTCTATCCACTTCCGTTCCAAATATGCAGTGGTGTTGTTAGCAAGCTTGCCATTTTTCGTGTCTATTTGGCTTCCTGCTCGCTCGCCTGCATTAAGGTTGCTGACATTGCTTGGCAAATTCCACACCCAAGCCATAATACCTTCCGCTGTTACTGGATCATTATTTTGCGACGGCATGTCACCGATATAATCTCTCAGCAGGCTCTTGTCTAAGTTGTTGTAATAAACGGAAGACCGCTGAGTCATATTATCTTCCATACCTTCGGGAGGGTTCATCAGCAAAAGACCGATACCGTTTTTGACAGATTCCGCGTCGGACATGGGGAAGTGTATCTCGCCCGCTTTTGCCTGAGCGTAAACCTGACCTAGACCTGTTTCGCCGAAATATCCGCCCACAGGCAGTATTCTTCCGTACTGATCGCGTCCGTTCCAGTAGATTTTATCTACCTGCTCGTCAACCGCGGCATTACCGAGCATGATTTTTCCCAGACATTTATATTGATATGGTTTGCCGTTTATCGTGCCTGTAAAATCTTCTCCCTCTTTAGTAAAACCTTCCGGCTTGGATATTTCATCTCTTCCTATGATAGCAGCGCTTAGATTATAATCGTCTGTTGTAGGATGCCTGTCCCATTCAGGATTTACGCCTGCCTCAGTGGAAAGGGTCATAATGGCATAATTAAGCCCCATGCCCGTAGTGGAAATAGTTCCGTCTGCTTTCACTTTAGTTTTGATGCTATACCACTTATCGGCTTTTGTATCATGGTATATAAAGCTGTAATCTTCATCTGTGCTGAGGCATATTTCGTCTCTGTGTACATCGCCTCCCGTACAGCCGTTGGCTTGCGGTGAATCGTCTTCTTTTTCTCTGTGATAATCCACCGCATACATATTGCTCATGTCAATTATAATGCGGTATGAAGAAACGCCTTCGGTGGTTACCTTAAAATATCCGCCGTTTCCTACGTAGCCGGAAACATTGCTTTCCATATTGTCGTCATCGGATTCACTTCTTCCGTCAAAGGAAAGACCGGTTATTGTTCCCATTTTGCTTGACGCGGCGGGAACGATGGTATCAGGTATTGAAAGGTCGGGATAGTTGATGAACATATGGCATGCGCTGTCAAGCTCTGTCGGCGGGTTATCCGGTCCGATTATCTGGATCCCGTCTACATTACCGTACTTGTCTTTCAAGTTTGCATAGAAATCAAAACTGTTTGTATAATTCGTAATAGGCGCATGTACCGAATGATATGCGGAAGCGTTGATCGCTTTGTTTATGCTTCCTCTTGAGTTTGCGTAAAAAGAGTATGTATAAGGTCCGATACCGTTGAACGCAAGTCTCCAGATATATCCGTCGCGGGATACGGAATAAACGTACCCGTAAAGGTACTGAGAAACCTGAAGAGAGAAAGAGTCCGCCCATACGCGTCCGTTTTTGGCATGATAAACAGGTTCTTCCTTAGTGCCTACATTTTCTGCTACGGTAATATCCCACGCATAAATACCGGTTTTGTATTTTAAAAAAGTGTCATTTGGAGCACAGTCATAAATATATTTTCCGCTGGATATGCCGTCTGAACCTGTGCCTCTGAATATTACTTCATATGTGCCGTTTTCCGTAGCTGTAAAATGATATGCATTGTAGCCGTCTTTAACAGGGCCTTCATACTGTGTTACACCGCCTTCTGTTTTTTCGGCTTTTGGAAAGCATACTCCGTTAGGGCCTTTTGCTTCTAAAGTAGGATTTTTAATATAACCTACGTCCGCTGAAGTGTTGATCGTTTCAGTTTTTGTGTTGTTAGGGTAAGTGATTTCAATTTGACCTATTCCATAGTCGCTTGAGGCTAAGAATATTTCTTCGCCTGCTGCGGCATAGAATTTTATTTTCTGAGGACGACTCACGCCTGCGAAAGAACCGCTGTTTGTAAAAAATCCCCAGCGGTCTATTTTAGGTTTTTCAACGGTAGTATTTACGCCGCATTCGCTTGCGTTTATTTTTGACGTTTCCATAAGCTCCTTTGTTCCCTCTGCGCTTATATCAACGTCGGACATAACGAAGAACGCCGCCGTAATGCAGACCAGCGCCGAAGCCGCCGCGAGTATCGATTTTACCGCACATTTGAATTTCATAAAAAAATACCTCCCGCTTGTAAAAAGATGGATTTTACCGCCCTCGTAATGAAAATCAAAAACGGGGGGGGGTATAATTGTTTTTTATTAAATTTTTATGACATTAAATAGTTAATAAAATAATAGCACAAAACAAAAAATTTTTCAAGCCTTTGGCATAATTTGCACTTTTTTGGCCGTAATTTGCACTTTTAAATTTTTGCTGAAAAATAATGCACAAAAACTTTTATAAAATTTTCCCTTAATTGTTGAAATTGATTTTGCAAAACAGTTTTTGATTGACAATTTGTCAAGGATATGATATATTATGTTTATGACCGCTTTTTTGCGTACCGATAAACATAAAAATATATATAAACGGAGAGGAGTTTTATCATGTTCTGTCCAAATTGCGGAAACAATCTTGAGGAAGGCGCCGCATTCTGCCCTTCCTGCGGAGCGCCTGTCGAAAAGCCTCAGGGCGGTGTCGTCACTGAAGTTATGCCGTCGCATTCCTCTTTCCCCGACCCTACCGTTACTCCTGCCGCGCCTGTTCAGCCCGTATCTGACGCGCAGCCGCAGGAGGAAGATCTTTCCGCTTACGTTACAAGCATAAGCGAGCCTGAACCTGAGCCTGAAGTGCCGTACACCGAGGGAGACATCATGCAGAATCCTCCTCCCGCAGGGAATTACAGCGCGCCTTATCAGAACGGTCCCGTTCCTGTATTCGTGCCTCCCGTTCCGAAGGAGATACCCGCGCGTTCAAACATTCTCATGGGCGCTCTCGGCTCCGTAGTTTTTTCTCTTATCGGCTGTGTTATCTGGGTGATAATCGGGAGCTTAGGCTACATATCCTACCTTGGCGGTGTTGCCATGGCGTTGTGCTGCGTAATGGGCTATAAGCTTCTGGGCAAGAAATTTGACGTCCCTGGCTTTATAGTAAGCTTGGTAGTAATGCTTGTCGCAGTTCTTTTCAGCAACGTTTTCATCTATTCTATCCAGTTAGTCAGCGACGCGGACATATTGTCCCTGATACAGGAATGGGGCTATAACGGGCTTCCCGATGTGGTATTCCGCTTTTTCCCGCTTATGAAGCAGTTTGACATTATGCTGGAGTATTACGGTGAGGAAGCGGAAATGATGAGTTCGTTCATGAGCGATCTCGGAATAAGCTGCCTGTTTTCGGGAATTGCGTTTTTTGTAATTGCGTTCTCCATGCTCAAATCGTCAAAGAACGATGAAACTACCCGCAGTAACGGCGGCGGCGCGGTCCTCAGCTAAGCCTGACTTAATAAACAAATAAAACCGCCCTGCCATGGGAAAACACAGGTTTTCCTAAGCAGGGCGGCTATTTATGCTTGCTTTGTTATCATGTTCAAAGCCTCAGCTGTTTTCTGTCAGCTTTTTCGCTTCCTCAAGGCTTATACCCTTTTCGTCGGCGATATGTGAAAGGTCGTCGTATTCGCTTTTCTCTCTGCTCACTCCGTAGCCTGACGACTTTTTGACGCGAACCGTTCCGAAAGGTGTTTCTTTCGTTTCAACAGTCCTGTCCAGCGTATATCTTTTCGTTTTGTTTTCTCTTATCCCTATGGTGGAGGTATGGCGGAAGATAAGCCTTACCGTTTTTTCCATGTCCTCTTCCTTGCAGATGACGTTTATCACCGTGCCGAGCCTTGATTTTTTCATAACGGCGGGCTGAGCGTAAACCTCCAGCACTCCGCCCTCGAAAAGCTTCTCCATGGCGTAGCCTATTGCTTCCGCCGTCATGTCGTCCACGTTGCAGGACAGAACGCATACTTCGTCGGAACCGCCTTCGCTTTCGCCTAAAAACGCTCTTACACAGTTTGCCGCTTCAAAATCCTTTTTTCCCATTCCGTATCCCACGGCTTGCGTCCGCATTACGGGCATTTCTCCGAACACATCGGCAAAATGCTTTAAAAGCGCCGCTCCCGTAGGAGTGCAAAGCTCGCCCTCCACATTTCCGCCGTATATTGGAACGTCTTTCAGTATAAACGCCGTTGCAGGCGCGGGAACAGGAAGTATACCGTGAGCGCAGCGTACTTGTCCGCTTCCCACATGGACGGGAGAAGCGATTATCCTGTCGGGAGCAAGCTCCTCGATAAGCATGCAGACCGCCGTAATGTCCGCTACTGCGTCCATTGTACCTACTTCATGAAAATGTATCTCAGTCACAGGAACACCGTGAGCGTGGCTCTCCGCCTGAGCTATAAGCCCGTAAACCGCCAGCACGTCTGCTCTTACCTTATCCGAAGCGTTCAGATGTGATATGATATGCTCGATATCGTGCATACTGCTGTGATGGTGATGGGAGTGATGATGTTCATGCTCGTGATGCTCATGTTCGTGTTCGTGATGATGTTCTTCTCCCTCTTCCTCACCGTTTACCACAACGTGCATACTTGTTCCCGTAATGCCGCATTTAACAAGCTTTTCCGCCTCAAACCTGACGTTTGGGATACCGATGGAGTTGAGCTTTTCAACGAATTTGTCGGGCTGCGGCAGAAGCTCCAGCAGCGCCGCTGTCAGCATATCGCCTGCGGCGCCCATTCCGCAGTCAAGGTAAAGTATCTTCATATTTCTCCGCCTTTCACCTGTGATTTATCATATTGGCAATATATCCCGCTCCGAAGCCGTTGTCGATATTCACTACCGAAACTCCCGCAGAGCAGGAGTTGAGCATTGACAGCAGCGCCGCCAGTCCGCTGAAGGAAGCGCCGTAACCGACGCTGGTTGGAACTGCGATAACAGGGCAATCCGCAAGTCCGCCTATAACGCTTGCGAGAGCGCCTTCCATGCCTGCCGCCGCCACGATAGCCGAAGCGGTCATTATGTCCTCTTTATGGGACAGCAGCCTGTGTATTCCCGCCACGCCCACGTCGTAAAGCCTCACGACTTTGCTCCCAAGCACCTCGGCGGTGATAGCCGCCTCTTCCGCGACGGGGATATCGCTTGTTCCTCCCGTTGCCACGACGACGGTTCCGTGGCCGTCAGGCGGCGGTATCTTCCCGATTATGCCTATCCTTGCGGTTTCGCGGTAGTCAAGACCGAATTTTTTTTCAAGCTCGCCTGCGGACTGCTTGTCAAGCCTTGTCAACAGCACCGTTTCCTGCCCGTTTTTCAGCATCGTCTCCACGATCCCGCAGATCTGCTCGGTGGTCTTTCCCGCGGCGTATATCACTTCTGTCGTTCCCTGACGGGCTTTTCTGTGCAGATCGACCTTGGCGTAGCCGATGTCCTCAAAGGGCGCGGCTTTTATTTTGAGCATAGCCTCATCTACCGTCACTTCGCCGTTTTTCACGGCTTCCAGCAGCGTTTTTATCTCACTTTGCATGGTTCGCCTCCGAAAAGTTTCTGTAAGAATTATACATGAAAAGACCGACCTTGTCAAATAGAAAATGCGGCAGTAACACATACTGCCGCATTTTCTGTCGGAGAAAACTTTTATCTGCGTTTTTTGGATATCATAACTCCCGCCGCCGCGATCGCTGCGGGAAGGACGAGCAAAGCCACGCCTGTGTTCTGATTGCCGTCTTCTGTGTCAGCGCTGTTGGCGCTTGTTTCTGCGACCGTTGCTTCAGCGCTTTCGGCAGGCTGCTCGGTAACGGTCTGTTCAGACGTGGTTTCAGCCGATGTGGTTTGTTCAGGTGCCGAGGTCGCTTCAGTGCTTTCGGGAGCGGTGGTCTCCTGAGGTTCTGTAACATCTTCTTCGTCCAAAGCTACAAATTTTATTCCCGCGTCATTTGCCGCTTGTTCTGCCATGCCTTTATATCCGTATACTGTGAGATCTGAAGGACAGTTAAAGAATGTAGTTATCAAATTTGTTCCGTCTTCTGTTTGTCCTCCTGCGAATATGTTCAAGCTTTTAGGCAAATACACAGATTTAAGTGACGCGCAGTAGGCAAACACATGATCGCCTAAACCTGCCAGCCCGTCAGGGAAGGTTATAGATGTAAGTTTTGTCTGCAATCCGAAAACGTATGAGCCTAACACCTGAAGGTGAGAATTATCCGCAAAGTTCACTTCCGTAAGGGAAACTACGCTTGTAAAGTCTTGACTGCCGAGTTGCAGATTTTGACCTGTGGTGTTTGAAAATGCATAATTCCCAATGGTTTCAACGCTTGCAGGGATAGTTATCTTCTCTAAAGAGCGGCAGTTGCCAAAAGCGGCGTCGCCGATTTCTTTCAACTGAGAATTTTCACCGAACAGCACTTCTTTAAGCTTCACTTGATATGAGAAAGCTGCTTCGTCAATAACTTGTACGGTATCGGGAACAATCACTGTATTATAATATGTACGGCATACCGCGTAGGATTCCGAATCAGGGTTATCAACAACATTGCCATCTTTGTCTATATAACTCGGACCACTAATGATTTTAGAGACTTTTTTACCGCTTATTTCATCGTTAATGTAGAAAGCCTCCGCACTCATTATCGGTAAACTTTCACCCACCTTCGCAACATAGACAGGCAAAGTTACGGCAATGGTTCCGTCTTCCAGCTCCTTGTACAAAATCCTTAACTCGCTGTCCGGATTGCCTTCACTGAATTCTCCGGTATCAGGATTCCGGTTTAACCACTTAAATGTTGTGCTGTCATTTGATGCTGCGCTTACAGGCAGCGTGAATGTTGCTGCTGTTGCCGCTATTGCCCCCGCAACCGCCGCCGCCAGAACTTTTTTAAACTTCATTCTTTACAAGCTCCTCTCAAAAAATTAAAATATAAGCGTATCGCTTTTTTGAATTATAACACTATATTTTAATTTTGTCAAGTAATATTATCATATTTGTCAATCATATTATAAATAATGATGTACAAAAATAAAAACATACTATGATATAATAGTGCCAAAATATGATAGTAATATTTTAAAAGGAGGGCAATATGATTTATAATCTGTGCGAACGTATAGCGGAACTTAGAAACACGTTCGGTCTCACTCAGTCAGACCTTGCCAAACGGTTGGAAGTTACTCGAAGCGCCGTAAACGCATGGGAAATGGGTTTTGCCACACCGCAGCTGAAAAATATAATCGAAATGTCCAAGATCTTCAACACCACGGTAGACGGCTTGCTGAACACCACCTCAAAGGTCGTGATAGACATAACCGACCTTTCCGAAAAGGAACAGCAGGCGGTTTTCAACATAGTTGACTGCCTGAAAAATAAAACCGAAAAACAGTAAAACAGCCGAGCATTTTAAATGACGGCTGTTTTTATATTGATTTTTTTCAAAAATAGTATTATACTGAAATAAGAAACAAAAGGAGGCGTTCCCATGAACTCATCGAAAGCCCATGACGTCACCGCGCAGGTGAACAAGGTCATTCTCGGCAAGGAAAAAGAGGTCGAAGAAGTAATGCTCACATTTCTTGCCGACGGACATATTTTGCTTGAGGACATTCCAGGCGTGGGTAAGACCACCCTTGCCCTTGCCTTTTCAAAGGCCATGGCTTTGGACTGCCGCCGTGTGCAGTTCACTCCCGACGTAATGCCCTCGGACCTGACGGGATTTTCCGTTTACCGCCGCGACGAGGAACGCTTTGTTTATCAGCAGGGGAGCGTGTTCTGCAATCTGCTCCTTGCCGACGAGATAAACAGGACTTCACCAAAGACCCAGTCCGCCCTGCTTGAAGTTATGGAAGAGCGGCGTGTTTCGGTGGAGGGAGTGACCCGTGACGTCCCGAAGCCTTTTCTTGTAATAGCCACCCAGAATCCGTTCGGCACGGCGGGAACGCAGCTCCTGCCTCCCGCGCAGGTGGACCGCTTTATGTCCACGCTGACCTTAGGCTATCCCGACAGGGAGCATGAGCTTGCCATGGCTATGACGGTAGGGGAGGAACAGCGCACAGACAGCGTGATCCCCGTTATGACGAAAGAGGAGCTTATGCAGGCTCAGCATGAGATACACGAGGTTTTCATAAAAGAAGAGGTGGTAAATTACATATTGGATTTAGTGACCGCCACCAGAAGCCACCGTTACATTGAGCGGGGCGCAAGCCCGAGAGCGACTATCGCCCTTGTGAAGCTGTCAAAAAGCGCGGCGTGGTACAAAGGTCGGGATTATGTGACCCCCGCCGACGTTCTGGAGCAGTTTCCTTACGCCGTTTCCCACCGCATTATATTAAATTCCTCCGCCTCCATGGACGGAATGACAAAGGCGGCGATAATAAACGAGATAGCTTCGTCTGTCAAAAAGCCGCCTATGGGAGAAAAGAGCAGATGAGCAAGATAGTACTGTTGCTGCTTGCGGCGCTGACCTATTATCTTGCGGGGATGTACCTTTCGCTCCCCCTTATGATACTGGGAACAGCGGAGCTTCTGCTTCTGATTTTTCTTGTTATTTTGCCCAGATACCTGAAAAGAGGTCTTTCGGTAAGTTTTTTGAAGAAAAGCGAAACTGCGGAGCTTGGCGGCGAAATGCGCTGTCAGCTTGTGATACATAACACAGGAAAGCTCCCCGTCAGCAGAGCAAGACTGCGCTTAAAGCTGAAGTATGCGGGGGAAAAAAAGGAAGTCACCCGCCGCCTTTATTTTGGAGCGGCAAAGGGCGACAGCGAAACGGAATTTTCCTTCCGCACCGAATACTGCGGCTTGATACAGATAAAGGCGGATAAACTGCGGGTATATGATTATATGTCCCTCTATTCCTCCTCAAAGCCGCTGGACGCATATATGGAGGCGGCGGTTTTTCCCGTAAGCAGTCCGCTTGATATAGACCTGCCCGCCGAGGCGTTTGACAACACGGGAGTTTCAGAGCTTACAGCGGACAAAACGGGAGAAAACAACGACGAGATACGCCAGATACGGGAATACCGTACAGGCGATTCCAAACGCCATATCCACTGGAACCTGAGCGCCAAGACCGATAAGCTGTGGATAAAGGAATATCAGAAGGACGCCGACCTTACGGCGGGGATATTGCTTTCCTGCGGCGGGGAGATCAAAACTCAACAGCAAAGCGCATTTTACAGCCTGTTCTTTTCCCTTGCGCTGGGGCTTTTGCAAAGCGCCGCTTTGGTGAAGGTATGCTGGTACGACGGCGGAAAAGGCGGCTATATCATTGACGAAGCGGCAAACGCCGAGCAATTGCGTGAATTGCTGGTAAGACTTTACAGAAGTAATTTATCCAAGGCGGACAACGCTCCCGCCTTTGAATATCTTTTCAGACTGACAACAGACCTTGAGCTTTACGGCAAGGAAAAACTGATACGCCCCTTTACTGCGGAGGATATGACAGTGGAAAACCAATACCCCGATTTACTGCGGAGGATAACCATAACTCTCTGAGAAAGGAGGAGCGGAATGGCAAAATTCAGACTGAACGTAAATACGGCGCAGGCAAAGGAGCGTGAGCCCCTGCCCTTTGTCACCTTTGTTTTCCTGCTGGCGGGAGTTCTGGGAATGCTGCTTTTGTTCCGCTCGCCTGCCGAGAATGATTACAGCGCGGCGGTGGTACTGCCCTTTGCGGTGATTTTGTGCTGGGCGATATGGTTCACTTATAACCGCAGCAAGACCGCATTCTGGTGCCTTACGGCGGCGTCCGCGGCGGCCTGTATCCTTGTGCCGCTGATTATGGGCGACGTGTTCAGCGCCCAGCTCCTTCACGTTATCTTTTCGCTTACGAGCGACAATTCTCCTCAGCCTATGGAGCTTACCGAGCTTGCGCTGTTTCTGACGGTGATTCTCTCCTTCGGTCTTTTTGTAATGGAAGGTCCAGGGCGGAGCCACGCCCTGCTTTATCTTTTCACAACGGCGCTGCTGCTGTTCGCTCCCATAATCGACATAAAAGCGAATATCGAGACAGCTTTTCTTCTTGTGATATTTCAGCTTTCCTTCTGGACGATAATGTCCGTTACAAGGGAAAATAAAAAGACGATGCTCTTCACGAAGCACCGCCTTAAACTGGCGGGAAGCAGTGCCGTCGCGCTCTGCCTCGCGCTGACGATTGCTTTTCTTGCGGTATTTCCCTTTGTTGCGGCAAATTCCACTGAGCTTTTTGATTCGGTTTATACGGTAGAAGGCTTTATTTACCGCACTGTGGACAATATGACGGGACGCTCCGAGAAGCTTGTTGCAGGAGGGCAGATAAACAACGGGAACAACTACCCCACAGGCACTCCTCACCTTGAGGTGACGGTAGACCGTCTTCCCACCGAGAGCATATATCTTCGCGGCTTCAGCGGCGGAGACTACAAAAACGGAAACTGGACAAATGTAAGCGATTTCGTTCCCATGTCCGTCTATTACCATGATGAAGAAATTTTTTATCCCGCCGATCTGGAGCTTATGCTGTACGAGCTGAACCGCAGTGAGGAAAAGGAATACACTGTTAATATCCGTCACCTGAACGGAGATTACAGCATAACTTACAGACCGTATTTCAGTTCTGACCTGCTTTCTTATGACAATGTGGCGGGTTATTATGATGATGAAGCTGCCTCCATATACTCCTTACAGGGAGATTACGAAGTTTATCACGGCTACGCAGAGGACTTTGCCGCCAAGGACGTTGACGTTGACACAGGCTATTCCTACAACTGCACGGAGCAGAAGGATCTTTTATCCTATAATAAATATGACAGAGTGGACATTACAGAGCTGTCGCAGCTGCTTGAGAGAAGAAGGGACTATATTGACTATGCAAAAAACCGATTTACCGCATATCCTAAAGAGGATCTGCCGAGGCTTTCCGCTCTTGTGGCGGAAAATCCCCTTACCGAGCTTGATGACATAACCGCCTTTATCCTTTACACTCTGAACAGCAACGCCGAGTACAGCCTTACTCCGGGTTGGACGCCCTGGGGAAAGGAAATAGCGGAATATTTCCTGTTCGAGCGTAAAGCGGGCTATTGCCAGCATTTTGCGCTGGTAGCAACGCTGATGTACAGAATGTACGGCGTTCCCGCCCGCTATGTCACGGGATACAGAGTTGACCCCAACGATTTTTATTCTGTTTCCGATAATGAATTTAAGACAACTGTCACCGATGCTTCTGCCCACGCCTGGGTGGAGATATATCTCAAACAGTACGGCTGGGTGCCTGTTGAAGTTACTCCATCCTCAGACGGAACGGCTTCGTTTTATCCCGGCTTTAACGGTATAAGGCTAAACACCCTATGGCTCCAGCACGGCTGGACAGGAGCCGACTCGGTTCACAGCGCCGCCGAGAATGTTCAGCTTTCGGAGCAGTCCGACCTGTCCGATATGCTGAACGGAATGAATATTGATCTTGACGCGATAGCCGTTCCTCTGGCAATAATACTTGCCGCGGCATTTTTGCTGATAGCGCCGCTGTTCATACTGCTCAGGCGTAAGCGAAAGCTTAAAGCGCAGATGACTGAAGGAAGCCGCAGCGCTTTTTACAGGCTTACGCAGGCGCTTGAGTTCTGCGGGGAAATGCAGGACAGCGACGGGAACGAGCCTGATTTTGCAAGCAGACTTGCCGCCGCGGTTCCCGATATAACGGAGAGCGAAGCCGCCGAAATGCTTTCCGCCGTCAGCAAAGCCG
Source organism: uncultured Ruminiclostridium sp. (assembly GCA_947629925.1). GTDB lineage: Bacteria > Bacillota > Clostridia > Oscillospirales > Ruminococcaceae > Ruminiclostridium_E. The sequence goes on from CANRFO010000002.1 coordinate 67,025, forward strand.
CCTATGGCAATTCTCCCGCCGACCCCGATGAGGAAAAGACGGTGAGAACGGTTGCAGACCGCGTATGCAGTCACGCTTATCAGCGCCTGAATCCCTTTAAAAAGCTGTTTTTCAAGTACATTAAGGCGTATGTCTGATGAATAAAACTGCGCTCCTGCAAAGAGCGCAGTTTATTTATTATTTGAAATCACCATGCGTTTAATCAGCAAAAACTGCATATCCTCCCTGAAACCCTCGGCTCGCAATTTTACGGTTTTGCGAAGCAAAATGAATTTCCTTAAGGGAAATTCAAGAAAAATCACGTCAGAAAAAGAGCTGAGGACGAGCCGTAAGGCGGCGGACGAAGCCTTTTTTCATTTATCACCAAGATTTTTGGGCGGTAAACATAAAAAACACGCTCCAGTGAATTGGGGAGCGTGTTGGGTGCAGCGTCACGCTGCTGGCCTGCCCGGCCGGAGTCGAACCGGCAGTCTTCGGAGTCGGAGTCCGACGCATTATCCATTGTGCTACGGGCAGAAAATAAAGGCGGCTTTGTGACCGCCTTTTATTTTACCATAAAATCAGCTCAAATGCAAGCCTTATTTCTCCAGCACTTCGATAGCCGCAAGTTTTGCGGAGGTGCAGAAAATATCCATAGCCTTGGAAAGCTCCTCAACGGTAGGGAAGGTGGGAGCGATCCTGATGTTGTTGTCCTGCGGGTCCTTTCCGTATGGGAAAGTAGCTCCCGCGTTGGTCAGCACGACCCCCGCCTCCTTGCAAAGCTGCACCGTCCTCTTTGCCGTTCCGGGCAGTCCGTTGAAGGACACGAAATATCCGCCGTTAGGCTTGTGCCATTGACCGATACCCAGCGGCTCAATCTGCCTTTCCAAAGCATAAAGCACCACCTTGAACTTAGGCTCGATTATCGCCCTGTGCATTTTCATGTGCTTTTGTATTCCCTCGTAGTCCTTGAAAAATCTTGCATGGCGAAGCTGATTCAGCTTGTCATAGCCGATAGTCTGATAGCTCATCTGCTCTTTTATGAAATTTATGTTCGCTTCACTTGCAGCAAGCACTGCAAGTCCGCCGCCCGGGAAGCTTATCTTTGAAGTTGAGGTGAAAATGTACACCATATTTTCCTTGCCTGTTTTTTTGCATTCGTCAAGAATGTTCAGCAGCTTGTCGGGAGTATCTGTCAGATGATGAACGCAGTAGGCGTGATCCCAGAATATCCTGAAATCGTCCGCCTTCGGGTTCAGGTTTGCAAACCGCCTTACCACCTCGTCGGAATAGGTTATGCCCGAGGGATTTGAGTACATTGGAACGCACCATATGCCCTTTATCTCCTCGTCCTCGCTGACTAATTTTTCCACCATATCCATATCGGGACCGTCGCTCTTGTAAGGCACGGTTATCATCTCAATACCCATACTTTCGCAGATTGCAAAATGCCTGTCATATCCCGGAGCGGGGCAGAGGAATTTAACGTGTTCATATTTTCCCCAAGGCTTTTTTCCGCCAAGAACGCCGAGAAGCATAGCCCTTGCGATACTGTCGTACATCATGCAAAGGCTGGAGTTGCCGCCTACGATAAGCTCATACCTTCCCACGCCAAGCATAGGCATAAACAGCCTTTTCGCCTCGTAAATGCCGTCAAGCACGCCGTAGTTGCGGCAGTCGATACCGTTTTCGCTGACAAATTCGCCGTCAAGGCAGTGCAAAAGCATATCCTCGCTCAAGTCAAGCTGTATCGGCGCAGGCTTGCCTCTTGACATATCCAGCTTTAGTCCCATAGCCTTGAATTTTTCGTATGCTTCGGTGACCTTTGCCTTCTCCTGCTGAAGCTCTTCCTTTGTCATGTCCTTATACATAAAAATTCCTCCCGAAATCAGATTTTACTGCCTTCTATTATATTGCAATTTTACAAAAATTGCAAGTTCTTTTTACATTTCCTGCAAAAATTATTCGTTATTTGTAAAAAGTGTGTTTAAAATGTTTCAAGCCTCCGTATTTTTGTAAAAAAGCAACAAGAGGACAATTTGCCCAAGTTATGCCTGCTGTTCAGCCATTTTTACACAAACCTGCCAAATTTCGTGAAAATGCGCAAAAATGCTTTACAAAGTTGAAAAATTGTATTATAATGTTTTATGTGAAAGTATGGGCATAAAAGTAACTGCCGCTTGTTTTACCACGGCTGCAAGGAGCGTAGAATTGTACCTGGAAAAAGAGATACCTCTGACGAGAAGAGAAGTGCAGGCTGCCCCCGAAACAAGGACTGAGAGCGCTTCCGCTAACGTCGGAACGGAAATCGCCGCAAAGCCTGTCTATGAGTTTTTCAAGCGCGGCTTTGACATAATATGTTCCGTTATCGGACTTGTGCTGGCAAGCCCGCTCTTTTTGGTGTTCTCAATTCTTATTGCCGCCGAAAAAAGCGGAAAAGGCGTTTTCTTCAGCCAGAAACGGCTTGGTAAAAACGGTAAAGAGATAAAGGTGTATAAGTTCCGAAGCATGGTGAACGACGCCGAAAATGTTGAGAAATGGCTTGATAAAGATCAGCTGAAGCAGTATTACAGCGAGTACAAGGTGGAAAACGACCCGAGAGTGACAAAAGTCGGACGTTTTCTTCGCCGCACAGGGCTTGATGAGCTGCCGCAGCTTGTGAACATACTCAAAGGCGACCTGAGCCTTGTGGGTCCCCGCCCGATACAGGAGTCGGAGATCGCTCTTTACGGAGAGTACAAAGACCTTCTTTTGTCGGTAAAGCCGGGGCTTACAGGATACTGGCAGGCTTACTGCTCCAACGATACTACATATACGAACAAAAAACGTCAGCATATGGAGCTGTTTTACGCAAAGCACTGCAACATGGGCTGGGACATAAAGATATGCTTCGCCACCGTGGGCGCTATCATCAAGAAGGCAAAACGCGGCTGACGCTTCGTATAAAAATGGGCGCAGGTTCAGACCTGCGCCCTCGGATTTTCTCAGTCTATATCGTGAATGTCGCCGTCGCTGTCTTCATCTTCCATCGAGAGTTCGCGCTTTATTTTGTATTTTCTGTAAAATATTATTACCGCTGCCGCAGCCGCCGCCATAACAATGCCTTCCGTTATAAGGATGAGGGGGCTGAAAAGGCTGCTTTGCTTGGGATTTACCGTGATAGTGCATACTGTGGACGCCTGACCGCCGTTGAGCGAAAGAGTTATCTTCGCTTCACCTGCCGAGCGGGCTGTTATAACGCCGTCGACCTGCCCTACCTGCGCTATCATTTCATTGGAGCTTTCGTACTTTATGTTGGTGACGCTTGCGTCCGAAGGCTCATACTGGTAAGCAAGCTCATATACTTCTCCCGCAGTTAAAATAACATTCGGCGAGATAAAGTCAACAGAGCTTATCGCAAGCTGTCCCGCCAGCGCTTCATAACTTTCCGCGCGGGTCAGCGTATTTGTATCCTTGTCAAAAAGCAGATAAACGACGGTGTTCCCGCTGAGCGTAATACTGCATGCCGCGTTTTCGTTTCCTGCAAGGCAAAGGTTCAGAGTGCGCTGCTCGGCGTTTTGAAACAGGAAGAAGCCGTTTGTGTCGGTGACTGCCTCCATATCCCCCAGTTTAAGGTGCATACCTGCAAGCGGAGAGCCGTCGCCCCCGTACAGATAGCCTGAAAGATCAGCCGTTGCAAAGGAATCATCTGCGGAAACGGTGACGTTGACATTCGTTGTCAGCCCCGCTCCCGAAACGGTTATGACCGCAGTACCTTCTCCCACGGCAGTTATGTTTCCGTCGGCGTTGACCGAAGCGACTGCTTCGTTGTCCGAGCTGTATTCGAGCGTATATCCTACGGCAGCTTCGGCAGGGAGCAGCGTCACGTTTATCTGTGCGCTCTCGCCCACTTTAAGGCTGAAATTATCATTGTCGGGTATCAGGTATTCAGGAAGCACCACAGGCTTTATGACTCTTATCACCGCATATTCCGAAACATTCCCCGCAGAGGCGTAAACATTTGCCGTGCCTTCTCCCGTGGCGATTATGTATCCTGATGCGTCGACCCTTACGACATTTGTGTTTGAGCTTGTAAAGGTTATCGCAGTGTTTATGTTTCCGCCGACCACATTGGCGGTGAGCTGCACCCCTTCGCCTGTGTGAAGCGTATATTCTCTGAAGTTCAGAGTTATCTGCATAGGTGTTGTCGTTTCCTCTGAAACACTCGCCTCAGTATCCTCAGGCGTTGTATCAGATGGCTCTGTTTCCGTGGAAGGCGTAGTATCATCAGGAATTGTATAAGGCGGTTCCGTTTCCGTGGAAGGCGTAGTTTCCTCAGAAATAACGGGAGGAGTGTAAGGCGGCTCGGTGGTGGTCGTTTCAGTCGGTGGTTCATTTGGATTCCAAAATCCGCCGGGGTTCATAAACTCATTGGGATCTACTCCTGATGTTTCTTCGGGTTCATCAGGATAACTTGGGTTGATGGTGTATATCATCGGTTCAATTGCATAAGCTTCTGCCGCGTATATCGTATAACTTCCCAACATTGACGCCGCAACGACAACAGGCAGCATTTTCTTAAATTTTTTACTTGATCTCAGCATAAAACAACTTCCTTCTGAAAAATAGGTGATTTATGAAAAAGGTACTTATGACGGCTTCAGCCGTATCGCACTTCATGAACTTTCATCTGCCGTATATCAGATATATGGCGGAAAACGGGGCAAAGATATACACTGCGGCGGCGGGAACGCTTGATATTCCCCAAGTGTTTTCTCATACCGACCTGCCTTTCCGCAAAAAGCTTTTCCACACTGCGAACATCGGGATAATACTGAAGCTTTCAAAGCTTATGCGAAAGGAAAAATTCGACATAATATACACTAACTCGACTCTTGCAGGATTTTGCGGGAGAATGGCGCTGAAGCTTTCGGGCTGCAGGAACACCCTTTGCGTCCACATCTGCCACGGCTATCTTTTCAACGACGGAGAAGGTCTGCGCAGCAAAATATACCTTGCCTTTGAAAAGGCGGTGCGCCGCCGTACCGACGTGCTTGCGGTAATGAACGCGGACGATCTTAAGATAGCGGAAAAATATTCCCTCGGCAAAAAGATCGTATTCCTTAACGGAATGGGTCTTGACCAAAAGCTTTTGCCAGAATGTTCAGATGAGCTTATCCGAAAGACGCGCTCACAGCTCGGCGTTGGGCAGGACTGCACACTTTTCTTGTGCGCCGCAGAGTTTTCACCCCGCAAGAACCAGAAGCTTATCATAAAAGCCTGCTCCCTGATGAAACGGGAAAATTTCGTTTTAGCGTTCGCGGGAGAAGGCGAAACTGTCGAAGAATGCAAAAGCTTTGCAAAAGAACAGGGCGTTTCCGACAAAATACTGTTTCTTGGGCAAAGAAACGACATGAACCTTCTTTACCGCAGCTGCGACTGCCTTATTTCCGCAAGCAGATACGAAGGTCTGCCGTTCAACGTAATGGAAGCGCTGTACTGCGGCGCGCAGGTGATACTGAGCGACGTAAAAGGCAACCGCGACCTTGCGCCCGAAGGAAGCCTGTATCCTTTTGACGATGCAAAAGCTCTTGCCGCACTTATGGACAAGGCAGGGTCAAGTCGTCCCCGTGAAAATTTTCTTGACAGCAGGTATTTGCTGGAAAACACACTGAAAGAAAACGCCGTTTTGTTAAAAATGGATATTATTGCATAAATGCACACACGGCGCGTTTCGACAATAACCATTATACACCAAAAAGCGATTTTTGTCCAGCCTTTTATATAAATATAGTATTTTGAAAAAAGTTTCAGGTCAATTTCTACAAAATAATTTAGTGAAAATTATTTAATTCTAATGTAATTTAACAAAATTTCATAAAAAATCGGTTTACGGTATTGACAACAACAGGGGTATGAGGTTATAATATGACTATCAAAAAACCGAACTATCGATTCGATATGAGAAAGCGGTGACGGGTGGGTAGCTGATGCTTGTATACTTGGTAAATATCCTGTTGATTATAGTATGGGCATTGGTTTTCTGCACAGGAAAGCGCACAAAGCTTAAAAAATATCTTTTTGTAGGTATTTGTTTTTTACAGCTTTATCTCATATCAGCATTTCGCATGGGAATCGGTAACGACTACTCAATGTATGTTATCGGATATTTCGGCATGAGCATAGACGGTTTCTCCAAGCTGTCGTATAATGACTGGGAAATAGGCTTTATTGTTTTGAATAAGCTTATTAATGCCATTACTCATAGTGCTCGTCCGTTTACCTTTATAATGATAAGTTCTGTATTCCCATTGATTGGTCCTGCGTTTTTGATATCGAAATATTCAAAAAATGCGTTCATTTCGGTTTTTTTGTACGTCAATCTTTATTTGTTCTATTTGGATATGAACTTTATTCGTCAGGCGATTGCGATGTCTATTATCTGCTTTGCCTACGGGTTTCTGAAAGACAAAAAGTTTTGGCGTTTTATACTTATCGTGGCTGTGGCGGCGCTTTTCCATTTGACGGTTCTTTATATGATCCCCGTCTTTCTGGTTTGCCTGCTTAAAGTCAACACACGAACTCTTCTCCTCTATCTTTTCGGACTGCTTTTCTACTACATTCTCTCCGACGGACTTTTGACCATAGTTCTTTCAAAATTCCACAGCGAGTACAGCGGTTCGGTATTCATTGAAAACGGTGTTTTCTTCTACTACGCCTTCTATCCGCTGCTGATATGCGCAGCTATGGTTTTCCTGTCATATTACGTCAAGAATCTTACCCCTGCGATGCAAACGTTGATTCATTTAACGCTTATGATGGGCTTTTGGCAGATAGTAATGACCAAGCACGCGTTATTCGAGCGATTTTCATATTACACAATGATCTTTGTTATACTTGCAGTTCCCGAAGCTATCAATGCTTTTTCGGGACAGCTCAGGGAAAATCTGACAAGAAAGTATGCAAAGATGTATGGTAAATCGGACGAGGACAAGTCAAGAGCAGTTGAAGCAAAAGCTGTTTCTGTGACAGGAAAAATCGTATCAACAGTTACGGCAGTTATTCTTGTTTTGGCTTTTGTTTACAACATGGTTGGTCTTATTGTCCCGGAAAAGGGAGTACATGGCGTTCTCCCATATGAGACCGGTATCGGAATTGATATCCCGAGCATAGATGGTCTTTTTAAATCAGGAAATAGCGTTTAAAACGTTATTCAATAAAAAACAAAAAAATTCATTGTGGAGGAATACTTACTATGAAGAAATTATTTTCCGCTGCAATAGCTATCGCAGTTGTTGCAGCAATGAGCGTTTCTGCTTTTGCGACTGCCCCCGGTTCATCCAACGGTTCGGGCGAAGGTATCTATGATGGCTCATCAGATCAGGTTGCAGTTGATTTAGGTGGTGCTATCGTTTTCCTTGACGTTTCTGAAGCTGAAATTCCGGTTGAAGATGGTGGAACAATTGAGTTTTCAGTTGACGTAGAAGCTGCTAAATCAGCTGATGTATCTGATTTGGAAGAACTTGGAGAGGAAACCGGAGCAGGTTCTTTGGCAGCCGATGTTGCAGATCAGTTGCCTGCCGGAAAAGAAATTGATGCTGCAAATTCAGACCTTGAAACTGTTATTGAAATTACAGCTACAAGTAAGGATGCACAAGGCACTGTAGTTAAGACTGACGTTCAGCCCACCGGTAAAGTTAAAGTAACTTTTGCTTATAACGATACCACACTTGGTGGCGGAAAACAGAGCGCTAATTACTACATTCATGTTACATCTAATGATGAATATGTACACGGTGATAAAGACTCTAATGTAATCACTGACAACGGCAACGGTACTGCTTCCTTTACCACCAGCAGTTTCTCTAAATTCTATCTTGTAAACATTCAGACCAAGACAACCAGCACTCCTGGCGGTGGAAGCTGGGTTGCTCCTAGCACCACAGCAAGCGGTAACACACCTTCTGATACTTCCGCTTCTTCTGAAGACACTTCTGCTCCTGAAGATACTTCTGCTTCTTCCGAAGATACTTCTGCTCCTGAAGATACTTCTGCTCCCGCTGAAGATACTCAGGGTTCTGACGTAGCTCCTTCTGATACTTCTGATACTTCTGTTGAAGACGGCGCCGGCGATACCGGTGCTGCTGGCAACGGTGATGACAAGAACCAGGGTACCGGTCTTGCTATTGCAGTTATCCCTGCTGCTGTAGCTGCTGCTGCAGTCGTAATCTCCAAGAAGAGAAAGTAATTTCCATCGGGAAATAACTTAATCAACAAACAACGGTGCAGTGCACAATAAGCACTGCACCGTTTTTTTGAACAGGAATCCGATATGCAGGTTACATATAATAAAGTCCTGACAAAGGACCCCGTGGCGGAAGCCGTCACAAAGGAGATAACAGCTCCCGTGCTTTGCGATTTTGTGTCATGGATACTGAAAAGCGCTGAAGAAGCGGGCATAAAGCGGCTGTATTTCCTTGCGCGGGACGGCTGGATAATGCATAAAGCGGCGCAGCGTATAGCGGAGAAAGAAGGCATTGATATTCAGCTCCGCTATCTCTGCTGTTCCCGTATGTCCCTTCGTAATGCCGCTTTGTCCGATTTGGGAGAAGAAGCCTACCGCTATCTTTTGGAGGGCGGCTTTGCGCTGACTCCTGCCGTTATATTGGGAAGGCTTCGTTTGAACAGCGCTCAGCGCAGTGCGGTCTACGCCGACATAGGCTTTTCAGACGACGAGAATATCGAGCTTGGAAAAGCCGCGGCGTCCGATTTTTGCGGTAAGCTGAGAAAAAGCGCGGTCTACAACGCTTTGATGCGTGAAGTTTCTGTGAACAGCCGAGAAAACGCTCTGGCTTACCTTAAGCAGGAGGGCTTGTTTGACGATGTGCCCTACGCTCTTGCAGACAGCGGCTGGACAGGGTCGGTTCAGCGTATGCTTCGCGTGCTGACAGGAAAGCCGCAGACAGGTTTTTATTTCGGCATTTACGGCAGACCCGACCCTCAGGACGGAATTTTTAACGCATATCTTTTTGACAAATCAACTCCCGTCAGCCTTGTTTCCCGCTTTAACAACCACCTTTTTGAGGCGATATGCGGCGCTCCCCACGGAATGACGGTGGGTTACGAAGCAAGAAACGGAGAGATAGTCCCCGTATTCAACAACGAGTACAGCCTGAACAGCGAAAGCTCTCTTCTTCAGACTCAGGAGCAGGCTGTATATGACTACATAGAAAGTTCATTCACAATTCCACAAAAAATAAAGACAATGGCGGAGAGGCAGAAATTTGCTTTTCCTCTGCTGGATAAGCTTATGTATATGCCCGACAGGGAAGTGGCGGAAAAATACGGTTCTCTGCGTTTTTCCGACGACCCCGCCGAGCTGTACAGCTTCCCGCTTGCCGCGCCGATAGACGACGCGAAGCGGCTGTATCTTCTGCCCCGCCTCAGAGAAAAATATTTCCGTAAGGATAAACTTACCCGCCCCGTATATTGGGGCTATGCGACAGCAGTGCTCAGCGGGAAAGGCGGCTTCTGCCGCTTTAACCTGCGCTTGTGGGAGATCTTATGGCTCCTCAGGCGATAAGCACGGAAGGGAATGTCCATGTCCGTGAAAATTTCCGTTATCATGCCTGTTTACAACACTCCTGAGCCTCAGCTTAAAAAAGCGCTGAGTTCCGTATTGGAGCAGGATATGCCTGACTTTGAGCTGATCATCTGCGACGACGGCTCAGAGCCTTTTGTGCAGAAAATCATCGGAATGTGCTCCGACCCGCGCATAAAGTATCTCCGAAACAAGGAGAACAAGGGCTGCGCCTGTTCGCTGAACCGCTGCATACAGGAGGCGCAGGGTGAACTGCTCATACGACAGGACAGTGATGATTATTCGCTTCAGGGTCGTTTTGCGGCGCTTAAAGCCGCGTACGAGCAAACAGGAGCGGATATAATCGCTTCAAATATCATGCTTTTTGACGACAGCGGCGAGTGGGGACACAGGGACTATCCCGAGACCCCGACGAAAAACGATTTTCTTTTCGCAGTCCCGTTTATGCACGGCGCCTGCGCCCTTAAAAAAAGCGCGGTGTTAAAAGCGGGAATGTATCCTGTTTCGGAAAAGACAGCCCGCTGTGAGGAATATGCGATGTTTATGACCATGTATTCACAGGGCGCAAAAGGCATGAATCTTCAGAAGCGGCTTTACGCGTTTCGCGAGGACAGCGCTGCGCGGTCCCGCCGAAGTTACGGCGATAAGCTCAAAGAGGTTCGTGTAAAAGCTGAGGGCTTTAAAAAGCTGGGACTGTATCCGAAAGGGATCATATACCTTGCAAAGCCGCTTGTAGTGGGACTTATCCCTCAAAAGCTACTGGAAAAGATAAAGGACAGAGTATTTGACAGAAGAAGCTGATACGAGGCTTCAGGAAGGAGCGCCGAAAATGAGTATAAAAAAGAAGCTTTACGGCGTTCTTGTCAGCAGGAAGGCGCCTATCAGAAAGCAGTATACGGAGTATAAAAAAAGCGGCGCGTCCATGTTAAAACGCGGTCTGTACCTTTTTAAACTCAATTTTTCATATTATGTTCTCGGAAATAAAAATCTTTACGGTTTTGGGAAAAACAATACAAAGCCGTATTCAAAAGCCGCCGAGTCCTCCCTCAGCTTCGGCGAGCCGCCTGAGGCTCTGGCGGAAAAGCTCAGCGGATTTGACGCTGTTTCATTCGATATTTTCGATACGCTTATATACCGTCCCTTTGCGGCGCCTGTCGACCTTTTCCATATAGCGGGCGCAAAAGCGGGGCTGCTTGATTTTGCCGAAACAAGGGAACATTTCGAGCGCCTTGCAAGAGAGAAAAAATATTCCGCCGAAGGCACCTATGAGGTAAACATCGACGAGATATACAGCCTCATGACCGAATACGGCTCGTCATTCCGAAAGGCTGAAAAATACGAGTCAGAGGCGGAGCTGGAGCTTTGCTTCGCAAATCCGTACATGAAAAAGGTGTGGGACATTCTGAAAAGCAGGAATGTTCCCCTTGTGATAATTTCAGATATGTACCTTAAAAAAGATTTTCTTGAAAAATTGCTTGCAAAGAACGGATATGACGGTTACAGAAAGCTGTTTGTATCCAACGAAGAGGGCGTTTCCAAATACGACGGCGGACTTTATCGCGCTGTAAAAGAATATCTTGGCTGCACAAGCATAGCCCATGTGGGCGACAATAAGCAAAGCGACATTGAAATGAGCCGCAGAAACGGATTCACGCCTTTTTACCGCCCTGCTCCCAACGCTGTCGGCGCGCCTTACCGCCCTGACAAAATGAGCAGGATCATCGGCTCCGCCTATGCGGGCATTGTGAACGCAAAGCTCCATAACGGAACGGAAAATTTACCCGTGCTCTACGAATACGGTTACGCTTACAGCGGCATATTCGCTTTGGGCTACTGTGTTTATATCCGCAGACTTCAGATAATGACAGGCGCGGACAAGGTGCTTTTTCTTGCAAGAGACGGCGACCTGCTGAAAAAAATATATGATAAGCTGTACCCCGAAAGCGGCACGGAGTATTTTCTCTGGTCAAGGCTTGCGGCGGTCAAGCTGTGTTTTGAAGAAAATATGCTTGACTTTATCCGCCGTTTCGTATATCATAAAAGCAGCGGCGGTTATAAAAGCAGGCAGATATTTTCGGATATGGGGCTTGAAAAGCTTTTTCCTGATTTTAAACAGGGAGATATAAAAATCACGTCGGAAAATTTCCGCCTTGTTGAGGATTATATAACCGCAAACAAGGATAAAATAAAAGAAATATATTCTCCTCTTGATATCGGAGCGAAAAAATATTTTTCCGAAAAACTCCGCGGCAGCAAAAAAGCGTTGGCGGTAGATGTCGGCTGGGCAGGAAGCGGGTTTGCTTCTATATCGGAGCTGGCAGAAAAATGGGGTTTTGACACAGATATTATCGGCGTAGTGGCAGGCACGAACGACAGCTTCTCAGAGCAGCCTGACGCGTCTGAAGCCCTTATTCAGAGTGGAAAGCTGTATTCCTACTGCTTCTCTCAGCGGCATAACCGTCATATTTATTCGGTCCATGACGCTGTGAAAGGACACAATATTTTCTTTGAAATGCTCCTCGGCTCGGAAAGCGCGTCCCTAAGCGGCTTTGATGAAAACGGCGATCCTGTTTTTTCACAGCCTGAAAACGGGAACGCTGAAACAGTAAAGCTTATTCACAGCGGCGCGCTGGATTTTGTCAATGATTATACCTCGCGATTTGAAAAATACACGTTCATGTTCGATATAAGCGGAAGCGACGCGTATGCGCCTTTCCTCCTTGCGGCAGAAAATGGAAAGGATTATTTTGAAAAGGTACTGGGCGACTGCTGTTACAATGCCGATGTATGCGCAGGAAACGCGGTCAAATTAAGCGCTCAGATAAAATAAAGGACAGATACGGAAGGTAAGAAAAGTGACATCATTTGAAAATGAATTAAAGTATTTCGGTTTTCTGAAGGAAATAGTGAAGCGCGACATCAGGAGAAAGTACTACCAATCTGTTTTAGGCGTGCTTTGGACGGTGCTTAATCCATTGCTTACAATGCTTGTAATGGCGATAATTTTTTCAACGCTTTTCCGCAGAAACATAGAAAATTATCCTATATACCTGCTTTGCGGTCAGCTTATGTATAATTTTATCAACGGTGCAGGGCGCAACGGTCTCGGTGCAATTACAGGAAACGCAGGGTATATAAGGATAGTTTATATCCCAAAATACATTTTTGTATTGTCGAAAGTTGTAGTTGCATTTGTGGATTTGTTGTTTTCACTGGTAGCTCTGATCATTGTAATGATTTTTACAGGAGCGCCTATAACATGGAACCTGCTTGCGCTTCCCGTATTGTTTGTTCTGGCATTTATGTTTGCATTGGGCTGGGCGTTCATATTTGCCACATACGGTACCTTCCTGAGGGATCTTCAGCATCTTTACGGTATTTTTTCAATGCTCTGGATGTGGGTATCTGCAATATTCTATCCTCTTTCGATCATTCCGCCGACATACCGTTTCCTGTTTGACCTTAACCCTGCGCTCCATTATATAACAATAATGAGAGCGATATGTCAGGAGGGTGTTATGCCTGACGAAAAATCCCTTGTGATAGCTACCTGTTATTCGGTGCTTATGCTGATAATGGGAATATCGGTGTTCAGGTCAAAGGAAAACAAATTCCTGCTTTATATTTAAGCTGTTGATTCTGTGGTAGGAAAGGAATGATATAAAAATGAGCGATACTGCCATAAGGGTGGAAAATGTGTCAATGATGTTCAACCTCAGCCGCGAGCGCGAGGAAAGGCTGAAGGAATATGTGATAAACCTGCTTAAACACAAGCTTTTTTTCGATGAATTCTGGGCGTTGAGGGACATTTCCTTTGAGGTAAAAAAAGGCGGGACTCTGGGCATAGTAGGTACGAACGGTTCGGGAAAAACCACGCTTCTGCGCCTTGTTGCGGGGATTATGAAGCCTACTAAAGGGACTGTGTACACCGAAGGCTCAATAGCTCCGCTGTTCGCTATGGGGACAGGCTTCGACGGTTCGCTCACGGCAAAGGAAAATATTTTTCTTGTAGGAGCATTGCACGGTTACTCCAAAAGCTATATGAAAAAGCGTTTTGACGAGATAATCGAATTTGCGGAGCTTCAGGATTTTGTTGACGTTCCCGTGAAAAACTTTTCTTCAGGTATGACCTCAAGGCTTGCCTTCGCCATAGCAACTCTGGTTCAGACAGACATACTTATAGCCGATGAAGTGCTTGCGGTAGGCGACGCCAAATTCCGCAAAAAGAGCGAGGAGAGAATGGCAAATATGCGCTCCAACGGCGCAACCGTTCTGTTCGTTTCCCACTCTTCAGGTCAGGTAAGACGAATTTGTCAGGACGCAATATGGCTTGACCACGGGAAGCTCGTTATGGCGGGACCGTCTGCGGAGGTCTGCGCCGCTTATGACGAATTCTGCAAGCAGTGACAAAGAAAGATAGTTTTCTGCGCTCCCTTTTCGGAGCGCGTTGTTTTATGCGAAGTGATAATTATATGAAATCTCTTTACAAAAAACTGTTTTTGTTGTATAATGTACGGGATAAAGGACGCAGTCCGTCCATTCTGAAAGGAATATGACAAATGAAAAAAAGAAGCGTTTTTATATATATCTTTGCTGTCGCGGCAGCGTTTGCCCTTTCAGTCGGCACTTCCGCGATAGAAGCTATCGACCCCGAAGAAACGACTGATACTATGTGGCAGTGGGAATCCCCAATTGATTCGTCTGCTGAGGAAAGCTCCGATACAAGCGATGCGTTATTTGAAGAAACCACTTCGGAAGAAGCTACCTCCGAGGATACAACGCCTTCTGATACCGCTGCGGCGGAGGATACTTCGGAAACCACTGCCGAAACTCCCGCCGAAACCACTGCTGCGGAGGTGAGCGAGTCCCCCGAGACCACCACGGAAGAAGTTACAGAGCCGCCTGAAACCACTACCACCACGGAAGAAGCGACTGAGCCTCCTGTTTCCGTTACCGAGGAAGAGACCGTTCCCGAGGAAACGACCGCAGAAACTGCCGCCACGGAAGTCACGACCCCTGAGGAGACCACCACAGAGCTTACAACTCCCGTTGTTGCGGGGAATGATTCTGTCCCTCCGTCAACAACAAGCCCTGAGGACTTCAACCCCACTCCAGGCGACCCTGACGACTTTTTGAAGACCTCTCTCATAGTTGCGGGGGTAATCGTGCTGTTTATGCTTATTATACTTATTCCGCCAATTGTGAAAAAGATACGCAAGAGCATAATTTACAAATACGACTGATAAAAATAAAGCCTTGTTTTTTTAATCAAGGCTTTTATTTTATGCACCCAGAAAGATCCGCACTGCCGCGGCGCTGAGTATCCACCCGCAAACGTCTCCCACCAGCGCCGCCGCCAGAGCATAGCGTATTTTTTTCACCTTCGTTGCGGAAAAATACACCGCTATCGTGTAAAATGTAGTTTCACTGCTCCCCAGCATGACGGAGGCAACTCTCCCCGCAAAGCTGTCTGCTCCCGTTTGGGTGAGAATGTTTTCGTAAAGCGCAACAGCCCCGCTCCCCGAAAACGGACGGAGTATCACCAGCGGGGTACATTCTGCGGGAAATCCGAACAGCTCCGTGACAGGCTTCAGCCACTCCGTCAGCAGTTCCACCCCGCCGCAGGCTTTGAACATTCCCACGCAGGTCACCAGAGCCATAAGAGAGGGGAAAATGTCCCTGACCGTCCCCAGCCCCTCCTCAACGCCCTTGAGAAATTCGCTGAAAACGTCTGTCTTTTTTGCCAGACCGAATATGAAAACAGCGGCAAATATCAGCGGCACCGCGTAATCGCCTATATTGAAGTTCAAAGCCCTGCACTCCTTCTGCGGGCGGCAGCCCCCATTATTTTAGCGGCAGTTACCGTCAGCGCCGCATTTATCACAGATACCGTCCACACAGCGGGAAGTATCTCCATAGGCGCAGCTGAGCCGTGCTGAAGCCGCAAAGCCGCCACCGTGGTGGGAATAAGCTGAAGGCTTGCGGTATTTAGAACTACGAACAATATCATATTGTCCGTTGCCTTTTCTTCTGATTTTTCCTCCTTTTCAAGCGCTCTCATCGCCGCCAGACCGAAAGGAGTTGAAGCGTTCCCCAAGCCAAGCAGATTTGCCGTGATGTTCAGCACGATGAACTGCATAGCCTCTCCTTTCGGGGAAATTCCGTGGAAAAGCCGCCGCAAAACAGGACTGAGAGCCTTTGCCGTCAGCTTTGTAAGCCCCGACGTCTGCGCCACCCGCATTACCCCGCTCCAAAGGCAGATTATCCCGCAAAGGGTTATGCACAGAGTCACCGCTTCTCCGCAGGCGGAAACCGCGGCGTTGCTCACCGCGGCCGCGTCGCCCCGTATAAATCCTATGATCACCGACAGAATGATAAGTCCGCCGAAAACCCATTTCATCATAAAAACCACCGCCGTATCAGGTCTTTTTGAAAATTTATGCGGAAAAAGGCGGCTGTATGCTGAAAAACATTGACTTTAGAGGCAGATTGTGATAAAATTAAAAATGGATTATTATGCGTATTCCCCCGTTAAATGAAAGGAAGAAAAACTCTATGTCAGTTTATACCGCCTCGCCTCAGCGCTATGAGAAAATGAAATATAACCGCTGCGGAAAGTCGGGCTTAAAGCTCCCCGCCGTCAGCCTCGGCTTATGGCAGAACTTCGGCTACGGCTCCGACTTTGCCACCGCTGAAAAAATGGTCCGCACCGCCTTTGATTTGGGAATAACTCACTTCGACCTTGCCAACAACTACGGTCACCCTTACAACGGCTCCGCCGAGGAAAATTTCGGCAGGATACTGAACAACGGAATGAAAGCCTACCGTGATGAAATCATCGTTTCCACCAAGGCGGGCTACGAGATGTGGGAAGGACCCTACGGGGACAAAAACGGCTCCCGCAAATACCTCACCGCAAGCCTTGACCAGAGCCTGAAACGCCTTGACCTTGACTACGTGGACATTTTCTACCATCATATTTTCGACCCCACAACTCCCCTTGAGGAAACAGCCCTTGCCCTTGACAACGCTGTAAGACAGGGAAAAGCCCTGTACGTGGGCATTTCCAACTACAACAGCGCCCAGACCGCCGAGATCTCCGCAATATTCAAGGAGCTTCACACCCCCTTTATCATAAATCAGCCGTCCTATTCAATGTTCAGACGCTGGGTAGAGGAGGACGGACTGGATAAGCTGGCGGTGGAGCAGGGCTTTGGCTTGGCGGTATTTTCGCCGCTGTTTCAGGGACTTCTCACCGACCGCTACTTAAACGGTATCCCCGCCGACAGCCGCATAGGAAAGGGAAGTACATGGATAGGCAATGAGCTTACCGAAACACGTTTAAATCAGATAAAAGCGCTTAACGAAGTGGCACAGAGCAGAGGACAAAAGCTGTCTCAGATGGCACTGTCGTGGGTACTGAACAACCCCGCCGTCGCCACCGTTATCATCGGCGCTTCAAAGCCTGAGCAGATAGCCGAAAACGCTGAAGCGGCAAACGCCCCCGAATTTACCGCCGAGGAGCTTGCCAAGATCGAGAAAATATTGAAACAGTAAATACTGTTTTGCAAAAAATACAACAAACAAGGAGAAAGAAAAAATGAGCACACCTCTTGCACAAAGACCGCCTATGGGCTGGAACAGCTGGAACACCTTCGGATTCAACATCAGCGAGGAGCTGATAAAGGGCATAGCCGACAAATTCATCGAGCTGGGGCTCAAGGACACAGGCTATGAATACATAGTTATAGACGACTGCTGGAGCGAAAGAGAACGCGACGAAAACGGCAGGATAGTCCCCGACAAAAACAAATTTCCCAACGGAATAAAAGCCGTCGCAGATTACGTTCACTCAAAAGGACTGAAATTCGGAATTTATTCCTGTGCCGGAACTCACACCTGCGCAGGCTTCCCGGGCAGCTTTGACCACGAATTTGTTGACGCCGCCACCTTTGCCGAGTGGGGAGTTGACTATCTGAAATATGATTACTGCTACCGTCCTATCCATTCGGTAGGCGAAAACCTTTACAAGCGTATGGGAATGGCTCTGCGCAACTGCGGACGCGACATAATCCTTTCCGCCTGCAACTGGGGCAACGATGACGTATGGCGCTGGATAAGAGAGAGCGGCGCGCAGCTTTACCGCTCCACAGGCGACATTCAGGACAACTGGCAGTCGATAAAGCACATCGTCCTCAGTCAGCTTGACCGTGAGTGCTACGGCGGCACTTATTGCTGGAACGATATGGATATGCTGGTAGTGGGAATGCACGGCAAGGGCGACAACGCCGAAGTTTTAGGCGGAGCGGGCAAGCTTGCAGGCTGCACTGACACCGAGTACAAGACCCACTTTGCTCTCTGGGCAATTATGAACAGCGCTCTTATGATAGGCTGCGACATCAGGAACGCAAGCGAGGAGGCGCTGAATATACTGAAAAACAAGGATATAATCGCAATAAATCAGGACGCCGAGGGCAGAGGACCCTACTGCATAAAGCAGTGGAACAATCCCGACAACGTTTTCGCCCTTATCAGACCTCTTTTCGGCGGCGATTACGCTATCGGAATGTTCAATCTCAGCGATAATCCTTCCGAAATGTCCCTCCAGTTCTTTGATATAGGACTTCCCGTTGCCAGCGGCTTCGGACTGCAATTCTACAACTGCCACACAGGCAAGGACGAGGGTATATTCACCGAGCGCCGCTCAGTGAGAGTTGAGCCTCACGACTGCTATATGTATCGCTGCAAGCTGGTAAAACTTAATAAAGAAAGCTGATAAAAATGCAATGCAAAAAATGCGGCAAGCCCGAGCTTTCAGGCGACGAGCTTGCCATATACCGAAAGCTGGTGAACAGGGGAGCCACCGAGTTTCTCTGTATCGACTGCCTTGCGGAATTTTTCAAGTGCGACCGTGCGGATATTGAGGAGCGCATAAGATACTACCGTGAAAGCGGCACCTGCACCCTTTTCGTGTGAGGATTGCCTATGGACAGAAATGTATTCACCTTCAGGCAGATGCTCCTGATATTCTTCACCTTTGCTCTTACCATAGCGACTTTAGTGATGAAGCTGATGGGCAAAACGGTGCTGATAGACTATTATCTCTATCTCCTGTTCCTCCACGTTTATCACATAGTGCTGTGCTATCTCATAAACAAGCGCCTGAACAGTGTGATGGACAAGTTTGACGCTGATGTATTCACAGGCGCCCGCCGCTTCCTCGGCCATATGGAAATGATAACGGTGCTTATCGTTGTGAACGTAGTCACCGAGGGTATCATTCAGCTTCCGATAGTTTTGTACAGAATAAGCGAAGACCCCGCCCGCGGACTTTCAATGATACTGTTTATTCCGTGGCTTTTAGAATCTTTTATCGGAAACGTGACTTATGCGGGTGAAATGTATTACGCATGGTATCTGCCTTACTGCATGGTCATGCTTTTTATCAGCATGCACATTATCGGAAAATACCGGAAGGCTGCCAAAGCTGTCGACTATATGAACATGGAAGCGCTTTTCGGAAAATGGCGCAAAGAGGTAAAGGAAAGGGAACGCCTGTTGGCGCAGACAGGTCTTTCCGATGCGGCAAAGACCGCAGTCGACCCTTCCCTGCTTGCTAAAATACCTCAGGACGAACTCATTCCGAACGAGGAAGAACTGCAAACCGTCTTACAGCATAGCTCCAAGTCAGAAAGCTCGGAACAGGACGCAGCAGAGAAAGTATGGGCTTGTCCCTTGTGCGGTTCGGAAAATCCTGATAAATTCCAAGAGTGTGTTTTCTGCGGAGCAAAAAAGGAGAAGGGAGAGAACTAAAGTCTATGTTCAGCACAAAAAGTTTTATTCCTATATTCCTCTCACTGCTTCTCTGTCTTGTTATGGGAAGCTCCGTCTACCTGCTGGGTGTTATGGCGTGCCTTATTGAAATACTGTTGATAGTTATTGTGATAAGCGGCTGCAAAAATTATAAGAAAAACGTCGGAAACATTTCCTACATAAAAAAAGTGCTGTCCGTCTACGATGCGGCGGAAAGCTGCTTTGCAGTTATGGCAGTGGCGGCTGTCTGCTCGCTTATATGGCTTGTCCCCGACGCTTTGTTCAACTTTATCGGAATTTTTATCAACCCTAATTTCTGGTACATTTTGTTTACGGTGGGAAATATTTATTTCTTCGTTAAAGCGGGAGACCATATTCAGGAAATGAAACGGGAAAAGGCTTTTCTGGAAAATCCTCCCATATCGAAGATGGACAAATATTTTTCCGAAATAATTTCGGACAAAGACATTTCCACAAATGACACAGATATAGGGATCGCAGATGTAAGCGAAAAGCTTCTTAAAAAAATACCGCAGGACGAGCTTGTCCCTCATGCGGCAGAACTTAAAGCTCTTGTTAAAAAGCAGTCGGCCTGTACGGAGACTGCCGAAGAAACGCCTGAAGCATGGATATGTCCCATGTGCGGTTCGGAAAACCCTGATGATTTTGCGGAATGTGTTTTTTGCGGCGCCGTAAAAAATGCGGATAAAGAATAAAACGTTCCTTTTTTAAAGGAGGAAGCGGCGGAGGCTCCCTTAAATGACAAGCTCCGCGAAAATATGTTCAAAATGCGGTTCAGAAAGCCTTCCCGATCTTACGGGATATGGACCGCTTGAAAAAAATAAAGACAGGATCTTGCGTCCCGAAAGGAAAAAATATGTTCTCTTTTTCTGAAGCTCTGATGTTCAGCGGCTCTATCGCTCTCATTATCGCCTATGCCGTCACAAAATACATATTCAGCGCACAGGAAAACTTCATGATCTTCATCGGAGTTGTACTGCTTATATATCTGTACTTCCTTATAATGTGCATACTTGTGAACGTGAAATCCCGTCTGTTTATGAAAACGCGGGATCCTGAAGATTTTACAGGTTCAACAGGAAACGTCAGCTCTCTTGAAACGATTTTTATAGCGGTCATTATAAACCTTGTGTTTAATATCATAGACATGGTAAACGCTGTCTTAAAGCCTGATTTTGATGTGTTTTACATGCTGAAGATGTCCGCGTTTTTCCCATGGCTGTCCGCGATGTCCAACGGGGACGCCAACGTTTCCGATTATGCTTTTTCGTGGCAGATAATGTTCACTCTTATAACATGTCTGCTCATGTCTGTTACCCTTTCAAAATATTACAAAGCCCGCAAGCTTTTCAACGCCATGAAATACGTCAATGCCGACGAAGCTAAAAAGCTTACGGTGGAGGGAAGCGAAGTCGTCGCCGTGGAGGAAGTCCATGTAAAGCATAAGCAGAAGACCGAATCCGAAAAGCTTATAGAAAGCCTCCCGCAGGAGGATCTTATCCCTACCGAAGCCGTGTTCAAGCATCATATGAAAAAGGTATCTGACTCGTCTGTGACAGTTGAAACAGAAACTCTGACTGATAAAACTGCGCAGGGTGAAAAGAAAATATGCCCCCGCTGCGGCACGGAAAACCCTGTTGAAAACGAAGAATGCGCATTTTGCGGCGGCAGCTTCAGCGCTCCTGCCGAAGCCGCCCCTGAAAGCACACCTGTGGGAGAGGTAGAGGTCTCCTCTCTTTCCGAAGCCGAGGCGGTTCCCGCTCCGATATTGTCAGGCGAAAAAAAGACATGTCCTCGCTGCGGCACGGAAAATCCCGTTGAGAACGAAGAATGTGAGTTCTGCGGCGTAAGCTTCAATGTGGAAACAGCTCCTCAGCCCGAAGCCGCAGAAGAAACAGAAGCAGAACCTGCTCCCGAAGCAATACCGTCTCCCGCTCCGATATTGTCAGGCGAAAAAAAGACATGTCCCCGCTGCGGCACGGAAAATCCCGTTGAAAACGAAGAATGTGAGTTCTGCGGAGTAAGCTTCAGCATGGAAGCAGCGCCTCAGCCTGAAGCCGCAGAGAAAACCGAGGAGGTATCCGCTTCCGAAGCGTCACCGTCACCCGCTCCGATACTGTCGGGCGAAAAAAAGACCTGTCCCCGCTGCGGTACGGAAAATCCCGTTGAAAACGAAGAATGTGAGTTCTGCGGCGTAAGCTTCAGCATGGAAGCAGCGCCTCAGCCTGAAGCCGCAGAAGGAACCGAGGAAGCACCCGCTCCCGAAGCTTCACCGTCTCCCGCTCCGATACTGTCAGGCGAAAAAAAGACCTGTCCCCGCTGTGAAACAGAAAATCCGATAGAAAATGAAGAATGTGAGTTCTGCGGCGCAAGTCTGCGAGACTGAAAGGAAAACATATGGGCATTGAGATAATATACGGCACGCTTACTTTTTTGTCGGCGCTGTCGGCGATATTTATATTTATCAGCATACTTATATTCGGTCTTACCCTTTCAAAGACAAAAAGATTTATGGAAACCAACGTTCCCGCCGTGTACCGAAGCGCGAAAGCTTACCGCAACGCGTCGATAGTTTTTCTTGCCCTTGTCTGCATTTATGTAGTAAGCAATATGAATGATCTTATAACGTCGGTAGTCCGTCTGACCGAGGACGGAACGGCAGACGAGGGGATATTTTACATACTGTACTGCGTCGAGTTTACAGCCGCAGTTATCGGAGTTGTAACCGGCATATGCGCCGTTGCGGGCTTCGGAAAGGCAAAGATACTTTATGACCGTCTTTACCGACCTGCAAGACCTGTTTACCCTCAGCCTGTAATGTATTATCCTCAGCAAAGCCGCGGACAGACGGTTTATCCTTCAGGGCAGACGCAGACTTTTCCCGATCCCGCTTCATATCCTCAGCAGAACGTTTACGGTCAGCGCCCCGCTGAACCGTTTCCGTACTCTCAGCCTGCTCAGCCTAATTATGCTCAGCAGGCGCCCTCTCCCGTGCAGAATATTGACCCGTATCCCGCCGAAACGTCTGTCAGACCTGTTTCCTCCGTGACTGCCGCTGAAGCTCCTGCCGTCAAGCATTGTCCCGCCTGCGGAACGGAAAACAACGGCTCCAACAAATACTGCATATCCTGCGGAAGACCGTTTTGATTCATACAGGACCTTAAAAAGACCTTTCGGCGCTTTGCAGGCGCTGTCATCTTAGTTCCGAAAGGAGAAAGATCTTGGCTTTTATCGAACTTATATTTATGTTTTTATTGTTGTGGATAGTGCTCATGGGAGTAATGATCCCGTTTGCGGCAGTATGCATAATATTTTCGGTATTGTCCTCTTCCAGATCGAAAGCCTTTGTTCATTCCCTCAGATACGCCGATTTTCAAAGCGCAGGAAAGAGATTTAAAGTTTCGCTCGTATTTTTTATTCTTACCTGCGTTACTTCATTGGGTACTGTTTTCAGCTTTATCTTAGGTATTTCAATGCTTGCCGAGGGCATGAACTTTTCTGAGGAGATAGGAGCCTTTTTGTTCTTCATGATTTCTCCCGCCTTGTTTGTTGCGGCTCTTATTCTGGGAATAAGATGCTTTTCCGATTACTCAAAGGCAAGAAAGCTTCAGTCCGCGCTCCATACGGAGGATGGAAGGATATATGTCACCGCGCGGACTTACATCATATGTCCCGCCTGCGGCGCCAATAATGACGACTTCAACAACTTCTGTGTTTCCTGCGGAGCGACGCTGAAATAAAAGAGAATAAACGAAATTCACCGTTCACTTAAGTGAACGGTTTTTTATTTTCTGTACAACTGTCATCTTCACGTTTCGGGAATACAATGATATTGGGTGAAAAAGCATTTATGCGCCCGAAAACATTTTTGTAAAGGAGATATGATGAATTTGCTGAAACGGCGGATACCGTGCCTTGTGATGGCAGTCCTTGTGCTTTTCACAGCGTCATGCGTACCCGTTCAGGATAAAGACGAGGGAAACCTGAACATAACTGTCACCACCACCATGCTGCTGGATCTTACAAAGCAGATAGGCGGCGGCTGCGTCAGCGTACAGGGGCTTATGGGCTGCGGAGTTGACCCGCACCAGTACCGCGCCTCGGCGGGGGACGTAATGAAAATGCAGAAGGCGGACGTAATAATATACAGCGGGCTTCATCTTGAAGGAAAAATGGGAGATGTTCTGTCGTCGCTGGAGAGCCGCGGCAAGAAGGTAATATGCGCCTCCGACGGGATAGACAGGGAACTGCTCATACAAAACGACGGAGTATACGACCCGCACATATGGTTTGACGTCTGCCTTTGGAAGCTGGCGGCAAAAGAGGTAGCGAAAGGTCTTTCCGCCGCGGACCCTGAAAACGCTGCACAGTATGAGGCTAACCTTTCCGCTTATGAAAAGGAGCTTGATAAGCTTGACGGCTATATCAGAGAAAAAGCTTCCGAGATAGGCGAGAGCCGCAGAGTGCTTATAACCGCTCACGACGCCTTCGGCTACTTCGGAAAGGCATACGGCTTCACCGTTATGGGGCTTCAGGGAGTAAGCACCGTAGCCGAAGCAGGGACGGCAGATGTGAGCCGTCTTGCCCGCTTTATTGCCGAAAATAAAATAAACGCTGTTTTCATAGAGACCAGCCTGCCTGTGAAAAGCGTGGAGGCTTTGCAGGAGGCGGTAAGAGCAAACGGCTTCGAGACCTCTCTGGGCGGAACGCTTTACAGCGATTCGCTGGGCGACGCAAAAAACGGCGAGGACAGCTATATCGCCGCGTTCAAACACAACATAGATGTTATTACCGATGGATTGAAAGGAGAATGAATTGGAAGATTTTGCCGTAAAAATACAGGGGCTCACCGTTGCGTATGACGCAAAGCCCGTTTTATCGGATATAGACCTTGAGATCCCCAAAGGCAGACTGACAGCTGTTATGGGACCAAACGGAGCGGGAAAGACTACCCTGCTTAAATCCCTTTTAGGGCTTATCCCGAAAGTAAAGGGCGAGGTCGAATTTTCCTGCGTCAGGGGAAAGCCGCCGAAGATAGGCTATGTCCCTCAAAGCGAAAGCATAGACACAGACTTTCCCGTTACAGTCCTTGACGTGGTCCTTATGGGCTGTTACGGAAGACTGGGCTGGATAAGGCGCCCCTCAAAGGAAGATAAGGAATTCAGCATGGAAATGCTTTCCAAAATGAAAATGGAGCAGTATTGGGACAGACAGATAAGCCGCCTTTCAGGCGGTCAGCAGCAGCGGATGTTTATCGCTCGCGCTCTTGCGCAGAAAGCGGACATATATTTTATGGACGAACCGTTCAAGGGAGTGGACGCGGCGACGGAAAAGGCGATAATCGAGATACTGAAGGAGCTGAGAAGCGGAGGGAAAACGGTGGTAGCCGTTCATCATGACCTTTCCACCGCCCCTGAATATTTTGACTGGGTGACGTTTATAAACAACCGTGTAATTGCAAACGGCCCTATCGAACAGGTATTTGTCGGCGAGAACCTGAGCCGTACATACAAAGCGGGAGGCGTGACTTGACCGATGGATCTCCTTGACATTTTTTCAGATTACACCGTTGTTGTAGTAACGCTCGGTTCGGCGCTTCTGGGCATGGTAAGCGGTCTGCTGGGAACATTTTCCGTACTGCGCAGGCAAAGCCTTATCGGCGACGGTGTGAGTCATTCGGCGCTTCCGGGAGTAGTGGCGGCGTTTCTCATAACAGGCGCGAAAAACACCGCCGTCCTGCTTACGGGAGCGCTTATATCAGGGCTGCTGGCTTTGCTTCTTATCCTCACCGCCATAAAACATTCAAAGCTTAAATTTGACGCGGCTCTGGCAGCGGTGATGTCCTCGTTTTTCGGGCTTGGAACAGTGCTTCTCACCTGCGCTCAGAAGCTTCCCGATTCCACACAGGCGGGGATACACGGCTTTATTTACGGTCAGGCTTCCTCGATGCTGCTTCGTGACGTCGTGACAATAAGCGTGTGCGGAATATTCATTCTCGCAGTGGTCCTGCTGCTTTGGAAAGAGCTTAAAGCTTTCGTTTTTGACCGCGCATTTGCAAAACAGCTTGGTATTCCCTGCAAAAGGATAAACCTTATCCTTTCCTTTCTCACGGTGTTATCCGTGATAATCGGTATACAAACGGTGGGAGTCGTCCTTATGAGCGCTATGCTCATCGCCCCTGCCGCAGCCGCAAGACAGTGGTGCGACAAGCTATGGGAGATGGCGGCTCTGTCCGCGCTGTTCGGAGGTATATCGGGAGCGGCAGGCGCGGTAATAGGCGCTCTTTCCGAAGGAATGCCCACAGGCCCCTCCATAGTGATAACAGCGGGCATAATAACTGTTTTAAGTCTTTTGTTTGCGCCGCGGCGGGGAATTATCTACCGCATGATGCTCCGCCGCAAGGCAGGGGAGGTACATTATGGACATGGCGATTGAGATACAGCTGATAGCGGCTCTTACCGCGGCAGGCTGTGCGATTCCGGGAAGCTTTCTGCTTTTGCGCCGCATGAGTATGGTAAGTGACAGCATAACCCACACCATACTGCTCGGCATAGTCCTTGCCTTTTTTATGGTACAGGATCTGTCCTCTCCGCTTCTCCTCATCGGAGCGGCGGCGATGGGACCCGTCACCGTATGGCTCACCGAGCTTCTTGTCAAAACAAGGCTGCTGTCCGAGGACAGCGCCACGGGAATAGTTTTTCCTCTGCTTTTTTCAATCGCAGTGATACTGATAACCCGCTACGCAGGCTCAGCTCATCTTGATACGGATTCTGTGCTGCTGGGCGAGCTTGTGTTCGCGCCGTTTGACCGCCTGACGGTATTCGGCGTGGATATAGGCGCAAAAGGACTGTATCTCAGCGGCGGACTTTTTCTCCTTAATGTGACACTGCTCCTGATATTTTTCAAGGAGCTTCAGATCACCTCGTTCGACCCCGTGCTTGCGGCTGTTCTGGGATTTTCGCCGACCCTGATGAACTACGGACTTATGACAGCGGCTTCCCTGACTGCGGTAGGAGCTTTTGAAGCGGTAGGCTCTATCCTTGTTACCGCGTTTATGATAGCTCCGCCTGCGGCAGCATATCTGCTGACTGAAGACCTGAAAAAACTGCCTGTCACAGCGGTCATTATCGGAGCGGCGAGCGGCATACTCGGCTACCACACCGCAGTTTTCCTTGAAGTATCTATAGCGGGCTGCATGGCAGTCTGGACAGGTATATTCTTTATGGCGGCATTTGTGTACAATGTCATCAAAAGAAAGAGGGGAGCGGCGGCAAAATGTTGAAAATTTTTTGAATTGTTACCAAATTTTAACCGAATTGTTACCGTTTTGTAATTGTATTTCACCCTCCTGTATGATATAATTCGATTTAAAGGAGGAATTACAATGAAAAAACGAATTATGTTGATCATCATGACCCTCGCCGCATTAACGCTGGAATGTCTGCCATGGGGCGTAGTGCTTAATTTCGCTTCCTCGCCTGACGCTTCAGTGACCGAAACATTTTCTTATTTTTCGCTTACGCCATTCGGCTACGCTGTTTTCGGACCTCTTGCAGCCGCAGTGCTGACATGCGTTTTGCTGATACTGACGATAATTTACGCTGCCGTTCAGAATAAAGGGCTTAAAATAACCGCCGCCGTTATCTCTTTATTATCGGCTCTGCTGTCTGTTTCCCCCGTTTTGTACGGGCTGAAATTTCTTACTGTGATAAATGTTGCAGTGGCTTTGATCCTGCTTGCTCAGGGAATATTGCTCCTTATGAAGGATAAGACCGCCTGAAAACAAAAAATCCGCCGTTCACCTGTGTGAGCGGCGGTATTTTTTATTTTTTCAGCCTTTCCTCAGCCTTTCTGTAAGTCCGCTGAAGCTCCTGCACACCGTTTTCCAGACGGTAATAGTGAAAAACGTAGGGAACTGTAAGCGCCAGAAAAAGCAGAAACAATATTATCAGCGGTATCTGCACCGTTATCAGCGCCATAGCAAGCGTTATTATCGTCATTATCGCGAACGCCAGCGTCACCAACAGATGAACGAGCCTTTCATGCTGGAAGAACTTTATATTTACCAACATGGAATAAAGCTTTTCCTCAGTCACTTCGCCGTTTTCCGCAAGCTCCTTCGCCTGCCTGATGTATTCAAGAAGTTCGTTTTTCATGTCATATTTCCTTTCTTAAATCATCACGGCTCTTTTCCGCAGATAAGCTTTCCGCCTGAGTAGACCGCGATATTTTCCGCATTGTTGTGTGAGAGATCGTTGCCAAAGTCAAAGCTGCTCCAGTCGGCTTTATTAACTCTGCCCTGTATCCGCCAGACAGCTCCGTCGGGAAGCGTTCCCTCCCCGCAGGTTATTTTAAGTACTGTGTCACAGTTTTCGCCGCTCTTTTCAGAAAAGCTTCCCGTTACATTGCTGAGCGGGGTATAAGTCCCGCTGCTTTCCTGAACGGCGCTGTGGTCACAGGTAAAAGTAAGCTCGCTGCTCCCGTCCTTAGTGAAGAAATAATCAACTTCAAGCCCCGCAAGATCGACTGCTCTGCCGCTGTTGTTGGTTATCTCCATATTCAGGTTTATGGAATTTCCCGAAGCTGAGCCGTCGCCCGCAAGCGTTAAAGTAAGTCCGCCTGCGGAAGCGGAACCGCCTGTTACGGCAGGCTGTGAGACGGCTTCTGTCGTGCCGCTTGATGAAGCTGCGGCAGTGCTGTCGGCGGAGGTGACCACCGAAGCTCCCGCCTGCCCGTCAGGTTCGCTGCCGTCGACCAATTTTCCCCTGTCGTAAAGCGCCAGACAGTCGACCTTGACTGCAGTACCCTGCTGTGAGCCGAGTTCCTGATAAGACGAGTCGTTGGACGGATCCCAAGCTCCCGCCGAGCTTATCCTAAACTGCACCTCGCGCCTGTATGCGTCCTGCCCGCCGGGGTAAATAAGGCTGTCCGCAAACGTTACCTCAACGCAGTAAAGACCCTTGCTTTCGTCCCACGAAATTATCCTGCAATCGGCGCTGCCCTGCGTGTAGCCCATTTTTACGCTTACAGCCGACGGGTCGGTTTCCGAGAGATCCATAAAATATCTGAGCGTAAGATTGCTGCACACTCTTGCGGGCCAGCCCGTTTTGTTGTAAACTATCGCCTTTATTTCGGTAAAATCATTTCCTGCCGTATTTACGCAGGCTTCTGTCTCAAATTCGTCCTCTATCGGCTCAACTGCGCCGAAATTCTTTATTGTCTGCCCGCCGTAAATGCCGTAAAGCTTGGCAAGCACGCAGGTGTACCCCGCGTTGTAGTCGCAGGCGACTTCGTTGTTTGTGTAGTTTGAGACCACGTCCTGATAGCCGTCGTTCGCGTCAGGTCCGCCCACCAGCGCTCCGTAAAGCGTATGACGCGCGACTGATGGAGTGTTCATATTGTCGCAGTAAGAACCCTGTGCATTTCTGTGATGAGGATTTACGGGATAATTTTCTCCGAAGCCGCAGACAAAGCTGCGTCCGCTGCTTCCGAGAGCATAGTCCGTCTGACTTACCGCAAAGTCAAAATAAATATCCTTCTTTTCATCGGGGCAAATATCGCTCTCGCTGTAACAAGCGGCTATAAACGCCTGAGTCGTGGCGTATCTGAGGCTTCCCCATGTGTCCAGCCATGCAAGCCCCTTCGGGGTATAGGCGATCCTTTCGCCGTTATATCCTGTTGTCCAGAAATCAAGATTTTGCTCAAGATAATCGGAATACACGCTGTCGCCTGTTATTTCCGCGAGCCTGAGCGCGGCTCCCGTGGAAACGTCGTCCCAGCACATAGCCCATTTATAGTTTCCGTTTGCGGAGGAAAATGCGGATCTTGCCGAAGAGAGCCAGCTTTCGTCATCCGTCGCTGTGTAAAGCCATGACCCCGCCCACGCAAGCTCGTCGTAAAACCCGCTCCAGCTGTTGTAAAATCCGTTTGCGGCGGTGTAGCCGCTGTCGCTTTTTGTGCTGTCGGCAAAGGAGTAGAGCTGTTTTGCATGAGTAAGGCATTTTTCCGCGTAATCGGCGTCAATATCCCTGAACACCACCGCAGCCGCCGCCAAGGACGCCGCCGCTTCCGCGACCACTGTTGAGCCTGGGTTTGACATAGTGACCTTGTAGGAGGGTCTGTTCATCTGCATAACTTCGGGCGCGCCCCACCATGAGTGGTCGATATTTCCGTCCCCCACCTGATAGTAGAACTCGTTTTCCGCGGTATGGCATTTTATAAGATAATCGTTTATCCACCGTATCGTATCCAGTATGTACTGAAGCTGACCGCTTTTTTCATAGCT
The DNA here is from genome assembly GCA_947629925.1 of uncultured Ruminiclostridium sp. Classification (GTDB taxonomy): domain Bacteria; phylum Bacillota; class Clostridia; order Oscillospirales; family Ruminococcaceae; genus Ruminiclostridium_E. Next base: position 96,703 of record CANRFO010000002.1, read on the forward strand.
GTCATAGTCTTCGTAAACGCTCCATGAGAGCATGGCTGCGGTATATGCCATGGGAAGGTTGAATTTAACGTTGTCCCCTGCGTCATACAGCCCGCCTGTAAGGTCAACGCCGTTGTCCGCGCCGTCATTCATTCCCGAATCGCCGCGCCAGTTCGTGCGCTCCTTGCCGCTGAGCTTTCCCGAACGCTGAAGCTCGTAAAATATCAGCGACTTCTGAAGCGCTTCTCCATAGTTGTACCTGCCTGTCTGAGGCGTTCCTTCGTATTCCGAAGCGTTTTCGGAAAGTCCGTCAATAGCTGCGGCGTGAACAGCGTCGTCATAGCTGCTTTCCGTTTCACTAATATCTGAGCCGAAGCTTTCTTCCGCAGCGGCTGACGTCGTTTCGTCCGATACCGCGGGCTTGACAGTATTGCTGCACCCGCACAGCCCCGCACATATCAGCAAAGCCGTGAAGCGAACAGCGATCCTTTTCATATCCATTTATCAGAGCGGGAAGACCCGCCTCTCCTTTCGCTTTATGATTAAATTATACCTCTTATGTCTTTCTATGTCAAATGTTTTATTTTTTGCATAACTGCTTGTATTTTCCTGCAAAAATCCCTGTCCATCACTTGAAAAGCGGAGCTTTCTATGATACAATATTATAAACGCTTTTGTTTTCATCATCTGCTGTTTTTGCAGGAACTTTCGGAAAGGAGCAGGGCATTATGGATATTTTTCTGCTGATAATCGCCGCGGTCATCCTTGTCTGTATTTTTGCCAACCGTGTTTCAGGGCGCTTCGGTATCCCTATGCTGCTCGTTTTCATAGCCGTGGGTATGCTTTTCGGTTCTGACGGCCTGGTAAAGATACCCTTTGAGGATTACAGCTTTGCCGAAACAGCCTGCTCTGTCGCGCTTGTTTTTATCATGTTCTACGGCGGCTTCGGGACAAACTGGAACAAAGCGAAGCCCGTTGCGCTGAAGTCACTGCTCCTGTCCTCTATCGGCGTTGTCTTTACTGCTGTCCTGACGGGACTTTTCTGCTGTTTTGTACTTGGAACGGATATTATGTCAGGTATGCTGATAGGCGCCTGCCTCGGTTCCACCGACGCCGCTACCGTATTTTCAATACTACGCAGCAAGCGCCTGAACCTGAAATACAACACCGCTTCTCTCCTTGAGGTGGAGAGCGGCAGCAACGACCCCTTCGCATATATGATGACCATGATAATTCTTTCGATAATGCAGGGTCAGAGCGGTTCTCCCCTTGACATAGCCTATATGCTTTTTGCTCAGCTTGTTTACGGCGCCGCCTTGGGAGCGGTCATCGCTGTCGGTGCAGGAATCGTTTTCAGAAAATTCAGCTCGGTCATAGCAGGGCTTGAGCCTGTATTCATGGTAGCAGTGGCGCTGCTTGCTTACGCCGCTCCCGCCGCCATAGGCGGAAACGGCTACCTCAGCGCTTATATAGTGGGCATATATCTTGGCAACCTGTCCATAAGCGGCAAACGCAGTCTTGTTCATTTCTTTGACGGTGTGACAGGACTTCTGCAAATGCTGGTATTTTTCATGCTGGGACTTTTAGCTTTCCCGTCGCGGCTTCCCGAAGTCGTTGTACCCGGTATACTTATCTCTTTATTTATGACGTTTGTTGCCCGTCCCGCCGCTGTTTTCGGCATACTTGCCCCGTTCCGCTGCAAGCTGAATCAGATGCTCCTTGTTTCGTGGGCAGGGCTTAAAGGAGTTGCCTCCATAGTTTTTGCGATAATGGCGTCAGCCGCCTCGGATTTTGAAAAGTATGACCTTTTCCATACGGTATTTCTCGCGGTAATGTTCTCTCTCCTGCTTCAGGGCTCGCTTATCCCGTTTGCCGCGCGGAAGCTTAAAATGATAGACAACACCAACAACGTTCTCACCACGTTCAACGACTATTCCGAGGAGCTTCCCGTGCAGTTCATACGTCTCAGCATAAACGAGGGGAACCGCTGGGACGGCAGGCAGATAAAAGACATCGACCTGCCGCCTGAAACGCTGATAGCGCTTATTATCCGCGACAAGACCCGCATAGTCCCGAAAGGCTTTACCGAGCTTAAAGCGGGCGACGTAGCGGTGCTTTGCGCGCCTGCCTGTGCCGATACGGTGGGGATAAATCTCACCGAGATAAATGTCACGCCTGAAAGCGTCTACTGCGGACTTCACCTTTCAGAGCTTCCTCCCGACAACGGACATCTCGTGGTTTTGATAAAGCGCGGCGAGCATGTCATAATCCCCCGCGGCAGAACGGTGTTCAAGCCGGGGGATATCCTTGTGATAAATTCCGCTGAGGAATAAGACCCCCTGCGGCGGATATTTTCCCTGATAATATGCGGGAGTGCATATTGCATATACGGACAAACTAAAAAGCGGCATGATAATATCATACCGCTTTTGATTTTATACCGTCTTTAGCGCCTACTTTTCAAGCAGACAGACTGCGTGTGCGCCTGCCGCTTTTTCTCCCAGACCTGCTCCCTCCTCGGTAGTGGCTTTTACATTGACCTGCTGTACGCCGATCTTGCAGTGCTTGGCGATATTTTCTTCCATTTGCGGGATATATCCCGCTATCTTCGGCTTCAGCATTATAAGGGTGCAGTCTATGTTTGAAACGATATACCCCGCTTTTCCTATCATCTCGGTCACCTTGTCCAGAAGCACAAGGCTTGAAATATCTCTGTACTGTTCGTTGCTGTCAGGAAAATGCCTTCCTATATCTCCCATTCCCGCAGCTCCGAGAAGCGCGTCCATTACCGCGTGTACCAAAACGTCTGCGTCGGAATGTCCCAGCAGCCCTTTATCGAACGGGATCTCCACCCCGCCTAAGATAAGCTTCCTGCCCTCCGCAAAAAGATGAACGTCATATCCGTGACCGATTTTCATAGTGTTTCCTTTCAGACCGTTGAAAAGCTCCGAGGGACAGATCTTCTGTTCCCGTTTTATTTATCCTTATCCATATCTCTGTAATTTCCCAAAAACCGATAGTATCCGCAGTCGTTTTCCAGATTATACATAAGCTTCGTCACCGAGGGATTTTTGACGCTTCCCTCAAAATCAAGATAGAATATGAACTCAAAGCCTTCTGTCCCCGTTTTTCTTTTTATTCTCGGCGGCATGGGACGGCTCTCTATCTTGGTCAGGTTCAGCCCGCTGTAAGAAAATCTTGTGAGCAGTCGGTAAAGCGAGCCGCTGAGGTGGGGAAGGGAAAGGCAGAGGCTCACTATATCCGCGTTGTCGTTTATCTGCAGGGTCTTTGATATGACGATGAACCTTGTGAAATTTTCGTTGCTGTCCGCTATGTCCTTTTTAACAGTTTCAAGTCCGTAAAGCTCCGCGCAGTGCGCCGAGCAGATACAAGCGGTATCGCTGTCATTTCCGTTTGCGACTTCTCTTGCTGCGATCGACGTATTCGGAGCGGTATCGGTGGAAAGACCGTTTTCCCTTATAAATCCCGCGCACTGGTGAAGCGCCTGCTCGTGGGACAGAACTTTTTTTATTTCCGCGTTCTTGTCTTTGGCGGCAAGGATATGTCTTACGGGAATGGAAAGCCTTCCGCATATGAACATATCGTACTGCTCCAAAAGGTCGTAAGTCCCGTCCACGCCTCCTGCGGTGGAATTTTCTATGGGGACCACGCCGTAGTCCGCTTCGCCTTTGTCCACAGCTTCAAAAACCTGTGCGAAGGTATCGTAGAACCTTATCTCCTTAGGAGAATCAAAAGCGTTTATGCAGGCTTCTTCCGAATAGCTTCCCGCTATTCCCGGGCAGGCTACAACAGGATCTTCCACAGCTTTTTCATATTTCACTGCTTTATATTCGGTGAGCTGTTCCTGCTGGAGACATTTGGATATATCCATTATCTGAGAGAAAAGCAGCTTTGAAGCGGCTTCAAGCCCTTTCGGAGCATTGTCAGCGGCTTTATCGAGGACCTGCTGTTCGCGCCCGCCCTGAAAGACGGGCAGACCGTTTTTCGCCTTGTATTCGGCTACCTGCCTGCACAGCTCCATGCGCTTTGCGAAAATATCAATAAGCTGTTTATCCAGCTTGTCTATATCTGTTCTGAGTTGTTCGATATCCATTTAAACGATTCCTTGTAAGATTTTTACAGTAAGGCGGAATTATATTCACCGCGTCTCCGAAGCATCACCAGCCGAAGATACCGTTTTCCTCAGGTTCAGTATTATCCTCCTGAGACAAAGTATCGGTTTCCTCTTCTGGAGGAAGAAGCCCTTCAAACGGCGGGAATACGGGAACGGTCGTGGAAGTTTCCTCGGTGGTCGTTACGGGAGGTATCGCCACATATACGACTACCTCCTCGCTTTCCGCCACGTTCACCGATTCATTCGGCTCCTTGCTGCAGCGTATTACATTTCCTTCCTCCACCTCGGAGCTTTCTTCGTTTTCTATTCTGTACTTTATGCCCAGCTTGGTAAGCTCGGCGGTGTATTCGTCTGCTTTCATGCCTTCATATTCGGGCAGCGGCACGTTTTCGGGACCCTGACTTACCACAACGTTTATTTCTGTTCCTGCATGTACTATCGTTCCGCCGTCAATGCTCTGGCTTATTATCTGACCCTTTTCATATTCGGAGCTGAAATCATAGGTAGCGTTGAAAATAAGGTAGGAATATTGTGCGCTGTTGCTTACAGTGCTGAAGAAGCTTCCCTGGAAGTCGGGCAGCTGATATCCTTCGGCGTTGCCTGATACAGGCGGCTCGGTAGCGATCTCAGTCTGCGACTGCGTACCTGTGACGTCAGGAGCGGGAGCGGTGGTCCTTGAAGCGGTGGTACGCTCAGGCTCAGGATCGTCCCCGTTGGAAGAGAAGATGAATATTGCAAGCAGGAATGCGATTATGATAATTCCCAGCGCAGCGGCGCCGACGATAAATTTTATCTTGTCCTTGTCCGCTTTGCTCTTTTTGCGGGATTTTTTGGAAGATGCTTTCTTTGAGCTTGAACTGTTCTTTCCCTTTGAGGAAGAACTGCTCTTGCCCTTTGACGAAGCGGCTGAGGTCTTTCTTTCGGTGGGAACGCTCAGCTCCTTTGAGTATGTTTCGGCGGGCTTTGGCTGTTCAAACAGACGATCCACAAGCTCGGTGACTGTGGAGATCCTGTCCTCTGCCTCAAGGCTCATGCCCTTGTTTATGACATACGAAACATTTCTCGGTATGCTGCGGTTTATGAGCATAGGTTCAGCCAGCGTATCGTCCTCAAGACGCTCGGTAGCGGACACGGGAGTTTGTCCCGTAAGGCAGCGGTAAAGCACCGCCGATATGCCGTACACATCGGTCCAGCTTCCGTTTCTTCTTGTGCTTGAGTATTGCTCAGGGGGAGCGTAGCCGCTGAATACCTCGTAGCCTATTTCGCTGTCAGCCGTTCTTGCGGCGCTTATGGAAAAGCCGATGAGCCTCAGCTCATTTTTTTCGCTTATGACAATGGTAGACGTGCTTATGCCGCGGTGGATTATCCCCATTTCATGCAGCAGGCTCAGCGCCGTGAGCAGAGGCGGGAAAAGCTCCTTGACCTGTTCCCATGTCATAGAGCCGCCGATATTGTCCAGATAAGCTTTGAGCGTTATTCCGCCGATATAGTCCATCACCGCGTAAGCCGTACCGTTTTCGCTGAAAACGTTCAAAACAGGCTGAACGCAGTGTATGTTGGTGGATTTCATGAGCGTTCTGTGAAGCTCGATAAATTCCGCCAGATATGTTTTGTACAGGGGGAGCTTGTCAGGTCTTACCGTAACGGTCTCGCCGTCTTTTTCCCTTACGCAGAGGGTATCGGGCATATATTCCCTTATAGTGACCTTTCGCTGGGCAATAAGGTCATAGCCGATATAAAGCACGGATTCGCCGCAGAAGCTCATTATGCGTCCCACTACATAGCGTTCCGCAAGCAGTGTCTTAGGCGCAAGATACGGACCGTTATATCTGTCAGTATCGTAATGTCCGCAGTTGGGGCAGCTGCCGTTTTCGTCAAGCTCGCTCATGCACCCCATGCATAGATTGGTTTCAGTGATCATTGGGTATTCTCTTTTCCGTTCCGAATTTATTTATATACATAACTTTCTTTATCAGCTTTTTAATACATACACATTTATTTTACTATAAAAAGGCGAATATGTCAAGTATAAGCGGCTGAAAACGGCATTTCTTGACAAATTTCTCCTCAGGTGCTATATTAAAAGCAGGATCTTCAACAAAACCGCAAAAGAACAGGAGGCGGGATAAATTGCTTTTCAAAAAGAAAAACAAAGGCTGCATGACGGTGGAGCAGCTCAAAAAGCTTGATAAGACCGCGCTGAAATATGTCACCCGCCGCGACCCCGAAACTGCCGCTGAAATAAAGTTAGGCGACAGCGGAGCGGTGAACGTTGCAGATGACAAATTCACCATCGTCTGCTTCGGAAAGACGGTTTTTGAAGCTCCCCTGTCCGAAGTGAGAGCAGGCGAGCTTATGGATATGTCGGGCTTTACTGCTTCATACACTGACAAAAACGGCGAGCATATCAGCGTTGTTGCAAAGTACACCGACGGTTCGGTTTCCCTTTCCCGCAGATAATTTGAGGAAAAAGGTTGACATTTGTCATATTGTTATGCTAAAATTAGCGTGAAATAAAAAAGAAAAGGACGAAAAAACAATGACCTTTGACGAAATGGTAGGAAAAATAAAAAACCTCTGCGACGGCGTAGAGCTTAAGGATTACAAAAAGCATCTTGCGGTGGAAGTCGCAGTTAAAGGCGAAGCCGAGGGTGTATTTTACATTGAAGTAAATGACGGCAAGGTGGACGTTCAGCCCTATGCCTACAACGACCGCGACATACGCTTTACCGCCACCGCCGAGAATTTTATCAAGCTGGCAGGCGGAAAGCTGGATCCCGTTTTCGCTTTCACCACGGGAAAGCTGAAGATAGACGGCGGTATCGACAAGGCCTTTGAGTTCAAAAAAGTAGTGGAAGCGATAAAAGAACAAAAAGGATAAAAATTACCTATTGACAAAAACAAGAAATTGTGCTATATTATTTATTAACAATTGAAAAGTTTAAATCCGATGAGCAAAAGTAAGTAACCGACGCAAGGTTGTCCCAGAGAGTCCCCGTTTGCTGCGAGGGGATACAAACGGTATCGGCGAATGGATTTGTGAGGAGCAGGGTGAACGCTTGAAAAGCAAGTATCCCCCGCCGAGTTTCCTGCGTTAGTGTGAAAGAGTATTAAGGCGAACGCTGCGTACTTGCAGTAAATATTGATGATTGCCGCCTTTGTACTTGTGAAAGGCGGTTTTTGATTTAGAAAAGCCGTGAAACGGGTGGCACCGCGGAATTTTCGCCCCGACAGAGCCTAAAGGCTTTGTCGGGGCTTATTGTTTTGAAAAAGGAGAACGCTATGCAGATAAATCTTACGCTTGAAGAGGCAAGAAAATACTGCGGGGATTACCGCTGTATCCCCCTCAGCACCGAGATATATTCCGATATGAAGACCCCTGTTGAGGTTCTGACCATACTCCAGAACGTCAGCTCTCACTGTTATATGCTGGAGAGCATAGAGGACAGGCAGAAGTGGGGAAGATACACCTTTCTGGGCTACGACCCTAAGTCTGAGATAACCTGCCGCAGCGGGAAAATGAAAGTCACCGTTGACGGCGTGACGCAGACTTTTGAGGTGAACCACCCCGACGAAATTATCCGTCAGGTGATAAAGGACCACCTCAGCCCCTCATTACCCTCTCTCCCCACCTTTACAGGCGGACTTGTGGGCTACTTTTCCTACGATTACATAAAATACAGCGAGCCCACCCTGAACCTTGACGCAAGGGACGAGGAAAACTTCAACGACGTTGACCTTATGCTGTTTGACAAGGTGATAGCCTTTGACAACTTCCGCCAGAAAATCATTCTCATCTGCAACATTTCGGCGGACGATATAGAAAATTCCTACCAAAGCGGCGTAAAAGCCCTTGAGGAATTAAAACAGCTCATTCTCCACGGCACGCCCAAGCCTCACGTTGCGGGAAAGCTGAGATCGGATTTCCGCCCTCTTTTCAGCAAGGAGCAGTATTGCTCAATGGTTGAAAAGGCAAAGAGATACATTTACGAGGGTGACATTTTTCAGGTAGTCCTCAGCAACCGCCTTGAGGCGGACTACGAGGGCAGCCTGCTGGACACCTACCGTGTTCTCCGCACCTCCAACCCCTCCCCCTATATGTTTTACTTTTCAGGCGAGGACGTGGAGATAGCGGGCGCCTCCCCCGAAACTCTTGTAAAGCTGGAAAACGGCGTTCTCCATACCTTCCCCCTTGCGGGAACGCGCCCGAGGGGAGCGACCTCCGAGCAGGACGAAACCTTGGAAAAAGAACTTCTTGCCGACGAAAAGGAAAGAGCCGAACATAATATGCTTGTCGACTTAGGCAGGAACGATCTGGGAAAAATAAGCAAATTCGGCACCGTCGAGGTGGAAAAATATATGTCTATCGAGCGCTACTCCCATGTAATGCACATCGGCTCCACCGTCAGGGGAACGATACGGGAAGACAAGACCGCCGCCGACGCAGTTAACGCCGTTCTCCCCGCAGGAACGCTTTCGGGAGCGCCGAAGATAAGAGCCTGCGAGATAATAAACGAGCTTGAAAACAACAAGCGGGGCATTTACGGCGGAGCTATCGGTTACCTTGATTTTACTGGCAACCTTGACACCTGTATTGCCATAAGGATAGCCTTCAAGAAGAACGGAAAAGTTTTCGTCCGTTCGGGAGCGGGGATAGTTGCTGACAGCGTTCCCGAAAACGAGTACAACGAGTGCATAAACAAAGCCAAAGCCGTGCTGAAAGCCCTTGAAACAGCAGGCAAAGGCCTGGAGTAAGGCGGTGAAGATATGATCTTGCTGATAGACAATTACGACAGCTTTTCCTACAATCTTTATCAGCTTGTAGGTTCGGTAGACCCCGACATAAAGGTGATAAGAAACGACGATATGACCGCTGAGGAGATAAAAGCGCTTGCCCCCGGAAGAATAATCTTATCCCCCGGTCCCGGAAAGCCCTCCGACGCAGGCGTCTGCATTGACGTTGTGAAAAAATGCGGCGGCAGTATCCCTATCTTGGGCGTATGTCTGGGACATCAGGCTATATGCGAGGCATTCGGTGCAACTGTTTCCTACGCAAAACAGCTTATGCACGGGAAAATGTCTAAAGTTGAAATAGATACCACGGTCCCGCTTTTCAAAGGACTTCCCAAAGTGATAGACGCCGCCCGTTATCACTCCCTTGCGGCGATAGAGGAAACGGTAAAGTCCCCGCTGAAGGTCACCGCCCGCACCGTGGACGGCGAAATAATGGCAGTACAGCACGAACAGTACCCCATTTACGGCGTACAGTTTCACCCCGAGTCAATACTTACCCCAATGGGTAAAAAAATACTGGAAAATTTTCTTGCAAATGATTGAAAGGAGAAACCACAATGATCAAAGAAGCAATAGTAAAGCTGATAAACAAGGAGGATCTTCCCTCCGAAACAGTTGAGCAGGTAATGGACGAGATAATGACGGGTCAGGCGAGCCAGATACTTATGGCGTCCTACCTCACCGCCCTTGAAGCAAAAGGCGCAACGGTAGAGGAAATAACCGCCTCTGCAAAGGGAATGAGAAAGGCGGGAACCCTTTTAAAGCACAAGGACGTTGTTTTTGAGATAGTGGGAACAGGCGGCGACCGCTCCAATTCCTTCAACATCTCCACCACCTCTTCCATAGTGATAGCTTCCGCAGGCGTAAAGGTAGCAAAGCACGGCAACCGCGCCGCCTCCAGCAAATCAGGCGCAGCCGACTGTTTTGAGGCTTTGGGCGTGAAGATAGCTCTTGAAGTGGAGCAGATGGAGCAGGTGCTCGAGGAATGTGGAATGTGCTTCCTTTTCGCTCAGAAATACCATTCGGCCATGAAATATGTAGGACCCGTGAGAAAAGAGCTTGGCATAAAGACCGTTTTCAACATCTTAGGACCTCTCACCAACCCTGCCGCCGCCGAAAGGGAAGTGATGGGCGTTTATGATGAGAGCCTTGTGGAGCCCCTCGCTCACGTTCTCTCAAATCTGGGCGTAAAAAGAGGAATGACCGTTTACGGCACTGACCGTCTTGACGAAGTTTCAATCAGCGCACCTACGAAAATATGCGAATTTGATGACAATAATTTCAAGACCTACACCATAAAGCCCGAGGACTTCGGTCTTGCAACTGCCGACAAATCAGAGATAACAGGCGGCAGCGGTGAGGACAACGCCAAGATAACCTTAGGCATACTTAAAGGCGAAATAAAAGGCGCAAAGCGCGACGTGGTACTGCTCAACTCCGCCTGCGGACTTTACGCCGCAGGAAAAGCGGAAAGTATCGCCGAGGGTGTAAAGCAGGCAGCAGAGCTTATCGACAGCGGAAAAGCCCTGCAAAAGCTGAACGACTTTATCGCCGCCACAAATAAATTCTGATAACGGAGCAAACAATGATACTTGACGATATAGCGGTATACCGCCGTCAGCAGCTTGAACGGGAAAAATCCGCCTGTTCTTCTGAGGAGATGAAAAAAGCCGCCGAAAAGCTGTCAGTCCCCTGCAAGGACTTTGCGGGAGCGCTGAAAGCGCAGGGGCTTTCGGTGATAGCCGAGGTGAAAAAAGCCTCCCCCTCAAAAGGCGTGATACAGCCGAAATTCGACCCTGTTTCCACAGCGGCGCAGTACGAGCAGGCGGGCGCAAGAGCAGTTTCCTGCCTTACCGAGGAGCATTACTTTCAGGGCAGCTCGAAATATCTGCGAATGATACGGGAAAAAATATCCCTCCCCATTCTCCGCAAGGATTTCATCATCGACCCCTATCAGATATACGAGGCAAAGGTGATAGGAGCCGATGCGATACTCCTCATTTCCGCAGTGCTTGACACGAAAACCATAAGAGAATATAATAAGATAGCAACTTCGCTGGGACTTTTCGTCCTTGCTGAAAGCCACAACGAGGAGGAGCTTGACAGCGTTCTTGAGGCGGGCTGTGATATAATCGGCATAAACAACCGCAACCTGAAGACCTTTGAGGTGAGCCTTGAAACCACCGTTCGCCTTGCTGAAAAGGTCCCGAAAGGCTATACGATAGTTTCCGAAAGCGGGATAAAGGACAGCGAGGATATAAAGCTGCTCCTTTCCTGCGGCGCGGACGCCGTGCTGATAGGCGAAACGCTTATGCGAAGCGGCAATATCGCCGAAACCTTGAAAACTTTGGGTGATACCCGATGGTGAAGATAAAAATATGCGGTATGCGCCGTCAGCAGGACATAGAATACATCAACAGATATTCCCCCGATTATGCGGGATTTATCCTGTCAGCGGGCTTTAAAAGGAGCATTGAATATCAGACCTTTCTGACCCTCTCCGCAAGCCTTGACAGCGGCATAAAAAAAGTGGGCGTATTCGTAAACGAGCCTTTGGAAAATATTCTGGAGCATTACGCCGAAAAGCTCGACGTGATACAGCTCCACGGCGACGAAAACGCAGATTTTGTGAACTCCCTGCGGAAAAATTTCAGCGGCGAAATATGGAAAGCGGTTCGTGCCTCATCGCCCGACGTTATCGAGAAAGCCGACAAACTGAACTGCGATAAGCTGCTCATCGACAGCTACGTCAAGGGACTTGTAGGCGGAACGGGAAAAACCGCCGACCTTGACATTATAAAAAAAGCGGTTTTCCACAAGGAATTTTTCCTTGCGGGCGGACTTGACAGCAAAAACGTCGCCGCCGCAATAAAAGCAGTAAACCCTTACGGCGTTGATTTTTCAGGCTCGGTGGAAACTGACGGCTGCAAAGATGAAAATAAAATCAAACATATAATAGAAATTATCAGGAGGATTTGACATGGGAAAAGTAGGAAGATACGGAGAATACGGCGGACAGTATATCCCCGAAACTGTAATGAACGCCGTTCACGAGCTTGAAGAAGCGTATGACAGATACAAGGACGACCCCGAATTCAAAGCGGAGCTTGCCGAGCTTTACCGCACCTATGCGGGCAGACCCTCTCTGCTTTACTATGCCGACAAAATGACAAAGGATCTTGGCGGCTGCAAGATATATCTGAAACGTGAGGACCTGAACCACACAGGCGCACACAAGATAAACAACGTTCTGGGTCAGCTCCTTCTTGCAAAGAAAATGGGGAAGAAAAGGATAATCGCCGAAACAGGCGCAGGACAGCACGGCGTTGCCACAGCTACCGTCTGCGCTCTTATGGGACTTCAGTGCTGCGTATATATGGGCAGCACCGACGTTGAAAGACAGTCCCTTAACGTGTACAGAATGAAGCTGTTAGGCTCCGAGGTAGTATCGGTAGACAGCGGCACAGCCACCCTTAAAGACGCGATAAACGAGGCTTTCCGTGACTGGACGACAAATATCGAGACCACCTTTTACTGCATAGGCTCCGCCGTTGGACCTCACCCCTATCCCGAAATGGTAAGGGATTTTCAGAAGGTCATCGGCGAGGAGATAAGAGCCCAGCTTATGGAGCGTGAGGGCAAATTGCCCGACTGCGTTGTAGCCTGCGTAGGCGGCGGCTCCAACTCAATAGGCACTTTCTACGATTTCATAAATGAAAGCTCCGTCCGCCTTATAGGAGCAGAAGCGGCAGGGCTCGGCATAGATACCGACAAGCACGCCGCAACTATTTCAAAAGGCACCACAGGCATATTCCACGGAATGAAGTCCGTATTTTTGCAGGACGAATTTGGTCAGATAGCCCCCGTTTACTCCATCTCCGCAGGACTTGACTATCCCGGCATAGGACCCGAACACGCTCAACTCTGGAAAACAGGCAGAGCTGAATATGTTGCAATCACCGATGAAGAGGCGGTACAGGCGTTTGAGTACCTCTCCCGCACTGAGGGGATAATCCCCGCTATCGAGTCCGCACATGCAGTAGCGGCGGCGCTGAAAATCGCTCCCACCATGGGAAAGGATCAGATAATGGTCATAAACATTTCGGGACGCGGCGACAAGGACGTTTATTCCGTCGCCAGATACCGCGGAGTACATCTGGAGAACTGAGAAAGGAAACAGTAAAATGAACAGAATAGATAACTGCTTTGAACAGCTTAAAGCGCAGGGGAGAAAAGCCCTTATCGCCTTTATCACGGCGGGCGACCCCGACCTTGACACCACGGAAAAGACCGTGCTTAAAATGTACGACTGCGGCGCAGATATAATCGAGCTTGGCGTGCCCTTTTCCGACCCCGTCGCCGAGGGCGTAACGATACAGAAAGCCTCTATCCGTTCCCTCAAAGGCGGAACTAACCTGAACAAGATATTCGACACCGTGGTAAAAATAAGAGAGCAGACCGACAAGCCCCTTATGCTGATGATGTACATAAACACAATTTTCGGCTACGGCACCGAGAGATTTTTCAGAAACTGCCAGATAGCGGGTATCGACGGCGTTATCGTCCCCGACGTACCCTACGAGGAGCGTGAGGAAACTCAGGAGTACGCCGAAAAATACGGCATAATCACCGTGAACCTTGTCGCTCCCACCTCTCACGACAGAATAAAGGAGATAGCTTCTCACAGCAAGGGCTTCCTCTACTGCGTTTCTTCCACAGGCGTAACAGGCGTCCGCAGCGATTACAGCACCGACTTTGACGAATTTTTCGGCTTGATAAAAGAAAACGCCTCCTGCCCATACGCAGTGGGCTTCGGTATCTCAGGTCCCGAACAGGCGAAGAAAATGTCCTCCTACTGCGACGGCGTAATAATCGGCTCCGCCATAGTCGGAATAATGGAGGAACACGGCGCGGATTCCGAAGGACCCGTCGGCGAGTTTATCACATCAGTCAGAGCGGCATTGGACAGCTGAAAAAACGGCTTTGCTGCTCAGCATGGGAATAACAGCTGAAAAAACCGCTCTCACAGCCTGTGAGAGCGGTTTTGCATTATTCAAACGGATATTTTACTCCCCATTTTTCCCTTAGTCCGTCCATTATCCCCAACATTTTCAGCGTTTCGCTTTGAGGCATTTCATTCGTTTCGCATTTTCCCTGCGCTATTGCGTCCAGCGCCGCCTGCACCTCAAATTCAAATCCGCTTATTTCCTTCGGAGAGTTTATTTCATATCTCTTGTCGCCGTTTACCACGGTGATTTTTCTTATATCGAGAATGTAGTCTGCTTCAATGCGTCCCGTAGTGCCGTATATCACTCCTGACCAGCTTGATTCGGATAAAATGCTGCTGGCAAGTATCGCCATCTTGCCGTCCTTGTAGGTTATGACGAATCCGTTCTGCGCGTCAACTCCCTTTTCGGTGAGCACGGCGCTGCTGTCTATCCTTTCAATTTCGGAGCCTATCATCATAGAAGCAAAGTTCAGCGGATAAATTCCTATATCAAGGAGCGCGCCGCCTGCAAGCTCAGGCTCTGTCAGCCTCGGCACTTTTGTGAGGAAGCCGCCTGCCTCGGCGGTGACGGAGGTGACTTCACCTATCGCTCCGTCGTTTATAAGCTCAAGTATTTTCTTTTTCATCGGGTGGAACCTTGTCCACAGCGCTTCGCCTGCAAAAAGCCCCTTTTCTCTTGCTTTAGAGAAAACCTTTTCAGCCTGACTGACGTTTACCGCGAAAGGCTTTTCCACAAGCACATTTCTCCCTTTTTCAAGGCAGAGCAGCGCATTTTCTGCGTGTGCGCTGTGAGGCGTCGCAACATAAACAAGGTCGATATCCTCGTCCTCTGCAAGCTCTTCATAGCTGCCGTAAGCTTTCTGCGCGTTATATTCAAGGGCAAAAGCCTTTGCCTTTTCAAGGCTTCGGCTCGCCACGGCATACAGCTCCACACCGTCCATCTCGTTCAGCGTGTATGCCATTTTTCTTGCAATTGTGCCTGTTCCGATTATTCCCGCTTTATACATTTTCAGTTCCTTTCTCCGCCGCAAAGTTTTATTATCGCTTTTGCGTAAATTTCCGCAGAGGTGAGCAGACTGCTTATTACGGCTCTTTCATCTGCTCCGTGTATTCGGTTGTCCTCTCCTTCAAATTCGGGTCCGAACGCAACGCCTCCTTCTATCCCGTGAACATAAGTCCCGCCGCCGATAGCCTTGCAGTAGGCGGGAAGTCCTGTCACTCCGCCGTATACTTCAAGAAGCGTCTTTACAAAATCGCCCTGCGTATCCACAGTGTGCGGCTCATTTCCAACTGCTGAGAACATTTTGAAGCCCGCTTTTTCCGCCGAAGCCCCGAAGCTTTCGGTCACCTTCGCCTTTGTGAGAGAAACGGGGTATCTCATGTCCGCCTTGCAGGTGAGCTTTCCGTTTTCAAAATCAATTATGCTGAACACGCAGGTGGTAGCTCCCGAATCGTCTTTGCAGGCAAGTCCCAGCGATTTTCCGTCGGTTTCGCCGTGAGGGAACATTTTCAGCAATCCGTCTGTCATTTTACGGTCATTTTCGGGAAGCTCCGATCCTGCAAGAACGCTCAAAAGCTTGGTAAAAGCGTTTTCCCCCTGTTCAGGCATTGAGGCGTGAGCGGAAACGCCCTTGCAGACTATTTCGGTCACTCCGTTTTCGTATTTTGCACAGACCCCTTCGCCGCTTATCACTACGTTTCCTTTCAGCACAGCCGTCACCTCAGACGGAACAGCGTTCACCACTGTGCCGCCCTTTATGCTGATTATTTCTGAACAGGAAAAATCTCCGCCGAAAGCAAATCTCATCATTCCTTTTTCGGTGGTTATAATGGGAAAATCCGCGTCGGGAGTAAATACCATGGGAGGCATTTTCGCCCTTTCGCAGTAAGCCTCGATATCCTTTTCGCTCCCTGTTTCCTCCGAGCAGCCCGCTATGAGCCGAACATTCTTTTTCAGCCTGTATCCGCATTCCTTGACCGCCTTCATGGCGAACAGCGCCGCCAGCAGCGGTCCCTTATCGTCGGTAACGCCTCTTCCGTACCAGAAACCGTCCTGTTCCGTCACTGCGAACGGAGGAAAGCTCCAGTCCTTTTCCGTAACGGGTACAACGTCAAGATGAGCCAGTATGCCCAGCTCAGGCTCGCCGTTTTCGTACATATCCGCGCTTCCCGCGTAGTAGTCGTAATTTTGTACGGAAAATCCGTTTTCCCCGCATATTTTCAGAAACTCGTCCAGAACCTCGCCGCATTTTTTCCCGAAAGGATATTTTCCGTCGGCGTCGGCGCTTACCGACGGGATCTTTACCAGCCGTTCCAGAGCGGTCCTGAACTGCTCCCTGCTGTTTTCAATGTACTGCTTTATTTCCACCGTTATTTCTTCTCCTTTTTGCTTTCGTCCTGCGCCTCGTTCAGAACCGAGTTTTTCGCCTGTTTTTTCTGATAAGCCTTACAGCTTTTTTCATATTCTTTTAAAAGAGCGGCGCCTTTTTTCAGCTCTCTGTCGGGAATGTACATATCAAGCCTGCGCCGTTTCGTGGAGCCGTTTTTAAATTCCTGTGTAAAGGTTATCTGAAGCTCGTTTTTGCGCGTGCTTATGTTTGCGAAAGTAGCTTCGGGCTGTATATTGCGCCAGTGGTAATAATTTCCGCCGTAAAAAACAGATCTTTCTCCTATAAGCACCTTGTCGCCGCCCTGCTTCATTCTGTCATAGTTTATCTTCGGCATTATAAAAAACAGCGCCGTAAATATCACGAAAACACAAATGCTGAATATAAGGCTTACCCACATAAGACGGGTCTTTACAACGGCGTCGGCGAGAATGTAAACGTAATACCCGCTGAAAGCAAGTCCCGCCAGCGCGATAAGGAGGTAGAATATCCTGTTTTTCTTTTTTGCCTTTTGCGCAAGCTCTTCTATCTCATCATCGTCCAGCCTGTATTGCAGCTTCAGCCCTTTTCCTCTGAACATTCTGTCCAGTCTCAGCGCATTCGGCAGATAGTAGCCGAAGTCTATCACCAGAACCGCCGCCGTGAATACTGCAAAGGTTATCCCGAAAATTATCTGAAGCCCGTCAAGCTGCACGTTGAAGAAAACAGCGGTAAGCGCTCCCAAGATCGCCGCGAATGCCAGCAGCCACAGAAACGACCACAGCATCGGATTTTTCGGGCAGTAGAATTTTCGCTTTACGGCAGGCTTTTCGTCGGGACGGGTCATTGTCCCTGCCTGATAAGCGTCAAGATTATAAAGGGCTTTTTTAATATCCTCAGAGCTTTCTTTCGGCTCGTATTCCGCTTCGTCAGGCTTTTCTTCCGCTTCTTCAGGCTTTTCCTCCGCTTCTTCGGGTCCTTCCTCCGCTTCTTCGGCGGGTCCCTCCGCTTTTTCGGAAGCGATATCGGTTTCTGCCGTGTTTACCTCTGTTTTGATCTCGGCTTCAGGCTCAGCGGCTTCGTTTATTTCCTGTTCCAGTTCAGCGCCGCATTTCACACAAAATTTTCCGTTCGGAGTTTCCGCACCGCAGTTTTTGCAAATCATGCTCCTACCGCCTTTCGTTTATATTTTCAAAGTAAGATACGAAAATCACTTTGGATTTATTTTACCATATTTTCCCCTTTAAATCAACACTGCGGGGAAAAGATAAATAAAATTCCGAAAATTATTTTGTCAACAGGCATTGAATTTTTTCGGAAAATATTGTATAATTAGTGTGATTTGATTTTGAGCAAAAAAGAGAACAAGAGGAAGGAAAGAAAGCTATGCCGACAAACGCATCACGACTGCTTGACATCGCGGGAGGAACTGTCCCTGCCGAAAACGTGAACCTTATGTGGTCAACGCTGGTCACAGGTCTTGTAGTGGTATTTCTCATACTGATAATTCTTGTGGCTTTTCTGTGGATAATGGGAAAGCTGCTGAACATAAAGATAAAGAAAAAACCGAAGCAGGAAAAAGCCGCTCCCGTTGCAAAGGAGGTAAAGCCCGCCGCTGTCCCTGCCGCTCCCGTGGCTGAGGCAGAGGAGTATTACGACGAGGACGACAGCGAGATAATCGCAGTCATCGCCGCCGCGATCGCAGCCTACGGCGAGGTTGACGGAAAACAGTACAGAATAGCTTCGGTAAAACGGCGTGAAAAATCCCTGAGAAGCAATTGGGGCGCCGCAGGCGTTAATGAGAATATGCGCCGTTTCTGACAGACAGAGAAAGAAAGGAACCATGATCCCATGTTTGAGACTTTTTTGGATACATTGAGAAATTTGTGGGAAAGCTCCGCTTTCTGCAACATAAGCATACAGCAGGTGATAATGCTGCTTCTGTCCTTTGTGCTTATGTATCTTGCAATAGTTAAGCAGTTCGAGCCGCTCCTGCTTCTTCCTATCGCTTTCGGCATGGCGCTCACCAATATCCCCGGCGCCGAGCTGTATCACAGCGAATTTTTCCTTACCAATAGTGTAGACTACGGGCAGGTGCTTCACGACGGCGGTTTGCTGGATATATTGTATTTGGGCGTTAAGCTTCAGATCTTCCCGCCGCTTATTTTCCTCGGAGTTGGAACTATGACCGACTTCGGTCCGCTTATCGCAAATCCCAGGAGCTTCCTGCTTGGCGCGGCGGCTCAGGCGGGTATATTTGTCACTTTCATTGGAGCCTGCGCACTGAGTATGGTCGGCATTACCGATTTTACAATGGAGGAAGCCGCTTCTATCGGTATCATAGGCGGCGCGGACGGACCTACGGCGATATTCGTCACCACACAGCTCGCCCCTCAGCTCCTTGGTTCAATAGCGGTTGCGGCATACTCCTATATGGCTTTGGTACCTGTTATTCAGCCGCCTATAATGAGAGCGCTCACCACCAAAAAGGAAAGAGCGATAAAAATGGAACAGCTCAGAGTTGTTTCCAAGCGTGAAAAAATAATCTTCCCCATAGCGGTCACACTTTTGGTATCCTTTATCGTGCCTGACGCCACTGCGCTTGTGGGTATGCTCATGCTGGGCAACCTGTTCCGCGAGAGCGGCGTCGTTGACAGATTGGTAAAGACAGCGCAGAACGAGCTGATGAACATAGTTACCATTATGTTGGGCGTTACCGTCGGAGCTACCGCTACCGCAGAAAACTTCCTGAGCATAAACACTCTTGCGATAATCCTGCTTGGTCTTATCGCGTTCAGTATCGGCACTGCGGCAGGCGTACTGTTCGCAAAGCTGATGAACAAGCTCAGCGGCGGCAAGATAAATCCTCTTATCGGTTCCGCAGGCGTTTCGGCCGTTCCTATGGCCGCCCGTGTGAGCCAGAAGGTGGGCGCTGAAACAAATCCCTCCAACTTCCTGCTTATGCACGCAATGGGACCGAACGTAGCAGGCGTTATCGGCTCGGCAGTTGCGGCAGGTGTTCTGCTGTCCATATTTGGTTGATGTGAGCTTATGCCGCTTACAGATATGACAGTCAATGTGGTAAATCGGGATTTGCAGGAGTGTAAATGGTGAAAATAAAGGCTGTGATTTTTGATATAGGGCAAACACTTGTTTACTATCCGATCCCCTTGAATTGGTCAGAATTATATCGTCCTGCTTTTGAAAGTATAGCGGAAAAACGCAAATTAAATATAACAGAGAACGAGTACGCACATATCACTGAAGTCCTTGCAAAATACAATACAAGAATAAATCCGAGAGAAGCTGAAGTTTCGTCAGACACGATTTTTACTGAGATATTGAAGGGAACAAGTATCCCGACAGAATATCTTGATGTCATAAAGAATGACTTTTACTCTTTCTTTCGAAATGACGTTCGGATATATTCAGACGCAGAAGAAACGCTGAAAGAGCTCAAATCAAAAAATATACTTATCGGCACCTTATCCGATGTTGCATACGGTATGGATAATTTGTATGCGCTTGAAGATATAAAGCCTCTGCTGAAATATATAGACATACCCTTTACTTCCAATGACGCAGGATATCGTAAGCCAAATGGCAAGGGATTAGAGATCCTCGCCGATAAAATGAACGTTTTAACCTCAGAGATGATATTTGTGGGCGATGAAAAGAAGGACATGGAATGTGCCAAAATGCAGGCGCCATATCGGTTCTTATAAATCGTGACAGCGAAGAAAAGTCTTTCGGACAAGATCATATTATCAGGGAGCTTAAAGAATTAGTTACTATGATAGGATAAATTTATCCGTCAAATGAATTTTAATATCCGCACTTCTATACGCAAAAAAGCAGACGCTTTCCGTCTGCTTTTTCTGTTTTATTGAACGCCTGCTTTTTATTTACAGCTCATATTCTTCAAGCTGGCAGTTTTCCGCCGAATAGTTGAAATATTCGTCGTTCGTCATATCCATAAAGTACGTTCTGATAACACGGCAAACCCCGCCGTGGGTGACAAAAAGGACGTTTTTGCTCTTGTACTGCTCCTTTACTCTGTCGATAAGCCCGTATATCCTGTACGCCGCCTGCATCATGGATTCCCCGCCGGGATAGCGGAAGGCAAACTGCCTTTTGTTTGAGAGAAAGCCATCGCTGTGCCTGTCAACGCCTTCGTATATGCCGTAGTTCTGTTCAATGAGCAAAGGCTCTGTGATAACGGAAAGAGCGTTTCTTTCGGCTATTATCCCCGCTGTCTGCTGTGCTCTTTTCAAGGGGGACGCCAGAATTATGTCGACCTTGCAGATACTTACCTTTTCCGCAAGTATTTTTGCCTGCGCTTTCCCCTCGTCGGTAAGCTCCACGTCGGTTATACCGCATACCTTGTCCTTGACGTTCCACAAGGTCTGACCGTGACGGGCGACGTATAATTTCATATGTACACCTGCTTTCGATTTTTACAAGATCACCTTTGCTTTTTCGGGGCGGGAATTGTCGTATAAAACGGTCAGCCTGTCGCCTGTTTTGGGGCAGGGCAGCTTGTAGCTCACGTATTTTTTCTTTAAATATTCTTTGCCGTTCACGGTGTATTTTACCGTTATTATGTGAGGGAAGACCGCTCCGTCAAAAGAATGGGAGCGGACGGGCTTTGTGTTTATCTTAAGCCACCAACATTCCTTTGAGGAAACCACTGTCCCTTCGGTTTTGCCGTCATTATTGCCGAGCTTGATCTCATAGCATTGCCAGAGAGTTCCCCAGCCGAAAGCCTCTCCCGTATGTAAAAATCCTTTTTTAATATATAACCCTTCCGCGCGGCGGTTCCCGCCGAACACCAGAAGCCTTATCCCGTCGAAGCCCTGCTTTGCAATATCGTTTATAATGTATTCGATGAGAGCGCTTGCAACGTGCTTGCCCTCGTATTCTTCAAGAACGCCCACCCTTTCCAGCGCGGCGGGATTTCTTATGTCCTCGCTCCACTTGTTCAGCACGTCGAAATAGGTATCCTTTCCGCATACTGCCGCTGCGGCGATTTTCCCGCCGCATTCCGCCACATAGACTGAGCCTTCGCTTATATCCTTTTCCACCAGCTTCAGCGACGGGTATTCGTCGTCCCAAGTACAGCCCTCGGCTCCTATTCTTGAAGCGTAAATGCTGTGTATTTTCTCCGCGTCCTCTGCGGCGGCTTTTCTTATTTCAAGCTTCATATTTTTATCCTTTCGATTTTTCAGTAAATATTATATCACAAACTCAGCAATATGACAAGCACCGCCCCCAAATTTTTCCAATTGCCTTGACACGGACAGAGGAATGAGATAAAATAAAAATAAAAACGGAAGAGGGACAGATAAAATGTTAAAACTAAAAAAATTTACTTCGTTATTATTACCTTTATTTTTGACGGCAGTCTTGTTTTTGTCATCTTGTGAATTGCCCGAAACAACTATTGTAGAAAATAATGAGACAGCTGTTACAAGCGGAACCATTACAGCAGAAAACGAGACTGAAGAAACAGAATCTTCGTCGATATCTGCCGACGATACAGTTGAAGATGAAGAAGATATTGTTTTAACCTCTACTTGTGATACAACTGTTACAGCTGTTACAGCTGAAGAAACAACCACCTCAATAACGACCACCACTACTGCGACGACCACCACTACTGCGACGACCACCACTACTGCGACGACCACTACTACTGCGGCAACTACCACTACTGCGGCAACTACCACTACTGCGGCAACGACCACCACTGCGGCGACGACCACTACTGCGGCAACTACCACCACCGCGGCAACCACCACCACTGCGGCAACTACTACCACCGCGGCGACGACTACTACTGCCGCAACCACTACTACTGCGGCGACGACAACCACAGCTGCTACAACTACCACAGCTGTTACAACTGCAAAAACCACGGCTGCCACAACGGTTGTAACTACAACGACTACTGCTGTTCCTGTCATTACAGGTACTAACTATGTCCTTAACATAAATTCTCACAAGTTCCACCGTCCGACATGTCCAAGCGTCAATAGAATGAAGCTGTCAAACAGGTGGGATTATACAGGAACGCGCGAAGAAGTCATAGCAATGGGATATGAACCATGTAAAAACTGTAAGCCGTAATATTCAATTGCAAAATTTCCCGTCTGTGAAAACGGAGGCAAAGATGAAACTATTTCCGATATGCAGCTCCAGCGGCGGCAACAGCATATACATAGGAAGCCGTGAAAGCGGCGTTGCGATAGACGTGGGATGCAGCTTCAAGGCTTTTCGGCAGGGACTTTCCCTGATCGGCGCGGATATAAGCGCAGTTAAAGCGGTACTTGTGACCCACGGACATTCCGATCATGTAAAAGGCTTGCTCACGCTGACAAAAAATACAAAAATACCGCTCTACGCCACCGAAAGCACCTTGTCCCTGCTCATAAGGGACAACCTCGTTTCCTCGACCGCAGAGCTTCATACAGCGGAAGAGTTGGGAAAAATAGAATTTGACGGAGCAGTGACCTGTTTTTCCACTCCTCATGATTGCAGCGGGAGCTGCGGGTACAGGATAGCGCTGAATAAGTACAGCGTCGGCTTCTGCACCGATCTGGGAACAGTTACCGATGAAGTTAGGGAAAACCTTATTGGCTGTCGCACAGTGTTTATAGAGTCGAATTACGAGCCTGAAATGCTTAGGATGAATTTCAGATACCCTCCCTATCTTAAACAGCGTATCGCTTCCGACCACGGTCACCTGTCAAATCCCGATTCGGCGGCTTTTTGCGGGGAGCTGGTGAAAAGCGGAACGGTGAATCTTATGCTGGGACACCTCAGCCGTGAAAACAACACTCCCGAAACTGCATTTAACCGTGTAAAAGACGTTCTGGAACGCCTCGGCATGAGATATGAGTCTGATTATACTCTCGCCGTTGCGCCTGTGATAAATACCGACGGAAAATATCTTTCAGTGTGAAAAGCAGCCAATTAGATCGTAATTTAAAGGCACGACCGTGAAATTGATAAAGAAATTTTAAATACATAGCAGGAGAACAAAAATGCCCGAATGGAATGCAGAACAATACAGCAAATTTGAAAAAGAACGAACTTTGCCTGCAATTGATTTAGCTGATTCGATAAATTCAGAGAACGTTCGGACAGTCCTTGACGTTGGATGCGGGATCGGCAACAGCACCGCAGTATTAAAAAGAAGATTTCCCAATGCAAGAGTGATCGGTGCGGATAATTCAGACGATATGCTCAATGCTGCAGGAAAAAATTATCCTGAACTTGAATTTATTAAATTAGATGCAGGAAAAGACATTGTCAGTATCTCCGATAGATACGACGTTGTTTTTTCAAATGCCTGTATACAATGGATACCTGATCACAGACTTCTTATAAAAAGCTTGATGGAGCTTCTTAATGAGAAAGGTACTCTCGCAGTACAGATACCTCAGCAGGACAAACATCCAATGCACAGAATTATAAAAAGCGTCGCCGAATCTGAAAAATGGACGCATAAGCTTCCTGTTTCGAGAGTTTTCTATACCTTGACTGAAGAAGAATACTTTGACATATTATCGGAGCTTTCTGATAATTTCCGAATGTGGGAGACTGTTTATTTTCACACAATGCCCTCTCATAAAAGTATCGTTGAATGGTACAAGGGTACGGGTTTGCGACCATATCTTGAACAGCTTAGCGGCAGCGATAAGGATGAATTTGAAAATGATGTCTTGACGGAAACTCAAAAATACTATCCTATTCAGCAAAACGGTAAGATCATATTCAGATTTCCTCGGTTGTTTTTTACTGCTGTAAAATAATTTTAAGATCCCGATTTGCATATGGAACGCAAAAGCCGTTAAGGGCTTATTAAAGACAAATTGTTATATAAATTATAAACTTCGGTTTATAAAAATCCTAAAAGATATTTATCAGCGCAAAGGCGGTCTGATCGCGTCAGACCGCCTTTTTGTGATATGCGCTACTTGATCTCCAGCCGTTTTGTCTGCGGCTGTGTTTTCTGCATTTTCGGGCAGGTGACTTTAAGCACTCCGTTTTTGTACTCTGCTTCTATCCCGTCCGAAACGCAACCTGAAATATTGAAGCTTCTCTGATATGAGCAAACCGAGCGTTCTCTTCGGATATAGCTGTCCTTCTGTTCATCGTCGCCGCAGTTTCTCTGCGCGGTTATGGTGAGATAGTCGCCGTTCAGCTCAACGCCGATCTCTTCCTTGTCAAATCCCGGCAGTTCACTTTCCAGCACATATTTGTCTCCCATATCGCGTATATCCGTCTTGCAGCCCGCCGAGGACGAGCCTCTGAAGAAGCTGTCCTCAAAATCGCGGAAAGCGCCCCAGATGTCGTTTCTTCTTTCATAAGGTGTAAGCATGCTCATTTTAAGTCCCTCCTGTTTGATATGATCTTCCGTCACGGTATTAGTATTTGTCATGAACGGCGAAATAAACGAAGAAAATTTTCCTTTAAAAGATGTTGACAAACGCAAAGCCATGTGATATAATATTTAAGTCGCTGAATAAAAGAAAATTCGACCATGGAGATGTCGCCTAGCTGGTCGAGGGCGCATGATTGGAAATCATGTAAACGCGAAAGTGTTTCGAGAGTTCGAATCTCTCCATCTCCGCCAGCCGCTGAGCGGCTTCAACACGCTCCCATCACACGGGAGCGTATTTTTTACATTCATCACCCAAATATCTTTTCGGTCACACCACCACAACCGCTGACCCGCACCAACACGCTCCCACCCCACGGGAGCTTTTTTTATTTTCCGCTTCGGTGCAAATTTCCCCGAAACTTGACAAATTACCGCAAAAAAACTATAATTAACACAGAAAACGGAAAAAAGATCAGGGAAGTATAAAATGATGAATAAGCAAATAAGGTTTTCAACAGCCGCGATAGTTTTGTCATCTCTTTCGATACTTTTGTCTGCGGTTATCATGATAACAGGCGCGGTAAACAAGCCTCCTGCCGAAGAGGAGGGAACGACCGCTCCCGAAATCGTTTCGGTTCAGCCGAAGCAGACTGCTGCGGAGCGCGATAGAGCAAAGCCTGCCGTTTCCGATGTTACAAGCTCGGTTTTCGCCGAAACCTCCGTTTCTTCCGCTGCCGAAGAAACTGCCGATATCGAAGAAACGACTGCTGCTGAAGAGACTGCCGATACCGAAGCCACAGCCGAGGAAGAACCTGAAGAAACAGGATCCGAGTGGACAGAAGAAGAGGTATACGGAACGCTTTACGTCAACACCGACGGCATATACAGCCGCGAGAAAGCGGTAATGGGAAGCGAAAAGGTAAAGCAGTATGAGCTGAACGCTCCCGTGGAAGTGGTGGCAGCTACAAATACATATTATTACAAGCTGTCCGACGGAAGCTTCATACACTTCGATTATCTCAGCAATGAGCTTACCGAGGTCCCCGAATGGACCGAAGAAGCCGTAAGCATGATACTTTATGTCAACACCGACGGCATATACAGCCGTGAAAAAGCGATAGAGGGAAGTACAAAGGCGGACATTTACAGCCTTAACGACGAGGTGGAGGCGGTCGCCTTTACGGATACCGATTATTACAAAATATCCGACGGTACTTTTATCCATTCCGATTACCTCAGCGAAGCTCCCGTAAGCGTTACCGAAGAGAGCAGCATGCCTGATGTTTATATCGGCGATTCTGAGGTATTGTCGGTGGAATGGGAAATGTTCGAGCTTGTAAATCAGTACAGAGCGCAGTACGGTCTTGAACCTTTCCAATGGGACTACAACGCCTATCCTGCGGCGCGGATACGCTCAGGCGAGCTGCTCACGAGCATATCCCACACCCGCCCCAACGGCATGAGATTTTCCTCTGTTTTCAGCGAAGTAGGATATTCGCCTTCATCATCGGGAGAAAATATCGTCTATTACTATTCAAGTGCGCGGGACGCCCTTTCGGTGCTTATAAACTCACCAAGTCACCGTGAACTTTTACTCAGCACGAATTACACTCACATAGCCATATCCTGCACCTATTCCGCCTCAAGCACATGGGGATACTACTGGGTCCAGGAGTTTACAAGACCATAACAAAAAAATTCAAAACAGCGGGATAAGAATCAATTTCTTATCCCGCCGTTTTGAATGTGGAGATTGATATTTTCTTATTTAAAGCGCCTTTCTTACCCCATCGGGAAACACTCGTTTTACAATGTCGGCGCCAAGCTTGCACAATTTTCCTTCCATATCCTCGTATCCGCGTTCAATATGGAAAATGTCTTCTATCTCGGTCGTTCCTTCGGTGGAAAGCCCTGCTATGATAAGCGCAGCGCCTGCTCTGAGGTCGGAAGCCTTGACAGGCGCGCCTGTCAGATGCTCAACGCCTTCTATTATGGCGACCTTTCCGTCAACGGAAATATCTGCGCCCATGCGGCGAAGCTCGTCCACATATCTGAAACGGTTGTCGAACATACTTTCGGTGACTATGCTGGTTCCCTTAGCCATGGTAAGCAGCGCCGTGAGCTGAGGCTGCATATCCGTGGGGAAACCGGGGTGAGGCATTGTCTTTACAGTAGCCTTTTCGTATCTGTCCTGTCCGATAACACGGACATATTCATCATGTTCTTCTATGATAACGCCTATCTTGCGGAGCTTTGAGGTGATAGGCTCAAGATGTTTCGGAATTATATTGTTTACTATGACGTCGCCCTTTGTTGCGGCAGCGGCTATCATATAAGTTCCCGCCTCGATCTGGTCGGGGATTATGGTATACTCTGTACCGTGAAGCGAAGTAACGCCTCTTATTTTAATGACGTCCGTACCTGCGCCCATTATATCGGCGCCCATTGAGTTGAGGAAGTTTGCCAGATCAACTATGTGAGGTTCCTTTGCAGCGTTTTCGAGAATGGTAAGACCTTCCGCCTTACAAGCCGCCAGCATTGCGTTTATCGTAGCGCCGACAGTCACCCTGTCGAAGTATATCTGTGTTCCTATCAGCTTTTCCGCCTGTATATCCACAATGCCGTGTTCGATATTGTAGCTTGCACCCAGAGCCTTGAAGCACTTCAGGTGCTGATCTATCGGTCTGTCGCCCAGATCGCAGCCGCCGGGCATTGAAACTCTCGCCCTGTTGAAGCGGTTGAGCATAGTGCTGAGGAAGTAGTAGCTTGCTCTCATCGAACGCGCCAGCTCATAAGGAACGACCATATCCCTTACATGGGTAGCGTCTATCCTGATAGTTGATTTGTTGAGGATCTTTACCTCCGCGCCCATTTCGGTAAGTATGCGAAGGTCGATAGTAACGTCATTTATGTTAGGCACATTGTACAATGTGCAGGGTCCGTCAGCCAGTATCGTGGCGGGGATTATGGCGACAGCAGCGTTTTTCGCGCCGCTTATGTCCACGGTCCCGACCAGTCTTTTTCCGCCGTTTATAATAAACTTATCCAATTTTTATGCCTGCCTCTGTAATTTTTTGAGGAGTTCAGGTGAATAAACTCACCGATATATGAATCGCCGATCAAGGCGTGAAATCATCTGAACAATAATATTATCCCGAAAATTTAACGGGATATTTATGAACAAAAGCTTTTTTGCGGCTTTTTTCACAACTTTACACAGGTAAATATAGTTTTCATTATTTACCAATGATTTATTATAGCATATTTGAACAAAAAATGAAAGTAATTTTTTCAAATTCTGCGAAATGACCAATAAAACGCCGAAAAAGTTCACTGTTTTTGATACACAATGAACATTAAAGCGTCGTCAGTCAGCCATATCCTTTGAAAATTCAGTGATCTCCACATGATACACGATAATTTCCTCAAGAGGCGCATAAGTCTCATCTGCCGTCGGCACCGCCATTATCTCCTCAAGAACGTCCATTCCGCCGACTATCTGCCCGAATACCGTGAAAAATCCGCTCATTCCGGGGATAGCGCCATGTTCCTTCCACGCCTTGATTAGTTCGTCGGGGAATATCTGCTCTCCGTCGGCGTTTTTAGGCTTTCTCATTTCTTCGTCAGCTTCCTCGGTGAACTCCGAAGTGTTCAGTATCATATATCTGCTGTCGCCGTAGCCGATAGTCGAGGACAGAGAGCATAATGCTCCCTTGAAAGGCCAGAGCTTCGGAGTGTATTCGTTTTCTATAAGCTGACCGTCGTTGGAAGCGCCTGTTGAGCCGTCCTTGCTTTTTGAACCTGTTGCGGCGTAAGCGCCCTGAAATACCATGAAAATGTCGGTATTATCGTAATAGCCGTCCTTTGCACGATTGACAAAATTATCCACTGTTTTCGGAGCATATTCGGGATACAGCACTGCGATCATATCGCCCATCGAGGTCTGTATCACAGCGGTGAGCCGCCCTTCTTCAGGCTCTTCGAGCTGTATCAGCTCCATTTCGGAAAAATCATAGTCCAGCGCTCTGCTTCGGTAGTTTTCACCAAACATGGTTGAACAGCCGCTGAGCAGCAGCGAAGCCGCGGCTGCAAGTATAACAAGCTTTTTCAAGTCCTTTTCTCCTTTTTGCGTTTTATTTTTCTGCGATTATCTTTCCCATAAGCAAACGTGAAAATGTTCAGGCGCGCTTTATATTTGTTCCCTGCCTTGTTTCTTCCACAATGAAGCCCTTTGCAGTTATCTCATCGCGTATCTTGTCAGCAAGGGCGAAATCCTTTGCCTTTCTCGCTTCGGCTCTTTTTGCCGCAAGCTCCAGTATCTCGGCGGGTATCTCTTCTTCCTTTTCATAGATTATCCCAAGCACGTCTGTAAGTTCGCAGAACGCCTTATAAAGCGTTTCCAGCGTTCCCTTTGAAGCGTTTTTGTCCAGCATTTCGGTGTTTATCTCACGGACAAGCTCAAACACCGCCGTTATGCCGTCCGCAGTGTTAAGGTCGTCGTCCATCGCCTCTATGAACTGCTCTCTCCTGCTTTCGGCGGTCTGCAAAGCCTTTTCGCTTGTTTCACCGTCGGGAGCGGCAGCTATTGCCTTTTCCAGAGCCGCCTTGCAGGTCTTGAGCCTGTTCAGTGACGCAACTGCGCTTTCCATAACTTCAACGGTATAGTTGAGCTGCGCTCTGTACTGCGCCTGCAAAAGCATAAATCTTACAGGCTCGTAGCCGAATTTTTCCGCCAGGTCTCTCACAAGGAAGAAATTGCCCTTGGATTTGCTCATCTTGCGGTTGTCCACGTTCAGCATACCGTTGTGTACCCAGATATTTGCAAGAGGGCAGCCGTTTGCACATTCGGACTGGGCTATCTCGTTTTCATGGTGAGGGAAGATAAGGTCCGCTCCGCCGCCGTGAATATCAAGTGTTCCGCCCACAAAATGGCTTGACATGGCGCTGCACTCGATATGCCAGCCGGGTCTGCCCTTTCCGTAGGGTGAATCCCAGTAAGGCTCGCCCTCCTTTGCCGCTTTCCATACGGCAAAATCCATTGGGTCGCGCTTTTGCTCCCCTGAATCAACGCGCTCGCTGGCGCCTGCTCTCAGCTCGTCCAGCGGCATATGTGACAGCTTGCCGTATTCGGGATATTTGCTCGTATCAAAGTAAACGTCCCCGCCGCTTTGATAGGCGTAGCCCTTGTCTATCAGCGTCTTTACCATATCCAGTATTATGCCTATGCTTTCGGTGGCTTTGGGGTGAACGTCAGCGTCCGCAATATTCAAGCCGTGAGCGTCGGTGAAATATTCCTTTATCATCGCCTCGGCGTGGTCAAAGGGCGAAACGCCCTTTTCATTGGCTATGCGGATTATCTTGTCGTCAACGTCGGTGAAATTCTGAACGTAGAAAACGTCGTAACCTCTGTATTTCAGGTATCTTCTCAGCACGTCGAAAACGCAGAGCTGTCTTGCATTCCCCACATGGATAAGGTTGTAGACCGTAGGACCGCAGGCGTAGATATTAACTCTTTTCCCGTTTATGGGGACAAGCTCTTCCTTTTTCCTGCTCATTGTGTTATAAAGCTGCATAATGTTGTTTCCTTTCAGGCTATTTATTTTGTGTTTCCTGCTCGTGTTCGCTTTTGATAAGCTGTTCCAGCTCATGCCGCATCACGCACATTTCCTGCGAAACAGGGTCGGGAAAATGTATCTGGTCAAGGTCGCCCACACGAACGCCGTCTCTTTTCACTATTCTTGCGGGAACGCCCACTGCGGTGCAGTTAGGCGGGACTTCGCTGAGGACTACGGCGTTTGCCGCTATCTTGCTGTTGTCGCCCACCTTGAAAGGACCGAGAACTCTCGCTCCCGCTCCCACCATAACGTTGTTGCCGAGGGTCGGGTGGCGCTTGCCTGTTTCCTTGCCCGTTCCGCCGAGGGTAACGCCCTGATAGATGGTACAGTTGTCGCCTATCTCCGTAGTCTCGCCTATTACAACGCCCGTGCCGTGGTCGATGAACAGATTTTTTCCTATTTTTGCGCCAGGGTGTATCTCTATCCCCGTTTTCCGCAGGGCGCGCTGACTTATTGCTCTCGCGCGGAAGAAATGCCCTTTTTCATAATGCTTGTGAGCCTTGCGATATGCTCTCACCGCTTTGAAGCTGGGGTACAGGAAATATACCTCGATACGGCTTTTTGCGGCGGGGTCGCGCTCGATTATGGAGTCAAGCTCCGCTTTAAGATCTTTGAACATATGTTTTCCCTCAAATAAAAATAAACACCGCCCCGCAAAACTTGCGCGAAGGCGGCGTAAAAGCCACGGTTCCACTCCGATTTTCCCCGTAAAACGGGGCTCTCTCCCTTAACGCGGGAAACGTGCGGGAATAGTCGCAAAGGTTTTCCTCCCGCCGACTCAGAGCCGCACTTCACGTTCCGAAGCTGCCGTCATCACAGCGCCGACGGCTCTCTGTAAGCTTCCTTTCCGAACGTTACTCTGACTCGTCAAAGTCTTTGTAAAAACATTATATGCATTTATCAAATGAATTGTAACACATTCGGCAGGAAATGTCAACGGTTTTTCGCTTTATTTTCCCTCGCTTATCCACTTCTTCCACACATCGGGACAGTTTCCCACGGTAACTCTTTTCCCGTCCTTTACGATAGGCGTCCTGAACAGGGAAGGCGTTTCAAGTATTTTTTCCGTTTTTGCCTCGTCAAGCAGATACTTCACCTGAAAATATTCCTCCGCTTCGGTGTCTATCACCTTTTCAAGCCCTCCCGCAGCAGAGCATACCGAGTTGAACTCGCCCCTGCTCATCGCTTTTTCATTAAGGTCGATGAACTGAAATTTTATTCCTCTTTCCTTGAAAAACCTCTGCGCTTTTTTGGTATCAAAGCACTTTTTAGTGCCGAATATCTGAATGTTCATTTTTATTCTCCCCTAAATTTTTATAGCCGTTTATCTCCTCGATAAACGCTTTTCCGTACATCATAAGCTTTGCCGCGCCAACACCGTTTACCTGAAGAAACTCGGTCTCGTCCGACGGCTTTTTCCTTGCCATATCTTCAAGCGCGGCGTTGCTGAATATCATATAAGCGGGAAGCCTTTTCTGCCTTGCCGTTTCCGCCCTCAGCGCCTTTAGCCTGCTGTAAAGCTCTGTATCGTAATCCTCAGCTTCATTTCTTTTCTGCCTTTTTCCGACTTTTACCGTTTTCTTTACTCTGACGCATATCCTCTCTCCGCCGATAACGGCGTTATGTCCCTTTTCCGTTATGTATATCAGCCGATATTCGTCGTCCGTCCTGCCGAGATAGCCTCCGTTTACCAGCATATCTGTCAGATCGGAAACCTCTTTTCTGTGATACTGTGACATTATCCCATAGGTTGAAAGGCTGTCAAGACCCATCTGCAAAACCTTTTCCGCTTTGCTTCCCGTGAGCACCGAGCTTATCATAGCCTGTCCGAGGCGAAGCCCTCTCTGCCGCAGCCTGAACACACAGCTTATTATCCTTCGTGCTTCGTCTGTTATATCCTTTTCCGTAAATTCCGTGCCGCAGTTTGAACAGCCCGAGCAGCTTGTGCATTTCTCCCCGAAATAAGCGAGGAGAAACTCCCTCAGACACTTCGTGGTCGTACAGTAGTCCACCATAGCGTTGAGCCGCCGTTTTTCCTGTTTTTTGAACTCTCTCAGCTCGTTGGGAGAAAGCCCTTCGCCCTCGGTATTCTCAATAAAATACCTTGCCGTATTCACATCAGCGGGACTGTAAAGCAGCACGCAGTCCGCCGCCGTGCCGTCACGCCCGGCCCGTCCCGCTTCCTGGTAGTAAGCCTCAGGGCTTTTGGGCATATTGTAGTGTATCACAAATCCCACATTGGACTTGTCAATTCCCATTCCGAAAGCGTTTGTGGCGGACATGATCCTTACTCTGTCAAAGATGAAATCGTTCTGATTTCTGCTCCTGTCCGCGTCTGACATTCCCGCATGATACATTGCGGCAGGAACGCCGTTTTCCCTGCATATTTCCAAAGTCTGCTCCGTCTGTTTTCTTGTGGAGCAGTAAACTATCCCGCTTTTCCCGTCGAATTTTTTCAGAAGCTCCGCCAGCAAAGCGGGTTTACTTCTTGTGTCTGTCTTTATCACTTCAAAATAAAGATTAGGTCTGTCAAAGCCTGTGACTATCTCCATCGGCTCCTTCAGCCTCAGCTTTTCCTTTATATCCTGACGCACTTTTTCGGTTGCGGTAGCGGTGAACGCTCCCACTGCGGGGCGTTTCGGGAGAACTTCGATAAACTCTGCTATTTTCAGATAGCTTGGTCTGAAATCCTGTCCCCACTGACTTACGCAGTGCGCCTCGTCAACAGCCGTTAACGCTATCCTGTTTTCCTGCGCGAACCGCCTGAACATCTCTGTTTCAAGCCTTTCGGGAGCGACAAAAAGTATCTTGTAAGCTCCCTTTTCAGCCATCTGAAGCGTCATCATAAATTCCTGCTGCGAAAGGGAACTGTTCAGGAACGCTGCCGCAACGCCGTTTTGCGAAAGAGCTGCCGCCTGATCCTGCATAAGCGAGATTAGCGGGGAAATAACCAGCGTTATCCCCTCTATCATCACAGCGGGGAGCTGATAGCAGACCGATTTTCCCGCGCCCGTCGGCATAACGGCAAGCAAGTCCCGTCCCGATAGCAGACAGTCAACCGCCTGCTCCTGTCCCTCGCGGAAATTTGAGTGACCGAATATATCTTTAAGCGTTTTCAGCTTGTCCATTTTTCTCTCCCAATGAATAAATTACAAAATTATGTTATCACTTCTTTTTTCAAAAGTCAATATCGCCTGATAAAATCGCTTTTTCCACTGGACTTTTTATCTTTTATGTGTTATACTTAATCATATATCTGAACATAACTGACAGATTTTTTCAGTAAAATAGAAACAAACCGATGAAAGGAAGAAACACCATGTGCGGAATAGTAGGATATGTAGGCGACAAAGCCTGCCAACAGATACTTGTACATTCTCTGAAAAATCTTGAATACAGGGGTTACGACTCAGCGGGTATCGCCGTGTTCGAGGGCGATAAGCTGAAAACGGTAAAAGCCAAGGGCAAGATAGACGAGGGACTTGTCCCCAGACTTCTTGAAAACGGCGAGCTTAAAGCAGTTGCGGGAATAGGACACACCCGCTGGGCGACCCACGGCGAGCCGTCAGACATAAACGCTCACCCTCACGGCAACGCCAGAGTCAGCATAGTACATAACGGCATAATCGAAAATTACCGCAAAATAAAGGACTTTTTGATCAACAACGGCTACTCCTTCGAGAGCCAGACCGACACCGAAACCGTCGCAAAGCTTCTTGATTATCACTACAACGGCAACCCGCTGGAAACCATAGCCGCTACCGTTTCGGAGCTTGAGGGTGCATATTCTCTGGGAATAATTTTCCGTGAGCATAAGAACAAGATATACGCCGTCCGCAAGGAAAGCCCGTTAATAGTAGGCATAGGCGAGGGCGAAATGTTTATCGCCTCCGATATGACCGCTATCCTTGAATACACAAAAAATTACTACCTCCCCGAGGCGGGCGAGATAGCCGAAATAGACAAAAACGGCGTCACCTTCTACGACATTCACGGAAACGTGATAGAAAAGGAGATACAGACTGCTCAGTGGGACGTCACCGCCGCTCAGAAAGGCGGCTATGAGCATTTTATGCTTAAAGAGATACACGAACAGCCCGCCGCCTTGAAAAACACCCTGACCCCCAGAATATCCGACGGAATGCCTTCCTTTGAGGAATGCGGGCTCACCGACGAAATGCTCCGCAATTACCGCAACGTGTTCATCGTGGGCTGCGGCTCCGCAATGCATGCGGGAATGGTAGGGAAGTATGTCATCGAGCAGATTGCCCGCACACCCGTAACGGTGGACATCGCCTCCGAATTTAAATACCGCGACCCCCTCATCACCAAGGACGACCTGCTGATAATCATTTCCCAGTCAGGCGAAACTGCCGACACTCTTTCCGCTCTGCGTCTCGGCAACAGCATAGGAGCTGACACCTTGGCGGCTGTAAACGTGGCGGGAAGCTCTATCGACCGCGAGGCAAAAATGTCCGTCAAGACCCTTGCAGGACCTGAGATAAGCGTCTGCTCCACTAAAGCCTATATGGTACAGTGCGCATTTATGTATATGTTCGCTTTCCGCCTTGCCTATGCCAGAGGAAAAATATCGGCGGAAACCTGCCGTGACTACACCGCCAAGCTGCTCCAACTCCCCGACCTTATACAGGAATGTATCGACCGTAAGGAGCAGTATCAGCGCGTAGCCGCAAAGCTGATGAACGCAGTGAGCCTTTTGTACATCGGCAGAGGACTTGATTATGCGCTGAGTATGGAGGGAAGCCTGAAGCTAAAGGAGATAAGCTATATCCACTCCGAAAGCTATGCGGGCGGCGAGCTGAAACACGGCACCATTTCTCTTATCGACGACGAAATGCCCGTTATCGCCGTAGCTACCCAGACAAATCTCTTTGCCAAAACCATAGCCAACGTTGAGGAAGTAAAAGCGAGAGGAGCAAAGGTAGTTCTCGTCTGCCGTGACAGCGCCGAGGTGACCGCCGACATCGCCGACCACTTTATCCGCATACCCGACACCGACGACCTGCTCATGCCCCTTGTAACGGCAGTACCTTTGCAAATGACAGCCTATTACACCGCCCTTGACAGGGAATGTTCAATAGACACTCCGAGAAATCTGGCAAAATCCGTAACGGTAGAATAAAGGAAACTGAAATGCAGATAAAAACCGTATGGCAAAGGCTTAAAGAGACCACCAAGCCCATAGTTATGTACGGAATGGGCGACGGAGCTGAAAAGATAATGAAAGTATTCGGAGGGCTTGAAATACAGCCCTCCGCATTTATGGCAAGCGACGAGTTCGTCCGCGGGCAGAGCTTTTTAGGCTATAAAGTCCACACCCTCTCTCAGATACAGGAAATGTACAGCGATTTCATCATCGTCGTCTGCTTTGGGAGCAGCCTTCCCGAAGTGACCTCCCGCCTTTACGACCTTGACAGCAGGTACGAGCTTTACGCTCCCGACGTCCCCGTAACAGGCGGCGGACTTTTTGACGAAAAATATCTTGAAGAAAATCGCGATAAGCTGGAGCAGGTCCGTTCTCTCCTTGCCGACGATTTTTCAAGAAAGGTCCTTGATGATATAATAACTTACAAGCTGACAGGGCAGATAAAATATCTAAAATCCTGCGAAACCCCTGAGGAAGAGGCATACAGTCTTTTAAACCTCACTCAACGTGAAATATACGTTGATATGGGCGCCTACAACGGCGACACCGTTGAAAAATTTCTCAGTCAAACGGACGGAAAATTCAACGAGATATACGCCCTTGAGCCTGACAGCCGCAGTTTCAAAAAAATGCTGAAACGCCTCGAAAATCTTGACAACAGCGTTTTTCACCCCATAAACGCCGCCGCATGGAATGAAAACGCCACGCTGAAATTTCAGAAAAGCGGCAGCAGGAGCAGCTCCGCCGACAATTCCTACGGCAGGGGGAAAGTAATCGACATACCCGCCGTTTCAGTTGATTCTGTCCTTGGCGGCTCTCCCGCCACATTTATGAAACTGGACGTGGAGGGAAGTGAGCGCGAGGCTCTTGACGGAGCGGCAAAGACCATTTCAACATACAAGCCGAAGCTGCTCCTCTCCCTCTATCACCGCACCGAGGACTTGCTTGACCTGCCCTTGAAGATAATGGAAATGAACAGCAAATACAGTCTGTATCTCCGCCACCACCCCTACATTCCCGCCTGGGACACAAATTTATACTGCATATAAAAACTCCCCCGTCCGTCAGGACAGGGGAATTTGTTTTACCATAATTTTTTCAGCGCATTTGAAAGCGGCTTGTAAATAATGAAGGTTATCGCCGAAACCAGAACGCCTTTTACAAAAGTGAACGGAGCGTTGAACCAGATGAGAGCGTCCCATAAATTTCCCACATTGGGATTTATCAGTCTGTAAAGATCGAGAATAGTTTCTTCGGGAGCAAAAATATTAAAGTAAACGGGATAGCTGATGTAATAGTTTATCAGTATGCTTGCCCCCGCCATTATGACGCACCCTGTAAGGCAGGCTATCAGCGCCCCTGCACGGGTCTTTTTGTATTTGTAGATAAGCCCTGCGGGAACTACCATCATAACCCCAAGCAAAAAGTTGCACACCTCGCCGATACCGCCCGTCGTTGTGAAAAGCGCGTTTATCAGATTTTTCACAAGGCATACCGCCGCTCCCGCCCAAGGGGAAATGACGAACGCCGCCACCAGTGCGGGCAGCTCTGAAAAGTCCATCTTCACAAAGCTTGGTATCAGTGCGGGAACAGGGAAACTGAGGAACATCAGCACCGTTGACAGCGCCGCCAGCATAGCTGTAACGGCTATCTTGCGTACATGAGAATTTACCATTCTCTGAGTTTTTTCTGTTTTAACAGCCATAATAACACCTTTCCATAATCTGTATGATTTTTGGGAAAAAGGAAAGCCCCCGATAAACGGGGGCGTAAATGTTTTATGTAACGTAAAACATTCTGTTCTTTCATCCGGACTTTACCGTCGGTATCGGAATTTCACCGATTCAACCCTTAAAGGCTCGCGGACTTTACCGCCGGTGGGGAATTGCACCCCGCCCCGAAACAGATTATGTTTATATTATACTCTCTTTTTTATTTTTGTCAACAATGTTTTTACATTTTTTGATTTTTTGCAGTTCTTCAGTATCATGACCGCCGCAAGACCTGCGGAAAAAGCCGCCGTAGCGGTCGCAAAACTGAAAATTCCCGTCCTGACAAACATTCCCGTCTGATAAATGCAAAGCGCCGTCCCATAAGCAAAAACTGTCTGATACAGCAAAGCGAATCCCGTCCACCAAACGCTGTCCATTTCCTTTCGTATTGCGGACATTGCCGCAACGCAGGGCATACAAAGCAGATTGAACATCATAAAAGAGAACGCCGAAAGGCTGTCACGGAAAATTTCTCCTGCGTCCCCCAGAACGCCGAAAACTCCCACCAGCTCTTCCTTTGCCAGCAGTCCCAGAACAGACGCCACCACCGCCTGCCAGTTCCCGAACCCAAGCGGCTGAAATCCCGCCGCCAGAAGATCGCCCATATTTCTTAAAACACTGTCGGCAGGCTCACGGACAAACGCAAATCCTCCTGCGCTCCACCCCACGTTCAGCAATATCCACACAACGCAGGACGCAGGCAGTATCACCGTTCCCGCCCTTTTCACAAAGGAAACGCACCTTTCTTTCATCGTTCTGAAAACGATATTGGCTTTCGGCAAATGA
This sequence comes from uncultured Ruminiclostridium sp., assembly GCA_947629925.1. Classification (GTDB taxonomy): domain Bacteria; phylum Bacillota; class Clostridia; order Oscillospirales; family Ruminococcaceae; genus Ruminiclostridium_E. Next base: position 134,714 of record CANRFO010000002.1, read on the forward strand.
TAATCGGGCAGCTCCATAACAAACGGCGCGTCATTATCCCTGAAAATTTTCAGCCCTTTGAGAATAAGCCCCGATATCAGCACCGCCGCCGCCCCTGTAAAATACGCCAGCACAGCTACCCACCACGCTCCGCCGAAAAACGTCCCTGCGATCATTGATATAACAGGCAGCTTTGCCCCGCAGGGCATGAACGTAGCTGTGATTATAGTCATTCTCCGCTGACTTTCGTTGTCCACCGTCCTTGAGGACATCACGGCGGGAACTCCGCACCCCGTCGCAATAAGCATAGGGATAAAGGATTTTCCCGACAGCCCGAACGCTCTGAAAAACCTGTCCATTATGAAAGCCACCCTCGCCATATACCCGCATTCTTCAAGCAGCGACAGCATAACAAAAAGCAATGCCAGCTGAGGCAAGAACCCTACTACCGTCCCCACTCCTCCCATTATCCCGTCGATAACCAACCCGACGAGCCAGTCGGCGCAATCAACGTATATCAAAAACTCTCTCAGCGGCTGCGTTATCCACCCGTTTATAACCGTATCCTCAAAAAACCCGCTCAGCATACTTCCCACAGGACCCGCCGACAAAAAATACACCGCCGTCATCACAACGGCAAACACAGGCAGCGCCGTAAATTTTCCCGTAACTATTCTGTCGATTTTTTCCGAAAGTGAGCTTTCCTTTTTCGTTTTCAAAACGCACTGCTCCGCCGCCTTTTCCGCAATATCGTACCGTTCGCTTATAATAATGCTGTCAGCGCTGTCATCACATTCCCGCTCCCTTTTTCGTATAACGGCTTCGATTTGATTTTTTGTATCCTGATTTAAGGACAGATCTTTATAAACCCTTTCGTCCCGCTGAAACAGCGCCGCCGCATACCACCTTGTTTTCTCCGCTTGACCTTTCAGCATATTTTCTATATTCAGTATCGCCCTTTCTGTCCCCGTCGAAAACGCCTTTGGAACAGCCGCCTTTTTTCCTGCCGCATTGACAGCCTTTTCCACCGCCTCATCAAGTCCGATACCCTTTACCGCCGACATTTTCACCACAGGAACGCCAAGTATCCTCCCCAGCCTTTCCGTGTCAATGACAACCCCCTGCTTTTCCGCCACGTCCGCCATATTAAGCCCCAATACCAGCGGCAGCCCCATATCCATAAGCTGTAACGTGAGATAAAGGCTTCTTTGCAGCTTTGTAGCGTCCGCAACGTTCAGTATCACCTGCGGCCTTCCGCTCAGCAAATGCTCTCTCGTTATAACTTCCTCCGCCGTATAAGGACTCAGCGAGTATATTCCCGGGAGATCCGTCACCAAAACGTCTTTTCTGCCCCTCAGGAATTTTTCCTTTTTCTCAACGGTAACGCCCGCCCTGTTTCCCACATATTCCTCCGCCCCTGTCAGCATATTGAACACCGTAGTTTTTCCGCAGTTCGGATTTCCCGCCAAAGCGATATTTATCATCTTTTATTACCCCACTTGATTTTTTTGCAAATGTATGCTACAATATCATATTGTTCGGACTGTTCAATTATGTCCGACAAATAACGGTGTGCTTGATAACCACCTTACAAAAAAACAAGGAGAAAAAACTATGTTCCAACTCAAAAACACAGCTCCCGTTCGGCTGGTAAGACTGGCGGCGGTCGCTGCTATCTACGTCGTTTTGACGGTATTTTTGCCATTTACTTACGAGGCGGTGCAGTTTCGTATTGCGGAAATGCTTATGCTGCTCTGCTTCTACAACAAGGATTATTGCGTGAGCCTCACCTTAGGCTGCGCCATAGCCAACCTGTTCAGCCCGTTTATGCTTCTTGACGTGCCTATCGGAACAGCGGCTACCCTTATTGCGGCGGTGCTGATGTGGAAATGCCCCAACATTTACGTCGCCTCTCTTTTCCCCGTTATCACAAACGCTCTTATGGTAGGAGCGGAGCTTACTTACATCGAAAACACTCCCTTCCTTTTGAACGCAGGCTTTGTCGCTCTGGGAGAATTTGTGGTAGTAAGCATACTGGGCGTCGCAGTATTCAGATTTATACTTCAGAGGAACAAACCATTTATGCGGCTTATCGGCAACGAAAAGAACATTGAAAAAGCCGCCTGATAAGATAACAGCAAAATCTGCCGACTTCACGGAAAAGTAGATCGGCAGATTTTTTATACAACAAATCATAGAGGTGGAAATAAATGCAGCTTGAAAATTACCGCCCCATAACCTCAACGCCCTTTCTGAAAAGCGGAAATTATTGCGAGGTACCGCCCAGCGCCGCCCTGAAACCGTATATCCGCTGTTTCTGGGGAAACAGCACTTCTCTTGAAACATCAAAACGCCTCGTTATCCCCGACACCTGTATGGATATTATCATCAAAGCCGATAATTCAAATAACACGCTGACCTCGGTATTCTGCACCCTCGACGAAAAAAGCTACCTTTCCCATAACTCAGAATCGGACATATTCGGTATCCGCTTTTATTGCCATAGCGCCGTTTTATTCAGCACCGAGAGTTTTCGTGATACGAAAAACAGCGCATACTTTCCCGACGACTTTTTCCGTGGAATAACTTCGGAGCTGACCGATATAGTTTTTCGCCATAATACCCTGCCTGAACGTGCAAAAGCGGCGGAAAAAGTCCTTCTCCGCCGCTTTAACCTGAACCGTATGAACTTTGACGTAATGAACGTGATAAACGATATGATAAAGCATAACTGCCGTATGAAAATCTCCGAGATCGCCCGCAGAAACGCCCTTTCCCAGCGCAGAGCAGAGCGCATTTTTGCAGAGAACATCGGCGTCAGCCCAAAAACTCTTTCCAACCTTATCCGCTATCAGCTCGTATGGCAGGAGATTGCCCGCGGCGGCGCAAATATCCTTGATATGACGGAAAAATACAATTATACCGATCAGGCTCACCTTCTGAACGATTTTCGCTCTCATCACGGTATGACCCCAACGCAGGCTTTTCAAAGCGCAATGTCGGATTTTTACAATACAGACAGATAAAAATATTGTAAAATAAATGAGGATAAAAATATCCGAATTTATATTAAAAGGAGTTTTATATGAACACTTTTGAAAAAGCCCGCAGATTTATCTACCGCAACGCCAGACCCATCGACCTTGCGCTCTTTAAGTATCATTTTGAAAACTGCTCCGCCAATGATATTATCACCGCCCTTTCCGCCTATCAGAACCCCGACGGCGGCTTTGGACACGGCATAGAGGCGGACAACTTCAACCCAAACTCTATTCCCCTCGGCGTATGGAAAGCCACCGAGTATATCAAGGAAACAGGCGGCCTTGAGCCTGATCACCCTGTAATACAAGGCATACTGAAATACCTTTCAAGCGGCTCTGATTTTGACACCGAACACAATCAATGGCTGAATACCGTCCCCTCAAGCAACGACTACCCCTGCGCAATGTGGTGGAAGTATTCAGAAGAAGGCAGTACCTTTGGATATAACCCCACCGCCGCCCTTGCAGGATTTATCATCAGATATGCACAAAAGCAAACCCCTTTGTACGAAAAAGGCGTACAGATAGCAAAAACAGCCGCAGACTGGTTCATCAAAAACGCTCCCCTTGAACGCCATATAGCGGTGTGCTTCATCTCGCTTATTGATTACTGCAAGGAGGCGGGCGATATGCCTTTTGACGGCGCAGCTTTATCCGCAAAGCTGGACGAAGTGATAGACAGATCTATCTGCCGCGACACCTCGCGCTGGGGCGAATATATCCCAAGACCGTCAGCATTCCCGAAATGGCACGGACTTCACAGCGACGAGCTTAAAAAGCTCTGCCATGCCGAATGTGAGTATATAAAAAGCACTCAGCTTGCCGACGGTTCATTTTACGTTCCGTGGCAGTGGAGCGATTATAACGAGTGGTATATTGCCGAAAACTGGTGTAAAGCAACTATCACCATTGATAATATGCTGTTCTTGCGTGAATTCGGCTCTTTGGAGTAAACCTTATTTTAATTAAAGGAGTTTACATATGCACTTTGTCAGCGCCAAGGGCATACTTTCCCCAAAAGGCGGATTTAACGTCTACCGTGGCTGCACTCACGGCTGTATCTACTGTGACAGCCGCAGTGAATGCTACAATATAAATCACGCCTTTGAGGACATAGAGGTGAAGCAGAACGCCCCCGAACTTATGAAGGACGCTCTCCGCCGCAAACGCACGAAATGTATGATAAGCACAGGCGCAATGTGCGACCCCTATCTTCACTGCGAAAGGGAACTGAAAATCACCCGCTGCTGCCTTGAAATAGCGGAAAAATACAGCTTTGGCGTCTGCCTGCTGACAAAGTCCGACCTTATCCTCCGTGATATGGACATTATTCAGAAAATCAACAGCAATACAAAATTCGTCGCTCAGATGACACTGACTACCTTTGACGAGGAATTATGCCGCTTTGTGGAGCCAAACGTCTGCACCACCCGCCGCCGATACGAGGTATTAAAGGAATTTCAGCACGAACATATCCCCACAGTCGTCTGGCTCACCCCTCTTCTGCCTTTCATAAATGACACGGTGGAAAACGTAAAGGGAATACTTGATTACTGTATAGACGCAGGCGTAAAAGGCGTCCTGACCTTTGGCGGCGGAGGAATGACCCTGCGCAAAGGCGACAGGGAATACTACTACGCCGCCCTTGACCGCCGTTTTCCCACTCTTAGAAAAAAGTACGAGGAAACATACGGCGACGCGTATGAACTCCCCTCTCCCAACGCCGAACAGCTTTTTTCCCTCATCGAAACTCAGTGCGAACGCCACGGCATAATGTATAAGCCCCACGAGATATTCTCCTACCTTAACGAATTTCCCTCAGCCTCTCAACAACTCAGCTTTGATATCTGAACATACGATTTTCATAAAAATAAACGTCCGCTGTAAATTTTTTACAGCGGGCGTCTTATGTTATTTTTCTTTTCCGCAGGACTTGCAGGTAACTGCGGAACGCGGATTTTCATATCCGCAGAATTTGCAGATCCATTTGTTCGGGTCTTGCTTGTTTGCCGCCTTTGCCGCTACTGAGAATATCTCTATATTCTCTCCTTGGCGCAGTCTTCCCAGCAGCTTGTCGATAAGATATATTTCAAGCACGCGGTATTCTCTCACTGTGAGCTGTACGATCTGTCTGTGCGAGGCTTTGACCTTTCTGGTGCCGTAAGGCCTTATAAGACCTGTTACTGTTGTTATTATCGCGATCTTGTAATTCAGATTGCTTTTAAAAAAATCTTTTCTGAAGAAATACAGCTTCGCTTCCACAAAAACGGAATATCCCCCGAACAATACCAGAGCAAGCAAAGGTATTATCCCTGCAAGTCCCGCCAATACCGACGATGACGTAAACGCGTGAGAACTCAGTATAATGCTGATAAGCGCCGCCATAACAATTATACAAGCAAAAACGACAATGGACAGCATGACGATATGATATGAGACCGCTTCTCTGAGCGTATCCTGCTCATAATCGTTAAGCGGCGTCTTATCCTCTTCTCTTATTTTTCTGTATAAATGGTCGACAGCTTCTCCGTCTTTGCGGCATTTATAACAGAACGCGTCCTTGGGCTGCGGCATTTTTTCGCCGCAATGTCTGCAATATTTTGCCATTATTTTTTCCTCCGTTGTACACTGTATATTAAAAACATTGTATCATAAATGACCGCGTTTTTGTTGTGCATATCTGCAATATTGAAAAAACAAGCGTGATTTTTTTAAATCACGCTTGCTTTTTATTTATTCGCTGTTTGCTTCGTCTATTATCTTCATAAGCTGCGGCATTGTAAGCGGTGACTTATACATCTGTACCAGCGTTCTCAGCGGCCAGTCCATAGGAAGGTACTTGAACTCTTTTTTAAGCTTTGTTCCCGTCACCTTGAACAGCTTTTTCATAAAGATTTTTCCCTTGGGATTGTCGTCCAGATCGCAGAACCGTGTATGTATAGTTATATCGTCGAAGATCTTTTCCGCCTTTACCTTGACCTCACAGCTGAGCGGGCAGTTGTCGCTGCTGCCTCCTGCCGTCACGGTAAACGTTCCGCTGTCGGCGGCGAAGCAGTGATGAACTTCGTCCCAGTAAGTAAAAGCCTCTCTGTCAAGCGTAAATGTCACCTCGGCGCTCACTCCCGCCTTGATAAACACTTTCTTAAACGCTTTCAGCTCCTTTTCGGGTCTTGAGACTCTCGGAGCGTTCTCTCTGACGTAAAGCTGAACGACTTCCTTTCCGTCCGTCTTTCCGATATTTGTGACCTTGACGGTGACGGTGAGCTTGTCGTTTTCGTTTATTTTATCGCTTGACAGCTTCATTTCATCATATCTGAAATCGGTGTAGGAAAGCCCGTATCCGAAGGGGAACAGCGGCTTTATACCGCGCTTTTCGTACCAGCGGTAGCCCACATATATTCCCTCCGCATATGTTACCTCGCAGTTTTCACCGGGGAAGTTTCCGTAAGCGGGAGTATCCTCTATCCTTTGCGGGAACGTTTCCGCCAGCTTGCCGCAGGGATTTGCCTTTCCGTAAAGCAGGTCGGCTATTGCCTCGCCTGCTCCCTCGCCGCCCAGATACGCCTCAAGTATCGCATTTACCTTGTCAACAAAAGGCATAGTGACAGGCGCGCCGTTGCACAGCACCACTATTGTGTTTTTCTGCCTTTTTGCAACTTCATCTATCAGCTTTATATGACTTGCGGGAATATTCAGGTGCGTGCGGTCGAAGCCCTCGCTCTCATATTCATCAGGCAGTCCGCAGATTATCACCGCTCTGTCGCAGGAAGCGGCAAGCTCAGCCGCCGCATTTATCCTGCTGTAATCCGAATCGTCCGAAAGGGAATAGCCTTCCGCATATTCCACCTCGCCGTACTGCCTCATCGCCTCCAGCGGCTGCGTTACGTTTATCGCGTTTACGCACGAGCTTCCGCCGCCCTGATAGCGCGGCTTCACAGCCATTTCACCTATAACGGCGGTTTTTCCTCCGCGAATTGGCAGAGCGCCCTTGTTTTTCAAAAGCACCATGCTCTCCTTGGCAACTTCGACAGCGGTTTTATGATGCTTTTCGTAGTCGCACTTTGCTCCCGTTTTCTTTTCGTGCAGCGCGAAAACCACTTCCAGAAGCCTTGTGACAGCTTTGTCTATCTGTTTTTCCGTGAGCTTGTTTTTAAACCTTTTGTCAACTGCGGGCATAGCGACCTCGCCGCCTGTCACCGCGTTTTTAAGCTCTCTGTCATTTTCCTTTCCTGTTCCGGGCATTTCCAGCTCAAGTCCTGCATAAACGCCCTGCGCTCTGTTGTCAACAGCGCCCCAGTCGGACATCACGAACCCCTTGAAGCCCCATTCGCTTCTCAGAACGTCGCTGAGGAGCCATTTGCTTTGGGAGCAGTAGTCCCCGTTTATCTTGTTGTAAGCGCACATCAGCGTTGTAGGCTTAGCGTTTTTGACAGGGTACTCATAGCTTTTGAGGTATATCTCCCTCAGCGCTCTTTCACCTATTTTTTCGTTCACTACAAAGCGGTCTGTCTCCTGACTGTTGCAGGCAAAATGTTTCAGCGAAGTACCGACCTTTTTGGACTGTATGCCTTTTATCACGCCTGCCGCCATATGACCTGACAAAACAGGATCCTCCGAAAAATACTCGAAGCAGCGTCCGCCGAGCGGTGTGCGCTTGATATTGTTGCCCGGACCCAGAACTATCTGAACGTCCTGCGCCTGCGCCTCTTCGCCTATCGCCGCACCCTGCTTTTTCGCCAGCTCCTCGTCAAATGAGCAGGCAAGCAGTACCGCAGGCGGGAAACAGGTAGCGGGAACGCTTTCTCCCCAACCAAGCCCCTGACAGCATCTCAGCCCGTGAGGACCGTCGGACAGGTTTATTGACGGAATACCCAGTCTTGGAATGGGAACGGTGCTCCACGCGTCCTTTCCCGACAGAAGCGACACCTTTTCATCAAGCGTCATCTTTTCCACAAGCGCCTTTATGTCATTTTTCTTCATTGACCTTTTCCTTTCGTGCAAAGCGGCATATTTCCCGTGAGCCGCTGTATTTTGAAAAAACTTTGTGTTCATACCGCCTCGATGGTCATAGTGTAGAAATTGGTCCCATCAGGCAGGCAGGTCTGTATCTCAGGCTTATCGCGGAAGTTCCCGCTTGTGTTTTCATAGTCGTCGCAGCCGCACCACGGTTCAAGACAGATGAAAGGTGCGTTCTTGCCTGCGGGGGTCCACACGCCCAGCGAGCGGAAGCCTTCCCACGATACCTTTACGCCTTTGCCGCCGTCGTCAAGCAGGCAAACGCTCTTTGAAACGATATTCCTGAAATAGACCACGTCGTCGTCAAACAGCGGGTAGTCCAGCTTAAATTCGCTGCTGTTCTTCAGCCGCCATTTTCCGCTTTCTTTAAGCAGCCTTGTGCGAACGTCAAGAACAGGACTGCAAACCGTTTCCTTTTCCTGGAACACAAGGCGGTAGTCACTGAACTTTTTCCCTTCGGCAGGGCAGGCGAAAGCGGGGTGTGCGCCTATGCAGAACGGCATAGGGATATCGCTTTTGTTGTGTACCTCGTAAAGTATCTCAAGGCTTTCGCCCTTCAGCTTGTAGGTCATGCGAAGATCGAACCTGAAAGGGAACATCTTCAGCGTTTCCTCGTTTTCGGATAATGAAAACGTTGCGCTGTCCTCGGTCTCGTTTACACAGACGAACTCGTTGTCCCTTGCGAAGCCGTGCTTCGTCATGGAGTATTCGATCCCGTCTATCATTGTCTTTCCGTTTTTAAGTCCGCCGATAGCGGGGAACAGCACGGGAGAGGTCTTGTTCCAGTATGCGGGATTTCCCTCCCACATAAGCTCCCTGCCGTTTACTGCAAAGCTTTTAAGCTCCGCTCCCGCGCTTTTTACAAGAGCGGACGAGCTGCCGCACCTCAGTATCTTTTCCATTTTTCTCACGCGCCCGTCAGTATTTGTGCAGGGCGCCGCTCCTTTCGGTTTAAGTTTAGCCTGCCGCAAGGTTTGCAAGCTTTATGCGAAGGTCGGTGGTTTCAGGAAGATTTCTCTCCGTTCCCTCAAAGTCGGGAAGCTCCTTCCAGGTAATGACGTTCTCGCTTGCAAAAAGCTCCGATATAAACTCTTCTGACATACGGTCGGTGTTTATTTCGGGGATACCGTCAAGATTAAGGGTAGGAGTGCTTGAAGAGCCTGAAGTAGCATATACGAATTCGCCGCACCACGGCATACTGTAAGCCCACATTGCTCCCTTATCCTGCATATCCTTTATGTCGGGCCAGTATCCGCATTCGGACAAGGCTATCATTTTTCCTTCGTATGTCATGCCTTTAAGCTCGTTGTACTTTGCGAGCTGAGCGGAATGGTCCTCCGAGTTGGGATAAACGTCGGTGCCTGTTATGTCGTAGGTATTGGGATTAACCTCAAGTCTTTCACTCTGACCGTTCCATACCCAGATAAGGTTAGTGAGCTTGTGATAATTTTCAAGCCTGTCGAACACGATATACCAAAGCTTTTTGTAAGCTTCCTCAACGCTCTTGTCTCTGCTCACACCGCCCCACCAGAACCAGCCGCCTGAGGCTTCATGAAGCGGACGCCAGATAACGGGAACGCCTGCCGCTTCCATGCGCTGCAACTGTATAGCTACCTCGTCGATATCGTGGATTATCTGTTCATATTCCTTTGTTCCGGGAGTCACTGCGTTCTGCAAAGAGAAATTCACTATCTCATCGGAATAAAACGCCACTCCTGAGCTTTCGGGATTGTTTATATCCCTTGGAACGAACCAGTGCCACGTCATCGCCACCAATCCGCCCGAATAGGTGTGCCACTTTATCGCCTGATCCACCTGTGATGCGTCGCCGCTTCCAGTGACATGGAGCATATCAAATCCCTTTATGGCGGGAAGGTCGCCTGTTATGTTGTAATAAACGGTGTCTTCATATTCGTCCTCAGAGTACATCTGCTGAGCGGTTATCATATTTTTCCCGTAGTTTTCCCTGAGGAAGTTGAACACCTGAAGCGTCTTTGCGTTCATATGCTGAGAAACGGGCTTTGTAGGGTCTACGGGTCTTGAATCAAGTTCCTCCAGAAGCGCGTCGATGTCCGTTTCATAAGCCAGCGCCACGTCCATGTCAACGTCCCCGTCCTCGTTCACCGCCACGGGATTTGAAGCTGTGCCGCTGCTGCTGCAGCTCGGCAGATAGGTGCAAAGCATTGCTCCTGCAAGAAATGCAGCCGTTATTTTTTTTGCTTTCATAATGTAGAGATCCTTTCTTTCTTGTTTTGCATCGTTGTATTTATCAAAATATCTTTACCTGAGCGGTCCTTTCTATTTTGCGGTATTCTCCGCTTTTTGAGTGACCGAGCGCCGCCATTCCGTACACCACATGATTTTCGGGTATTTCGTACTTAGTCAGCAGCTTTCTTATTTCAGGCTCGTTGCAAATGCCGTGGAGCTGATTTATCCACACCGAGCCTATTCCCAGAGACTGCGCCGCGAGGAAGATATTTTCCAGCGCGCAGGCGTTGTCGTCCCGCCCGTAAAGCGAGTCCCTGTCGTTTGACGGAATGATAAGAGCCGCACGCTTGTACATATCGTAGCCCTCTCTGCCCAGCGTTTTTCCGATAGCCTGAGCAAGCTCGTCGATATCCTCTCTGCGTGTAAGCACAGTGAAGCGGAAGGTCTGCCTGTTCATGGCGGTAGGCGCATGGACTGCCGCTTTTATCAGCAGCTCCAGCTCCTCTCTTGAAACAGCCTTATCGGAAAAATCCCTCGTGCTTCTTCTTGTGAGAATCGTGTTCATTGTTTCGTTCATGATATTTCCTCCTTGCGTGAAAAATATGTCAGTCTCCCGTAGATTCCCTCAGTACAAGGCTGTGCGGGAGCATATAAATGCTTTTGTCGGGAATGTCGCTTTTCATATTTTCAATAAGCTTTTCTATCACCAGCTTGCCCTGCGCATAAAGCGGCTGTTCCACCGTGGACAGGTGCGGCACGAAAATATGTGAGTATGCGATATTGTCAAATCCGAAGAACAGAACGTCCTTTCCTATGTTTACGCCCTTTGAGATGGCATAATTCATGGCGCCTATGGCTATCATGTCGGAGATGGAGAAGATAGCCGTGGGCGGGTCCTCAAGCCCCAGCAGATACCTGCAGCCTGTCGTGCCTGATTCCGACTCATATGTACCGAGGTATATAAGCCCCTCGTCATACGGTATCCCGTTTTCCTCCAAGGCTTTTCTGTATCCTTTTTCTCTGTCTACCGAGCTTTGGCTTCTGGTTTCTGTGGAGATAAGCCCTATCCGCCTGTGACCCTTGCCGATAAGATAATTTACCGCGTCTTTTCCTGCTTTTACATTATCTATCGTGACGGTGAGCGCGTTGCAGCCCTCTATTCGTTCAAGGCAAAGCGCGATGTTGTGATTTTCCGCCAGCTTTGAGATCACCGACGCCTCCTGCTTTGCCCCCAGCAGAACGGCTCCGTCCACCGAGTGCGAGAAAAGCATATTCAGCAGGTGCATCTCGTGCTTCGGGTCGTCATGGGTGGCAGCTATAAGCACGTCGTACCCCTGAGCGAACGCCGCTTCCTCCATTCCTTTCAGAACCTCCGAGTAAAAGCTCTGCTCCGCCGAAGCGGTTATGGCGAGAATACGTTTTGTCTCGCTTTTCCTGAGATCTCTCCCCAGATGGTTCGGACTGTATCCAAGCTGTTCCATCACCTTGCTGACCCGCTCATAGGTGTCCTCTGAAACGCTTGAATGATTGTTGAGGACTCTCGACACAGTAGCAACAGAGACCCCTGCGGCTTTCGCCACGTCCTTTATCGTAACGCTCAAATGACTCACTCCTTTAAAGCGTAAAATATCATACATATTTATTTTATCATATCCTATTTTTCAATACAATCAGTGTTTTTAACCAAAATTTAAGTACCGATTTAGCAAAAATGACGCCTTTTTCTGTAAACCTTTTCATTAAGCGCAGAAAAGGCTTTGCATTAACAATGTTAAAGTAATGACCGTCGTTTTTTACAATACTTTCACCTTATTTTTGTATATTTTCTTACTTTACAAAATGTGTTTATTTACTTAAAATAAGAAATACAGTAATTACTTTTGCTGAGATCATGAGAGGTGAGCGAAATGATAAAGAAAAGCGTTACAATGAGCGATATCGCCAAGGAAATGGGCTGCAGCACCGTTACCGTATCAAAGGCTCTCGGAGATAAGGAAGGCGTGAGCGACGAGCTTCGTCAGCGCATAAAGCAGAAGGCGAACGATATGGGCTACCGCTTCAGCTTTGTTTCCAAAAGCAGCAGCGAAGCCCTTACCCATAACATAGGCGTTATCGTTGCGAAGCGTTTCATAAACGACGCCAGCGCCTTTTACTGGGTAGTTTACCGCTATATAGTGGAGCTGCTCCAGAAGCAGAGCTACTACGGCATACTTGAGGTGGTTTCCGAGGCTGACGAGCGTGAAGGAAGCGTTCCTTCCTCGATTTCCGACCGAAAGATCGACGGCGTGATCGTTCTCGGACAGTTTGCCGACAGCTATGTTGAAAAAGTGCTTGACTGCGATATGCCTGTTGTATTTCTTGATTTTTACAGCAGCCGCTCAGATGTTGAAACGGTTTTGTCCGACAATTTCTTCGGGGCATACACTCTCACCAATTACCTTATCGACAAGGGACACCGTTCTATCGGCTTTATCGGCACCATAACCGCCACCTCCAGCATACAGGACAGATACATGGGCTATTATAAATCTCTTCTCGAACACGGGATACCCCTGCGTGACGACTGGGTGATAGGAGACCGTGACAGCGACGGGCTCAGCTACAAGTCTATCCGTCTTCCCGACGAAATGCCCACCGCATTCGTCTGCAACTGCGACCGCATAGCATATCAGCTTATAACACAGCTTAAATCCATAGGGTACAGAGTTCCTGAGGATATTTCCATCGTCGGCTATGATAACCACATATATTCCACCATCAGCAATCCGAGGATAACGACCATGGACATAAACAGCTACCGCATGAGCAGCGAGGCTGTCGAGATACTTGTAAAAAAGATACGCGACGGGAATTATCACTGCGGGAGAATACTTGTTACAGGAAAGCTTATTGAACGCGACAGCGTGAAGGATCTGAAAAATGATTAAAGTTACCGACACTCATGCTCATTATGATGACGAAGCCTTTGACGCAGACAGATATGAACTGCTTGACAGACTTCTTTCGGAAAGCGTGAATAAAATAGTTACGGTCGGCTGTGCCTTTGACCGCTGGGAAGCGGCTTTAGAGCTTGCAGAACGCTATGAAAACGTATATGCCGCCTTAGGCGTACACCCTGAGGATATTTACGATATGCCCTCCGATTATCTTGAGCGTCTGAGAGAGCTTTCAAAGCACCCGAAAGTGGCAGCTGTCGGCGAGATAGGGCTTGACTATCACTATGACGAATACGACCGCGAAAAGCAGATAGAAGCCTTCCGCAGTCAGCTTATGCTTGCCGACGAGCTTTCGATGCCTGTGATAATCCACAGCCGTGACGCGACTTCGGATACGCTGGAGATATTAAGGGAGCTTCGCCCGAAAAAAGCGGTTATGCATTGTTTTTCGGGAAGTGTCGAAACGACCCGTCAGCTTCTTTCGCTTGGGCTTTACATCAGCTTTACGGGGCTTCTCACCTTTAAAAATGCAAAAAAAGCAGTTGAAGCCTGCGCTGAGGTGCCGCTCGACTGCCTTATGCTGGAGACCGACTGCCCCTACATGGCGCCCGTTCCCTTCAGAGGTGAGCGCTGCGACAGCTCAATGGTGCATATGACCGCCGCTAAAGCCGCTGAGATAAAGGGATTGGATACCGACGAGCTTATTCGGATATGCAACGAAAATGCTGACAAATTTTTCGGAATTTGAATTTTTATCAATTTTTCACCTTGCTGCACTTGAAATATCCGTAAAAATGTGATATAGTATCCACAAATGAATATGTTGAATGAATAACAAGGAGATTATTTTTTATTATGGACGCTGACGGGCGAAAACGAAAACCTGCCTATTACCTTCTTTATCCTTTGATACTGCTTGAAAAGGGGCTTGGCGCCCTGCTCAAAAAAGCCCTCGGGGACAGCTTCAGGGGTCCCGCGGAGGACGAGATACTTTCCCTTGCGGACGCGGGGGCGGAAAGCGGCGAGATCGAAACCTCCTCTGCGGAGCTTATCAGCAACGTGTTCGAGTTCAACGACCTGAAAGCCTCGGACGTTATGACCCACCGCGTTAATATAACTGCCGTGTCTGAGGAGGAAAGCCTTGACGACATAGTTTACCTTGCCCTTGAGGAAGGCTTTTCCAGAATACCCGTCTACCGTGAAAGCATAGACGACATAGTCGGCATAATCATTGTAAAAGACCTTCTCTGTCTTATCGGAAGCGATGATACCGAAAAGTATACCGCCAAGGATTTTATAAGAGAAGTTGCATATATCCCCGAAAGCTGTTCCTGTGCAGACGCATTCAAACAGCTTACCGAAAGCAAATCGGGCATGGCTGTCGTGGTTGACGAATACGGCGGCACCGCAGGGCTGATAACGGTGGAAGACCTTATCGAATCGGTAATGGGAAACATTCAGGACGAATACGACGACGAAGAAGCCAAAATAAAGGCAATAGGAAAAGAAAAATACGAGATAGACGGCGAATGTGATCCCGAAGAAGTCCTTGAGCTTTTCGGCTATGAGCTTCCTGAGGATCACGAATACGACACCATAGCGGGCTTTGTCACCGACCTGCTGGGATATATTCCCGAAGACGTATCAAAGCCTCCCCATGCGGATTATAAAGACATTCGCTTTGTGGTCATCGCAGTTGATGATAACTGTATAAGCAGGCTTATCGCCGTGCGGAATGAGCAGAATAGCTGATTTTACGGAGTTTTTCGTCAGAAGCGGAAAACTCCTTTGCTGTCTGCGTCAGGTGGAAGTGGCATATATTGGCGCTTGAAATCGCAGCGTGTTTGCTGTATAATGTTTAATGACATTTACTTTGAACGAAACAAGTTTTATGACATAAAATAGAAAAGGCTTTCCTCGGGAAAGCGAGAAAGGAGAAAATACATAATGGACAAAGACAGAAAAGTAATGCCCGCCGTAGCTATGCGCGGACTTGTGATATTCCCCGGAATGATACTTCATTTTGAGGTGGGGAGGGATTATTCGATAAAAGCTATCCAGGCTGCGTCAAAGGGAGGGCATAAGGTATTCCTTGCCGCTCAGAAGGACGCCTCGGTGGTAGACCCCGAACCTTCCGACGTATATCAGGTGGGAGTAGTCGCCGAGGTAAGGCAGGTGCTGAAAACTCCCGACGGCACCACGCGCGTGCTGGTGGAAGGGCTTTACCGCGCCAGAACGTTGGATTTTCACCGCGAGGGCGAATACTACATATGCACTCCCGTGAAGCTTGACGACCGCAGGAACACCCTTCTGAACGAGGAGGAGACCACCGCTTTTCTCCGTTCGCTGAAAAGCATTTACGCCGAATATTGCAGCTATGCTCCCAAGGTATCTAAGGAGCTTTACGAAAATATCATGGGCGAAAACGATCTGCGCAAGCTGGCAGATATGATAATTTTCAACACCTACATTCGCCCCGAGGACAGACAGGACCTTCTTGAGACCGTTTCCGAGAAAAAGCGCATGGAGCTTTTGCTCAGGATACTCAGCGATGAAACGGAGATACTTCGCCTTGAGTCGGAGATAAACATGGAGGTATGCGAAAATCTTGATAAAAACCAGCGTGAATATTATCTTCGCGAGCAGATGAAGGTCATCTCCCGTCAGCTCGGGGACGAGGATTCGCCTGAGGACGCATACGAATATATCGACAAGATAACTCAAGTGGGCTTCCCCAAGGAAACGGAGGAAAAGCTGCTTAAAGAAGCGGAAAAGCTGCTTCATATGTCCCCTTCGTCACAGGATTACGGGCTTATAAGGACATATCTTGACACTGTGCTTGACCTGCCGTGGAACATAAAGACAGGCGGAAAGATAAGTATGGAAAAAGCTGCGAAGCAGCTTGACAAAGACCATTACGGGCTTAAGAAGGTGAAGGAGCGCATACTGGAAACGATCGCCGTCCGCGCTCTTAATCCCGAAGTAAAGGGTCAGATACTTTGTCTTGTAGGACCTCCCGGCGTGGGCAAGACTTCGGTGGGACGCTCCATCGCCGACGCGATAGACCGTTCCTACGCCCGTATATCTCTCGGCGGCGTAGGAGACGAGGCTGAGATACGCGGCCACAGAAAGACTTATATCGGCGCCATGCCGGGAAGGATCGTGAAGGCTGTCCGTCAGGCAAAATCCATGAACCCTGTGATCGTTCTGGACGAGATAGATAAGCTTTGCGCCGATTATAAGGGCGACCCTGCTTCCGCGCTTCTTGAAGTACTTGACCCCGAACAAAACGTGGGCTTTGTAGACCATTATCTTGAGATCCCCCTTGACCTCAGCGACGTTATGTTCATCACCACCGCCAACACCACCGATACCATACCCGAGCCTCTCCTTGACCGTATGGAGGTTATCGAGCTGCCCTCATATACCAGAGAAGAAAAATTCCATATCGCCAAGCTCCACCTTATCCCCAAGCAGCTTAAAAAGCACGGCGAAAAGCCTTCTCAGCTCAAGATCACCGACAGCGCGCTTTACGGCGTGATCGACGGCTACACAAGGGAAGCGGGAGTGCGCAAGCTTGAACAGAGGATAGCTTCTCTCTGCCGCAAGGCGGCAAAGGAGCTTGTAGAGGGCAAAACAAGGGTGACTGTTACCGACAGAAACCTTTCCGATTATCTGGGCGTTAAAAAGTATCTCCCCGAGACTCTTCCCGAACAGGATCAGGTCGGAGCGGTCACAGGGCTTGCTTGGACGTCGGCAGGCGGCGTTACTATGCCTCTTGAAGTCCTTGTCCTTGACGGGAGCGGAAAGCTGGAGCTTACAGGTTCGCTGGGCCAGGTCATGACTGAGTCGGGCAAAATAGCTGTCAGCCTTGTGCGCAGCCTTGCGGATAAATACCACATCGACCCTGAGTTCTATAAAAACAAAGACCTTCATATCCATGCGCCTGAAGGAGCCGTTCCCAAGGACGGTCCTTCCGCAGGCGTCACCATGACCACCGCCCTTGTCTCCGCCCTCACGGGAATAGCTGTAAAGCGCGAGGTCGCTATGACAGGCGAGATCACGCTTCACGGAAACGTCCTCCCCATCGGCGGGCTTCGCGAAAAATCCATGGCGGCTTATAAAGCGGGCGTGAAAAGCGTTATCATTCCTTATGACAACAAGCCCGACCTTGAGGAAGTGGATGACGTGGTAAAGAAAAACGTCACCTTCCTGCCTGTCAAGAACATAGTCGACGTTCTCGACAACGCTCTCACAAAGCCGAATACCTTCAGCACCGACCGCTACGCCAAGCGCAGCGGAAAGGGCAGTATCCCCTCCGAAGGAAAGCGCGGCGGAAGAAAAAATATCGTTATAAAGTAGGGACAGCTATGAATTTCAGTCAGGCGCAGTTTGTTTCCTCCTACGGGAAGTACAGTCAGATACCTAAGTCCGACCGCACGGAGATAGCCTTTTCAGGCCGTTCCAACGTGGGAAAATCCTCTCTGATAAATAAGCTTTTCAACAGAAAAAGCCTTGCCAGAGTAAGCTCTGTCCCCGGCAAGACGGTGACCGTAAACTTTTATTCACTTGAGAATATATACATCGTTGATCTTCCCGGCTACGGCTACGCAAAAGTTGCAAAGACCGAAAAGCTCCGCTGGGCAGGGCTTATCGAAGGCTACCTCAACGCCGACAGGGAACTGGGGCTTGTGTTTCAGCTTATCGACTTTCGCCACCCGCCCACCGCTGACGACTTAATGATGATAAATTTCCTGATAGACAGCGGCATACCCTTTGTCGTGATACTTACAAAGGCTGACAAGCTGAAAAAAACACAGCGTGAGGAGCGCCTCAGATTGCTTCAAAGCGAGCTTCCCTGCGCCGATCAGATAACTATCATCCCTTTTTCCTCGGAAACGGGAGAGGGCGTTGAAGAAATACGGGCGATAGTTGAAGAGATAGCTGCCGATCAGTAAAAATAACAAGCCGCCTTGACGTCGGAAAACACTGTTTTCCATGTCGGGGCGGCTTTATCCATGCGTTTTATTATTCGGATTTTTCCTTTACTTTTTCGTTTTCTCCGAAGCCTGATTTCCTGTTGATATATATGGACACCGCCATACCTGCGATTATCGCAAGATAGAAGGTGAGAAACCTCCATATCACAGTGGAAAGACTGACATAATCTCCGAAGATCCTGCCGTAGAAAAGAACGTAGCTTCCTTCAGCGGCTCCCAGCGCCCCCGGCAGCGGAACGAACGCCGAGATCATGCTTACAAACGCCTGACAGGAAATGATAGTGAGAAAATCCCAGCCCTCCAGCCCGAAAGCAAGGTAAATAACATAGGAGATACCGAAAAACACAGTGAGCTGAAGCGCAGTATAAATGCACATTTTTATGAGAAGCACAGGACGTTTCTTGATGAACAGGAAATTTTCATAGTACATTTCCATTTCACTGTCCATATACTTTATTTTTTCGTCAACATCCTTGATAATGTGTATTTTTCCCAGAAGCCTTACCACGAAATGAGCGATCTTTGTAGTGGGCTTCCTGAAAAACGCCAGCATAAGAAGTCCCATGATGACCGCTGTGTTCACGATGAAGCCGATTATTACCAGCGGGAGCATAAGACCGTTTGTTTCCGTGACATAGCTGAGGCGGAATATGAGTATCACTACCGAGTAAACGGTAAGCACAGCCTGATAAATGATGAATTTGCTCAGCAGTGCTGTCAGCGCCGAGCCGAGCGGCATACCGAACTTCACCAGATAGTACGCCTGAATGGGCTGCCCGCCTGAAGCGAAAGGCGTTATACAGTTGAAATACTGCCCTATCATTGAGGTGGAAAAGCTGTCCTTGAATTTATGGTCGGGCTTGACTTCCTTTGAAACAAGGTGCAGATTTACCGATTCAAGGAACCAGTATACCAGCATACACGCCACCGCCAGCACCAGATAAAGCGGCTTCGCACTGCATATGGCGTTCCATATCGTCTTGGGATCGTCTACAAAGAACAGAAACACGATCATTACCACGAAAGCGATCCCGCAGATTATAAGATTTAACCTTTTGGATTTATTGTTCATAAAATTTCCCCGAAGCGCGAAAGCGCTTTATTTATTTTTGAGAACGGAGCAGTAGAAATCGTCCCACATCTGAAGGATATGCTCTTTCTTGTAAAATTCGTTTCCTTTTTTGGAATCGGCGGAGCATTTTTCATAGAACGCCTTGTCGCTTTTCAGCCCTGAAAGCAGCTTTACAAAGCCGTCCACGTCCTTTTCCGCCTGATAAAAGTCAAACAGAATGTTTTCATATATCGGCAGCTCTCTGAGTACTACAGGCATATTTACGCACATAGCCTCCAGCACCGTCATAGGGAACAGCTCGTCATATGACGGCAGAAACATAACGTCAGCGGCGTTGTATACTGCGTTCATATCCTCACGCTCCACAATGCCGAGAAACTTCACATTATGGGGAGGAGCTTCCGTCACCTTTTTCAGCTCGTTGTACCCGTCGGAGATGTGACCGAAGCTGAAACCGCCCGCCCATACGAACTGAACGTCAGGCATAAGCTCAGCGCATTTGAGAAAGTCAAAAGCGCCCTTTCTCACCTGCAATTGCCCCGCGCAAAGCACCACGAACTTGTCCTTTAGAATGCCGAACCTTTCCCTCGCCTTTTCCTTTTCTTCGGCGTTCAGCGGGTGGAACTGCTCTGTTGAAACAAAATTGGGTATGTATGTGACCCGCTCTCTCTTGACGCCGTAATTTTCCAGCGCGTCGATAAAATACGGGTTCACCACAACCAGATGTTCCATTATCTTGTAAAACTTGATTATGTAAGCGTAAAATATCTTTTTGGCAAGCTTCGGCAGCTTTATGCTTTTTTCCATAGTTTCGGGCAATGTATGCACATAGCAGACCGAAGTCCCCTTGCGGCACCGCCACGGCTTCAGCAGGAAATAGCTTGGGTTGAATGTATGATAATGAGTTATATCCGCCGCCATATGAGCGTTTTCGTAAATTTCAAACTTATCGCTCAGACCCTCTTTTACCAGCTTCACCTGTTCCATATAGGCGGAGCCTACGCCCTGTCCTTTAACGCTGGTAGCCTGAGACACCATGTTTATGGTTTTCTTTTCCATTCAATATCCTTCCTCCCAAGCCTAAAATACAGCAGGGAATTTTGATACAGCAGTAAATTATATTATACCCTTTTCTGAATAATTTGTCAATCTTGCAGAAGGCAGTTGCCGCCATATACAAAAATTTTTCACCCGAAAACCGCTTTTTGTAAAATTTTTCTTGCATTTTTGCACGTTATAGTGTATAATAAAAACTGTGCTACAGTTTTTATTATATTTTTATGTCCAACGCCTCGTCATTCTGATTCCATCAGAATGACAACCGGCTTTTGATGGACGATTATATCATATCCTGCGGATATGATATAATAAATAACGACCGACAGAGCGGAGCGGAAAACCGCTCCACAAGAAATAATCAGCCTCGGACAGCTGGGTCAAATGCCGACGGCAACGGCAGTTGCCTTATTGATTTAAGCGCAGGCTATGCGCTTTGGTTTCTAATCCTTGAGGATAGGGTTAAAAATTTTCTTTGAGCGTCAGCTCTCAATATCAATAAGAGTGGTAAAAGTAATTATTTCTTGCTGTATAGACTCTGAAAGCGGTCACCCGCGTTATTTTGATATTGTATGTATGCTCAAGGGAAGCTTTTCCTTGAGCATTTTTGCTTGTTTTGGAGGACGTTATGGCATTTATCGGTATGGTTATCGCAGGAATAGCAGTGATAATATTTATTGCTATCCTTATAATTATGCTTGTTTTGCTTGTTACCGCCATAACGCTGAAAATCGTGGGGAAAAATAAAAACAGCAAAAAAATGCGCACCGCAGGCAACGTCCTTCTTATAATCGGCATAGTCTTTGCAGTCCCCGTCGTATTGATAACAGGTCTTCTGGCTTTCAACTCCATGTATGAGCAGATCACTCTCCCAGATGAAAGTCATAAATATATCCTTATCCAGAATATTACAAAAATGCGCGAGCTTGCTGAAGAAGGCACAGACAGCTCCGTTGAAGAGCTTGACCGCCTTTTGGAGAAAGAGCCTGATCTTGTGTATTATCTTGACGTGAATAAAAAAGGCGTCATTGATTTTGGTTTGGAGCAGGGAAATGCAAAGCTCGTTGAAACAGCTTTGGCTCACGGCGCAGAGTTTGACGACCCGCACAGATATGAACATATGGCATATTTTCACAACAGTATGGAATATTTCATCGGTTCTTTAAGCGATCGGAAAATAACTCAGGACGATGTGAGAATAATAGAGCTTATGTTTGAGAACAACGCTTCCACCGCATATGAGGACACACCGTATCAGGTCTATTCCAACCTTTTCGGAGAAGCGGTATGGGCTGTTCTTTATAACGACGGGGAAGTAACAGACACGGAGCTTGAATTTATACAGGTCTTTATCGACAACGGTCTTGATTCTGATGAAAATTTGCTGCTGTATGACGAAAAGCCCTCTAACGTATCTTTTTCGGGAAAATATTATGATAATGTCAAACAGGACGAAAATTACAGCGCCCTTATGAAAATCATCGGAAAATGAGTCGAAAGGTTAAAATATGAACCCGTGGTATTTTCTTTTTATTGAATTGTTTATTGCCGCTTTTATGATGTTGGGCATTCTTGTATGCATTATATTTTTAGTTATAGCCATAGCAAAAAATAAACCAAAATCAAAAATAATCGTTTCGCTTTGCATAAACATCGCAGTGATCAGCGGAATAAATTTATTCCAAGCCTCCCACAGCACATATTACGCTTACAACGACCGGGCGATACTGGGGCAGGATATAAACGACATTCGTGAAAAATACGGAGAATTTGACGAGGGAACATTGAAACAAGGACAACAGGGCGAAGTAGGTTATTATATCTACACCGACAACGGACCTATTATGCCCGACCATTTGAAACATTACTACCGCCTTAAATATGACGAAAACGGAATAGTTTACAAAGTGTATGAATCCTGTCAAAAGGGCGGGTAAACATTCAAAACTTTTATCGGAGAGATACGATATGACCAAGAAACGTTTGGACAGGGACAAAAAATGGTTTTTTCAACCGTTTCCGTATTATCAGATGAGAATGGACACGGACGATTTTCACGGTCTTGTCAGTATTATAGAATTATTGGACGGAGAATACTTCTTTTGGGATATGCTTAAAGCCGGCAGAACTCCCGTATGCGGTAAAGGAATGCTTTGGCTTCAGCTTATTCCCGATAATCAGCATCGTGCGATAACCGCAAAGTTTCTCCCCAAATCCCGAACCGTTCAAGGCGTAGAGTATTCAAAGTCAGTTTCATTATGGTATGTGGATGTTATAGACGGCTGGGGATATGATGAGGATAAAGTTGCTTATTTTACTGATTTGTATTTAGACGTATATTTTGATATTGAGGGCGATGTTGTTATAGATGACCGTGATGAATTGGACACCGCCTATAAATCAGGAGAGATATCTGAAGCACAGTACCGAATGGCAATTGCGGAAGGAAACGCTATTGTTGAGGATTTGTGTTCAGACACAGAAAAAACACAGCTTTGGTGTGAAAAAATTTTACAGCTTGCTATGCAAAGAATTGAAAGAAACGATAGTGTATTCAAGAAGAATGTGTAAATTTAATTGAGATAAATTCCAATTTATATAATCCCCGAAAGGAAAAATAAAAAATGGAAAACAAACTGCGCCTTTACGGCTTCAACAACCTGACAAAATCCCTCAGCTTCAACATCTACGACGTATGCTACGCCAAGACCGAGCGTGAGCAAAGGGATTACATCGCCTATATCGACGAGCAGTACAACAGCGAGCGCCTTACCTCCATACTTATGACCTTGACCGAGATGATAGGCGCACAGGTGCTTAATATCTCCCGTCAGGATTATGAGCCGCAGGGCGCTTCAGTGACCTGCCTCATCTCCGAAAGCTCTAAAAAGAAAAAGGGAGAAAGCGGCGAAACGGTGATAGCTCACCTTGACAAAAGCCATGTCACCGTTCACACCTATCCCGAATACCACCCTGAAAACGCCATAGCCACCTTCCGTGTTGACATAGATGTTGCCACCTGCGGAAAGATAACCCCTCTTTCCACTCTTGATTATCTTATCGGAAGCTTTGACAGCGACATCATAACTATGGATTACCGCATAAGGGGCTTTACCCGTGATATTTCGGGGAAAAAGCTGTTCACCGACCACAGCATAACCTCTATCCAGGACTACATCGACGACAACACCTTGAAAAAGTACGACGCCGTTGACGTGAACGTGTACCAGTCCAATATTTTCCACACAAAAATGCTGATAAAGGAAATAGACCTGCAAAACTACCTGTTCAATCAGGACGTTTACGAACTCCCTCCCAAGACAAGACTTGATATAACAAACAATCTCCGCCGTGAAATGATAGAAATTTTCAGCGGCAGCAATATCTACACCTGAAGGAAAAATAATGAAACTTGACCAAAACAGAGCGCCTATCAAAGAGGCGCTGGAGGAACTGCAAAACAACAGGGTGGTACCCTTTGACGTACCCGGGCATAAGCGCGGAAAAGGCAATCCTGAGCTTACCGAGTTTCTTGGAAAGCGCTGTATGAGCCTTGACGTGAACTCAATGCGCCCGCTGGACAATCTCTGCCACCCCGTTTCTGTGATAAAGGAGGCGGAGGAGCTTGCCGCAGACGCATTCGGCGCAGGCTACGCCTTTTTTATGGTTGGAGGGACTACCTCTGCCGTGCAGGCTATGGTACTTTTTGCCGCAAAGCGCGGCGAAAAAATAATCCTCCCCCGCAACGTCCACAGAAGTGTTATAAACGCAATGGTATTGAGCGGCGCAGTTCCTGTTTATGTAAATCCCGCGGTTGATAAGCGCCTCGGCATTTCTCTCGGCATGAGCGTCAGCGACGTTGAAGCCGCCATAAGGGAAAACCCCGACGCAAAGGCTATCCTTGTGAACAATCCAACCTATTACGGCATTTGCAGCGACATAAAGAAAATAACCGACCTTGCTCATTCCCACAATATGCTTATGCTTGCGGACGAGGCTCACGGAACGCACTTTTATTTCGGCGAGGACCTGCCCTTGAGCGCAATGGCGGCGGGTGCGGATATGGCGGCGGTAAGTATGCACAAAAGCGGCGGCAGCCTTACCCAAAGCAGCTTTCTCCTTACAGGTCAGAACATAAATCCCGCAAGCGTCCGCCAGATAATCAACCTCACCCAGACCACCAGCGGCTCGTATCTTTTCATGTCCAGCCTTGACATAAGCCGCCAGAATCTTGCCGTAAAAGGAAAGGAGATCTTCCGCCGCGTCTGCTCCCTCGCCGAATATGCAAGGGAAGAGATAAACAGGATAGGGGATTACTACGCTTATTCCCGTGAAATAATAAACGGCGACAGCATTTACGATTTTGACGCCACAAAGCTGTCCATAAACACCATAGACGTCGGCTTGGCGGGAATAGAGGTATACGACATTCTTCGCGACGATTACGACATACAGATAGAGTTCGGCGATATGGGCAATATTTTGGCCTATATCAGCGTCGGTGACAGGGAACGCGACATCGAGCGCCTTGTGGGAGCGTTGTCCGAGATACGCCGCCGCTATAAAAAGGACAAAAGCGGTATGCTCATTTCCGAGTATATCAGCCCCGCAGTTGAAATGACCCCACAGGAGGCTTTCTATGCGGAGAAAGAATCCGTTCCCCTTGAGGACAGCGAGGGCAGAATATGCAGCGAGTTCGTTATGTGCTATCCACCCGGTATACCCATTCTTTCCCCCGGCGAAAGGATAACGAACGACATAATCCGCTATATAAAATACGCCAAGGAAAAGGGCTGCTTCCTGACAGGAGCCGAGGATATGAACACCGACAGGCTCAACGTCACACGGTAAAAAAGGAGATAATTTCAAAATGGATCTATGGTTCAGCGAGTTTCACGCCAAAGGCGTAAAGCTCTCTATAAAGGTAACAAAACAGCTTTGCTCCGTGCAAAGCGATTTTCAGCAGATAGATGTGTTTGATTCCGAGGAATTCGGAAAATTTCTCACTCTTGACGGCTATATGATGCTCACACAGCGTGACGAGTTTATTTATCACGAAATGATAACCCACGTTCCAATGGCTGTAAATCCCGACATAAAAAATGTCCTTGTTATAGGAGCAGGGGACGGGGGAGCAGTCCGCGAGCTTGCCCGCTATAAGACTATCGAAAAGATAGATTTAGTTGAAATAGACGAAAAGGTGGTGGAGGTCTGCAAGGAATATCTTCCCGATATTGCCTGCTGCTTCGATGACCCAAGACTTACCGTTTATTATCAGGACGGGCTTAAATTTGTCCGCAGGTGCGAAAATGAATACGACCTTATAATCGTTGACAGCACTGACCCTTTCGGACCGGGAGAAGGACTGTTCACAAAGGAATTTTACGGCAACTGCTGTAAGGCTCTTACCAAAGACGGAATAATGGTGAACCAGTGCGAAAGTCCGTTCTATCAGGAGGACAGAGTCGCTATGCAGCGAGCTCACAAGCGCATTGTTGAGAGCTTTCCCATAAGCAAGGTATATCAGGCGCATATCCCCACCTACCCGTCTGGACACTGGCTTTTCGGCTTTGCAAGCAAGCACTTTCACCCCATAAAGGATTACGACGGCAAACGCTGGCAGGAGCTGGGCATTTCCACCCGCTACTACAATCCTCAACTTCATATCGGCGCATTTGCCCTGCCCAATTACGTTCAGGAACTGCTTGAAAACGTGGAGGGGATAGTGTGATGAAAGAAAAAAACATAGAGACCTTTATCGCCTGCGACAGCGATTACGAAACGGCAAAAGCCGTGATATTCGGCGCTCCCTTTGACGGCACCACCAGCTACCGTCCGGGCACCCGCTTCGGCAGCAAAGCGATAAGAAGCGAAAGTTACGGAATAGAAACGTACAGCCCCTATCAGGACAAGGACCTTGAGGACATCGCCGTTTTTGACGGCGGCGAGCTTGATTTTCCTTTTGGCAACACTCAGCGCGTCCTGCAAATGATAGAGGAATACACGGCTGATATCCTGAATGACAACAAGCTCCCTGTTATGATCGGCGGGGAACACCTTGTGACTTTGGGAGCGGTAAGAGCCGCTGCGAAGAAATACCCCGACCTGCATATAATTCATTTTGACGCACACGCCGACCTGCGCCAGGAATATCTGGGCGAGGAGCTGTCCCATGCCTGCGTTCTGCGCCGCTGCTATGACATTTTAGGCGACGGCAGGATATTTCAGTTCGGTATCCGAAGCGGCGACCGTGAGGAATTTCGCTTTGCCGCAAATCACACATATATGAATAAATTCGACCTTGATACCCTTGACGAAATATGTGATAAATTAAAAGACAAGCCCGTATATTTTACCATAGACCTTGACGTGCTGGATTCCTCCGTTTTCCCCGGAACAGGAACTCCCGAAGCGGGAGGGATATGTTTCAGCGAGCTTATACGGGGCATAATCAAGGTGGGAAAAACAAACGTAGTGGCGGCGGATATAAACGAGCTTTCTCCGCCCTACGACCCGTCAGGCGTCAGCACTGCCGCCGCCTGTAAGACCCTGCGTGAGCTTTTGCTTGCAGTTGTCCGCTGACCGAAAGGAGCATAAATGAACCGTTTACTTGACAGACTTTCCTACAAATTCCGCCGTATCTGCATACCGAACCTTATGCTTTATCTTGTCATAGCGATGGCGGGAGTGTATATAGTTGAGCTTTTTGTCCCGAACGTATCCCTTATCAGCTATATGATATTTGACCGTGAGCTGATTTTTGCTGGACAGTGGTGGCGTGTGATAACGTGGATACTTATCCCACCGTCAAGCAGTATAATATTCATAATCTTCAGCTTGTATTTTTACTATCTCATCGGTCTGGGACTTGAGCATAGCTGGGGCAGTTTCAAGTTCAACCTCTACTATCTTGTTGGAATAATTGCCACCATAATCGGAGGCTTTATAACAGGCACTACGGACAACACATTTCTGAACTACTCTCTCTTTTTTGCCTTTGCGATTTTGTATCCCGATTTTCAGGTCATGCTTTTCTTCATTATCCCCATAAAGATAAAATGGCTTGCTTTGGTTGACCTGCTGTTCTTTATCATTTCGCTCATATTCTCCCCTATGTATATAAGGGTTGCGATAATCGCCTCAATGCTTAACTTTATCCTGTTTTTCTATGAGGATTTCGGCAAGTTTATCAAAAACCAGGTTTACTATTTCAAGCATCGCAATAAGTATAAGAATAATAAATACTGATAAATTATAATATTTACAGGAGGATAAGTATGAATGAAGAAATCAAAATTGAGATTCATAACACCGATTCAGGTATTACCGCTCTTACGGTTATAATATTTGTTTTGACGCTTTTTTTCTCAGCATTTACAATAACATACTTCTCTCCTGTATTGTTATTGATTACGCTGCTGCTCTGCGGGCTGTTTATAGCTTTCATATATTTATTTGATTATCGACCTATGGTAATTTGGTCTGATGGAAATTATTTATATTGGAAACGTGTTTGCAGATTACATAGTTTAAAGCTCAGCAATATTACAGATATTTGCTGTAAACCTTATTCTGTACACTATCGCGGTGCAACACAGCAGTGTATCCGTTTGACGCTATGCACAAAGATAGACATGGATAGTGAGATCGAGTTTAATGACAGTGTAGATACCGATAAACTTCTCGACGAAAAACTCAACGGTATAAATGCAGATGTTCCGCTTATTCAGCTTTATGATTATCTGAGATCAAATTGCTGCTTAAATTGAAATTTTGATTTATAAAACGAAAGGAAAAACAAAAAATGGGAAAATGTCTTATAATCGGCTGCGGCGGCGTAGCGGGCGTAGCTATCCACAAATGCTGTCAGAACGACGAAGTGTTTGAGGGAATAATGATAGCCAGCCGCACCAAATCAAAATGCGACAAAATAAAGGCTGAAATAGAGGCGGCGGGCAAAAGCAAAACTGTTATCGAAACCGCTCAGGTGAACGCCGACAACGTGGACGAGCTTATAGCGCTGATAAACAGCTACAAGCCCGACGTTGTGCTGAACCTCGCCCTGCCTTATCAGGACCTTACCATAATGGATGCCTGCCTTGCCACAAAAACAAATTATGTTGACACCGCAAACTATGAGCCGCCCGATACCGCAAAATTCGAGTACAAATGGCAATGGGCTTACCGTGAAAAATTCAAAGAGGCAGGTATAACCGCCCTTTTGGGCAGCGGCTTTGACCCCGGCGTTACGGGAGTATTCTGCGCCTATGCTATGAAACACTACTTTGACGAGATAAACTATATCGATATTCTCGACTGCAACGGCGGCGACCACGGCTATCCCTTTGCCACCAACTTCAACCCCGAAATAAATATCCGTGAAGTAAGCGCAAACGGCAGCTACTGGGAAAACGGCGGCTGGGTAGAGACCAAGCCTATGGAGATAAAGCGTGTTTACAACTTTGAGGGCGTTGGCGAAAAGGACATGTACCTGCTCCACCATGAGGAGCTTGAGAGCCTTGCCCTGAACATCAAGGGAATAAAGCGCATACGTTTCTTCATGACCTTCGGACAAAGCTATTTAACTCACCTGAAATGCCTTGAAAACGTGGGAATGACTTCGATAGAACCCATAGAATTTGAGGGTAAACAGATAGTGCCTCTGCAATTTTTGAAAGCCGTTCTCCCCGACCCCGCCTCTCTCGGTCCCCGCACCAAGGGCAAAACCAACATCGGCTGCATAATGCAGGGCAAAAAGGACGGCAAGGACGTAAAATATTACGTCTACAACATCTGTGACCATCAGGAATGTTACAAAGAGGTAGGAAGTCAGGCTGTAAGCTATACCACTGGCGTTCCCGCCATGATAGGCGCAATGCTGCTGATGAATAAAACATGGAGCGGTGCAGGCGTATTCAACATTGAGGAATTTGACCCCGACCCGTTTATGGACGCGCTGAACAAGTGGGGGCTCCCTTGGAAAGAAACCTTTGACCCCACGCTGGTAGACTGATTTTATGAACGATTTTGAACATCTTATGAGCCTAAATACCCCCGCCTATATAATTGACGGGGAACAGCTCAGAAAAAATCTTGAACTTCTTCATCAGGTGGAAACCGCCAGCGGCGCACACATTCTCCTTGCGCAAAAATGCTACTCCGTCTATCAGACCTATCCGCTGATAGGGAAGTACATCAGCGGCTGCACTGCCAGCGGACTTTACGAGGCGCGTCTGGGTCACGAGGAAATGGGAAAGGAAAATCACATCTTTTCCCCCGCCTATACTGATGACGAGTTTGACGAGATACTTGACATCTGCGACCACATCAGCTTCAACAGCGTTTCCCAGTGGGAAAAATTCAGGCAGAGTGTCCAAAGCTCCCCCAAAAAGCCCAGCTGCGGTATAAGGGTAAACCCCGAACACTCCACCCAGTCCCACGGAATATACGACCCCTGCGCTCCTTTTTCAAGGCTCGGAGCCACCCGCAGCAGCTTTAAAAACGGATTTCCCGACGGCATAGAGGGACTTCATTTTCACACTCTTTGCGAGCAGAACGCTGACGCTTTGGCTGAAACGGCGAAAGCCTTTGAGGAAAAATTCGCCGATTTTCTTCCCAAAATAAAATGGCTGAATATGGGTGGCGGACATCACATAACCCGTTCTGATTACGATATAGACCTGCTTGTAAAAACCGTAAAGCACTTCACCGAAACCTACGGCGTGACCGTTTACCTTGAGCCCGGCGAAGCGATAGCGCTTAACGCAGGCCGGCTTGCGGCGACCGTTCTTGACACCGTACACAACGGTATGGATATTGCTATACTTGACGCCTCCGCCGCCTGTCATATGCCCGATGTGCTGGAAATGCCCTACCGACCCAATATCGTAAACGCAGGCGAACCAAACGAAAAGCCCTATACTTACCGCCTTGGCGGGAACACCTGCCTTGCGGGGGATATTATCGGGGATTACAGCTTTGACCGCCCGCTGAAAGCAGGCGACCGCCTTTTCTTTGAGGATATGGCAATCTACTCCATGGTAAAAAACAACACCTTCAACGGAATGGCTCTTCCATGGATATACTTTTATTCCGACGGAAAACTGAAGCTTTTAAAAAGCTTCGGATACGAAGATTTTAAAGGAAGGCTTTAAAAAAGCCCGAAGGAAAAAATTCCTTCGGGCTTTTTGCAGGACTACTATTATTAACTTTTTATCTCAAAAGACGTTATCTTTTCAAAGGTTCCGTTTGTGATACCGTCGGTGACTGTTCCGATCTCAGAATATTGAAGCATAAATTCCTCGGCGGTCACAGTAATGCTGACGCTGTCCTTTTCTTCCAGCTCGTCAGCTATCTGCTGATAATACTCGCTGTCAGTTCCGAAAGTAAAGTATATATTCTCATTTGTATATTTTTCATCAGGAGTTGACCACGGCTCATAATAAGGCGTAAGGCTTGGCAGAGACCTGCGGCTTTCTTCGTCAAGCTCAAAACTAATCGTATACATTTCTCGCTCTTTGTCAAGATAAGAAGCTGTGCCGTTTAAAGTGATACCGCCTTTAAGATGAACTTCCTGTAAATATACATAAGAAGGATTTTCGTACATATCTGTGCCGTATCGTGACACCGCCTTTGTAACGGTAAATCCGTTCCAGTTGGAATTTTCCTTCAGCTGCTTCCAGCTTCCCGAACCTGTTTTCCTGTCGTCCTTCGGTGTTCCGTAAGGAACGGCGAAGCAGAGATCAAGAGCGTAATCCTTGTCGTTGTTTTCTGTTACATCGTCCATTAAAGCTGCGTTGCCGTCAAGCATTTCAAAAGGCGCCTTTTCCGCCTCGGAACAAGCGGAAAATGAGAGCGCTGCAGCGCAGGATATAATAATTGCGATAATCTTTTTCATAAATTTTTCCTCCTTTTTCATTATTTTAGCACATTTTATTCTAAAAGTCAATAGAATATTTTATTCTAACATAAAATAATATCATAACACTAAAGGGGTATTGTTTTATGTACAGAAGAATACGCGATATGCGGGAAGACAGAGACCTTAATCAGACGCAGCTCGCCCAGGTGCTTCATTGTAGTCAGCGAACATACAGCTACTACGAGTCGGGCGGGCATGACATACCGACAGGAATATTGATACGCCTTGCGGATTTTTACGGCGTATCGGTGGATTATCTTTTGGAACGCACAGATAAAAAAGAGATCAATAAATGACTTTGTTCATAAGAACCAAGTCATTTTTATTTTAAAATTTGTAAATAAATTTATATAAAACACTTGACAAATTATTAAAACGTTGCTATAATTATTACAGAAATTCAAAAGAACAGGAGCAGGAATATGAGCAAAAGCGTATACAGTCTTGTCCTCACCGATCAGGTGGTGGACGCGATAGACTCCCTCGCCTACACAATGGGCGTCAGCCGCTCCGCCCTTATCGACCGTATCTTAGCGGGACACGTCAGCTACACCACCCCCGAAATGCGCATAAACAGCATATTCGACAGCGTCAGCCGACTTATGGGACAGCGGGGCGGATTTATCGTGCAGAATATGCAGGCGGGGGATCAGATGATGTCAATCCGCTCTTCTCTGAAATACAAATACAAGCCCACCGTCCGTTACAGCTTACAGCTTTTCCGTGACGGGGAAAAGACTGAGGGGGAGCTGAAGGTCAGCTTCCGCACTCAGTCCGCCGAGCTTAAAGCTCTGATGGAGGATTTTCTCAGGATATGGGCGGCGCTGGAAAACAAATATATTGCTGAAAAGCTCCCCGCCGACATTCATTACGTCATTGAGGACGGAAGATTTACCCGCTCCTTTACCCTTCCCGAAAGCTACAAAAGCAAGACTGACGAAGAAACAGCCGCCGCCATAACCTCATACATCCATATGTTTGACGATGTGCTGAAAGTATACTTTGCAAATCTTGACGGCGGGAACGCTGCGGGAGCGGTAGTCGAACGTTACGGCGAATATCTGAAAAAAGGAATACCCATATTATAGAGAGATTTCCTAACAACAAACGCAGGAAAGGAGAACACCTATGAACACTCAGAAATTGACAAAAAAATCCCTTGAAATTTTGCAGGAGGCGCAGACCATAGCCACGCAGAACAGCAATCAGCAGATAGGTCAGTGCCACCTGCTCCTTGCCCTTTTGCAGCAGGAGGAGGGGCTTATCCCTCAGCTCTTGCAGTCTATGAACAAGGACGTTCCCGCCATAACGACCGCCGCTGCCCGCATAGTTGACGGCGAGCCGAAGGTAACAGGCAGCGGCGCAAGGGAACTGAACAGCCTTTACATCACCTCCGAGCTTGACAAAGCATTGACTGCCGCCGAGGAGGAGGCAGGACGAATGAATGACGAATTTACCAGCGTGGAGCATTTGTTCTTAGGACTTCTTGACAAAGCGGCAGGCAGAGTAAACGACCTGTTCAAGACCCACGGCATAGACAAAAACGCCTTCCTTGCCGCCCTGAAAACGGTTAGAGGGAACACCAGAGTCACCACCGACAGCCCTGAGGATACCTACGACGTGCTGAAAAAATACGGTCAGGACCTTGTAGAGCTTGCCCGACAGAACAAGCTTGACCCCGTCATCGGCAGGGACAGCGAAATAAGGAGCGTTATACGTATCCTCAGCCGCAAGACCAAGAACAACCCCGTCCTGATAGGCGAGCCCGGCGTTGGCAAGACCGCCATAGCCGAGGGACTTGCCCTGCGTATCGTCCGCGGGGACGTTCCCGTGGGACTTAAAGACCGCCAGCTTTTCAGCCTTGATATGGGAGCATTGGTAGCGGGCGCAAAATACAGAGGCGAGTTTGAGGAACGTCTTAAAGCGGTTTTGCAGGAGATAAAGAAAAGCGAGGGCAAAATAATCCTCTTTATCGACGAGCTTCACCTGATAGTCGGCGCAGGAAAGACCGACGGCGCTATGGACGCGGGAAATATCTTAAAGCCAATGCTTGCCCGCGGCGAGCTTCACTGCATAGGCGCCACGACACTTGACGAGTACCGCAAGTACATTGAAAAGGACGCCGCCCTCGAACGCCGTTTCCAGCCTGTTCAGGTGGACGAACCTACCGTTGAGGACACCGTTTCCATACTTCGTGGGCTTAAAGAGCGTTACGAGGTTTACCACGGCGTAAAGATACAGGACCAGGCGCTTATCTCCGCCGCAGTCCTCTCCAACCGCTATATCAGCGACCGTTTCCTCCCCGACAAGGCGATAGACCTTGTGGACGAGGCCTGCGCTTTGATAAAGACGGAAATGGAATCAATGCCCACCGAGCTTGACGAGCTTTCCCGCCGCATAATGCAGCACGAGATAGAGGAGGCCGCCTTGAAAAAGGAGGACGACAAGCTGTCCCAGGAGCATCTTGCCGAGATACAGCAGGAGCTTTCCGAAATGCGTGAGCAGTTCAGTGAAATGAAAGCCAAGTGGGAAAACGAAAAGAACGGCATAAACCGTGTTCAGGCTCTCCGCAAGGAGATAGAGCAGTTAGGCGGCGAGATCGAGCAGGCAAAGCGCGAATACAACCTGAACAAAGCCGCCGAATTGCAGTACGGCAAACTGCCCAAGCTGCAAGCAGAGCTAAAGGAGCAGGAAAAGCTGGCGGAGGAACAAAAAAGCTCCTCGCTTCTCCGTGACAAGGTGACTGAGGAGGAGATAGCCCGCATAATCTCCCGCTGGACGGGAATACCCGTTTCAAAGCTTATGGAGGGCGAGCGTGCCAAGCTGCTGGGAATGGAGGACATTCTTCATCAGCGTGTCATCGGACAAAATGAGGCGGTGGAAAAGGTTAGCGAGGCTATCCTCCGCTCAAGGGCTGGAATACAGGACCCCAACCGTCCAATAGGCTCCTTCCTGTTTCTCGGACCCACAGGCGTAGGCAAGACCGAGCTTGCCAAAGCCCTTGCGCAGGCGTTGTTTGACGACGAGCGGAGCATAGTGCGCATAGATATGACCGAGTATATGGAAAAGTACAGCGTAAGCCGTCTTATCGGCGCACCTCCGGGATATGTAGGCTACGAGGAGGGCGGACAGCTTACCGAGGCGGTACGCCGCAAGCCCTATTCGGTAGTGCTTTTTGATGAGATAGAAAAGGCTCACCCCGACGTGTTCAACATTCTCCTGCAAGTCCTTGACGACGGCAGGATAACCGACAGTCAGGGCAGAACAGTGGATTTCAAGAACACCATAATAATCCTCACCAGCAACTTAGGCTCAAGCCTTATCCTTGACGGCATAACCGAGAACAACGAGATATCCCCCGACGCCAAGTCGCAGGTGGAGCAGCTTTTAAAATCTCAGTTCCGCCCCGAATTTCTCAACCGTCTTGATGAGATAGTATTCTACAAGCCCCTTGCCAAGTCTGAGATTGGCAGCATAGTTGACCTTATGATAAAGGACCTCTCCCGCCGCCTTGAGGACAAGCGCCTTGAAGTAACAGTGACCGAAGCGGCAAAGGACTTCATAATCGAAAACGGCTACGACCCCGTATACGGCGCAAGACCACTGAAACGCTTCATTCAGAGCAAGGTGGAAACTCTTATCGCAAGAGCCATAATTGCCGACAGATTAAAAGAGGGCGACAAGCTGACGATAGACTGCGACGAAAACGGATTGACCCTTTCGGAAAATAAGTAAAATAAAAAACCGAGGTAAATTTTACCTCGGTTTTTTTATTCAAGGATTGCTTATTCAGCCTTTTCCTCTGTTTCCTTATTTTCATTGTCCGCAGGCGTTCCCAGGAACGCAGGCAAGTCCATACCCGCCTGTTTGAACACCTCGCCCAAAGGAGGAACAGACTTCATCAGCCCCGAAATAAAGTTTGCGGTGGAGCTTTTTCCGTCTGACGCGCCGCTGTCCCAGACAGTTACCTTGTCTATCTTGATGTTCTTGATAGCGTCTACCTGTATCCTCATCAGCTCTTCCAGCTTGTCGGAAACTATCAGCTTAACTGCGTCGTCAGCATTTCCGCCTGCCGCGTTTACAATTTCACGCAAACCTTCCGCCTGCTTTTGCAGTATCTCCTTGGCACCGTTTGCCTGCGCCTCCATTTTAGCGAAGATAGCGTCAGCCTCACCCTTTGCCTTGCGGCGCATAACCTCAGCCTCCGCGTCAGCGGCTATCTGAGCCTGCTCCTTAGCGATCTGAGCCTTTACGATAACGTCCGCCTGCTGAGTAGCTCTTTCCAGTTCCGCACGGGTCTGCTCCGCCTCCCTCTGAGCAATGTAGGCCTCTTCCTTCGCCTTAGCCTCCTGAACAGCCTCTGCGGCGGTAGCCAGCTTCAGCGCTTCCGCTTCCTTTTCACGCCTGTTCGCTTCGGATTGAGCAACTTCTATCTTGGCGTCGTTTTCACCCTTGATAGCAAGAGCGTTAGCGGCAGAAACCTGGATACGCTGATCTCTCAGTGCGTTTGCACGGCCGATCTCACCGTCTCTCTCCTTTTCAGCAACGCTCTTTTTCGCGTCGTTGATAGCTTTTGCGGCGGCCTCTTTACCGAGAGCGTCGATATATCCGCTTTCGTCGTTTATATCGGTCACGTTTACGTTGATAAGTCTCAGACCGATCTTCTTCAGCTCTATTTCCACGTTGTTTGAAACAGCCAGCAGGAACTTGTCACGGTCGGTGTTTATCTCCTCAATGTCCATGGTAGCAACTACCAGACGGAGCTGACCAAAGATTATGTCCTTTGCAAGCTCCTGTATCTCATTCATACGCAGTCCCAACAGACGTTCTGCAGCGTTCTGCATAATGCCCGGCTCGGTGGAGATACCTACCGTGAAACGGGAGGGAACGTCGATACGGATATTCTGCTTAGACAGCGCATTTTTCAGATCCACGTTTATTGAGATAGGAGTAAGGTCCAGATACTGAAAAGACTGAAGCACAGGGAAAATGAATGCGGCGCCGCCGTGGATACATTTTGCGGAACGCGCCTGACCGTTTTTCTCCGAGCCGACCTTACCGTAAATTACCAGCACCTTGTCGGAAGGGCACTTGCGGTAACGTGAAAGTATTGCGATCACAAGCGCTACTAGTATCAGTACGCCTACGCCGATCGCTATGATGATTGTTTCGGGCATTGTAAATTTCCTCCGTCATTTTATATATTGCGCAGTGTTGTTTCTGCGCTTCAAACCTTTTCCACCACCACAGTGGAGCCTGAGATTATATCCACCACCCTGACTGTCACGCCTGTGGGAATGGAATTTTCTCCCTCGCACACGGCGTCAAATTCCATAAATCTTTCGCCGCAGCTTACGTTTATTTTACCCATACCTTTTCCCTGCGGGGGAATGGGAATGTACACCGTTCCGTTTTCGCCAAGCAGATTTTTAACATTGAAGTTTCCGTTCTGCGCCAGCTTTGAAGACCATTGTATTATCTTTGCCACCAACACCATGCCTCCGAAGCCCAGCGCCGCTGCCAGAAACATAGCCGCCCATGCGGGGATACCGCAGGAGATAGCCGCTATGCCGCTCCAGCCGAAAATGCAGAGAAAAGCGATAACGCTCTGCACCGACAGCAGCCTGAAATCCGCTATATCTGCGGGACTGCTTATATCGTGCTGGGAAATATCCCCAACATCCGCGTCAAAGCTGTCTGCGCCGTCAAATCCGTCAGGCGTATCAAGCCCTGAGGTGTCGCTGGGATTTATTCCTCCTCCGCCGTCGCCAAGTCCCACCAGCAGCAGGATAGTCTGTATTATCAGAACAAGTGTTGCGGGAACGGCTATACAATAAAGTATCTGTTCAGTGAGCTGAAGTCCGTCCCACCATGCGCTGAACCATTCCATAGTCCTCTTCCTTTCAAAGCATTACTGTTATTTGTCTTTTTTTCGTGTTTATCCCACATTTTTCGCCGCTAACGGCAGGGAAAGATCATATTTTTCCGATATTTTCATCACCTGATTGTAAATTTTATTTACATACATTATATCATATTATATTTTCTTGTCAATACAAAAATCAAACTTCCCCTTAAAATCGTCCCTTTGCATAAAACCCGCAAAATCTTTTGTGCAAAACATAGAAAAGCATATTTGCCTATTGCTATTATTATAAAAAGGTGCTATTATGTAAGTAAATGATATTTACTAAAAAGGAGGGAGACATATGAACCGTTCCGAACTGGGAAAGAAAATAAAGGAAGCCCGTCTTGCGAAGAAAATGACCCAGACGGAGGTGGTAGGCAATTTTATAACCCGCAATATGCTCAGTCAGATAGAAAGCGGCGTAGCCACGCCCTCCCTGAACACTCTTGAATACCTTGCGGGAGTGCTTGACATTCCCGTGCAGACTCTCATTCCCGACAGCAGGGAAGCTCAGGCGGAAACAGAAAGCGACGCCGACAAGCTGTGCGAAGCGAAGCAGCTTTTCCGTGACGGTGAATACGACCGCTGTTCTCAGATAGCGAAAACTCTTGCCGACAGTAAGTTCAGCGATGAAGCCGCCGCCCTTGACGCCCGCTGCTATTTTAACATGGCAGTCATGGCGGAGAAAAACGGCGATTACGGAAAAGCCGCCTTTCTCGTTCAGCAGGCTGACGAGCTTGCCGACGTAGGCATTTACGCTTCCCGTGACATCAAGATAGCAGGCGCTCTCGTGCTGAACCGCGTGGCGGAAAAGCTGACAAAATGATTTTATTCAGAGGGGATAAAAATGATCTGGTTCCGGATTTTTATGCTGATATGCTTGCTTTTGACTCCATTGACAATGCTGCTTATCGGCCGCAGCTTCAAAAATCATCCTCCAAAGGAAATAAACGGCATATACGGCTACCGCACCAAGCGTTCCCGTCAAAGCGAGGAAGCGTGGGAGTTTGCTCACATATACTGCGGTAAGATCTGGCAGACAGCGGGAATGATAATGCTTCCTCTTTCCGCCGCCGCAATGCTTCCTTTTTTCGGCAGCAGCGTGAATACGACAGCAATTGCAGGACTTATTATTTTAACTTTGCAAACGCTTGTTATGTGCATTACCATAATTCCCGTTGAAAACGCATTGAAGAAAAAATTCGGCAAATAAACATACGCTTTCCGAAGCTCACAAAATGATTTCATTCATAAAAACAAAAAGCAGGCATAACCTCGGTTATACCTGCTTTTATCATATATAAACCTTACATCTCAATCAGAACGTCATTAACATCTTCCAGAATATCCGCCTTTATGAGAATACCGTCAAGTTTCTTTCCGTTGACGGTGACGGACTTAACGCCGTGCTGACTTCCGTCAGGATTTTTAACGGTAACGTTCAGCTTCTTTCCTCTGAAATTCTTTTCCATCGTGAATTCTTTCCAGGAAGAGGGAATTGACGGGTCGATAACGATGCCTTCCGTGTTGGGATTAAGACCCAGGATACCCTCAGTCGTTCCCACCATAACAGTGGACGCGGTACCTGTCAGCCAGTGAACGTGGGCTCTTCCTGCGAAAGGACTGTCCTTGCCCTCAACGAACTGACCGTAAACGTACGGCTCAAGCACTCTGTGCTCAGCGTTGTCGTTATATGTTGCAGGAGCGGCTTCCGTCCAGTATTTGTACGCTCTGTCGCCGTGACCCAGTTTTGACTCTGCCAGTATCAGCCAGCCCTGGGGCTGAGAGAAGATACCCGCGTTTTCCTTGGTGCAGGCGTTGAAGCACTGCATAAGCGCTCCGTCAAAGCCGTGCTCAAAGTAAGGAGGATACATTACCATAGCGCCGTAAGGAGTGTTCAGCTCACGCTCAACGCTGTCCATAGCCTTTTCGCCCTGTTCCTTTGACGCAAAGCCCGAAATTACCGACCAGGACTGAGGATTGAGCCACATTGAAGCTTCGGGATCGGTGCGCTGACCGATAACGGTGCCGTCCTCCTTATAACCTCTTATCCATCTGTCCTCATTCCAGCAGTCAGCCAGAATGTTGTCCAGCTTAGCCTTGATCTCATCAAGATACTTGATATATTCGGTATCGTTCTTCTCCACAGCGTAAGTTCTCAGTATCTTTACAGCGTAAACAAGCTGGAACGCAACGAAGGTGGATTCACCCTTCTTGCCAAGTCTCAGACAGTCGTTCCAGTCTGCGTGCAGACCTGCGGGCATGCCGTGGTTGCCCAGATTGTTCATCGAGAAGTCGATAGCTCTCTTCAGGTGGTCGTAAACCGTACCCTTTTCGCCGTTGTTTGCGTAGTATATCTCTTCATCAAGGAACGCGCTGTTTCCGCTTTCGGAGATGTACTTGTAAACGGTGGGGAACAGCCACAAAGCGTCGTCCGCACGGTATGAGGGGTGACCTGTTTCCTTTACATATTCGGGATCGTCAGGAGTATTTTCCTGTCCTGCCTTATGGGTATATTTTACCAGCGGCAGACCTGCGCCGTTAGTCACCTGCGCCGACAGCATGAATTTTATCTGCTCATAAGCCATTTCAGGCGCAAGGTGGATTATGCCCTGAATATCCTGTACCGTATCGCGGTAGCCGTAGCCGTTTCTAAGTCCGCAGTACTGGAATGACGCTGCTCTCGACCAGATAAAGGTGATAAAGCAGTTGTAAGCGTTCCACACGTTCACCATATTGTTGAAGTTTTCATCGGGAGTGTGTACCTGCAAATTGTTCAGCTTGCTGTGCCAGTAATTTTTCAGCTCGGCCAGCTCTTTTTCAACCTGACCTGCGTCCTCGTATTTAGCGATTATTTCCTTGGCAATATTTTCAGGGCGCTGACCCATAACGTAGGTTATGTTTTTGCTTTCGCCGGGCTGAAGAACAATATCACTCTGCAAAGCGCCGCAGGAGTTAGTGTTGTAGTTAAGGTTGCCCTTTAAGCCTTCCTCAATACCTTTAGGATTTGCATATCCTCTGTAAGCGCCCACAAAAGCGTCCCTGTCGCCGCAGTAAGCGGAAACTTCCGCTCCAGCAACGCCGAGAAAACGCTCATTATCGGGATTTCTGAACACTTCGTTCTGCTTTTGCTGAATGAAGTTGCCCTTGAAATAGGTCCTTGTGATGAACAGCGTGTATTGCAGATTTACCTGATCCTGCTCATAGTTGTTGTCGTTTACAAATTCGCAGTAGCCTGTGACTGACAGCTTGCGGGGCTTTGTATCATTGTTTGTTATCTTCGCCGCCCACACCTCATAAGTGGCGTCCTTGGGAACGTAGTAGGTGACCTCGGACTTTATATTCTTGTACTCCGAGGTGATAACGGAATAAGCCGTACCGTGGCGGCACTCGCTTTTGTACTGATCCAGCGGCTTGCACACGGGGGACCAGGAAGCGGACCAGAAGTCCCCGTCCTCATTGTCCTTTATGTAGACATATCTGCCCGGCTGATCGTTGGGGACGCTGTTAAAGCGGTAACGGATAACACGACCGTTTGCGCCCGATTTAACGAAGCTGTAACCGCCTGCGTTGTTTGAGATGATAGCGCCGTATTCGGGAGAGCCGAGGTAATTCGCCCAAGCCGAAGGCGTATCGGGACGGGTGATGACGTATTCCCGATTTTTTTCGTCAAAATGACCGTAATTCATACTGCTGACCTTCCTTTTTTAAATTATTTTGAAGCAATAAGGATCACCTATTATTCTAATTATAACAATAAAACGTTTTCAGTACAAGGGCGGTATTTTTAACAAATAATTTTGCCTGATTTTGTATAGGTTGTACAATAATGAAATCTTCCTTTTTCGCCATTGTTCAGTATTGCAATAAAAGGGAAATTATGCTATAATTTATATAAATGTTTACATAGAGGAATTGCGGATGTTAGATATAAAACCCCTTACAAAGGACAGCAAATACTGGAACGAAACTATCGCCTTCGCTGAGGATTGTTCGTGGTCGGCAGGACCTTTTCTTGCAGACAAAATGCGCAAAAACGATTTTCTTAAGTGGGAACGTGTTTTCGCTGCGCTGGAGGACGAAAGACCGATAGGATACTGCACCTTTTGCAAAACTGACGAATTGCCTGAAAAATACGGTTTTTATCCATTTATAGGATTTGTGTTCGTGGACGAAGCACACCGCGGGCACAGAGTCTCCGAAAAGCTGATAAAAAGCGTCATTATTTACGCCAAAGAGCTGGGTTTTGACTGCATTTATATTATGAGCGGAGAGAAAGGACTGTACGAAAAATACGGCTTTGAAAAGATAGGGGATTACGAAACGGTTTTCGGAACGGTGGACCAGCTGTTTAAAATGGCAATAAAATAACAGTGATTTTAATAAATTTTAAAAAGAAAAAGTAAAATGACTTCTTCTAATTAAACACTATATTAAATTATAAAAAACGAGGTACATAAAATGCAAACAGGCATAAAATACAAGCTCACCAAAACCGTGAATGACAGCGATCTTGCCACCGCTTACGACAGCGGCACGCTCCCCGTGTTCGCTACGCCCGCTATGATAGCTCTTATGGAAAGCACCGCCATGCGAAGCGTAATGCCCTATCTTGCCGAGGACGAGGCAACGGTGGGCGCCGCCCTTGACGTAAAGCACCTGAGCGCCACCCCTTGCGGCTGTGAGGTCTGCTGCGAAAGCGAGCTTATCGAGATAGACGGCAGAAAGCTTACATTCAAAGTGACCGTCCGCGACAGCAAAGGCGTTATAGGCGAGGGGATCCACGTTCGTTTCATAGTGAAAAGCGAAAAATTTCTTGCAAAAGCAAGTGAAAAACTTATAGAATCAGGAGAAGAACAATGAAAACAAAAATATTCTATCTCAACAATGAAAAAACCGTTTACCTCAAGGCGTACCTTCTTGATATGGTAGAATCCGTCCCATTCGGAAGAAGCCGTCCCGCCATACTCATTATGCCCGGCGGCGGATATGAATACTGCTCCGACAGAGAGGGCGAGCCTATCGCCATGCATTATCTTGCGGAGGGCTACAACGCCTTCGTGCTTTATTACACCTGCAATAAAAAATACCCCGCCGCTTTCACCAACGCCGCCTACGCTCTTTACAAAATCAGAGCGAGAGCAGAAGAATTCGGCATAAACAAGGATAAGATAGCGGTATGGGGAGCCAGCGCAGGCGCTCACCTTGCAGGCTGCCTTGCCACTATGTGGAACGACAGCGGCATACTTAACGCTTTGGGCTGCGAGCCCCAGGACATTCGCCCCAACGCCGCCATTCTCAGCTACCCCGTTATAAGCGGCATAACCTCTCCTCATCAGGGCAGTTTTAACGTTCTGCTGGGGGATGACCCTTCCGCTTCTGCCTTGTCAAGGCTGTCCCTTGAAAACAGGGTAACTCCCAGAACTCCTCCCTGCTTTGTCTGGTGTACAGCCAACGACGACTGCGTTTCCGCTCACAACAGCCTTGTTTTTGCAAAAGCCTGCGTCTCCAACAAGGTCCCCTGCGAGCTGCATATGTTTGACGAAGGACCTCACGGACTTTCCGACTGCTCGAAAAATACGGGCTGGAACGAGTATTTTTACAACGACAACTGCAAACAATGGGTAAAGATGTCGATAAAATTCCTTGAAAAATATATGGACATCTGAGGATAGAAATGATCGTAAGAACAAAATACAAGCGCTGGCAGTTCGTTATGGAATGGGTAACGCTGGGACTTTACATCGCGTGGTTCGCGGCGGGGCTTATCCTGCTCAACTTTTTCTGCGATTATGAGCATGAGATACTTAAACGCAATCTCCTGCTCATAAGCTTTGTGCTGGATATACTGGCGTATCTCGGCTTTACACATATGAGCCTTCTCCCCCATAACAACAGCCTTATAAAAACGCAGAAATATCAGAAAGGTACCGCCGAGTATCAGTATCTTAAAGAAAGTCGGCTGCGTTCGGCGGCGCTTATCGCAAAAACCGCCTGCATATTGGTCATAGCTTTTGTAGGCGTATCTCAGTATATTTTTTAGAGCAGCGAAAGGATAGACAAATGAACAAGACCCCATTCATCACCAAAGAAAAAATAGAGGAAATAACAAAGACGATTCCCACGCCCTTTCACGTTTATGACGAGCAGGGAATAAGGGAAAACGCCCGCAGATTAAAGCAGGCGTTTTCATGGAACAAGGGCTTCCGCGAATATTTTGCCGTGAAAGCCACCCCCAACCCCTTTATAATGGAAATCCTTGCGGAGGAGGGCTGCGGCTTTGACTGCTCCTCCTATACCGAGCTTATGCTCTCCGACAGAGTGGGCGCAAAGGGAAACGACATAATGTTCAGCTCCAACGCTACTCCCGACGAGGATTTTCTTCTTGCAAGAAAGCTGAACGCGCAGATAAATCTTGACGATTTCACCCACATTCAGATACTTGACGACCTTTGCGGCATACCTGAAACAATAAGCTGCCGCTACAATCCCGGCGGCGAGTTCAAAACCACCGAAACGGGGAACGTAATGGACACTCCCCGCGATGCAAAGTACGGATTTACCCACGACCAGCTTATAGAGGGCTACAAAATACTGAAGGAAAAGGGCGCAAAGCGCTTCGGAATGCATGCCTTTCTTGCCAGCAACACCCTCACCAACGATTATTACCCCGTCCTTGCGGAAATAATGTTCAGAACTGCGGTGGAGATAAAGGAAAAAACAGGCGTTTCCCTCAGCTTTATCAACCTTTCGGGCGGCGTGGGAATTGCCTACCGCCCC
Organism: uncultured Ruminiclostridium sp.; assembly: GCA_947629925.1. Lineage (GTDB taxonomy): Bacteria > Bacillota > Clostridia > Oscillospirales > Ruminococcaceae > Ruminiclostridium_E. Next base: position 178,631 of record CANRFO010000002.1, read on the forward strand.
GACCAGACTCCCAACGACATCGCCGTTATCGGAAAGAAAGTCGAGGAGGTCTATAACAAGGTATTAGTCCCCGCAGGACTTGACGGGGTGGCGATTTTCACCGAGCTTGGCAGATTTATGCTCGCCCCTTACGGACATCTTGTAGCAAAGGCTATCCGTGAAAAGCACATCTACAAGGAATACATCGGTCTTGACGCCTGTGCCGCAAACCTTATGCGCCCAGCTATCTACGGCGCATATCATCATATAACTGTTGCGGGCAAGGAAAACGCCCCATGCGACCATAAGTATGACGTAACAGGCGGCTTGTGTGAGAACTGCGACAAATTTGCCGTTGACAGAATGTTGCCGAAAATCGAAATGGGCGATTACATAATAATCCACGATACAGGCGCTCACGGCTTTTCCATGGGCTATAATTACAACGGCAAGCTGAGAAGCGCAGAGGTTCTGTTAAAGCCCGACGGCAGCTTCAAGCTTATCCGCCGTGCCGAAACGCCCTCCGATTACTTCGCCACATTTGATTTTACTGAAAAATATAAATTCTGAAAAAATAAAACCGCTTTCACATGCTGAAAGCGGTTTTTTGTCAGTAGTCGTTTTAATGCGGAAGCGCCTTTATATCATCATCGGGAGTATCCTTTGACATGGCGAATTCAAACCAGAAACAGCTTCCCTCGCCCACTGTGCTGTCGCAGCCGAAGGTAAAGCCGTGGCGGGTAAGTATGCCTTTTACTATCGAAAGACCAAGCCCCGTTCCTTTTACTGCTCTTTTGTGATTTTCGGAGCGGTCCACCTTGTAGTATCTGTCCCAGATATAAGGAAGCTGTTCAGCGGGAATACCTACGCCCCTGTCCGCCACTTCAAAGCGCGCGGTCTGAGCGTCCTTCCTGAACAGACGGACCGTCACCGCCTTGTCGTCGCCTATATAGTTTATTGCGTTGTTTATAAGATTATAAACGACCTGCTCAATCTTTTTCCTGTCTGCACAGATATATATTCCGTCCTCCACCTCTTGAATGACCTGATAGTCCTTTGCGTCGTCAAGAAGCGTGAACCTGTTCAGAAGCTCTTTGAGATGCCCCGAAAAATCAAACACGGCAAGCTCCGTCTGAACGACGCCGCTTTCAAGCCTTGAAAGGTTCAGTATATCGTTTACCAGCAGCGTCAGACGGTCGGTCTCGTCGATAATGACCTGAAGGTGTTTTTCTCTTTTTTCAGGATTGTCCCCTGAAAGATCCCTTATCATCTCCGCATATGCCTTTATCATCGTAAGAGGAGTTTTAAGGTCGTGTGAAACATTTGCCAGAAGGTCCTTTCTCAGCGTTTCCGTTTTTGCGATCTCATTTGAAGCGGCATTCAGGTTTTCCGTCAGAACAGCCACTTCGTCGTATTCGCCCCGCCTTACCTTCATGTTGAAGTTTCCTGTTATCAGCTTGTCCGCGTTTTTGGATATTTTGACCAGCGGATTTGCGATATGGGAGGAAACGACAATGGATACTATGCACGCCGCAAGCAGTATAACGTTGGCAAAGATGAAGAACAGATTGTTTATGATATGGAGCGTCGTTCCGATAGGCTCAACATAGCTGTAAATGAAGATATACGCCTTGACGCCCTGCTCGTATCTTACGCAGGTAGCGAGTATCATTCCGTCCGCGCCCGTATTTTCTCCGCCCTCAACGTTTGTGATAACGATCCCGTCAGGGTCGTTGTCTATCGTTGTTCTTGTGCTGTCGCTTATCCACCTGAGCAGCATATCGCCGTTTCCTGATTTTGTGTTTATAAGGTTCACGCCCGTATCGGGAAAGTTTACGATTATGTCGAACTGATGATCCACCGCAAGCTGTCCCGTCACAATATCAAGATTATTTATATCATTGACATCGTGATTGCTCCAGCCTTCCGAAGCTATGATGCTTTTAACGTTATAAGCCGCGCTCATGCATTCGTTTGACTTTACATACCCGTAAAATATCGGGGTCAGCACAGACTGGGCGACAAAAAGCATAAGAATGGTACAGATAGCGAACACTACGAAAGAGATCCATATCCTGAAGCGTATGCTTTTGAAATATTGTTTCATTTATCCTTCGTTCCTTTTTGATATGGAAAGTAAGGCTTACGCCTCGGTATCAAATTTATACCCCATGCCTCTGAGCGTTACTATGAATTTTCTATAAACGCCGAGATTGTTCCTCAGCATTTTTATATGAGTGTCAATGGTACGGTCGTCGCCGAAGAAATCATATCCCCACACCTCTTCAAGGAGCTTGTTTCTTGACAGCGCCACGTTTTTGTTCCTCACCAGATAGAATAAAAGGTCGTATTCCTTCGGTGTAAGATTTGCTTTTACTCCGTCTATCCTCACGTCGCGGGAGGTAAAGTTTATCTCCAGTCCCTCGAAGCTGACGGTGTCCGCCTGAACGTCTGTCGTCTTGTTCCTTTTTATGATGGCGTTTATGCGCGCAAGAACTTCTTTAGGGGAAAACGGCTTTACCACATAATCGTCAGCGCCTATCTCAAAGCCGAACAGCTTGTCGTATTCCTCGCCTCTTGCCGAAAGCATGAGCACGGGAGTCTGCTTGAACTTTCTTATCTCCTTGCAGGCGGAAAACCCGTCCAGTCTCGGCATCATGACGTCAAGGATTATTATATCGAAATCCTCCTGCTTTGCAAGCTCCACCGCCTGCATTCCATCCACCGCTTCCACGACCTGATGCCCTTCATATTCCGCATATTCTCTTAAAACCTCGCGGATCTTCTGTTCGTCATCGGCAATAAGTATCTTGTACATAAGAGGGACCCTCCTTAAAATTAAACTTCTTGAACTATAAAAAAATAGTTCAGTCGCAGCATGCAGCCTCAACTGAACGGTTTTGCACAAAACGTGCGAAATCAAATGAGATTATAGTTAAAATGTTGGGAGAGGAAATTATGATTAATTTGCATTAACCACTGTCAAGATTTCCCTTGACGTTTGTAATTATATCCTCTGAATATGATAGTTTTGTGACAGCAGTTTAAAAACTAAGAAAAAGCTGTATAAAAGGCTGCGGTTTTTATGTAGATTTATGTCTTTTTAACTGTTTTCCCGTCGGGATCTGCGGAACGCTTTTTTGACGCGGAGGATCTTTTCGCTGCGGCTTTTTTGGGAGCGGCTTTCTTTTCGGCGGGATTTTTTCTGGGCCTTCCCACGGGTCTGTTCACCTCATAAACCGTTTCCTCGTCATCAAATATGCTCTCGTCTGAAAGGGCGTCCGTTCCATGCACTTCCTCAGCTTCCTTTTCCGCAAGGTCCAGCATGAATATGTAAGCGGGTGAGAAAGTCCCCGCAAGATACGGCGAGTTCTGCATATTGAGCGCTGAGCCGCGGTTTTTCTTTATTACAGGTATCCTTATCGTCACCGTATTGTATTTGTCGTCGGTTTTATATGCAAATTCCCCGCTGCAGTCGGAAATTATCAGCTTCCTTGAAAGCTCTCTCAGATACATCGAATGCATCAGAACGTCGCTTCCCGCTTCGGGATCTGCTTCTGTTTTTATGCTTATGCAGTATGCGCCGTCGGAAAAGACCGACGAGATATCCACGCTGCTTTTAAGCGTTGACGTTTCTATGCCAGAGCGCAGCATACAAAGTATCGCCGAGGAGAAGAAATTGCTTTGTACTCTTGCATAGTAGCTTCTTGTGTCGATTTTTTTGTTTACCTTTCTGTCAGATCTTTTGAACAGCGCCGAAACCTCGTTGCATACCGCGTCCAGCAGCGCCGAAACGTTGCAGTTTATGTTTTCGCGGGGAGACATTATACAGTCGGAGAGTATAAGACTGCTGGAGATTTCGTTGTACATCTTTACAGAACTTTTGTGCTGGAGCGCCATAAGCGGTTTTACCTGCGTAATGTCGCCGCCCGTGGAAAGAATATGCTTGATGGCTTTATTTGTGCCGATTATGTTGCTGAGCTTTTCCTGACTGTCCTTTACCGATTTGACTGCGAAATCCGCAAGAAAAGTGTTGTTGACAAGGTTCAGCACATCATAGTTGTCCCTGAGCACAAGCGCGTAAGCGCACACGAGTCTTTTGCTCCTTAATATGGGGACCACGCTCAGCACGGATTTCATATCTCCGTCCCTGACAGCAAGATCTGTCTGCTTCCTTATCGGAAGATGTTTTTGAATAATACCGATATCGAAATTTTCAAAAAAATCTCTGCAATTTGTCCACACAAGGTTCATCTTTTCGTCGTAGAGTGCGCTTCGGGCGTTAAGAGATGAAAGATATGAAGCAATTGCCCTGCAAAAAGAAGACGTCATCGCTCAATTATTCCTTTCCTTTTACAAGCTTTCGCTTATTACCGTTCTCGTCTATAACGTACGTTCTTTCAAGCTGCCCGTTAAGGCTTTTGCGGATATTATCCCTGTATTCGTTTCTGAGCGCGTCCTGCTCGCTTTTCTCCTCATCGGTGAGACCTGTTTCTCTGGATTTTCTCGCAAGCAGGTTGAGCCTTTCGATTTTTTCCTTATCCGTATTCGGCACCTCCGAAATAATATTTATAGCCTTGAGCAAAACCGTACAAACGCAGTAAATAAGCGGTGTTGCAAGACATAATAAATAAATT
>CANRFO010000003.1 GCA_947629925.1 uncultured Ruminiclostridium sp.
TAACCTGTTTGCCCTCTGCCCATAAAGCATTGATTTTACTGGATTTTTGCTTGTTTTCTTATGTCAGAGGGGCAAAAGCCGCTTTTTTGTTTATCAAAGAATATAGTCTGTTATGCAGTCGTACCAATGAACGTAGGTCTCTCCGTTGACGAAAAGCCGTTCGTTTTGAGGGAGCATTTCGCTCCAGCTTTTTTGGTACCTGTCAGCCGCCCAGTTGTCGTTATTGAATCTGCGCCACAGGACTGTCCTGCCGTTTTTGTCGATATAGCTTTCGGTAACTATGCTGTCGTCAAAGGTTTCGATGTCCATTACACAAACAGTGTCGTATTCCCTGCCGCCAATAGTTACCTTATATCTTCCTACCACGTCCATGGACTGCAAATTCGGTTTCGGAACGCCTGTTATGACGTTTCCCTCACGACTCAGTATGCCCTTTCGTCTGATATGCGTTTCCTTGCCGCAGTTGTCCTCGCCGTAGCCCCAGTTCTGCATAAATTCATCTCCGTCAAGGAACGTATGCACACGGCGCACGCCGTTCTCGTCAATATGGCTTTCTGCAAGAGTGCGGCAGTGGGTGTCGGTGAGTTGATTTATAAAGCGCCACTCACATTCCTTTATGCTCCCCGTGCGGTAATAGTTTTCGGCGTCGTGCTGTATCGCCACTGTTTCAACGCCCTCTATGCCGTGGACCTCGGCTTTGCCGATAACTTCCATTTCCGTCCACTCCGTCCGTTTGCGGGAGGGCATATCGTAAAGTCCCCAGCTCAGCTTTTCGCCTGTTCTGGGAACGATGAGCCAGCCCATAAGCTCCTCCCAGACACACTGAAAAGGCTCTGCGGGCAATTGCTCTATCTTGTATTCGGGCAGTATTTCGGGCAATTTCTTCATATTGCTTTCTCCTTTCGGTTTATAGGCGGGATATTTGTCTTTGAAATTCCGCTTGGCGGTATAAAGACGGCTTTTCACCGTTCCCACGGGAATATCCAGCCGCTTTGCTATTTCAGCTTGGGGAAGCTCCTTCCAAAAATATAAATAAAGTATCTGCTTGTCTTTGTCCCCTAAAAGCTCAAGGGTCTCTCTGACTGCGTTTATCTGTGAAACGCCCTGCTTTCCGTAGGAAAGACGCTTTTCCGTGAGCGTTTCTATGGGTATCTCCAGCCTTGCCGCTTTTTCTCTGAAATAGTCGTTGCATTTATTGCGGGCAATGCTTATCAGCCACGCCTTGAAAGAATCTTTGTTTTTCAAGGTAGGGAATTTCTGATATGCGGTAAGATAGACCTCCTGCAAAATATCATCGGCGTCGGTCTTGTTTCCCACTTTAAATCTCACAAAGCGCTCAACCGCCGTTTTTGCCGCTTGGAGCAGTTCTTCAAATTCTTCCGTATCCTCACCTCCTTTTTTCGTTTTTGAAAGCGATCTCGTATATATAGACGGGAATTTTTCCATAAAGGTTCATTTTTGATGAAAATTTGCGGCGGCACATTTTTTCTGTGCCGCCGCGGTTTGAGAGGAACACTATGAACACTGTGGATAGTGGGATCGTTTTTAAGGTCTGCCGCCGTGTGGTCCGCCGAAGCCTCCGCCAGGTCCGCCGCCGAAGCCGCCGCCCATTCCTCCTCCGAAGCCGCCAAAGCCTCTGCCAAGTCCACCGCTGCCGCCTGAAGAGGTGACAGTGCTTTCGGCTGTAAAGGTATAGACAGGGTTGCCGCTCAGCTCAACATCTGCAGAATTGTCGTAAAGTCCGTTCAGGCTGTCCCCTGCGGCAGTAACGCCTGTGTAAAGGCTGTATGTTCCGCCTGTCTTTATGTCGGGAGTCGAGATTATTATATGCTGAACCTGCTTTGCGGCGGTGAAAACGGCTGTGTTATTGCCGCTGTTATCAACTAAAGCGACCGTTTCACCTGCGTTTACGTTTGCCTGAACGCAGACGCTGTTCTGCGCTGAGGAATCGGAGGGATTTTCCGCCATCTGCATACTGCCCACTGCGATAAGAGTGCCGCCGTTTACGGTAATGCTGTTGTTGAAGTCGCCGCTGTCAAGCGCGCCGTTTGCTCCGTCAACAGGTCCGTTTACAAAGACTGTGCCGCCGTTTATGGTGATATTGCCGTTAGAATCTATTCCGTCCCCTGCGGCGTTGATGAAAATATTGCCGCCGTTGATGAACATATCGTGAACGGCGCTTTCTTCGCCGCTGTTCATGCCGAAAACATCGCTCCCGCCGCCGCTGTTCAGTCCGTCGTCGGAGGAGGTCACTGAAATATCGCCGCCGTTTATGGTGAACAGTGCCTTGCTTTCGACGCCCTCTGTGGAGTTCAGCACGTCGATGGTGCCGCCGTCTATTTGTAAATCTCCGTGGGAGGAGATTCCCTTTCCCGATGAGGAGGAGAGGGTAAAAGTCCCCGACGTGATGTTCAAAGTTCCCGCCGAATGAACGCAGTGATCTGTAGAATTTACGGTTATTTCCCCGCCGCTTATAGTCATATTGCCGCCGCTTTTTATGCCTTTTGATGTAGCTTCGTCGTTTGCGGAGGTGCTTTCACCGATGTCCCAGATGTGACCCCAGCCGCCGAAATCTCGGTCGTTGCCGCCTGACGCCACTTCGCCTGTGGTGGTGACGTTTATCTTCCCGCCTGTGACGGAAAGACCACGCTCCGCTTGTATGCCGTCTTCGCCTGCGTTAACGGTGACTTCACCGCCGCTTATGAGGACATAGCCTTTCGTTTCGTCATCAGCGTTGGTGGACTTTATGCCGTCCTTCCCCGCTGTGACGTTCAGCGTTCCGCCTTCAAGCACAACGCTGTCTGTGCCTCTTACGCCGTTATTTTCAGCGGTGACTGTGATGTTTCCGCTTTCAAAGGTGAGGTCGTCGTTGCAGCGTATACCGCCGCTGTAATTTCCCGTAACGGTTAAATTTCCGTTACCGCAGAAGGTAAGGTCGTCCTTACTGTAAACCGCGGCGTTTGGCTCGCTGTCCGCTTCGGACTCGTTTCTGCCCGAAAAGGAATAGGAAGCCCCGTCGGTCAGCGTGTTGGTCGTTCCGTCGTCAAGCTGTATATAAAGATTTTTCGCGTTATAGCAGTATATCGCCGCGCCGTGGGGATTGTTCACGCTTATCCCCGAAAGCACAAGATATACGTTTTCATCAGTATCTATATAAACATATCCGTCGTCAAGCGTTCCGCTGAGTTCATACACTCCGCCCTCGGTTATGGACAAAACGCCGTTCTCGAACCACGCGCCGCTTCCGCTTATATTGGTCTCGCTGCCGAAAAATACGGAGCATATGTCCGAAAGATCCACCTTGTCGGAATTACCGCTCGTATCGTTAAGCTCTTCGGCGCCCTGCTGAACAGCCGTATCGGAGCTTCCGTCCTGAAACGGCAGATCTGCCCCGCCGCAGCCCGAAAGGGCGCAGGAAGCCGTCAGCGCGGCGGAAATCAAAACAAATGCCGATTTTTTCAACATATTTTCAGCGGCTCCTTTCTGTAATGTGACAGGTATAGTTTACCCCGCGATTGTGATACTGTTGTGAAAAAAAACAGACTTTTGCGGGAAAAATAAATCACTCGGATAAACTTCATGCTCATATGACCTGACTTAAAGGGCTGAAAGTCATTTCCTCCAAAAATGAAAATATTTTTTTGTCTGTTATATCAATACAAAAAAACACTTCAATATGATAAAATACCTTTATGGATAAAATGAACCCCGATTTATGGAAAGGCGAAAAAAATGACTGAATTTATAAGAAAAAATATGCTTAAATTAGCGGCGTTATTTACTGCGGCAGCAATGCTGACAGCCTGCAGCGACGGCGGAAACGGCGCTCCTGCGGACAGCACGGACACGGAGGCTCCCGTAAGCGACAGCTCCGCTCAGAACGCCGAGGTTCCCGAAAGCGAATGGAGCTACGGTCAGTTTGCCATGGGCGGCGGCGGTTATGTGACAGGCGTTTTCTCAACAAGCGAAGAAGGTCTGTTTTACGCAAGGACCGACGTAGGCGGCGCTTACCGCCGTGACGCGGAAAGCGGAAAATGGCGCTCGCTGTCATATAAGATAAGCGAGGAAGACGTGGGTCTTATGGGAATAGACGGGCTTGCAGTTGACCCTGATGAACCGAACAAGCTGTATCTTCTGGCAGGAACTTCCTATTTCAGCAACGGCAAGACCTGCGTCATGATCTCCGACGACTACGGCGAGAATTTTGAAGTGGTAGACGTTACCGACAAGATAACCGCCAGCGGGAACGGTATGGGCCGTCAGAACGGCGAACGCATAGCCATAGACCCTGTAAACAACGACATCATTTATGTGGGCGGAAGAACAGGCGGCATGATAAAAAGCTCTGACGGCGGAAAGACATGGGAAACGCTTCAGTCCCTCTCCGACGCTGTTCCTGTAAATACCTCGAATGCAAACGGGATCTGCACGATAATAATCGATCCTGATTCCTCCGACGGCTCACAATGCACAAGGATATTCGCAGGCATTTCCGCCACGAAGCAGGATAATATGATGGTAAGCGATGACGGCGGCGTTACATGGAAAGCTGTTAAAGGCGCTCCTCAGGGGCTTTTCCCGCAGCGTATGCGCCTTGACGGACAGGGCAATATCCTGATAACATATGCAAACTCTGAGGGTCCTTGGGGCAGCAGCTCGGGCGGAATAAGAAAATACAATATTTCAAGCGGAGAATTTACGGATATTTCTCCTGCGAAGCGCTCCTTCGGCGACATCGCAGTTTCTCCCTCCGACCCGAATAAAATGGTGGCTGTAACCGAATGTATCTGGAGCGAACAGCCTAACGGCGCTTACGGCGACGAGTTTTACATTACCTCTGACGGCGGCGCGAGCTGGTCCTGCATAAACAGCACTATGAAATTCAAGGAAAGCGAGATAAGCTGGATAAATACCGCCGCTATGCACTGGTGCGGCTGTCTGTGCATAGATCCTTTCAATGAAAATGAGATAAAAGTCACTTCGGGCAACGGTATCTTCTCCTGCGGAAATATCTGGGACGAAGCTCCCGAATTTTGTTTTGATTCATTCGGCCTTGAAGAAACAGTGCCTATGGAACTGGTATCTATACCTGACGGTCCGCTGGTAACGGCTATTCTTGACTATGACGGCTTTGTAAACGACGACCCGTTCACTTACGGCACAATGCACAGCAGCGCAGGCGGCGCGATGACCGATATAGACGTGGCTTACGCAAATCCCGACGTATGGGTGAAATGCGGCGGCGACGGTTCAGGTATCGGCTTCTGGTACACCCTTGACGCAGGAAAAACATGGCAGCAGACAAAAACTAATCCTTCAAACGGCGCAAATAAAGGCGTAAGCGGCGTTACCGCCGACGGAAAGAGATTCCTCTGGTCTCCTGACGGAGCTACCGCCCTTTACTACACCGACGACTACGGCGAAACATGGAATCAGTCCACAGGAATTTATATAACCAACAGCATAGCCGCCGACCCTGTAAATCCCGATTATGTCTATGCGGCAAGCAGCGGCTCGTTCTATGTGAGCAGCGATGGCGGCGCAAGCTTCAAGGAGACTTTCACCTTCTTTGCTTCGACCGCAAGAATAACGGTGGTACCCGATAAGGAGGGCGTTATCTATCTCCCCGCTCTGGGTCTTCAGGTATCCTCCGACCACGGTCAGACCTTTACAAGAGTCGATTCTCTTGCCGCCTGCACGGGCGTGGGCGTTGGAAAGGGCGTTTCCGACGGTCAGGAAGCCGTTTATGTATGGGGAAAGCCTGCCGATAAAGAGACCATGGGCATTTACTGGTCGGTAGACGGCGGCGCTACATGGGAAGCGGTAAGCGACGGTGAGTACCAGTTCGGCGGCATGGGCAACGGTCACTTCATCAAGGGCGACAGCAACGTAGTCGGACGCTGCTATATAAGCACTGTGGGGCTCGGGATCGTCGTCTGCGACAAAAACGCCGAATATGTATCATGAATATGAATATCGGAAAACTGCCTGTCCTTCGGGACGGGCAGTTTTTTTCAAAAAGTTACAATTCGGTAACAATTTGCCTTAAATTATTGATTTTAAAAAGAAAATATGATATACTTTTAACGTGTGTATGAAAAATCGGTTTTTTGGGCATTTTTTGCCAAAAACATTTGAGGGACTTTTGTCCGTTTGACATAATGACACGGAAAGGAAAATAAAACATGGAAATAAGCAGTGAGCAGGTCTACAAAAAACTTACCGCTACAATAGATGAAGTTGAAAAGGTAATAGTCGGCAAAAGAAATATAATCACAATGCTTGTGGTCGCGCTTCTCGCGGGAGGTCATGTGCTTATCGAGGACGTTCCAGGAACAGGCAAGACCACTCTTGCAACGGCTCTCGGAAAAGCGACGGGACTTCAGTTCAAGCGCGCGCAGTTCACGCCTGACGTTACCGCTTCGGATATAACCGGCTTCAACCTGTTTAATAAGGAAAGCAACCGCTTTGAGTTCCGCCCGGGAATGTCCATGACGAACATACTGCTGGCGGACGAAATAAACCGAACCTCGCCGAAAACGCAGTCGGCGCTCCTTGAGGCGATGGAAGAACATAATGTCACCGTGGACGGGACTACCTATCATCTTCCTCGTCCTTTCATGGTTATCGCTACGCAGAACGAGTTAGGCTTCGTGGGGACGTTCCCGCTTCCAGAAGCGCAGCTCGACAGATTTATGATAAAGGTGACCATGGGCTATCCCTCCGCCGAACAGGAGCTTCAGATAATCACGAACCGAGAGAGCAAAGACCCTATGGAGTCGGTGAAGGCCGTATGCACCGCCGAGGAGCTTAAAATTTTCTCCATGCTCACGGGACAGGTGAACGTTGACGAATCGATAAATCAGTATATAGTAAAATTTGTGTCCGCTACGAGAGAACACCCCGCCGTCCTGCTTGGGGCAAGTCCGAGAGCGTCCCTCGCGCTTATGAGAAGCTCTCAGGCGCTGGCGCTTATCATGGGGCGCACATATGTTGTGCCTGAAGATATTTCCGCTATGATACCGTATGTCCTTTCGCACAGGATACATCTCAGGCAGGAATCCAAAATGAAGGGCATAACTGCGGAAAGCGTCCTGAAAGACGTAAACAGCAGCATAATGCACCCGATGAGAAAGGCTCAGAGCTGATATGGCGCTGCATCGTGTTATATATATTACGCTGTTCGTCATAGCGCTGGCGCTGACTCAGCTCTACGGCGGACACTTTTCGTCAGTCATATTCCTGACGGTGCTCGCTGTGCCTATCATCTCGCTTATTATGGCGGTGATTGAGCTTTTCGCCGTGAACGTCAGACTTAAGGGAAATATCGAAGTCCTTGCCCGCGGAGACAGGCTCAATATCGTCATACCTACATTCAACAGGTTTATTTTTCCCTGCTCTTCGATCGTGGTGAACGCCTCCATGCCCGACCCCTCGGACAAAAGAAACGCCCGCCTTATTTTTTCGCTTTCCCCTTTTCAGAAAAGGAACCTTAACCTGACCTTCAGGACTGAGTACAGAGGAGAATACGACCTTACCATAGACAAGCTTATCGTTTACGATGTGCTGAAGCTGTTCAGGCTGAAAAGAAAGCTGAAGCTGAAAAAGAAGGTCGTGGTGATACCGCGCATTTACGACGTAACGGCGGGAAAAGAACTGCTCCCCGTGTATCAGGACGAACAGGCAAACAAAAGCGCCGTCGATTCTCCTTCAGGTGACAAAAGCTTTGTAAGAAAATATACGGACGGCGACGACATAAAGAGGATACACTGGAAGCTGTCCTCAAAGCACGAGGACTATATGGTGTGGCAGCAGTCGGTGGGACAGGAAACGCAGGTCACAATGATCTGCGATATGAAGCGGTATTTTGAATTTGCAGAGGAAAACGCCGCTCATTCTGACGCGGCGCTTGAAGCCGCGCTCGCAGCGGCGCTGCTGAACGCAAAAAGAGATACTCCGTCCGTTATCTGCTATTATGACGCAAAAGAAGGAAACACAAGATATATAAACATAAACGAACCCGCCGATATATACCCTGCGGCGGGCTCCGCCGCGTCTGCCTCGGTTTACTCTGAAGGTCCCGATTTCGCTGATGAGGTCTTTTCCGTCATTGACAGGATCGGACACGGGAAAACGGTTATACTTATGACCTGCAAAGCGGACGAAAAGCTTATAAAGCTCACCGAGAGCATATCTTCAGAATGTAAGGTCTCCGTTCTTGTGACAGGAGAAGCGGAGAAAAAAATACAGGATCACATGCAAAACAGCACGATAGTGAAATTCGTAAGCATGAACCCATATGAGACAAAAAAAGAAATCACCCGCGCGGTAAACGACCTATGCGGTACGGATACCCTTTGAACACGGAGCCTAAATGAAAACAAGGAATAAAAAACAAGCCGCTTTTGCGGTGTTTAACTTTCCATATTTTAAAAGCGACAACGCCTTGGAGCATAGAGTCTATTACGTCATCTTTGCGGTCAGGGCTTTGTTTGCCTGCGTTATGGCATGGTCGGGCATGGCGAGCTTTTCCGTCCTGCTCACAGACAGGCTTTATACCCCTGCCGCAAATACGGCGGTATTTGCCTGCCTTGTGTTTTTTATTCTGCTGGGACTTTTCAGGCAGCTGCATGTTACTCTTATCTCCGTCGGTCTGGCATTGTCGGCGGGATTTGCCGCAAGAGATTGGATATTTGAAAAATTCGACGCCCTTGTTAAAGTGGTGCAGCATATTTCGGGGATAAGCAGCTCATATTACAGTGCTTCCCGCGTAACCGAGCTTTATAACGACGCTTTTGCCTTTTTTACATTGTTCGGCATATTGTTCGGAGCGCTGTGCGCTTATGCCTGCATAAGAAGATTTAACCCTGTTCCCGTGCTGGCGGTGATGGCGGTGGCAGTCGCTCCCGCTTTTTATACGAGCAATCTGCATTTCAACACAACGCTCCTTGTTTTTGCCGCTTCCGTGATCGGCTTCTGGGTCATAACAGGGTCGGTGTCCGCCAACATAAATCTTGCGGCGGGGACTTCCGCAGGGCTTTACGCTTCCGACAAAAAGCACAATGCGGAAAACAGACGAATGCGGCTGCTAAGAAAAATAAAAAGCGACATGAGGTATTTCGGAAAGTATACCTTCGACGGGCTTACCGTGTTTGTCACCGTGATCATATCAGCGGGGCTGATAGCTTCCTCTTTCCCGAAAGACGGCTCGCTGAAGTACGAATATGTTAAAGAGAGCATAATTCAGATGGTCCAGAATTTAGGCGACTGGATATATGACACCTTTGATTTTGCTCTGCCGGGCGAATCGGAATTTGACGGCTATTTTTCCGCTGACGGCGGAAATATAAATATTTCCAGCAATATCTCCACGATGAATATTTCAAGGAGCAGGCGGCCTGTTGCGGAGATAACCGTGGACAATACGGAAAAGCTCTATCTGCGCGGAGATGTGGGATATGAATTTAACGGACGGGAATGGAACTCTATCTCCTCGCTGGATTATGACAGTATGTTCTATGATACCGAAAACGGACGAGTAAACATGACGGACGTGCTGAACGGCTATGTGCCTGAAATACAGTACAACATGATGATGAGAAAATTCATCGGCGAGATGGTCACCGACTATCAGGCGGTGCTTTCGGAAAATACGGGGATAGGCGTGAAAACCGTTGATATAAGCTATCTTCAAAGGATAAACACGCTTCTGATGCCGGGGATACCGTATGCGCTGAACTTCCGCGAAAGCGAATACTTTAATGTAAAAGGCGACTTTGTTGCGCTGGCGGATAAGGGCAGCGTAAACTCGATGAAGGTGGATGTGCTTTACCAGCAGGATAACATATACGACTGGCTTATGCTCAGGCTGGATTCGCTGAACAGCATGATGACAGATGAAGAAGAAGGCCGTGATCTTTTCTGGCAAGACAGCTTCCCTGTCAGCTATGATGAATACACAAAATACCTTTCGGCTTATGAGCAGTATGTAAATGATACATATATGAGTATTCCCGAAACGGAATATAAGTATATAGAGGACTTTGTCAATGAAGTCGCCGATTCCTCACAGGATGTGAAAATGCTCCTTATCTCTAAAGAAAGACCGCACGAGCTTTTGCAGGTGAGCATTCCGATAAAAGACGGCATGAGCCTGAGAGATTCCGCCGCTGAAGCGATATGCGATTATTTCACCGATTCGGGAAAATTCAAATATTCGATCACCGCAGGAAATACCTTCGGCGAAGGCTCTTACCTTGACAACTTCCTGAATAAAACAAGGGCGGGACACTGCGCTATGTATGCAAGCACGATGTGCCTCGCTTTAAGGTATTTAGGCGTTCCCGCAAGATATGTCACAGGCTTTACAATAGGCGGAGACGACGGCGTGAAAACCGCGGACGGATATACCTACACGATAGCGCCAAAGGACCTGCACGCGTGGGTAGAGGTGTACTATGACGGGCTGGGCTGGGTGGCTTATGACCCTACGCCTGCGATAAACGGCAGTGAAGAGGTCGTAGGAAACATCGTAACCACAGATATCACCGCAAGCGAAACGCCCGAATTTACCACTCCCGACCGCACAAGTACGTCTGAGGAAGAAACATTCACTTCCACGTCGGATACTACCGTAAGCTCAACGACTGACATAAATAACGATAACGATAATTCAGAAGCAGGCCGCAGGCTCATTATGATAATACTTATAACGATCGGGACTGTATTCATCATATTCGGAGTCGTACTGTGCATAAGAGGCGCTCTGAACAGGCTGGAAAGGAAAGAAAAACGGCTTATGAATTCCTTCCGTAAGGGCGAGCCTGTGTCGTCGGTGAGAGGAATGCTGCCTTTTGCTATAATGCTGCTGAATATCAACGGGATAAAGCGGAGAAACGGCGAAACTCCCTGCGATTTTGCGGAGAGAGCAGACAAAACGCTGGGCATGAAAAAAGGCTTCAGCGAAATAATGCCGCTGTTTGAAAGGGCGGAATTCGACAATGACCCGATATTTGACAAGGAAGAACAAACCGAGGTATATAAACGGGTGAATGCTCTGACATATTACACGCTGGAAAAATATAAGGGCATAAAACGCCTCAGTCTGAAAATAAAGCTTTTCGGAAAAGTAAAGCTTGATAACGGGAGGAAAAACAGATGACAGTAAAGGAATATTCCGACAAGATCATCACAAACGTAAAAAAGGTGATAAAGGGTAAGGACAGCGAGATCTCCGTCGTTGCCGCCGCTTTGCTCACAGGCGGGAATATTCTCCTTGAGGACGTTCCCGGAACGGGAAAGACCGTGCTTGCAAAGTCGCTGGCTAAAACTCTCGGCTGCGGCTTCAAGCGCGTTCAGATGACGCCCGATCTGCTTCCCTCGGATATTACGGGGATACATTTTTTCAATATGAAAGATCAGGAATTTGTGCTGAGAAAAGGTCCTGTGTTCACAAATCTTCTCCTTGCGGACGAGATAAACAGAGCGACTCCGAGGACCCAGTCCGCCCTTCTTGAATGTATGGAGGAAAAGCAGACTACTATTGACGGCGAAGAACTTAAAATGCCTGTTCCTTTCATGGTGATAGCCACACAAAATCCTGTGGAAACGGCAGGCACTTTCCCGCTTCCCGAAGCGCAGCTCGACCGCTTTATGATAAAAATGAAGCTGGGCTACCCCGAAAGAGAGCAGGAGGCTTCGATACTGGACGGCATCGGATACGCTCACCCTGTGGACAGCCTTGAAGCCGCAGTTGACGGGGACACTCTTCCCGAAATGCAGAAGCTTACCGCCGATATTCCCGTGAATGAAACGGTGAGGGACTATATGCTGGATATAGGAGAAGGCGTGCGCTCTCACCCGTCGGTGGCGCTTGGGCTCAGCACAAGAGGTATGCTGGCGCTGAAAAGAATGTCACAGGGTATCGCCGCCGTTACAGGAAGCGCCTTTGTAACCCCCGACCACGTTCAGGAAGCGGCGGGATTCGTAATACCGCACAGGATCATCTGCCGCGGCGTAAAAGCAGACGACCTTGTAAACGACGTGATCTCGCGGATAACCGTTCCTACCGAGGACGTAAAAGGCTGATGGAAATAATCATAATTCTGGCGATGATCGCCGTCGCAGCGGGGATAGAAGCGTTCATATACTTTAAGTTCGGAGCAAAAGGGCTGACATATAAAGCGACGCTGAACAGGCTCGAAGTCTTTGAGGGAGAAAACGTTTCTCTCACCGAGGAGCTTTCCAACAGCAAGCCGCTCCCGCTCCCTTTTGTAAAGACGGAGATAGTCGCTCCCGACTGCCTTGATTTCGGAGTAAAAACTCAGGAAAGCAAAGAGCGGCTTTGTTATATTCCCAGTGTTTTTGCCCTTAAAGCAAAGGAAAAATGCACAAGGACAAGAAATATAAAATGCGGGCGCAGAGGGGTCTTTGAGCTTGGAGCAAGCTCCCTTTACGGAGGGGATCTGTTTGGTTTTTCAGGCTTTACTCTGCCCGCAGGGGTCAAGGAAACGCTGACGGTGCTTCCGACGCCGCTTTCCGCCGATGATTTTGAGCCGTCAAGCAGATTGCTGTACGGCGATATTCTTACAACGCGATTTATCTGCGAGGACCCTTTTCTTATAAGCGGCGCGCATGAATACACAGGCAGAGAGCCGATGAACAGCATTTTCTGGAACGGCTCGGCAAGGACGGGACGGCTGCTCGCACTGAACCGTGACCATACAACAAGCGCAAGGCTGCTTATCATACTCGACTTTCAGCGCAGAAAGGATATTCTGGCTCCCGCTCATGAAGAAGTATGCGAGCTTCTTATAAAAGCGGCGGCGCTTGCTATGGAACAGTCGGTGAGTTTGGGCGCGGAGTTTGCCCTTTCGGTGAATCTTCCCGAACGGGAGGATATAAAGGTGAGAGCAGGAGATGAGTTCCGCCTCGAACAGCTGAGAAGGCTGGCAAAGATAAAGCCTGACTGCAATTGCAGTCTTGAGGATTTTTTAGCGGAAAGCTCCTTTGACGGATTTACTGATACGATAGTCATTACGCCGTCGCTGTCGCAAGCGTCGGCAGACCTGCTGAAAAAGCTTAAAAGAAACGGAAAAGGCGCTTATGTCTATACGCCGAGAAACGAATCGGACGCGGATTTCTGCTGTATTATCACAAGGACTATGACTAAAAATCAGGTCGGAACGGAGCAACAGTAAAAAAGAAAGGGGGAACAAGCCTTGAAAGCGGAAAGGATACTGTCGATAATCGCCGCGCTGTTGGTGCCGCTGCCGCTTTTCATCGCTTCTATGGCGATAGCTTATGAAGGCGTTATAAGGCTTGATCTCCTGCTTATATATCTGACAGCGGCAGCTGTGGCTTGGATACTGGGAATATTGGCAGGTTTGCTGCAAAGTAAGGTGAGCAGTAAATTTTACGCTTTGGTGAATATGGCGCGCATAGTCGTCGGCATAGCGCTCGCCGTTGGCAGCGACGCGGTGCTGTTCCTCATCGGGAGCGATTCGATAAGTATGATATTTTTCCCCCTTGCGCTTATTGCTTGCTATATTCTGGGCTATCGTCTCGGAAACGGAGCGGAGCCGCTCACCTTTGCGATAATGGGGATTTTCTTTGTGGAGGGCGTTTTTACCTATCCTCTGTGCTATGAGGAAAAGACTAACGGTCATATTTTTGCAGGCATAATATTTGCGCTGACGCTTGTGTTCATCGTTTTGTCGGCGGTGATACTGAACCTGCGCAACGTAGAGCGTGTTTCCTATAAGGGAAACGGCGTTATTTCCCTTTCAAAGCCTGTGGTAAGGTTCAACGTGAAAAGAACGCTGGGACTTATGGCGGCGCTTCTGTTATTTTTCTTTCTGGCTCCGCCGCTGGCAGGTCTGCTCTGGGAAGGGATAAAGGCGTTCGTCCAATGGCTGTTGGAGCTTTTAAGCAAATTGGGACAGACCCAAAACGGTAATTATGGCGATTCCGATATCGGAAATGCTGACAATATAGTATATCGGCGGAATATTATCCTTGAGATAATTATGACGATAGCGGCGGCGGTGATGATAGCGCTGCTCATAAAGCCTGCGATAAACGCGCTGGCAAAACTGCTGCGAAGGATAAAACTGCGGCTTGGTATAAAAGATGAATATCGGGCGACAACAAGCGAATATATCGATGTTTACGAAGAAAGCGGCTACGACCGCCGCGACAGGACGGATACCTTCAAAAAGGCTTACAAGGCGTTCCTGCGGGAAAAAGACCCGACAAAAAAATACCGCATGGGCTACAAGGCGTATATGATAAAGCTGAAAGAAACAGCGCCCTCGGACACGACGGGAAAACATCTTGTCAAAGGGCGCAGGGTATATGGTGATGATATGAGCGGGCAGCTTGAGGACGCGGTCAGCGGCTATGACAGCCTGAGATATAACGACAAAATTCCCACCGAGGAGGAGCTGAACAGGCTGTCAGGTATGCTGAAAAATCTGGCGAAAAAGCGTTAGCCCAGACGGAGCATTTCGTCAATGCACTTTCTTGACGCCGCCGCCTCTTCCTCGCTCATTTCAATTTCATAGGCGTTTTCGGGGTGCTCAAGGACGTTCAGCACGTCAACCAGCGTGGTGAGCTTCATATTGGGGCAGACCAGCTTTTTGGATAGAACGAAAAATTCCTTGTCGGGACATTCGTACTGGAGAGTTTCCGCTATCTCGTACTCGGTGCCGATGATGAACTGCTTTGCGTCGGATTTTTTTGCGTAGTTGATTATGCCTGAGGTGGAACCCACATAATCCGCCCGCTCAGTTACCTTGGGAACACATTCGGGGTGGACGAGGAGCAGGGCGTCGGGGTGTGCGGCTTTTGCCGCTTCGACTTCCTCAACGGTGACAGAGGCGTGAATGGGACAGCCGCCCTGTATAAGCTTTATGTCCTTTTCGGGAACGCTTTTCTTGACGTAAGCGCCTAAGTTGCAGTCGGGGATAAAGAGAATTTTGTCCGCCTGCATTTTCTTCACTATCTGAACCGCTGATGAGCTGGTGACGCACACGTCGCAATGAGCTTTCAGCGCCGCTGTGGTGTTGATGTACGCAACTACCGCCCTGTCAGGCTCCTGCTTTTTCATATAGAGTAGCATTTCAGGCTCCATCTGCTCCGCCATAGGGCAGCCCGCTATCCTGTTGGAAAGGTAAACGTGCTTGTCCATATTCAACATTTTGGCAGTCTCCGCCATAAAGTGAACGCCGCAGAAAAGAATGTTTTTCTGCTTTGCGCCGCATACGTCACGGCTCAGCTTGAAGCTGTCGCCCACTATGTCGGCTATCTCGATAACTTCCCTTTTGATATAGCTGTGAGCAAGGATACAAAAATCCTTTTCCGCCTTCAGCTTTAAAATTCTTTCCTGTATTTCCCTGATAGTCATAATATCGTCCTTTCTCTGTTCAGAAAGCTGTTTTTACTTATTATATATAATTATTTCGGGATTGTCAATGCAGGGGTTGCATTTAAAATAATTTTGTAATATAATAATTTTTGTGACTTTTTGCGTGTTATATACGTTTTATATATAGAGGGGATTTGAAATTCCCCGTAAAAGGAGATAAGCTATGGTCTTTTCAGATTTGTTTTTTCTGTATGCATTCCTGCCGCTTTGCCTGCTGATGTATTTTATCGGCAAGCCTATCGGCTGGAAAAATGCGATGCTTATAATTTTTTCGCTGATATTCTACGCCTGGGGCGAGCCGCTGTGGATAATCCTGCTTATCGACAGCACTATAATCAACTACTGCTGCGGCTTGGTGATAGAGAATTACCGAGGGACAAAGCTGGCGAAGGTGGGCGTTGCAATATCGCTTATCGTGAGCCTCGGTCTGTTGGGCGTGTTCAAGTACACCGACTTTGTGGTGGAAAATCTGAACGCTATACTGCCCATAGACATTCCCGCTCCGCACATAGCTCTGCCTATCGGTATCAGCTTCTATACATTTCAGATACTCTCATATATCCTTGACGCTTACTGGGGAAAAGTCAAGGTACAGCATGATCCGATGAAATTCCTTATGTTCGTATCCCTGTTCCCGCAGCTGGTGGCAGGTCCTATCGTAAGATACGGCGTTATTGAAAAGGAGATAGACAACAGGCATTCCACCGCCGAGGACATCAGTCAGGGCGTTACCCGCTTTATCGTGGGGCTGGGCAAAAAGGTCATTCTGGCAAACAATCTTTACACGATAGTCCAGAACACTCTGGGCGGAAATATGGAGACGCTTTCCGTTTTCGGCTGCTGGTTCGGGGTAGCATGCTATGCGCTGTACGTTTTGTTTGACTTTTCGGGTTATTCCGACATGGCTATCGGACTGGGGCGCATTTTCGGCTTTCACTTCAACGAAAACTTCAACTATCCTTTCATCTGCAAGAACATTACTGAGTTCTGGCAGAGGTGGCATATTTCCCTCGGCTCCTTCTTCAGGGATTATCTGCTGTACGTTCCCATTTTCGGCAAGAGAAGACAATATCTCAGCCTGTTTCTCGTGTGGTTCTGCACGGGTCTGTGGCACGGTGCGGCGTGGAATTACATCATCTGGGGACTTTACTTTGGCGTGTTCATTTTCATAGAGCGGAAGATAGGCAACAAGAGAATGAGGAAGATACCCGTGGTGCTGACACATTTGTACAGCAAGCTGGTCATTGTTTTAGGCTTCGGTATATTCTACTTTGAGGATCTGGGACGAATGGGGCTGTTCTTCAAGGGGCTTGTGGGTGCAAACGGAAATGCGCTTACAAATATTGCGGTGCAGACTACGTTTATGAACAATATTTTCCTGTTTGCGGCGGCGGTTTTGTTCTGCTTCCCTGTTATTCCCACGCTGAAAAAGTGGATAGTCACAAAGGCGAACGGCGCTGCGATAAGCGGCACGGCGCAGATAGTGGGAAATGTTGTGCTGCTTGCGGTGTGCAGTATTATGCTGGTGAATAATACGAATAATCCGTTTTTGTATTGGAATTTCTGAGAGCGGACTTGTTGGCGCTGAAAAATCTATAATAAATGGAAGAATGAATCGGGCAGCAGGAAAACCAATCATAAATAACGAGGCAAGACGGGAAAGGAGGAACAAATGGAAGAAATTATGACTGATAAGCAGATGGAAGTGATCATCAGTTTGATTGCTGACAAATTTGCGAATTGTAAAACAATGGAAGAGGTTCAGGAAGCCGTAAATGAACTGAAAGAAATGGCGAAAAAATGATAAGCCTTCCAAATAAATGAAAGGCTTAAAAATCCCAAAGACGGGGCGGATTTGCCGCCGCCCTTTCTTTATATCTATTTTATCACGACTCGCCACAAGTGTCAAGCGAAGAGTGTGATTTGTACACTAAGATTGAAAAGGATAATAAAAAATGACAGATGTTAAGCGTAAAACTCATACTTCTACGCAAGTAAAGCAGAAGTATAATCAGAAGGTCTACAAAGTGATTTCGTTCAGCGCGCCCAAGGAGTTGGCGGCGGAATTTAAGAACGTATGCGCTGAAAACGGGCTTTATCAGGCGCAGATATTTAAAGAAGCTATGCGGCAAACAGTAGAAAAATACACGCAGAAATAGGCTGATAACTTAAGCGTTTATCTGTCTGACGGGAAGAGCAGCGGTATCATAAAAGCGAGGTGAAAACTATCATGACTAAAGCTGAATTTGCTGAATTGATAGAAAAAGGCAGTGATATAATGTTCGATGTGAGAAACAAGCATTATACGATTCTCACATGGACAGATAACGGTATCAACATTGGAGAGCAATACCCCAACGATACTAAAGACGATTATTTTTCTTCACCTGAAGAATTGCTGGATAATTATCTCGTTGACGGTATTCCGTTGGGAGAGCTTTGCAATCAGGTAGTTATAACCGATTATAGCTAAAAGAGATATTGCGAGGTGAAAACTATTATGACTAAAGCTGAATTT
Organism: uncultured Ruminiclostridium sp.; assembly: GCA_947629925.1. Taxonomy (GTDB): domain Bacteria; phylum Bacillota; class Clostridia; order Oscillospirales; family Ruminococcaceae; genus Ruminiclostridium_E. The sequence continues at coordinate 17,946 of CANRFO010000003.1, forward strand.
GCTGAATTGATAGAAAAAGGCAGAGATATAATGTTCGATGTGAGAAACAAGCATTATACGATTCTCACATGGACAGATAACGGTATCAACATTGGAGAGCAATACCCCAATGATACTAAAGACGATTATTTTTCTTCACCTGAAGAATTGTTGGATAATTATCTCGTTGACGGTATTCCGTTGGGAGAGCTTTGCAATCAGGTGGTTATAACCGATTACAGTTAAAAGGGATATTGCGAGGCGAAAACTATTATGACTAAAGCTGAATTTGCCAATTTGATAGAAAAAGGCAGAGATATATTGTTCGATGTCGACGGACAGCATCTTGTAATTTTTACTTGGATGGATGAAGGTATCGGCATAAGCAAACAAGACAGCGACGAACCGTTTCAGCATTTTGCTGACGCAAATGCGTTGCTCGATGGTTATAAAATAGGCTACCTTACCTTGGCACAGCTTTGTGATAAGGTGGTTATAACCGATTACAGTTAAAATGCTTTTGAGGCGGTAAATTTCGCTGAGACCGATGTGGTTTAAACTCTAAAGGGAAATACAGGACTTTTAAAAAGGAGTAATGATATATGTACATGGAGTATGAGGATTATGTTGATGAAATTCAGAAATATTGCAAAGAAAATCATATAAGCTTTGAAAAGCTTAATTCTATGGTAATAGGCTGTGGTGATAATGATATAATATTTCAGTATCATGATCCTGATAAAGGAAAAGACGGCTTGTTAGATGAAACACCAATGCCTCTCGTTCTGTGGTTAAAAAAAGAGCCAAGCGGCAAACTCGTATTTGAACAAACCGAGCATACCCAAAAATATCTTGGGATAGATTAAAACTTATTATCTTCTGCACCTCTCTGACGTGTCCAGCGGAGGACGTCGAAGAAACAATACCGTCACAGACAATTATAAAAATGAGGATGATAGTTGATGACTAAATGTAAAAAATTTCCATTTTATACTTTGTATGCTGATGTAGATGACTATTGTTTTTGGCTTTTGGATAAATATGGTGAAAAATCAAAGATCGTGGCTTTAATTGATAATAATTTCACAGATGCGATTGATCACCCGAAGATGGACGCAGATGACTTGCTATTGAAAATTCGGCAATTTTTGGTTGACAACGGTTTCAAACAGGAAGTTGAAAACTGCGACAGAGAGTTTGTTACAGAAGAACGGTTAAGCAGGGGAAAAGATAAAGAGGAATTTATTAAGCGAATGAGAGCGAAATATTCCTAAAATCAGGGTTTGTTGATGAACTCCATTAATTCCTATCAGGAGGAAACGGAAAAATCAATTGAAATCGGAAGGCTTTTGACAGATTTGGCTAAAGACGGGAAACAGAGGTATTTAGATGAAAGTTAAATATATTGGCGCTACTGACATTTCGCTTGAAAACGGAAAAATTTATGATGTTATATCCATAGAATGTGGTAGTTACAGAATAGTGGACGACACTGAGGAAGATTATCTCTTTTCTCCAGAGGAATTTGAAATTGTTTCTGATGATGACAGGAAACAGCTTGAAGAAAAAGACAGCACATTACACATTTATGCAAAGGAGAATTAGTTTTGGAAAAAGCAAAAACAATTTACGAGAAATGGAACGAATCTGAAGTACATGTGTATACTGAGGAAGAAATAAAAAAATTAAATGAAGAAAAAATGAATAGCAATACAGAATCCGACAAAAAAGTTTGAGAGTATTATAATAACTCGCTTTGAGTAATCAAGGCTTTTTATGAATATTTTAAGCGTTTTGCAGTCGCCTGCAAAGCGCTTTTATTATGCCCGAAACGCTCTTACCGCTTTAAATTTTGCCGAAAAACAATTTTAATTTTCCCTTGACCTTACGCCGTCGGACTGGTATAATTATAAACAGGACGACCTTAACTTTTGCGGAAAGGAAATGATAAGATGATAAAAAAAGAGGAAGTTGGATTTCACAACGGATACAAGCTATGGGTGCTCACCCTTACCAACAGCAAGGGCATGGAGGTAAAGCTCACAAATTACAGCGGCGCTATTATGAGCATCAAGGCTCCCGACAAAAACGGGAATTTTGCGGACATCGTGCTGGGCTATGACGATATGGACGGGTACATAAGCGGCACTTCCTCCCACGGCGCTTTGGTGGGACGCTTTGCAAACAGGATAGGCGGGGGAAAATTCACCCTCAACGGTGTTGAATATCCCCTTTACAAAAACGACGGTCCCAACACTCTGCACGGCGGTTCGGTGGGCTACAACAAGAGAGTGTGGGAGTTGCTGGCGGCGGAGAGCGACGAGAACAGCGGCGAGGATCACGTTGTTTTCGGCTACACAAGTCCCGACGGGGAGGAAAATTTCCCAGGCACTGTGGCGATAACCGTGGACTACTGTCTGAACGAGAAAAATCAGCTTTCCCTCACATACGACGCTGAGAGCGACGAGGACACTATCCTGAACCTTACCAATCACGTTTACTTTAATTTGGCGGGAGAAGGCAAGGTGCTTGACACTGAGATGGAAATTTTTGCGGACAAATACACTCCCGTTGACAGCAGGCTTATTCCCACAGGAGAAATTGCGGACGTAAAGGGGACGATGTTCGACTTTACATACCTCAGACCGATAAAGGCGCTGAGTCCTGAGGGTTACGACCACAACTTCATACTCCGCCCTGCGAAAAAGGACGAGGAGCTTGCAAAAGCGGCTTACGCCGTGGAGAAAACAAGCGGCAGAACGCTCACCTGCTACACCGATATGCCCGCTATGCAGTTGTATACGGGAAACGGTCTGGACGGCAAGGAGATCGGCAAGGGCGGCGTTCCGCTGACAAAGCACACAGGCTTTTGTCTTGAAACTCAGTTCTGCCCCGACAGCCCGAACAAGCCTCAGTTCCCCTCCTGCGTGCTGAAAAAGGGCGAGGTTTATCATCATGTTACTGTTTATGAGTTTGGGATTGAGGGCGAAGAGTGATAAATGAAACGGTTTCTGATCGTCGTTTTAAGTCTGACAGCGGTGATCTCTCTGATCATATCGGTTTCAAACATAATTTTTCGTTTGGAACGCCGTGACCGGATCGTTACGACAGCGGAGATCACGTTTGTCGGTACGCCTGATGGATCAGTTTTTGGAACATTTACGGATCAAAACGGTAAGGTTCATTCGGAAGAATGCTTGTATTTAGACGGCAGATTTCAAACGTTTCTTAATCCTATGCCGATAAAGCCTGAATCATATATCGGTAAAATAGTCAGAATTATGTATGATCCGTCCACGATAGATTCGGAAGGAGCTTATACAACTACCAACGAGAACGGTGAAACCGTTACTGAGTATCGGTTTATTGAAACCGAAAGCTATGATATATGGCTGCAAGACACAATCGCCGCGGTGGTCATTTTCCTCGTTTCAGCGCTGTCTGCTGCGGTCTGTATATTCAGGTACAAAAAAACGAAAGCATAAAACAATAAGCCGCACTGGACAGGAAAATGCAGGTTTTCCTGAGCCGTGCGGCTTTAATAATATAGGTCATTCTATTGTGTGATCGGATAAAATGTAGGCGCTTATATACACAAATCGGCGTGTCCGTTTGGACACGCCGATTTGCTATCCTATTCAGTTTTCATGATCTCTGCGTTAAGGGTATCCACCATTCAACTGTCGGGTCTTTTTTCACCGTTTATTATGAACGGTATCGCCTATGCCTTTGTTCAGCTTCTGCGTTTTTTGAAAAGCATCACTACGCCTGCGGAAATGATCGCAGGAACGACAGACAGAGCGGCAACGCCCGTAGCAGGAGGAAGGTCGTCGGAATTATCGCCTTGAGCAGGGTTCGTCGTGTCGGAAGACACATCTTCTGTCAGCTCTTCAACAGAAATCACATAAGTGCCGAAGTGATCGGTTACAAATGTGACCTTACCGTCGCTGTAAGACGCGTTCATATCGGTAAGCGTTCCGTCAGGTGCTTTATAATATACATGGTATGTGTCAGCACCCAGAAGCGCTTCGGGAACGTCAATAGTAACGGTAACATTTCCGTTGGGCTGAACGGGATTGCCGTCAGCGTCAACAAGGGTTATTTCGATAACGGCGCTGTTTCCGTCAGACACTTCCTGAGGTTCAACTATCAGCCGAACTCCATCGGGAAGAGCAGTTTTGGCAGCTTCCACCTTAACGGTGCAGCCGTCTGCTTCCGCTTCCAAAACTATATTTCCGTCATCAGGAGTTGTGCTTCCCGAATCGTCAACAGCAACAAAGTCAGCCTTTACTTCGACCTTTCCTGTTACCTTGTCGCCGGGGATAGTTACCTTACCTGTTTCGGGATCGTAAGTGTACTCGGAAGGATCCAGCACAACGCCGTCAACGGTAACAACTATCTCGTCAGGCAGAGTGTAACCCTCATCAGGAGTAAGAGTGAATACCAGATCCTCACCCTCAACAGCAGTTTCGGGAGCATTGCTGCTGCCGTTTCCGCTGATCTCTACATCTACGTCTACACTGCCCTCAGCGGGAGTTGTCGTTCCTGTGGAAGGAATGCTTACGGGGAGTTTAGGACAAGCGGCGTCTACAACAACATTACCTGTTATCACACCTTCGAGTATTACTACTTCGCCCTTACCTGAATTATAGGTATATCCTTTGGTAAGAACAGTTCCGTCAACGGTAACAGTAACGCTTTCGGGGTAAGTATAACCGCTGCTCGGAATGATGTTGATACTGAGCGCTTCACCTTCGCCTACGGTTTCGGGAGCATTGTATGTACCGTTTTCAACATTCACGGTAACAGAATAAATCTTAACGGGAGTAGCGATTTGAGCAAGAGGCGCGCCTGTCGGGGAAATAATATTTTTTACTTCAATGGGTTCAAGCGATATCTCGGTGTCAAGACCTGCTTCGTCTTTCTCATCATAAGTGAATACAAGAGTTGCAACTTCTTTATCATCACTCAAAGGATTGATAAACGCAAAGTCAAGATGTACCTTTTCGGGATCGCTCGTGTTATAGCTTGAATAAGTGGTAAGGCTGTGAACTTCCTGAATCTTAAGAACGTCCATATAAGCTATATCATACAACGCGTTCGTTGCGCCTTTGCAAGCTGTAACTGTAATGGTGACCTCGTTCTTTTCGGTATCGACGGAAACATTTTCGGGAAGGATCTTGATGGTGTTTTCAGCTTCCTTCTTTGCTGTATCTTCGTCGATCGTGGGAGTACCGCCGCCGACCTCGTTATCGATAGGCATGATCTCGTTCATCGTGCTGCTCATAATAGAAGCTGTGCCGTAAAGTTCGTTTTCGCCGCTGTCTTCAGAAGCGGAAACGCTCAGGTTCTTACCTACAACAGCTTTGCCTGTACCGTCGGAGCCTTCATCAACAAAGCTGCTTACTTCGTCTTTATTTATCTCTGCGGTATACTCAGAGCCGTCAAATCTTGCAACAAGCGCTTCGCTTGCGCTCTGCTCGGAATAAGCGCCGAAGTGCAGACCCGATACAGGCCATACATCGTCGTCAAAGTAAGCAGTGCCGGGAACGTTCACGTTTTCGTCAGCGTCAACGTTGATAATGGAGATAGCCGCGCTGTCCATACCTGAGGTGTAGTAAGAAAGTACGAGCTGCTCGCTGTCAGCGGTAGAGTTGTCAAAGTCATAGATCAGAGAAGCAAAGTTATCTCCGCTTCCATCAGCGGTAGAAGTAGAAACACCTTTAAGTTTTATTCCTGTCTTGCCGACAACGCCCCGGCCGACATTTCCTCCAGCAGTAATATAAAGCATGGCAAGAGTTCCGTCTTCGCAAATAATGTAATAGTAGTCTGCCATCGTACTGCTGCTGCTACCTGCATAAGCTATCGCAGCCATAGGAGAACCAAATTCGCTTGCAAGTCCGTCAACAGTATACAGATCTCCTGCTTCAGGCATCATCAGCATAAGAGTATCGCCGCCGGTAGCGGGAGCTACTATCATCTCTTCTCCTACACTATATGCAGCAAAGTAAAGGTTAGGCGCTGCATCGGGGAAGAGATAGTCAGGGTTCATATCAAACAACGGTATTTCTTCATATGTTTCGGCGTCTATTTTATAAATACTTACGCCGTCATGACCGAAGAGATACTGACCTGTACTGTCAGTAGCCGCACGGATATAATTGGTCCTTTCGGTGAAGCGGGTTATATCATCCATAGAAAGATCAGGAGTAGTAAACTCGCTCCAGCCCGCTATGCTTTCATCGCTCCATACGTTGCCTCTTAAAGTGATCGCAGGCATAGGAATTACCGTTACGGTCATGGTCGCGCTTACATCGCTGCCCTTTACGGTCGCAGTTATTTCAGCGGTACCCTCGCCTACTGCGGTGACCTTGCCGTTATTTACAGCGGCAACTGATTTTTCGGAGGATGTCCATTCGATGGTGACATCTTCAGAGGAAACGTTCCAAGGTGAAAGTATCGCTTCAACATTTACGCTTCCGCCTACCATAATGGTAACGCTCTCAGGAGAAAGGGCAATATCTGTTATCTCGTCGCCGGGATCTTCAAGCTTGCCGAAGTCGGATTCGGGAACTATCAGCAAAGAATTGTACTTTGCGTAGATAAGCGAATTTTCGTTACCGTCCTCATCGTAATTTGTGTAATCCCATGTTTTGGCAACAGGGTCGATAACATAGAGGTAATCGAACTCAGCTGCAGGGAAGCGGTAATATTGCTCATACATGGAAGTAAACCAAGCGCTTGCGTCGCCTGCCATGTAGATAAGGTCATTGTCAGAATCATAAGCCATAACGCCTGCTGCGTCTATAAGATTATCGCCGCGTTCAAAGCCTATGTCTATTCCGTCTTCCTCGGACTGAAGCACTAAGGCGATCTCTGTCATCTCGCCGTCAAGCACTGCTTCGATAGTTTCTATATTATCTTTATCATCTTTATCCCATACGAAGATGTTCATTTCAGGCTGTACATATTGAGAGTCAGAATTGTAGCCTGAAGCGTAGAAGGTACCGTTCTTGTCGATCGTAAGACCTTGCATAGTGTAAGGCACTTTTACATTAAAGTTGCCGAGAACGCCTAAAAGAATGAGATATGCGTCGTAAGTGGAAAGCTTTCCGTCTTGATCGAGGTCGCCTGCGGTCGTATCTACCTCGCTTTCAGCCAACTTTCCTGTCATGTAATCGAGAACCGCCTGAGCGTCCTTGGAATTGGTTTTTCCGTCCTTGTTAACGTCTGCGTCAGCATCGCCGAGCTCGGTAAAGCCGGGGAGCATATATTCGGCTTTGCTTTCGCCGTTAAGAGGATTGATGGACCAGATATAGTTTGTGTCGTCAATAGCGTACAGCTTACCGTCTGTTGCGTTGAACGCCATATCAACAGGGGTAAAGCTGAGGTTTCCGACCTTCGCCATATCGTATCCGGGGTCGCTTATAGGAGCTACAAACAGCTCCTTGTCAGCTGTTGCATGGAAGATGTATCCGTCGGCATAAGCCGCTGCAACAACACTGTGGCTGTCGTCAATGTCTACAATATCGATCCCCTCTCCTGTAACGCTTACTGTGTCAGGATCAACGGAGAACCATGCATTGTAGGCTTCGCCTGTGGTTCTGCTGGAGTAAACCTCCTCGCTGTATGCATACATACCTGTGTAGCTTACTTCGGAATCATCACGGAGCTGAACTTCAAAAGACTGAACGTTGCCCGCATAGTCAGCTACCATTATCAGGACATACTGACCTGCGTCGGCAATAGAATCCGCGCTGAATGTAATTTCAGAGGAGGAACCCGCAGAAGTCTGAACGGGTATGCCCTCGTCGTAAAGATTAGCGCCGCTTCTGCTGAGAACGCCCACATAACCTACATACCGGTTATCGGAAACGGTGACCGTAAGGCTTCCGTCTGCGTTAAGCTCAGATTCGATCAGTTCGGGCTTGGTGTTATCAACTATCATCTTGGGTGAGCTTACAAAAGCGCCGTCGCCAAGCTCTTTGACCAGCGTTGCAGCGTCGAAGCTGCCGTCGTCGCCGATAAGATCGTCATAGTATTCAGGAACCAGAACTACCGACGTCTGTACGGTATCGCCTTCTTTTGCGCCCGCTTCAGCTGCGGTAACGCCAAGTCTGAAGGTTTTAAAAGGATAAACTGTGGTAGTGCTTTCGTCATCATAAAACGCGCCATAGCTGTATTTCGCAGGTGTGGTATAATATTTGCTGCCGTTTACGTCAACAATAAAGCCTGCGTAACCGTTACGGAGCTGAACGACGTCGTACTTCGTCATAAGAGTTTCGCCGTTGATAGCTGCTCTTGAGAGAGCGGTATCATAGTCTTCTTCAAGATACCAGCCGTAAATGTTGGGAATGTAGAAATATTCCTCTTCGTCCTCAAGATCTTCGTAATACAAGCCGCTGTAATAGTATGAATAACCTTGCTCGCTTGAAGGATCCGCAAAGAAGTACGGCGTACCTTCAACAGCTTCATAGCTTATCTCTGAAAAGTCGCTGTCGTTATCATACATCGCGGGATCGGTCCAGCTTCCGTAGAAGCCGAATACAGGAATGGAGAGCTGAACGCCCTTTGCGCCGTCATCGCTGTTTTCGGGAGTTAAGAACGTGTAACCCTCAATATATGCGCCGTTGGGATAAAAGAGCTCATCAGTAACATATTCATCGGTTATCTCGATAGATACTGTTACATCTACGCTCTCTCCTGCGGGAACAGTAACGCTTTCTCCGCAGTCGTAGGTTACGTTTGCCTCAACGGGAACTGTCCATGTATCAAGAATATCATCATCAGGAGAAACGTCCTGAGTGAACATATCCGTTGTAAGGTCATAAGTAACATCGCTTCCGCTTATGTTGGTAACAGTAAAGCTGTAACTGTACTCACCGCTTCTTGCGGGATCGTCGCCAAGCTCAACCTTTACCTTACCGTCGACAGCGGATTGGGGATTCAGGACGGAATCCTCGCTCATAAGGATAAACGCTTGTGAATTTATAGCGTCAGCCGCATTTGCAAGACCTGCGCCCTGAGAAAGGATAGAATAATATCCTTCGCTTTCTCCCGCGGTATTGGTCGAGCCTTCTTCATATGTTTCGATAACAGGCTTTGCGGTAGACATCAGCAAGCTCTGGATAAGAGCACGCTTGTTGATGTTGTACTTTTCTGCAAGACCTTCTTCTTCAACATATTCTGTGATAAGAGCGGTCAGACCTGCGACCTGAGGAGCAGCCATGGAAGTACCGCTCATGTTCTCGTACTGGTCGCTGCCGCCTTCAACTTTGCCTGTTTCTTCATTTATATGACCGCCGTTTACGGAATAAATATTTCCGCCCGGAGCGGTGATCTCAGGCTTCATCTCAAGAGAGCTTGGAACGCCCCATGAGCTGAAGGAGCTCATTGTGTAGTGGTTTTCGGGATCGGCAACCCCAGAGCTGACAGAAATTCCTTCTCCGATCTCGATGGTGCCCGTGTAGTAAGTCAGCGTTCCTTCCTTTGCGCTTTCGCCCTCCTTGAAGTAGCTTCCTTCTTTCATTGTGATTGAAACCGCAGGCATGGTGTCTTCATAACCATCAAGGGCCATACTTATGGAGCCTGCTGCATTATTTACAACGATAAGAGCTGCTGCGCCTGCTTCCGCTGCGGCTGTTGCTTTTTCTGCAAAAGACGAAGTACCGCGGTTGCAGAGTACAATGTTGCCCTCTACAAGACTGCTGAGAGTCTCAAAATCGTTGGAGTCGTCCAGAACGCCGGGGCTGTCAATGTAAACATAATCGTGGCTGCCCGCGAGAGTAGTAAGAGGATCGTTGGTATACAACGATTCGGTATAGTAAACGTCGTGACCGTTTACTGTAACGCAATTGCCGGTAGAACCGATATTATCCACCGAAGCAACTGCCAGCGAGGTGGAGATGCTGGCGGGCGTGCCTACGGTGTCGAAATTTACGTCATCATAGTAAGGATATGCATTAGCGGTTTCCTCTGCCCAATAGCCCGCGTTTCCTGCCGCCATGGTGACAACAGCGCCGCTGTCATTATTTACAAGGCTGTCCATGATGTCCTGATAAACTTCACTGAAGCCTGCGCCAACAGCAGAACCAAGAGAAAGGTTTATGCTGTCCGCGCCAAGTATGATAGCGTCTTCGATAGCTACCATATAGTCGGAATCATACGCACCGCCGCTTGAACCGAATACCTTCATGGTAAGGATCTGTGCGTTGGGAGCAACGCCCTGTGTATGTACAGTAGTAAGAGCTTTGTCAAAGCCGCCGTTACCGTTGGGGATATAGGCGTTTGCTGCCGCAATACCGGTAACGTGAGAACCATGCTCGCCCTCTTTATCGTTATCGTGAGTTATGTCAAAATTGTGATCTACATAGTTGTACGCAAAGGGAATCTTTGATGAATAATACAGATCGGGTATATCCCCGTCTGTGATGATCCCCATTTTGTAGATATTAAGTTCTTTTGCGATATCTGCAACTTCTTCCTCGGTCAGAAGATCAACGTCTTTATCAAGCTGATCGATGGAATACTCAAATGCTTTATCGTTAAAAGACTGATGATCAGAATCAATACCTGTGTCGATAACGGCTACAAGACTTCCCGCACCTGTATAACCGAGGCTGTAAGCAGTGGTGCTGCCTACCATTGCGGAAGATGTTGCCATTTTGGGATCAGCTTCATTAACGCCTACAAAAGCGGGAAGATACTGAGTCTCCACAAATACGTCTTTAACGCCGTCAACATTTTTTATAGCTTCGATCTGACCATATTCTACATTTGCGGAAATAATATTTGCCGCAAGGGTCAGATTCCACGCTACGTCCAGTTCTTCGCCTTCAAGCACCTCGTTTTCGATAACCGTCTGAACATCCTTCTGCTCTCTTTCGAGGTTGTCTCTGTAAGCGATCGCTATCGGATCAACAGCGATGGTGCTGATGTCGTAGCCTGCTTCTATCGTGGATTTATCTTCAAGCACGATAGACACGCGGACATTTTCCCAATCGGCATAAACCTTTGCTTTCTGCCGATCAGCTTCCTGCGACGGTCTCGGATCAGGTACTATATCGGATTTTACAAAGCTGAGGCTTTGGCCGCCCTCATAATCAAGGGCGCTTACAGGTAGTTGTACCCCCCCAGCTCACTGCAACCGCAAGTACGACTGCAATCGACCGTCTGAATGAATGTTTGTTCATTCAAGTTCCTCTCTTTCCTAAAATTTCGGGCGCTGTATACGGGCAGCCCGTTTGCCGAACCGAAAAAAGCCGACGATAATGAAAACAAGCCCCATGTGCATATCCCCATTGATACACATGAAGCCGTCAAACAATCTCTGAACGACTCTTGTCCGTTTAAAAGCGGAAACGCGCCGTCAAACGCTTTATCCAACTTTTTCAATTTAATTATAGCACCTTGAAATTAAAAAGTCAAAACACTGACCTTGTGTATTTTACCAAAATTTTACGGTCTTTTTTCCTGCATTTTAGTAAATAGAAATAATAATTTTACGACGTCGGGCATAAAACGGCTTGATAAAAGCTTCCAAAAATTTCAACAAAATTTTTGGAAGCTTTTACGGAATTTTTATATAAATATACGATTTGCTTGATGATAAAGGGTTAGCGATTTAAGCATAAAAGCCGCAGTTATGTGAGATGTGATCAGGCTTGTTTTCCTGGCTCTTCGCTCTTTTCCTTTATAACGAACTTCAGACTGCCTATTCGGCGCTCGCTGAGAGTTTCCACGGTTATGATAAAATCCTCCGTTTCAACGGTGTCGCCCGCTTCGGGTATCCTGCCGAAAAGCTCCAGTACCCAGCCGCCTACGGTGTTGAAATCGCCGTCTATCTCGTAATCCATCTCCTGACTTTCAAAGTAGCGGTTAAAGTCCATTTTGGAGACTTCTCCGCTTACTCTGAAGGTCTTTTCGTTTAAAAAGCGTACGGGGGTGCTTACTATGTCGTTTTCGTCCCATATCTCTCCCACAAGCTCCTCTAAAACGTCCTCAAGGGTGACTATCCCTGCGGTGCCGCCGTACTGGTCAACTACCACGGCGATATGCTCCTTTTCACGCTGCATTTTCTTCAGCAGCTCGGAGATGTGCATAAGGCTCGGGATATACATTATATCCGTTGTTATATCGCGTATCCTAAAGTCCTCGCCCGCAAGCAGCTTTTGGGAAAAATCACGGTAGCTTATGACTCCTATGATATGGTCAAGGGATTTTTCGTAAACAGGAAGTCTTGTATAAGCCTCGCTTCTGAAAAGCTCCTCCGCCGCTTCTATGCTGTCGTAAAGCTCAACTCCCACAACATTAACGCGGGGCTGCATTATCTGTTCGGCAGTAGTCTCGTCAAATTCAAGGGCGTTGCGCACAAGGGTGCTTTCCTGCTCCTCCAGCACGCCCTCGTCCTCTATCTCGTCGATGATGTGCATAAGCTCCTGCTCGGTGACGGATACGTCGGAGCTTTTGTTGAACAGCTTTGACGCTCCCTTTTGTATCAGCAGGAATACGGCTGATATCGGGGTCAGGATTATCATAAGTCCCCAAAGTATCCTGCCGAAGACAAGCGCGACCTTTTCAGCGTTGCCTTTTGCTATGGTTTTGGGAGTTATCTCGCCGAAAATGAGCACAATAACGGTAGTTGCGGCGGTAGCTATGACAGGTCCCCGCTCCGCAAAGAGAGACACGCACAAAATGGTGGCAAGAGATGAGGTGGCGATGTTCACTATGTTGTTTCCAACCAAAATAGTGGTAAGGCATTTGTCGTACTTATCTATCACCTTTAAGGCTATCTCCGCGCTTTTTGAGCCTTCCTCCGCCATGTTTTTTAGGCGTATGCGGTTGGCGCCTGTAAATGCGGTCTCCGCGGCGGAGAAAAAGCCTGAGAGCAATATTAGGACGATTATCGCTGTCACTGTTCCCATCTGAATTTTATCGTTCCTTTCATTAACGCTTGAAAAATGCTTAAATGTATAGTATAATAATACTTCGGTAGCTTCAGAAATCAAAAATAAAGGACAGAAAAATGAATATAGATATAAAAGACATCTGCAAAAGAGCCCTGCACCCTAAAGAATGGAAGGGGCTGTATCTTCAATACAAGGAAATATGCAACTACGTTATATTCGGCGTGCTGACTACGCTGGTGGATTTCGCGGCATACTTTATTTTCCGCTTTGTTTTTCCCGACGAAAACAGCGTTCCCGTGTTTTTGCGCTGGGTGTTCAATCTGACTGCGGTGTTCGGCACGGAAAGCAGCACGGTGCTTCCCACTTTTCTCGCGTGGGTATGCTCGGTAACTTTCGCTTATGTCACAAACAGGATATGGGTGTTTGAGAGCAAGGCAAAAGGGGCTCGCATAATAGCTGAGTGCGCAGGTTTTTACGGGGCGAGGGTCGTTACCCTTTTCGTGGGGATACTGATAATGTTCCTGATGGTAGACCTTACAGGCATCAGCGGCGCGCTGTGGGAATTTTTCGCAAAGGCGGTATCCAGCGTGTTCATTCTGGTGCTGAACTATATTTTCAGCAAGGTGTTCATTTTCAGAAAGAAAAAAGAGCAGAAATAAATATGTTAATATTGTATCATAAATAAAACGCTTTTGCAACTGAAAAAAGGTGAAAATTCATATGAGCAACGTTACTTACAAATATATAAAACAGAACAGCGAGATACAGACTTATATAAAAAACGCCGACGCGGCGCTGAACTCCATAGGATATACCGAACACTCCAACGCTCATGTTGAGCGTTCCGCGCATACGGCGTATTTTATCCTGTCTGAACTGGGCTATTCCGAAAGGGACTGTGAGCTGGCGGAGATAGCAGGGTATATGCACGATATAGGAAATGTGGTGAACAGGGTAAACCATGCTCACAGTGGCGCTATAATGGCGTTCCAGCTCCTTCACGAGATGAATATGCCCGCTGAAGAGATCTGCACGATAGTTTCCGCTATCGGAAATCACGATGAACATACCGCCTATCCCGTAAATCACATAGCCGCCGCTGTGATAATCGGCGACAAGAGCGACGTCCGCCGTTCAAGGGTGAGAAATCCCGACGGGCTTGAAAACGACGTTCACGACAGAGTCAATTATGCCTGCGAACAGTCAAAGGTGTATTTTTCCGACGACAAGAGCAGTCTTATACTCGACCTTACAATAGATACGCGCATAAGTTCGGTGATGGAGTATTTTGAGATATTCATGGACAGAATGAATCTGTGCAGAAAGGCGGCGGAGGTTTTAGGCGTCAGATTCGGGCTGGTGATAAATAATCAGGAATTGCTTTAACATTAGAAGGGCTTACAGAGCTGACATTTAACAAAGCGATCTGCAAATATTTCAATACATTATATAACTTTAAAATTCACTGATTAGGTTTATAAGGGGATAAACTGAAATGGATTTAAGAAGACTTATCAGCCTGCTGGGCATTGGGTCGATAACCGAGCTGTTTCCGATAATAGCGTTAACATTGATAATATACTGGCTGATACGCAGAAAAAATCATAAGCGTTTATTCGGCGCCGATTTTGCTGAGGTACGCAGAAAAATCCGACTGAATGAAATCATCTGGCTGATTTTGTTATGCTGGTTTGTATTAACAGTATGTATAACCCTGACGCCAACAAATTTTTGGTATCAGTTTTGGAGAATGGTGACCTTCCGTTCTTTCTCCTTTCCCGCTGTGGAATTTCATCAATGGAGATACATACCTATCTGGTGGACATATTTTGTCACATATTCGGGACATCATCTTTCACGATCTATGATCTTGCCGGAAATAATAGATCAAGCTGAAAACATCGCTTTATTTGTTCCCTTGGGGTTTGCGCTGCCAATAATCAAAAAGGCGGATCTTGCCAAAACTGTTCTCACAGCTTTTATTTTCACCTTTGTTATTGAGTTCGTTCAGCCGTTTATAGGACGTAACGGCAGTATAGACGACGTTATATGCAATACGCTGGGCGGAGCTGCGGGATATTTGCTGTATTTGCTGATCAAAGCCGTATTCCCAAATTTCATTAAAAAATGCAGGCTGTCAGCGAAGGATTTTCAGAATAATAATATTAACATATCTGAATAAGACGGTCCCCCGCGTTATCTGCGGGGAATTTTTTTCAAAAAATCCCATAAAACTCTTGACATTTTTTCGTCTTGCTGATATAATAACAAAGGCGTTTATGACTGACAACTAAAAATGATTTGCAGTCATAACGGCAGAAAATGATTTAACAAAGAGTGCAGAGAGGAAAAATAATGTCAAAGGATCTTAAAAAAGCCGAATATTTTGTTATTTATCGTTCCCTGCTTACCGAAAAGCAGCAGGAAACACTTGATATGTACTATATCAACGACCTCTCCCTCAGCGAGATCTCCAAAGAGATCAACATCACGCGTCAGGGAGTGTTCAACTGTATAAACAAAAGCGAGGAAAAGCTTGTGGAGCTGGAAGCGGCGCTTGGGCTGTACCGCAAAAGAGATGAGATGAACAAGGCGGTGAATGAGCTTAAAGCCGTGATAAAAGGCGGAAACAAAAAGGTCGCCATGGAACTTGCCGACAAGCTGAAGGATATTTATTAAGGAGCATTTATGGCGTTTGAAGGATTGTCGGATAAACTTTCCAAAATTTTCAAAAACCTGAAAAATCACGGCAAGCTCAGCGAAAAAGACGTGAAGGACGCTATGCGCGAGGTGCGTATGGCTCTGCTTGAGGCGGACGTAAGCTACAAGGTGGTAAAGGACTTTGTGGCAAAGGTAAGCGAAAGAGCGGTAGGCAGTGAAGTGATGAACAGCCTCACTCCTGCTCAGCAGGTGATAGACATCGTTCACGACGAGCTGAGAAAGCTGATGGGCAATACCACCCAGAAGATAGATTTCCCCTCAAAGCCGCCCTGCGTCATTATGATGTGCGGCTTGCAGGGCGCAGGTAAGACGACTCACGCCGCCAAGCTTGCAAAGTATTTCAGAGGGCTGAACAGGCGCCCATTGCTTGCCGCCTGCGACATTTACCGTCCCGCCGCTATCGAACAGCTTAAAATAGTTGGAGAAGCCGCAGGGGCAAAGGTCTTTGAAATGGGGCAGACAAACCCTGTCACTATTGCGGGAGAAAGCGTGAAATACGCAAGGGACAACGGCTACGACGTGGTAATTCTCGATACTGCGGGTCGTCTGCACATTGACGAACAGCTTATGGATGAGCTTAAAAACATTGTCGCCGAGGTCTCGCCCAACGAGATACTGCTGACGGTGGACTCTATGACGGGTCAGGACGCTGTAAACGTCGCTCAGGCGTTCAACGAGGCGCTGGAGATAACGGGCGTGGTCCTCACCAAGCTGGACGGCGATACCAGAGGCGGTGCGGCTTTGTCGGTGCTTGCCGTTACGGGAAAGCCCGTTAAGTTTGCGGGCGTAGGCGAAAAGATAGACGACCTTGAGCCCTTCCACCCTGACCGTATGGCGGACAGGATATTGGGAATGGGGGACGTTCTTTCCCTTATCGAAAAGGCTAAGACCGCCGTTGACGAAGAGGAACAGCTCCGCCTTGCCAAAAAGATGCAGGAGAACAAGTTCGATATGAACGACCTGCTGGCGCAGTTTCAGCAAATTGAAAAAATGGGGAGCATAAGCTCTCTTATCAAGATGATCCCGGGCGTTGCGGGAAAGATAAATGAGGAGGACATAGATGAGAGCAAGATGGTCCACACCAAAGCTATCATCTATTCCATGACAAAAAAGGAGCGGGAAAAGCCCTCCCTCATCGACGCCAAGCGCAAGCGCAGGATAGCGGCGGGCAGCGGCACCAAGGTTGAGGACGTGAACGCTTTGCTTAAGCAATTTGATATGATGCAGAAGATGATGAAGCAGTTCACGGGCAAAAACGGAAAGAAAAAGCGCTTCCCCAGATTCCCGATGCAGGGAATGCCGCCTATCGGCTGACTAACAGTAACTACTGTATATCAACACAAAATGTGTGATAAAATATAAACTTTATAAATTATTTTTTGGAGGAAGAAAAAATGGCAGTAAAAATCAGACTCAGAAGAATGGGCGCGAGAAACAATCCTTTTTATCGCGTTGTCGTTGCTGACAGCCGTTCTCCCAGAGACGGACGTTTCATTGAGGAGATAGGCTACTACGACCCCAAGTCCAATCCCGCAGTTATCAATATCGATAACGATAAGGCTAAGGAATGGATCGCAAAGGGCGCTCAGCCTACCGACACCGTAAAGAGACTGCTGAACGTAAAGTAACGGGAGGCTCAGTATGAAGGAACTTCTTATCGCTATGGTAACGGAGCTTGTAAATGACAAGAGCGCTGTTGAAGTGACCGTTGACGAACCCAACGAGGAGGGCGTCACCGTGTATCATCTGCACGTTGCTCCCGACGATATGGGACGCGTTATCGGCAAGCAGGGCAGGATAGCAAGAGCTATCCGCACCATTATGAGAGCAGGCGCAGTGCGCCACGACCAGAAGGTCGCAGTTGAGATAGACTGACAGGAGGAAAATTTTATGAAGTATGTTTGCCCTTGCGGCTATGTTTATGATGAAGCAGCAGGCGATCCCGCAGAGGGAATTGCTCCCGGCACCAAGTTCGAGGATATCCCAGAGGACTGGGTTTGCCCTGTATGCGGACTTGGTAAGGACGCGTTTACAGCGGAGTGATGCCGTGTTATTGTGAGGCAGTCCCGCATAAAACAGCAAAAGCAGGCGAAAACCGCCTGCTTTTTTGCGTATAGAAGTGCGAATATTAAAATTTATTTGACGGATAAATCAGAATTTAATATCCAATCAATAATCTCGATCATTGTATTTCCTCTGTTTTCTACACTCCCAATAAGCAGTTTTTCAAACCACTCCTGACACGGAATGAGTTTTAATTTTGAATATCTGCGATATAAACTGCTTGACGGGGGAATTGGCATTTTGTTGACTGCCCAGACCCCCTCTAACACTTTCCATGTGTTTGTTGCGACAAGATAGGAGATCAGTAAAACATCTTGTTTTAAAAATGCAGATTCCAGTTTCAGCCTTGTACTTTTCAACCAGTAGCAAA
The DNA here is from genome assembly GCA_947629925.1 of uncultured Ruminiclostridium sp. Taxonomy (GTDB): domain Bacteria; phylum Bacillota; class Clostridia; order Oscillospirales; family Ruminococcaceae; genus Ruminiclostridium_E. Next base: position 35,988 of record CANRFO010000003.1, read on the forward strand.
TTTCAGATTGCTCCTTTTTTGAAACGCAATAATGCTCCAATACAGTTTCAGCATATGTAATGATTTCTTGTGCTTTTCCATTATCGTATTCAATCTTCGCATCAAGATATTTATATATCTCCATCGGATTGCTTTTTAACTTATCAATAGCCTTATCAAAAGTGGTATAATGTATTTCAACTAAAACACCATCAATTAGCTGTGATATAAAATCGTTCCTTTTTCCAAGTACAATAATATCCAAATCGGACAAATCAGTTGCGGTACCGTATGCAACTGAACCATTCAACAATACAGCATCAATAGAAGTATCTTTTTTAAACTCTAAAACCAGATTATGAAATATTTCCAATTGCTTACGCATAGTTTCACCTCTTCTATTCCCGTGTAACCTCTCTATTTTATGAATACCGATTTATCGCATTGACTGTCATATCGGAAAGTATCTTTTGTCAGCTCCTTTTTATTTTTCTAACTGCCTGCGCCATTTTTCAGCACGTCGTAAAATATCTTCACCCAATATTTCTTTTAACAATTCTATCTTTTTTTGAGCTGATATTTCCCACTCAACGCTGTGGGGTTCAACTGCAACAGTACCTCTTTTTAAGCCTATTGACATATTATTCTCCTGTAACTGATTGCTCCGCAGGCTTAAGAAACTTTTTTGGAAAAAAGTTTCTTAAGAATTTTCAAAAAATTTATTGCTTATGCTCCACTAACTCAAAGTCTATTTGACCTAAGCCGACGTTTACATTTGCCACCTTGACCTTTACGCTGTCGCCCATAGCGTAGACGGTGTTGGAGAGGGTCTCAACAAGGATTATGCCGTTGCGGACCTCGTATTCGCCCTGGGGGAGAGTGAACACGTCAACTCTGCCCTCGACGGTATTGGGAAGCTCTACGAAAATGCCGCTGTTTATCACGCCTGAAATTATTCCCTCAAATTCTTCGCCGATGTGGTTTTTCATATATTCGGCGGCGTAGAATTTTTCGCAGTCACGCTCGGCGTTTACAGCAATTGTTTCTGTTTCGCTGGCACGGGCGGAATTTTCCACGGAAAAGCGCTTATAGCGGCGCTCTAACTTTGCCGCTTCGCCGTTTACATAATCGGTCAGTATTCTGTGAACGGACAGGTCCGCAAGGCGGCGGATAGGGGAGGTGAAGTGGGCGTATTCCTTCATCACAAGTCCGAAGTGTCCCACAGGCTCCTCGCTGTACTTGGCTTTCATCATAGTGCGCAGGGTCATACGGTGGATTATGGGGGCTCTTGGGTCGTCCTTGCAGCTTTCAAGGAGATTCGCCATATCCCCTGCCGTGGAATGTTCATTTATCCCTACGGGGTTTATTCCCATTGCAACAAGGGTCTCCTGTAAGGCTGTCAGCTTTTCCGCAGTGGGATTTTCGTGGATACGGTAAACAAAGGGGAAATGATTGTCCATTCCCTCTTTTGCGGCGCAGTTGTTGGCGGCAAGCATAAATTCCTCTATCATATTTTCGGAAACGCCGCCCGTCCTCGGCTTTATGTCTATGCAGACGCCGTTTTCATCGCAGATTATCTTGCTTTCAACGCTGTTTATCTCGGGAGCGCCACGCTTTTTCCTGTTATTTTGGAGAATGGCGGCAAGCTCCGTCATAACGGGTATCTGCTCTGATACTTCGGAATATTTTTCCAGTATCTCGGCGGGAGCGGTCCCGTCTATTATCTGATTTACCTCGCTGTAAACGCCCTTGACTCTTGATTTGATGAGGGTCTTTGCAAAGCGGTATTTTTTTATCGTTCCCTCATTGTTCAGTTCCATAAGGCAGGAAAAAGCAAGGCGTTCCTCGTTGGGGTTGAGGGAGCATATGCCGTTGCTCAGCTCCTTTGGGAGCATGGGGATAACTCTGTCGGCAATGTAAATGCTTGTCCCCCGTCTGAACGCCTCCTCGTCAAGGGGCGTTCCTTTTTTAACGTAGTGGGAAACGTCGGCGATGTGAACGCCTAACTTGTAGCCGTTGGCGGTCTTTTCAAGGCTTATTGCGTCGTCGATGTCCTTGGTATCGGCGCCGTCTATGGTAAAAATGGGAAGGTGGCGCAGGTCGGTGCGCATTGCCTTTTCACCGCTTGATATTCCCCGCTTTTCTATCTCCTCCGCCTGTTTTATTACCTCGTTGGGAAATTCAACGGGTATCTGCTTTTCCTCGATATAGGCGGCGACTGATACCTTTGCCACGTCGGAGCTGCCGAAAACATGGGTTATGGTGGCGATATGCTCGGAGTGGCGGTCGCCACGCTTTCTTATCACAAATCTCACCTTGTCACCAACACGGACGTCGCTCCCGCCAAAGCCCACTATCACAAGCGGAACGGGAGAGGAAAAGGTGGAGGGCTGAAGTCTTATCTCGCCGTTGTAATCAACGACGGTACCTGTGAGCATTTGCTCAGTGAATGAAATGACGGTGGTAACTACTGCCGTTCTGGAACGGTTGTTTTCGTCCTTGTCGGCGATTATTTTAAGCAGTACAGTATCGCCCGGGACAGCGCCGTGAAGATCCTTTCCACGCACGAAAACCTCTTCCCCCTCCTCGCTGTCGCAAAGCAGGATAAAGCCGTGGGAGCGGGCTACTTTAGTCACGTTCCCCTCGTGGAATTTATCGGGATTTTTCAAAAAATAGCGGGACTTTGAAAAGCCCAGTGTTCCGCTGCGGCGCATATCCTCAAGCTCGCGGCTAAGCTCACCGCCGTTCTTTTTGCGGGTGAGTTCTGAGGCTATCTCCTGAGCGGTAAGTCCCTTTTCGCCTGCGCGGTAAAGTGCAAGGACGATTTGTTCTCTTATCTGAAGATCCATTTTTTCTCCTTTTTTTCGGTAAAAAAAGAGGCGAACCTGTCGCCCCTTTGTATTTTTATTCTGCGGTGGTGTCGGCGGCTTCGGAAGTATCCTCCGCCGTCTCTTCTGCGGTCGTATCCTCTGCCGTGTCTTCTTCAGCAACGGTAGTTACGGACGCAGCCGTTGTTGACGAGCCGCTGTCCGAGGATTTTCCCCATCCGTAGATCGTTATCAGGTTGACCAACAAGGCAACCACGAATACAACGACTGCGGCGATCTTTGTCCACTTCGCAAGACGGGCTTCCCTGCTCCTGCCTGAGTTTTTCTGATAGTAGTTATCGGCGCTGGCGCCGCTTATCGCCTGTGACATTCCCTGCTTGGAATCCTGCATCAATACAACAAGAACAATGAACACGCACGCCAATATGAGAAGTATGGCGGCGATTATTTCCAGAACTGACATTTATATTCCTCCGTAAGTTAAATATTTATTGCAAATCGTGCGATCGGCACAATATAATATCCTATGCTTGCAGTCAAGCATAGGATATTATAACATAACTGAAAATAAAATGCAATACTTTTTTTACATTTTTTGCATTTTCAACAAAAAGCAAGCCGATATAAAGCCTTAAAGCGCCTTTTTGCCTATGTCAGTCCTGTAATGCGCCTTATCAAAGGAAATGGTCTTTACTGCGGCGTAGGCTTTATCAAGGGCGTTCCGGAGAGTATCGGCTGTCGAGGTGACGCCCAGGACTCTTCCTCCCGCCGTCAGGAATTTTCCGTTTTCCAGCTTGGTCCCTGCATGGTAAACGTAGGCGTCGGCGGAGGTCTGTCCGTTTTCGTCAAGACCGCTTATTTCCTTGCCCGTTTCGTATTTTTCGGGGTAGCCGCCGCTTGCCATAACGACGCAGGCGCAGGACTTATCGCTCCACTTTACGTCAAGCCCGTCCAGTCTTTCCTCCCAAATCGCCTCGATTATCTCCGCAAGGTCGGTTTCAAGGAGAGGGAGCACCACCTGCGTTTCAGGGTCGCCGAAACGGCAGTTGTATTCTATCACCTTAACGCCGCTGGGGGTGAGCATAAGTCCGAAGTACAGACAGCCCTTGAAGGGCCTTCCCTCCGCCTGCATAGCCTTTATGGTGGGGAGGAAGATGTTTTCCATACATTCCTGCTGTTTGTCGGGGGTGTAAAGCGGATTGGGCGCTATGGTGCCCATTCCGCCTGTATTCAGTCCCTTATCGTTGTCGTAGGCTCTCTTGTGGTCCATAGAGCTTACCATAGGCTTTACGGTCTTGCCGTCGGTGAAAGCGAGAACGGTGAGCTCGGGACCTGTCAGATATTCCTCGATAACTATCTCGCTGCCGCTTTTGCCGAATTTTCCGTCAAGGAGCATAGACTTTACGGCATTTTCAGCCTGGCTCATATCCTCGGCGATTATAACGCCTTTTCCCAAAGCGAGCCCGTCGCACTTGATAACGGCGGGAAAGCTGTTTTTCTCCCTTATGTAAGTTATCGCCTTTTCAGCGTCGGTGAACGTTTCATATTCGGCGGTGGGTATTTTGTATTTTTTCATAAGAGCCTTGGAAAATACCTTGCTGCCCTCAAGTATGGCGGCGTTGGCTTTGGGTCCGAAGGTCTTAAAGCCCGCCTCGTTCAGTCTGTCCACCATTCCCATTACCAGCGGGTCGTCGGGAGCGACGAAAACGTAATCGGGAGAGAGCTTTTTTGCAAGCTCCACCATTCCGTCAATGTCGGTGGCTTTTACGGGAAAGCACTCCGCAATTCTGGAAATGCCGCCGTTTCCGGGGGCGGCGTACAGCTTGCCTACCTTGGGAGAACGGCGCAGGGCGGTGAGTATTGCGTGTTCGCGTCCGCCGCCGCCTACTACCAATATATCCATAGTATCATACCTTTCTTGATTATTCGCCTGTTATCTCTTTCTGCGTCTTTTTGGGCAGGGAATGTAATACAAGGTCGTATCCCCTGCCGCACATATCCCGTATCAGTTCGTATGGCACGCCTTTATCGGGATATATCGAGTTCCAATGCACCTTGTTCATGTAATATCCCTCGATTATGGCGTCGGGGTACATATCCCGAATGTGGATATTGAAGTCAGGCTCGCCTTTTACGGTTATCAGCGTGAAATCGCTGTCCTCGCCGCAGAAAGCGCAGAACATCTTTCCCCTCAGCATAAACCTTGTCCAGCCCCATTCGGCTTTGAAGTCCTTTTCAACGCCTTTAAGGGACATTATATATTCCTCAAGCCGGGGGTAAAATTCAGATATTTTCATCGTCTGAACGCTTTCTCAGTGGTGGAACAGTCTTATGCCCGTGAACGCCATTACCATATTGTACTTATTGCAGGTCTCGATAACGTTGTCGTCACGGATAGAGCCGCCAGGCTCGGCAACGTAGAGAACGCCGCTCCTGTGGGCTCTTTCGATATTGTCGCCAAAGGGGAAGAATGCGTCGGAGCCGAGGGAAACGCCGCTGAGCTTGTCCAGCCATGCACGCTTTTCCTCCGCTGTGAATATTTTGGGCTGTTCCTTGAATATCCTCTGCCATGCGCCGTCGGCTACTACGTCCATAAAGTCCTCGCCGATGTAGTTGTCGATAGCGTTGTCACGGTCGGGTCTGCCGATACCGTCAACGAATTGCAGTCCCATGACCTGCGGGGACTGTCTGAGCCACCAGTTGTCCGCCTTGGTACCTGCAAGCCTTGTGCAGTGGATACGGCTCTGCTGACCTGCTCCGATACCGATAGCCTGACCGCCGCAGGCGTAAGCCACGGAGTTGGACTGGGTGTATTTAAGGGTTATGAGAGAAATTGCAAGGTCTATCTTTGCGCTTTCGGGAAGATCTTTGTTTTCGGTGACTATGTTTGCAAACAGCTCGTCGTCTATTTTCAGCTCGTTTCTTCCCTGCTCGAAGGTTATGCCGAACACCTGCTTATGCTCGATAGGATCGGGCTTGTAGTTCTCGTCTATCTGGATTATTGCGTAATTTCCCTTTTTCTTTGTTTTCAGTATCTCCAGCGCCTCGGGTTCATAACCGGGAGCGATTATGCCGTCGGAGACCTCACGCTTTATCATCTTTGCGGTGCATACGTCGCACACGTCGGACAGGGAGATGAAATCGCCGTAGCTGCTCATTCTGTCTGCGCCTCTCGCTCTTGCGTAAGCGCTTGCAAGGGGAGTCAGCTCGCCCAGATCGTCCACCCAGTATATCTTTTTCAGAGTATCGGAAAGGGGAAGTCCCACCGCTGCGCCTGCGGGAGAAACGTGCTTGAAGCTGGTGGCGGAGGGGAGCCCCGTGGCTTTTTTCAGCTCGCTTACAAGCTGCCAGCCGTTGAATGCGTCCATAAAGTTGATGTAGCCCGGCTTGCCGTTAAGCACGGTTATCGGCAGGTCGCCCTTTTCCATAAATATCCTGGAAGGCTTTTGATTGGGGTTGCAGCCGTATTTGAGTTCAAGTTCTGTCATTTCAGTCGTTCCTTTCTTTTACAGATTTTTATTTATTATTTCCGTCTGCGTCTTTCCTGTTTCAATGTCTATATAGCGGGTGAAAAGGGAAATTTTGTTGTCCTCGTTGAGATTGTCCCAGATAAGCTGAGTAAAGCCGTCAAGGTCAACGTCGGGTATCTCAAGGCGCTTGGGCTCGCCCTCAAAGGACGGGAGAGGGTTACCTTCGGAGGAGTATGTGTGGATAAATCTTGCCTCGCCCGCTATGGGTGAATTGTAGGCATAGGTGTAGCGCAGAACGGAATCGGGATTACCGTCGCTGCTCTTGATAATGCTCATAGCGTAGTTCATGATCCCGCCGTCAAGATGTACTATTCCCGAGATCCTTGGGGTGTAGTTGGGAGCGTCGTCCTCAAACTCACGCCCTCTCAGGGACTGCTCAAAGGTGAGCTGTCTGTCCATTCCCTCGTAAATGGTGTCGGTCTGGTCGCCGTTGGTAACTATGGTCTTGTTTCCCAGAACACGCACGGGAGAATAGATTATCAGATGAGGGTCAACCATTTTTGAGGGGTCGTAAGCCTCGGTCCTGATACCGTCCCCCTGCTCCACAAAAACACGGTTGCGGCTGTTTTCGCTCCTGCCCATAATGAAGTAGGCGATAGCCGCCTTCAGCCCGTCGGGGGTCTTTCCGATGATTATTCCCCTGCCGTGGTAGGGCATACTTCTGAGTTCTTCCTCGATAGTTTTTCTTATCATAGCAATTCCTCCTAAAATTTTCCTAAGTAGCAGACGGTATACTGCGGCATTTGAACAATGCCGTTCTTACTGAATTTGTGAAATGCGTTTCTGAGTTCAACGGCGTATTTCCTCCGTTTTCATTTTGCACAAGCTCTGAAATTGTCGTTTCTATGACTGTTTGATTCTATGCGCTGTGATTATTGTATAGCTGTAAGAATTTATTGTGAGCCTCACATTTTCTGCTTCGCAGTAAAGGTTTTTGCCTGCATATCCTGCATATATTTTATTACATATAAGTAGAAAATTATATTATTTCATAAATTTTAGGATCTGGGCTTGATTGTGACCAGCCAACATGTAAATTAGGATCTACCGGAGTCCAATTGTTCTTATAAGCTTCATCAGAAATCAACGTTTCTCCTAAAGCTGCAATAACAAAAAATCCGGAACAATCTATGGAACCTTCGACTGGAGTGTTTGTCCATTCCAGTCCCAATCCTTTTCGTCTGCAATATGTATTATCTGGCAACCTTTTTAATTCTCTTGGAGCTATTAACCAATATAAATTATTCAATTCTGTTTTTGATGTATAACAATACCCGTCTAAATTTTTCGCTACATATTGCGTTCCGTCTGGAGCATAATCTCCTATATTAGAATTTTGAGCGCAGTAATAAAGGTTTATTAAATTACCATACACTCTACTTCTTTTTGAAGACAACGAAGACGAATTCCATCCTAAATTTCTTAAATCTTCCCAATAATGGTCCGCTAATTCTTTAACTTTTAAGGAATTATCTTTTGTTAAATTTTTAAAACAGGTCCTATTTTCAAAATCAAACTCTCCAGAAACATACCCTGGTATGTTTTTAAACATTTCTGCATAAACTGGTCTCAATAAATATTTATCTACATTTGCTTTGTCTAATTCTCCCTTAATGAAAAACCTAAAATCGTCTTTTGGGATTTTTAAATCAACATAACCATCGACTTCAATGTAATCTCCGGATGATACATTTGAATTTGTCGTTACAGCTGCGGTTGTAGTTGTCGTAACCGTAACCTTTTCCTTGGAAAGGTAATCTACATGTATATAGTCACCTTCTGAAGTCTTATAGTAATCTGTTGATGTTTTAGCGACTACATTTACAGAATCATTCAAATGGAACTGTTTGCTCTTTTCGTAACCTTGTATAGGAGCCTTTCTGCTATATACGCCTTCGGTATTCACGAACATTGAAGCTGAAAATTCTTGCTCTGTCCATTCGGGAGCGGGTTCAGTGACCTCTGTAATGGTAGCTGTAACTGTCTGCGTAGTGGTTACAGAAGTTTCTGTAACAGCTTCTGTTGTGGTCGCAGAGGTGACAGTAGTTTCCTCAGCAGTGGTCTCTTCCTCTGTGGTGCTTGTTTCCTCCTCTGTAATCTGTATTGCTTCTTCAGTTGCAGAAGTGTCTGACGTGTCGCTTGATACAGTATCAGAAAAAGGCGTCGTAACATCAGAAACGGTATCGTTGCTGCTGCAGCTTACAGCAATCATACAAACAGTTAATAAAATTGAGATCTTAGCTAAAAGCCCCTTTTTCATATAAAATTTACCTCCATTGTTTACCTTATAAAACGATAATACTATTTATTATTCTTTTATTATGGTCTTTCCGTCCCTGACGGTTATCTTACCCTCGCAGAAAAGCCTTACCGCTTCGGGGAGTATTATCCACTCCGCCTGCTCCATAACACGCTTTTGCAGTATTTCGGGGGTATCGCCGTTCTTTACTTCGACTGCTTTTTGCAGGATTATAGGTCCGCCGTCACATTCCTCCGTTACAAAGTGAACGGTGGCACCTGTCAGCTTTACGCCCTTTTGCAGAGCCGCTTCGTGGACTTTAAGCCCGTAAAATCCCTTTCCGCAAAATGAGGGGATAAGTGCAGGATGGACGTTTATCATTTTATTGGGGAAGGCTCTGCACACCGTTTCGTCCAGTATGGTGAGAAAGCCCGCATATACTACAAGCTCCGCCTTTTCCGCCTCCAGCAGTTCCTTCATCGCAAGGCTGTAAGAGGCAATGTCGGGGTATTTTTTCCGCTCCAGCACCGCCGTTTTTATGCCGTTGTCCTTTGCTCTTTGCAGGGCGTAAACGTCGGGCTTGGAGCTGATGACGCAGGTTATTTTCCCACCGCCCAGACGGTCCTCTTTCTGGGCGTTTATAAGCTGTTGGAGATTGGTGCCGCCGCCTGATACAAGTACAGCTATATTCATATTATCTCTATCCCCTCATCGCCTTTTACTATCTCGCCTATGCAATATGCCTTTATGCCGTTTTCTTCAAGTATGCGAACAGTTTCGTCCGCCTTGTCGGGAGCTACCGTGCAGGTCATTCCTATGCCCATATTAAAGGTGTTATACATATCGCGCTCGGGGATATTCCCTGTTTCCTGCAAATATCTGAAAATGTCGGGAACGGGGAAAGCGCTTTTATTAACTCTTGCCATAAAGCCGTCGGGTATCGAACGGGGAACGTTCTCGTAAAAGCCGCCGCCTGTGATATGGCTGATACCCTTTACCTCCACCTTGGAGATAAGGTCAAGGACGGGCTTTACATAAAGCTGTGTGGGAGTTAAAAGCGCTTCTCCTAAAGTTCTGCCGTCGGGGAGGACCTTTTCCAGCGATTCCCTTTTCGTGATGTCAAACACCTTTCTCACAAGGGAAAAGCCGTTGCTGTGTACGCCTGTGGAGGCAAGTCCCACTATAACGTCACCCTCGCGCATTTTTGTGTTGTCGATTATTTTGCTTTTGTCAACTACGCCTACCGCAAAGCCTGCGATATCGTACTCGTCGTCAGGCATCATACCGGGGTGCTCGGCGGTCTCGCCGCCTATAAGAGCGCAGCCCGACTGAACGCAGCCGTCTGCAACGCCCTTTACTATTGCGGCTATCTTTTCGGGGATATTTTTGCCGCAGGCTATGTAATCAAGGAAAAACAGCGGCTTTGCTCCGCAGCAGATTATGTCGTTGACGCACATCGCAACGGCGTCTATGCCTATGGTGTCGTGCTTGTCAAGGAGCATTGACAGTTTCAGCTTGGTGCCAACGCCGTCTGTTCCCGAAACGAAAACAGGCTCCTTTATGCCGCTGAGATCGGGCTGAAAAAGTCCGCCGAAACCGCCTATACCCGTAAGCACACCAGGAATAAAGGTCCTCTCCACGTCCCTTTTCATCAGCTTTACGCCCTCGTAGCCTGCGGTAACGTCAACGCCCGCCGCCTTGTAGCTTTCGGAAAAACTGTTTTTCATCGTTTTGTTTCCTTTCCTTATGTATATCTGTCAATCTGTAAGTTTGGCTTCAAATCTGTCCTTTGGCATTTCTTCGGGGACTTCGATAGGATATTTTCCTGTGAAACAGCCTGTGCAGAAGCCGCAGTTTGCGCCCTCGGCTATCTTGTACACATTTTCAACGCTGAGATAGCCCAAAGAATCGGCGTGGATAGATTCCTTTATCTCCTCCACCGTCTTTTTGCAGGCTATCAGCTTGTCTTTGCTGTCGATGTCGACGCCGAAGAAACAAGGGTTGATAAAGGGCGGGGAGGAAATGCGGACGTGTACCTCTTTTGCTCCCGCCTCGCGGAGGAGATTGACTATCCTGCCGCTGGTGGTGCCTCTGACGATACTGTCGTCTATCATCACGACGCGCTTTCCCTTTACCACGTCGGCTATGGGGTTCAGCTTTATCTTCACCGAGCTTTCTCTCATGCCCTGTGCGGGCTGAATGAATGTTCTTCCCACATAGCGGTTCTTGATAAAGCCCACGCCGTAGGGTATGCCTGATTCCATAGAATAGCCCAGTGCGGCGTCAAGTCCGCTGTCGGGAACTCCCACAACGATGTCTGCGTCAACAGGGTGCTCCTGCGCAAGGAAACGCCCTGCTCTCACTCTTGCGCTGTGTACGCCTGCGCCCTCGATAACGCTGTCGGGGCGGGCTATATATATGTACTCGAAAACGCAAAGCCCTGTGGGAGCGCCGCAGTGCGTCTTTATGCTCTCAATGCCGTTGTCGTCTATCACAACTATCTCGCCCGGTTCTATATCCCTTACGAACTGGGCGGAAACGCTGTCAAAGGCGCAGGTCTCGCTTGCAATAACATATCCTTCGTCGTTTGGCAGCTTGCCCAGACTAAGCGGGCGGAAGCCCTGGGGGTCTCTTGCCGCAACTAACTTCTGAGGGGACATGATCACAAGTGAATACGCGCCCTTTATTTTATACATCGCTTTTTCCAGCGCCTTCTGGATAGAGCCTTCGGTGAGGCGTCCCTCGGTGACGGCGTAGGAAATTATCTCGCTGTCGTTGGTGGAGTGGAAAATGCCGCCTTTAAGCTCGTAGCTTTCCCTCAGCTCCTGCGCGTTCACAAGATTGCCGTTGTGGGCTATCGCCATAGGTCCTTTGACGTGGCGGACAACAAGAGGCTGTGTGTTGTGAGGGGTGGGCTTTCCCGTGGTGGAATAGCGGACGTGTCCTATCGCTATCCTGCCTTTTCCCAGCTTTTCAAGGCGCTCGGCGTCAAATACCTCGTTTACAAGACCTATACCTTTATGATAGTTGAACACGCCTCTGTCGTTCACAACTATGCCGCAGCTTTCCTGTCCGCGGTGCTGGAGGGCGTAAAGTCCGAAATAAACAGAGTTTGCAACGTCCGACGGCTGCTTTGTGTATATTCCGAATACGCCGCATTCCTCGTGAAATGAATCAAACATTTTTGTCTTCCTTTCCTGACGGAAAATTACTTACTCTCCGAAAACTCTTCTCATCATCTCGCTGTAAGCGTCCTCAACTCCGCCCATATCTCTGCGGAAACGGTCCTTGTCCAGCTTCTCGTGAGTGGTGCTGTCCCAGAAGCGGCAGGTGTCGGGGGAAATTTCGTCTGCAAGGAGAATTTTTCCGTGGAAACGTCCGAATTCTATCTTAAAGTCGATAAGATCAACATTATGCTCCTTGAAGAATTTCAGCATAAAGTCATTTACCATAAAGGCGTACTTTGTTATCTCCGCTATCTCCTCCTCGGTGGCAAGACCAAGTCCCAGAGCGTAATAATCATTGATGAACGGGTCGCCCAGCTCGTCGCATTTGTAGCTGAACTCAAGGGTGGGGCGCTTCAGGGGAGTTCCCTCCTCGATTCCCAGCTTTTTGGAAAAGCTTCCTGCGGCTACGTTGCGGACGATGACCTCAAGGGGAACTATCTCCACTTTCTTTACCAGAGTTTCGCGGTCGCTCAGCTCCTCCACAAAATGAGTGGGAACGCCCTCTTTCTCCAGCAGCTTGAACATATAGTTGGTCATGCGGTTGTTCACAACGCCCTTGCCTCTTATGGTGCCTTTCTTTTCGCCGTTGAAGGCGGTGGCGTCGTCCTTGTAGTCAACGATAACGTAATCGGGGTCTTCGGTGGCGAAAACCTTCTTTGCCTTTCCTTCGTAAAGTTGTTCCTTTTTTTGCAGTGCCATGGTTTTGTTCCTCCTGAAAATTATATTTTATATATTTATTTTACCTTTTAAATAACTCGGTAACTCGGCGTCAATCATACGCGAAGCTGAACGTTCCGTATGATTCAAGCGTTCAGCTTTGCGTCCTTTTCGGCGACTTCCTGTTCCATCTTCACCCTTGCCTCCCTGAGCTTTACGGCGAGAGCCTCGTCAGACAGCGCAAGTATCTGCACCGCAAGCAGGGCGGCGTTTTTGGAATTGTTTATCCCTACCGTTGCAACGGGTATGCCCGAAGGCATCTGAACGGTGGCCAGCAGGGCGTCCATTCCTTCTAAAGTTGATTTTATGGGGATACCGATAACGGGGAGGGTGGTGTTTGCAGCAACAGTTCCCGCAAGATGAGCCGCCATCCCCGCAGCGGCGATGATAACGCCGAAGCCGTTTTCAGCGGCGTTCTTTGAAAATTCCGCAACCTTGGCGGGACAGCGGTGAGCGGACATTATCCTCATCTCATAAGGCACGCCGTATTCTTTTAAAACTCCCGCTGCCTTTTCAACTATGGGCAGATCGCTGTCACTTCCCATTATTATTGCGACTTTTTTCTTTTCCATTGTGTCAGATCCTTTCCGAAAAAATAAAAACAAAAAACTGACTTCCCCATGGGAAATCAGCCTGAATGTACGTTTATAAAGCCGTAAGGCATACGGCTGTGCCTGTTATTCCGAAAAACGAGCTGTAACACCTTTTTCTTTGCATAGCAGACACCTCTCTTAATGTTCTGATACTATTATACATAAATCTCAGATGAAATTCAAGTGTTTTTTAAAAGAATTTTACACTTAAAGAAAAAAGTCCCCGCGATCTGTACAAAACCGCTGTACAAGGGCTGTTGCAGGCATGCGGCTCCAGACTTTCAATTTTGTGGATTTTGGAAACGATTTCACAAATCCTGTTGAAAATTTTTTGTATATCTGCACAAAACAAGCCCCTTGAATTTTGTGAAGCGAATACGGTTATTTTTGTTTAATTTAAGTAAATCAAAATGTATACAAATCTGCAAACACTGTTGTAAAGCCGCTGTTAATCGTTTTCAGTTTTTTAAGTAAACACTTAATAAAATCGGATTTTTTCACTTGGCATTTTAAACAAAAGCAAAATTTCGAGGCATTTGTGTAAACGATTACAAAACCCGATTTTGCAACTCGGTGTAAAAAAAGTAAAAAAATCTCTTTACATTTTAATCTTTTTGTGATATACTAACAAATGTAATTCCGAGGCGATTACTTTTTTATGAATAATGTAAAAGCAAAAGCTGAGGAATGGCACATTTTTAATTCGGAAAAATTCCGAATACATTTTTGGAGGAAAAACAATGAAGAAGAAATTACTTGCTTTGCTTCTCGCTTCAGCTATGGTACTTTCAGTAGCAGGCTGCAGCGACGAAACACCGACCGACAACGGCGGCAATGAAGGTGATGGTACAACTTCCGCTCCCGCAAATAGTGACGGCAGCGAAGACACTACCGAAGGCGCTGCTACTCCTTCCGGCGAGGACGACGGCGTTCTTACCATCGTAACATGGGGTTCTAACTCCGACGTTGTAAACATGAAGAAGATCTTCTGCGAGAACACCGGCGTTGCAGAAGACAAAGTCCAGATCGTTACACAGGGTGATAACGGTGAAGGCGGACGTGACCAGATCGTTCAGTATCTGAAGGGCGACGGCGACGCTGATATCATCACTCTCGAAGCTGACTGGATCCTTTCCTACATCAACGATGATACCCTGACCGCTCCTCTGTCCGATATCGGCATTTCCGAGGGCGATCTCAAGAATCCTTACAGCTACACCGTAGCAATCGGTAAGGACGAATCCGGCACTCTGAAGGGCGTTTCCTTCCAGGCTGCTCCCGGCGGCTTCCTTTACAGAAGCGACCTGGCTGAACAGTATCTGGGCGTTAAGTCCCCTGAAGAAATGCAGGAAAAGGTTAAGGACTGGGCTACATTCCAGGCTACCGCTAAGGAACTTTATGACGCTTCCAACGGCGCTACTTCCCTCCAGGCTACCGAAGGCGGTCTGTGGCAGGTATATCAGTACAACAGAACCCAGGCTTGGGTAGTTGACGGCGCTCTCGTTATGGACAACGCTGCTGACTTCTATGACATCGCTAAGACCTTTAACGATGAAAAGTATCTGGCAAACGTTCCTCAGTGGGATCCCGCTTGGTATGCTGCAATCCAGGACGGCACTGCTCTTGGTGACTTCGTTCCTACTTGGGGCCTTACCGCTGCGGCTGACTCCATCCTCTCCAACATGACCGGCGGCGAAGGCGGAAAAGCTTACGGCAAGATGGCTATGTGCCAGGGACCTAACGGTTACTGCTGGGGCGGTACTTGGCTCGGTATAGCTGCTAAGCACAACACCGATGACCTTGCTGCTCAGTTCATCAAGTACTTCACTTGTGACGACGACGGCATGAGAGCTTACACTCTCGGCACTAACGACTTCTGCAACAACAGCACCGTTATGAAGGCTATCGTTGACGAAAAGGTTAACAGCAATCCTCAGCTGACTGATGGTCAGGACCAGTTCCAGATCCTTATGGATCAGGCTGACGCCATCAACATGGACGGCAAGATCACCAAGTACGACTCCGTTATCAAGGGTCACTTCAATGACTCCGTAAACGGCTACCTTGATGGTACTTACGCAACCAAGGATGATGCTATCAACGCATTCAAGGATGCTGTTGCTGCTTCCTTCCCTGACCTGGTAGTTGAATAATCCGTTTAGGAAATTATGAACGATATATTGCTGATGGGCATATGCCCATCAGCATATATTTTAACCTTTTCTTCAAAAAATCTCGAAAGGTTGTGCAATTTATGCAAAAATCACAAAAAAAGCCGGCTAAAATGGTGAGTTATGCCAAGTATGGCTACATGTTTATTGCGCCGTTCTTCATAGCATATGCTTTTTTCATGATTTATCCGCTCATAAATACCTTTATCCTGAGCTTTAAAGGAAACGGCGCTACGGTAGATGAATGGGTCGGCTTCCAGAACTATCAATGGCTGCTTTTCGGCGGCGAACAGCGTGCCGCGAACTCCATTCAGAACGAATTCTGGACTTCCATGGGAAATACCGTTATTCTTTGGGTGGGTAACTTTGTAATTCAGCTCGTTCTCTCACTGCTGCTTGCAGTGTGGTTCTCAGACGTGAGAATAAAAATAAAAGGCACCGGATTTTTCAAGGTAGTAATGTACCTTCCTAACATCATCACAGCCGCTTCTGTTGCAGGTATGTTCCTGATGCTGTTCGGAAACTCAAAGTTCGGCGCTATCAACTCCCTGCTTCTGAACTGGGGCTGGCTCCAGGACGCTTTCCCCTTCATCAACAATGAATGGTCAGGACGTATCCTCGTCATGTTCATTCAGTCGTGGATGTGGTTCGGTAATACTACGCTGCTTCTGATGTCAGGTATATTCGGTATCGACCCCGCTATTTACGAAGCCGCTTCTATCGACGGCTCCAGCGGTATGCATATGTTCTTCAGGATCACGATGCCCATATTGAAGCCTATCTTCATATATGTGGTAATCACCTCTCTGATAGGCGGTCTGCAGATGTTCGATATTCCTTATCTGCTCCATGAAGGAACTACCATCAGACCTACTCTTGAGACCGGCGCGGTATTTATCTATAAGTACTTCCACCAGGTATCTCCGAACTACGGTTATTCCGCTGCGGCTTCAATAGTCCTGTTTATTCTGACCGCTGTTCTGGGAATAATCATTTACAGATTCAATACCGACTCTACTGCGCCCAAAAAGCGCAAGGCTGCTAAGTAAGGGGGGCTGAGAAATGGCAAATAAAACAGCAACATTAAACAGCACTTCCCTCAGAGAAAGGGAATACGCAAGGAAAATACGCGCTCAGGCCATTATAAGGTTCATCGTGTGCGTTATCATCACCATAATTTCCTTGCTTCCTATTTACATTCTGGTTATAAATGCTACCAGAGAGTCGAATGATATCATCACTCAGGGCGTTTCGTTCCTTCCCGGAGGAAGCCTCATAGATAATATCAACACTCTGTTCGACCCCGAAGCCGCAGGCGGCGCTTATGTGCGCTCCTACAACCTGTGGTACGGTTACAGAAACAGCCTTATAATCGCTATATGCTCGACTGTTTTGTCGGTGTTCTTCTCAGGACTTACCGCTTATGGTCTGACCGTTTACGATTTCAAGTTCAAGAAGGCCGCTACGACCTTTATCCTGGCGATCATGATGATCCCCACGCAGGTCGTATCAACAGGTTTCTTGGAGTTCATGGTCAGCATCAAGCTGTACGATAACTACATACCGCTTATTCTTCCTTCGATCGCTTCTCCTGCTGTTGTATTCTTCATACTTCAGTATATGAAGTCTTCGTTCCCTACCGAAATAGTAGAGGCTGCGAGAATAGACGGCTGCGGCGAGTTTATGACGTTCATAAGGATTGCACTGCCTATGCTCAGACCTGCATTCGCAGTTCAGGCAATATTCGCATTCGTAGCAAGCTGGAACAACTACTATACTCCTTCCATGCTGCTCCTCTCCAATAAAATTGAACAAAGAACCATGCCTATGATGGTTTCGGCTATATTGGGCAACGATAAGATATCCAACTTCGGTGTAAACTATCTTGCAGTTGCACTTTCAATACTGCCTGTTGTTATCATCTATCTGTGCTTGTCCAAGTTCATTGTTAAGGGCGTTGCGCTGGGCGCTGTAAAAGGTTAAGTTCGATTTCTTCGATCAAATAAAAATCCACCCGAAAAACGGGTGGATTTTTTATTTTGTTTTTCAGCTTTTGAAGTAGTTATGGAACACATCTACCGCTATCTTGACCTGCTCTTCGGCAAAGGCGGCTCTGTCGTCGTCGGTCGCGTCCTCGCGCTCGTCGATCTGTCCTACCATAAGAAACGATACATAATCGCCTTCCGTCTCGACCTTACTTGCGTTCACCTTGGCAACGTTCATGGGGTACATCATCGACTGCTCAATCTGAGAGGTGCGGTATGCTTCCAGCGCAGACTTAACATCACCCTGCTTGCCGCTTGCAGCCTTGACGATGAGAACGGTGTCCACATATACGCTTATCATGGGGGATTCTCCTACATACTCAACGTACATATCGGGAGAAATGCCGTAGATGGATTCCAGTATCTCGCTGTCGATAGGCGCATTGGGGAGATAATTCTCGCCGTAAGCGTCTTTTATCTGCTGAAGGATCTTTTCTGTTGCTCCCTCTTCCGCATCTGAGCCTTCATCGGCGGTAGTTTCCTCGCCGCCCGCCTCAGACGTATCGGCTGCGGAGGTGGTCCCTGAGCCGTCAGCTTCGCCCTGAGTGCCGCCGTTGTCGTTGCTGCACGCGGTCAGCATTGAGGCAAGTAGTGCTGCCGTTATAAGAAATACTGTCAACTTTTTCATTTTAATTTTCCTTTCATTTTAACAAAATAAAATATGTGTTTTTGTTTACACATATTATAACACTCCGAAGGATACAAATAGGTTACAAAATTTGTAAAAAAATTTTTTTATTTTTTTGATAAGATCGCTTAAAAGCGTAAATCCGTACTCAGAGCGGGTTAAGCAAATTTGCAATTTTTTTATTTTTTCTTTGCCTCTTGAAAAAAAAATCAATTTATAGTACAATAAAAATGTATATTTGTGCAGTGGATATGTTTAAACCACCCGAATAAAATTAAAGACCCGATCTCGATGCATTTTCTGCTCGGATATATCAGCTCTTTACAAGAGATATGAAAGGGAGAGCCGATACTGCGGGTTTTTTCATAAAACAGGGACTGTTGCTCCCAATTGAAAAACGGAGGAAAAAGTAAATGACCACTAAGTACATTTTCGTCACAGGAGGCGTTGTTTCAGGTCTGGGAAAAGGTATCACCGCAGCTTCGCTGGGGCGCCTGCTGAAAAACAGAGGTTATAAGGTCACTATACAGAAGTTTGACCCGTACCTTAACGTTGACCCAGGCACAATGAGCCCATATCAGCACGGCGAGGTGTTTGTCACCGACGACGGCGCCGAAACTGACCTTGATCTGGGGCATTACGAGCGTTTTATTGACGAAAACCTGTCTATAAACAGCAACGTTACCACAGGCAAGGTATACTGGAGCGTTATCTCAAAGGAGCGCAGAGGCGATTACCTTGGCGGGACGGTGCAGGTCATTCCCCATGTCACAAATGAGATAAAGGAGCGCATCTACCGCGCGGCTAACGTTCACGAAACGCCTGTTGATGTGGTCATCACAGAGATAGGCGGCACGGTGGGCGATATTGAAAGCACGCCGTTCCTTGAGGCGATAAGACAGGTGGTAGCCGATAAGGGCAGAGAAAACGTAATGTACATACACGTCACTCTCCTCCCGTTTATTTCGGGCAGCGACGAGCTGAAAACAAAGCCTACTCAGCACAGCGTTAAGACACTGCTTTCTTACGGTATTCAGCCTACGGTGCTTGTATGCCGCAGCGAGATGGAAATTCCCGACGATATGAAAGCTAAGATAGCCAACTTCTGCAACGTGCGCAAGGAGGACGTTATCTCCAACCTTACTGCTCCCTCGCTGTATGCAGTTCCTCTTATGCTGGAAAAAGAGGGACTGGCTAACGTGGTATGTCATCATCTGAATATGGACAATCCCACCCCTGACCTTACGGAATGGGAAAATATGGTGCATATGCAGGAAAACGCAAAGGATAAGCTGACTATCGGTCTGGTGGGAAAATATGTGGCTCTTCCCGACGCTTATATTTCCGTTATGGAATCGCTCAGGCACGCAAGCTTCTTTAACGGAGCGAACGTTAATATCAAGCTGATAGATTCCGAGGAGGTCACTCCCAAAACAGCTGACCAGCTTTTGTCCGACTGCGACGGAATACTTGTTCCCGGCGGTTTCGGAAACAGGGGCATTGAGGGAAAGATAGAGGCTGTGCGCTACGCAAGGGAGAACAAGGTGCCTTATCTGGGGCTTTGCCTTGGTATGCATATGGCGACTATTGAGTTTGCAAGGCACGTTATCGGCTTTGACGGGGCAAATTCCGCCGAGTTCGCCGAGGACGGAATGTATAATGTTATAGACATAATGCCCGACCAGAAGGGCGTTGATATGGGCGGAACGATGAGGCTGGGGCTGTATCCCTGCAAGCTGGCGGAAGGCTCTCTTGCCCGTGAGATATACGGTGAGGAGCTTATTTACGAACGTCATCGTCACCGCTATGAATTCAACAACACCTACCGTCAGGACTTTATCGACCACGGCTTTGTGCTGGCGGGTCAGTCCCCTGATGGAAAGCTGGTGGAGATAGTGGAATTGCCCAGAGATATACACCCTTGGTTTTTGGCGGTGCAGTTCCACCCTGAGTTCAAGTCAAGACCCAACCGTCCTCACCCCCTGTTCGCAAGCTTTACCAAAAAAGCGCTGGAGCTGAAGAAGGGAAGCAAATAATCCGAACGTTCGCAAAGGTCTGTTGTGAAATGTTCTGCTGACAGGGCGGTAACGATACCGCCCTGCTTTGATATACGGACAAAAATATTTTGACAGGTACGCTTATGAAAGAGATATTCAACAATTATTTTGACAACCGAGAGCTGTCGTGGCTGAAATTCAACGAAAGAGTTCTTGAGGAGGCGCAGGACGAAAGCGTTCCCCTTATGGAAAGGCTCAACTTTGTGTCCATTTTTTGCAGCAATATGGACGAATTCTTTATGGTGAGAGCAGGAACGCTTTACGACCAGACGCTGGTAAAAGAGGAAAAAAAGGACAACAAGACGGGAATGACCCCCGGCGAACAGCTCCAGAAGGCGGCTCAAAGGGTAAAGGAGCTTATTCCCGGCAAGGAACAGGCGTACAAGGACATCATAAAAAAGCTGAAGGATCACGGCGTTGAACAGATAAATCCCGACAGGGCAAAGGGCAGTGAGGAGGATAAGCTGTACAACTATTTCACAAAGGAGATACTGCCCCTGCTGTCCCCTACCGTGGTGGACAAAACTCACCCGCTTCCCTTCCTGAAAAACAAGGAATTGTACGTTGGCGTAAGTTTAAAGCCTAAAAGCGGCGACAAGCACACTGTGCTTGGGGTAGTGCCTGTTACGGCATCTGAGGTATTTCCCCGCATTTTCTGCGTGCAGGAAGAGGAAAAGCTTCGCTTTCTGCTGATGGAGGATCTGATACTGCATTTTGCGGATATGATCTTCCCTAACTTTGAAGTGACGCACCGCACGGTGTTCAGAATAACAAGAAATGCAGACATAGACGCAACCGAAGCGCTGTTCGATCACGACGTGGACTTCCGTGATATTATGGAGGAGCTTATCAAAAAGCGGAAAAAGCTTGCTCCCATAAGGATCGAAGTGGCGCAGAGAGATGACCTGCCCGACACGGAAACACTGGCGAAAAAGCTGGGCTTTGAGCTTGGGGAAAGCTTTATTTTCTCCCAGAGCTGTCCGCTGGATTTCGGCTTTGTGGGAGAACTGAGGGATAAGCTGGAAAGCAAGTCGGAGCTTTTCTTCACACAGCTGACACCGCAGCAGCCTGAAATGCTTATTGAGGGAGAAAAGGTGATGAAACAGGCGGAGCAGCATGACGTTCTGCTGTTTTATCCCTATGAGAATTTCCGCTCGTTTATCAGACTGCTGGAGGAGGCGGCGTTTGATCCCACCGTCGTTTCAATAAAAATAACCCTTTACCGTGTGGCGAGGGACAGCAAGATAGTAAATGCGCTTATACGGGCAGCCGAAAACGGCAAGGACGTTCTGGCTCTGGTTGAACTGCGTGCAAGATTTGACGAGGAAAATAACATCGGCTGGTCAAAGCGGCTTGCTGAGGCGGGCGTTACCGTTATTTACGGACTGGATTCACTTAAGGTACATTCAAAGCTGCTGCTGATAACAAGGCGAGTGGGAAATGAGATAAAGTATATTACCCAGGTGGGAACGGGAAACTATAACGAGCGAACATCTAAGCTGTACACCGACCTTACTCTCATAACTGCCGACAAGGAGTTCGGCGCTGACGCGTCGCTTATCTTCAACAATCTGTCGGTTGGCGTGGCGGTGGAGAGCAGCTCTACCCTCTGGGTAGCGCCAAACTGCCTTAAATCAAGGGTAGTGGAGATGATAGACAGAGAGATAACCTACGGCGAGGACGGATATATCGGAATAAAGATGAACTCCCTGACGGATATAGACATCATACAAAAGCTTGTGGAAGCGAGCATGAAGGGAGTTAAGATACAGCTTATCATAAGAGGGATATGCTGTCTTGTGGCGGGGATACCCGGATATACCGACAATATCACCGTTACATCTATCGTAGGGCGGTTCCTTGAACACAGCAGGATTTATATTTTCGGCAAGGAGGAGCGCAGGAAGATATACATAAGCTCCGCCGACTTTATGACAAGGAACACAGAGCGGAGAGTTGAGGTCGCCGCTCCCATAAAAGACCCGAAGATACAGCAAAAGCTGCTGAATATTTTCGACGTTATGCTGAGGGATAACGTCAAGGCCCGCGTTCAGCTCCCCGACGGGACTTATGTCAAGAAAACAAGGGGAGAAGGCGAGGAGATAATCGACTCGCAGATATATTTCTACAAGCAGGCTTATAAAAATGCAAAGAAAGCTCCCGCAAAAAAGCAGGGCGGATTTTTCGCAAGGCTGAAAGGAATTTTCGGCGGGAAAAAGTAACTTTTCCGAAAGGAACATTCTATGAATATTCTCATAATCGACGGCAACAGCATAGTGAACAGAGCGTTTTACGGGATACACGCCCTTTCCAACAAAAAAGGGGTATTTACCAACGCTATAACAGGCTTTTTCAACATTCTCCTGAAGCTTGAAAACAACTTTAAGCCCGACTGTGTGGCGGTGGCGTTTGATATGAAGGCACCCACCTTCCGCCATCAGATGTACAAGGACTACAAGGGAACAAGAAAGCCTATGCCCGAGGAGCTTGCTATGCAGATACCTTATGTAAAAAAGCTGCTGAAGGCTATGGGGATAGTTATTGTGGAAAAAGAGGGCTGGGAAGCCGACGATATTTTAGGCACGATATCTCACGGGGCTGAGCTTGCGGGTCACACCGCCGTTATCGCAACGGGGGACAGGGACAGCTTTCAGCTCGTCACCGACAAGGTGACGGTGAACCTTGCGGGAAACAAGGAGGACACTCTTTACACTCCCGAAAAAATACGGGAGGTCTACGGCGTTGAGCCGAAGCAGATGATAGAAGTTAAAGCGCTTATGGGGGATTCCAGCGACAATATCCCCGGAGTAAAGGGCGTAGGTGAAAAGACGGCGCTGGATCTGATACAGAAATATTCTACCATAAGTAATATTTATGATAATCTTGACGATCTGACAATTTCCGACAGCCTTCGCAGAAAGCTTGCGGCCGACAAGGAAAACTGCTTTTTAAGCCGCGAGCTGGGCACTATTTCCCTGTCCGCGCCTGTTTCTACGGAAATTTCCGACTACGCTCCCGCAGAAAGGGACGAAAGCGCCATCGCAATAATATTGACAGAACTGGAAATGTTCACGCTTTTAAAGAAGCTGAATGTATCCACCAATGCCATGCAGCAAGCAAGAGAAGCGGCGTATACAAAAGCCGCTCTTGAGAACGGAGGAAATGCCGCAGATGAAACGCTCCCTGACAAAAACGCCGCAGACGTTATACTGAAAGACGGCGGCGTAACGGTGTGCAGGGACGGAAAGCTTGAACTGCCAGACGAAAAGGCGGCGGCGGAATTTCTGAAAAGCGACGCTCCCAAAAGGACCTTCGATCTGAAAGCGCTTTACAGCTACGCTATGGAAAGAAATTCCGATGTAAAAAACGTGACCTTTGATATAACCCTCGCGGCTTATCTGCTGAAGGTGAACTCCAGCGATTACAGTCTTGAACGGCTTTGCGCGGAGTACGACGTTCCTGCCGCAGTAAACGACTTACAGCTCCCCGAATGTCTTTACAGCCTGAGCGGAAAGCTTATGAACAGAATTGCCGCGGAAAAGCTGGGAGATATTCTTGAAAAGATAGAAATGCCGCTTGCAAAGGTTTTGGCGGCTATGGAAAAAGACGGCGTTCTGCTTGATATGGACGGGATCGACCGTTTCGGAGAACAGCTTGAAAATAAGATAAACGATACCGAGCAAAAGATCTACGAAATGGCAGGAGAAAGGTTCAATATCAGCTCTCCAAAGCAGCTTGGCTCAATACTTTTCGATAAGCTCATGCTCCCTCCGGGAAAGAAAAATCATCGCGGCTATTCCACAAATGCGGACGTGCTGGAGGAGCTTCGTGACAAGCACCCGATAATCAACCTTATCACCGATTACAGAGCTTATACAAAGCTGTATTCCACCTATGTAAATGGGCTTAAAGCGGCGGTCTGTGAGGACGGACGCGTGCGCTCCACCTTCAAGCAGACTGAAACAAGAACAGGACGTATCAGCAGCGCAGAGCCGAATATACAGAATATCCCCGTGCGGACAGAGCTTGGACGGAACATGAGAAAGTTTTTCACTGCGAAAGAGGGCTGTCTGCTGGTGGACGCCGACTATTCGCAGATCGAGCTGAGAGTTCTGGCGCACCTTGCAGGAGACAGGCTTATGCAGCAGTCCTTCATAAACGGTGACGATATTCACACGATGACCGCCTCGCAGGTATTCAATCAGCCGATAGAGTGGGTGACTCCCGAACTTCGTTCAAGGGCGAAAGCGGTGAATTTCGGCATAGTTTACGGAATTGGCGCGTTTTCACTGTCCAAGGATATAAACGTTTCAGTCGCCGAAGCAAAAAGATATATCGAAGCTTATCTCAGCAAATACAGCGGCGTTGACGGATTTATGAAAAAGACGGTGGCGGACGCTGAAAAAAATCTTTACGTTGAAACGCTTTTCGGAAGAAAAAGATATATTCCCGAAATAAGAGCGTCAAACAAGGTAGTTCAGGCGGCGGCAAAGCGTATCGCCATGAACACGCCTATTCAGGGGACGGCGGCGGATATAATCAAGCTGGCAATGATAAAGGTGTTTGACCGTCTGGAAAAGGAAAAGCTCCCCGCAAGGCTTATACTTCAGGTCCACGACGAGCTTATCGTGGAGGCGGAGGAAAGCTGCGCAGAGCAGGTGGCTAAGCTGCTTAAAGAGGAAATGGAAAGCTGCATAAAACTGGACGTGCCGCTTATTGCGGATGTGAAGATCGGAAAAACGTGGTTTGATACGCACTGAGAAATGAATTTTGCGGAGGTAAATTCAGCCGCTCACATAAAATACAAGAATTTGCCGCCTGAAAAGGAGAGAAAATGAAAAACGTACTTATAGTCTGCACCTCCAACAAAACAAGAAGTCCTATGGCTATGGAGATCGCAAACAGCATAGCGGAGAAAAGAAATGCTCCCTACTGCTTTAAAAGCGCAGGGATAGCCGCTATCGGAAATCACGTTGACGACAACGTGACGGCGGTTTTGGAGGAGATAGGGATAAAAACTGAATATGTTCCCACCAATATAACCGAATACGACATAGACAGCTTTGACGCCATACACGTTATGACGCAGCGGCAGAAGATAACTCTTTGCTCCTTCTACAATGATAAGGACATTGAAAATAAAATAACCGTTCTGGGAGTTTCCGACCCGTATTACGGCGGCATTGACGCTTACCGCAAATGCAGAGACAAGCTCGTTGAATTTTACGAGATGTATATCGTATAATGAATAACGGGGATATAATCGCACGCCTTGAACAAGAATGTTTTTCGGACTGCTGGAGCGAAAGCTCCGTCAAGGGGACGCTGGAGCGCGGCGACGCGATATACGGCATAGAGTATGAGGAAAGCGTTCCCGTGGGATATTTTATCGGAGCGGAAAATCTGGGAGAAGCCGAGCTGTACAGGATAGCGGTAATTCCCGAAAAGCGGGGAAAAGGGTTCGGAAAGCGGCTTATGGAGCGTTTTTTTGAAAGCTGTCCAAAAGACACGAAACGGTTTTTTCTTGAGGTGAGAGCGGGAAATACTGCCGCTTTGGGTCTTTATGAAAGGTTCGGATTTAAAAGGATATATGTGAGGAAGGGTTATTACGGCGACGAGGACGGGGTGGTTATGGAGAGGGGCAGCTCTCTGAATTAAATTACACACATTAAAAAAGCAGACGAAAAATTTCGTCTGCTTTTATATTTATAATATTTTATCAGCCCAAAACTACCTCAACGGTATGCTCGCCTGCGCCCATATCGGGGATTACGGTGCCGTCAACTGCCTTGCCGTCAACGGTCAGGCTCTTAACGCCCTTGCTGATGTGAGCGGGGTTCTTGACGGAGATGTTGTAAACTCCGCCTCTGAACTGTCTTGACGCGGTGAAGCCGTCCCATTCGGCGGGAATGGAGGGGTTTATCTCCAAGCCGTCGTAATCGGGCTTGATACCGAGAATATACTGTGATACTGCAACGAAGTTCCACGCCGCAGTACCTGTCAGCCAGCTGTTCTTCGCCTCACCGAATCTGGGAGCGTCCTTGCCTGCTATCATCTGAGCGTATACATAAGGCTCAGTGCGGTGCAGGTCGGAAATTTCCTCGTTGTAGGCGGGAGCTATCTTTGAATAATACTCAAACGCCTTGTCGCCGTGTCCAACAAATGCCTCGGCGCAGATTATCCACGCGTTGTTGTGGCAGAAGATACCTGCGTTCTCCTTGTATCCGGGGGGATAGGTGGAGATCTCGCCGTACTCGATGTAGTAGTGAGTGAAGGCGGGGTTGTTCAGTACAAGACCGTGCTTGCTGTTCAGGTATTTGTCAACGCTTTCAAGGGTCTTGATGTCGGCGCCCTGCTCCTTGCCTATTCCTGCCATTACGCAGAAGCCCTGGGGCTCAATGAATATCTTGCCCTCTTCGTTTTCGTGAGAGCCGACTTTTCTTCCCAAATCGTCGTATGCGCGCAGGAACCATTCGCCGTCATAGCCGTATTCAAGGGTAGCCTTTGCCATTTTGTCGATCTCCGCCTGAGCCTTGTCAGCCTCGGCGTTGTCGCCCTTTATGCGGCACATTTTAACGTATTCGGGTCCGATAAAGCAGAACATACCCGCTATCATAACCGATTCTGCGGTAAGGCTGTAACCGATGTCGCCGTATTTGGGGGAGGTGTAGGTCTGGAAGGACTGACCCGGCTTGTCGGAGAAGCAGCTCAGGTTCAGGCAGTCGTTCCAGTCGGCTCTGCCGCTGAGAGGAAGTCCATGAGGTCCTACCTTGTTGCATACATGGTAGAACGCACGTTTCATATGGTCAAGCATTGTGTCGGCAAGCTCGTCCTTGTTCTCGTAAGGAACCTTTTCGTCAAGTATGGAAACGTCGCCTGTTTCCTTGATGTAAGCGGCTACTGCTAAAATCATCCACAGCGGGTCGTCGTTGAAGTTGGAGCCGAGCTCGTGGTTGCCCATTTTGGTGAGGGGCTGATACTGGTGATAAGCGCCGCCGTCCTCCAGCATTGTCGCCGCAAGGTCGATAAGTCTTTCCCTTGCTCTTGCGGGTATCTGATGAACAAAGCCAAGCAGATCCTGGTTGCTGTCACGGAAGCCCATTCCTCTGCCGATACCGCTTTCAAAGTAGGAGGCGGAACGGCTCATATTGAATGTTACCATACACTGATACTGATTCCAGATGTTTACCATTCTGTTCAGCTTTTCGTCGGGGGAATTTACGCTGTACTGGCGCAGTACGTTGTTCCAGTATTCTTTAAGTCCGTCAAACAGCTTTTCAGCTTTTTCAACGGTGTCGCAAAGAGCGATCATCTCTTTTGCCTTTTTCTTGTTCACTATGTTCTTCTTGCTGTTTGCGGTGGTGATTATCGTATCGCTGTCGGTAAGGTCGGGAGCGAATTTTTCCTCAACGGGATTTTCAACGTAGCCCAGAAGGAATATCAGTTCCTTGCTTTCGCCTGCTTTAAGCTCGATTTCAAGATAATGGGAGGCTATGGGCGACCAGCCGTCTGCAACGGAGTTTGACGCCTTGCCGTTTTCAACTACCTGAGGCTCGCCAAAGCCGTTGTAAAGTCCTAAAAAGCTCTCTCTGTCGGTGTCAAAGCCCTGAATGGGAGCGTTTACGCTGTAAAATGCATAGTGGTCGCGGCGCTCTTTGTACTCGGTCTTGTGGTAGATAACGCTGCCGTCTATCTCCACTTCGCCTGTGTTGAAGTTGCGCTGGAAGTTGGTGGTGTCGTCGTTTGCGTCCCACAGGCACCATTCAAGAAAGCTCCAGAGCTTCAGGCTCTTGGAGGAATTGCTGTTGTTGGTGAGGGTAAGTCTTTGAACCTCGCCGTTAAAGCCCACGGGAACGAAGAACTTGACTTCGGCTTTTACGCCGTTCTTTTCGCCGCTGATGACGGTGTAGCCCATACCGTGACGGCAGGAATAGCTGTCAAGCGGGGTCTTTACAGGCGACCAGCCGGGATTCCATACGGTGTCGCCGTCCTTGATGTAAAAATAGCGTCCGCCCATATCAACAGGAACGTTGTTGTAGCGGTAACGTGTGATACGGCGGAGCCTTGCGTCCTTATAGAAGCTGTATCCGCCTGCGGTATTGGAAATAAGAGAGAAAAAGCCCTCTGTTCCCAGATAATTTATCCAAGGGTAGGGCGTTTTGGGGGAGGTGATGACGTATTCGCGGTTAAGGTCGTCAAAAAAGCCGAATTTCATGTGAATAGTCCTGTCCTTTCGTGAGTTTAACATATCTTCATAAAGATATGCCTGTACAATAAGTATATAACATTTTGCAAAAAAAGGCAAGGGGTTGAAAACGATATTATGGAAATTTTTCACAAAAATTTACAGGAACGAAGCTTGACTACGAAAAAAATAAATGTTACAATCAATTGCGGCAGAACGTTTACTGTGCAATAAAACCAAATGAGCATAGGGAAATAAAGTCGGTATCGCAAAACGTTCAACAGATATTTTCAAAAATCAGCGCTGAGAGAATGTCCAATCATTCGCTGTTTATGGTATGGACAAAAAGGTACAGATACGATATGCTTTTCTTGGAGGTGATTTGAATGGACCTGCTCCTTACAGGCAAATTCATAGCGGAACTCAGAAAAGAACAGGGGCTTACGCAGGAACAGCTCGGAGAAAAAATAGGCGTGACGAACAAGACGGTTTCCCGCTGGGAAACAGGAACATATCTGCCGCCTGCGGACGTTCTGATGATAATGAGCGAGCTGTTCGGCGTCAGCATAAACGAGATATTGAGCGGTAAACGGCTCACAAATGGGGAATACAGACAAGCCGCGGAAGAAAACCTGATAGATACCGTTCAGGCAAGCAGCTTTGAGCTTAAAGACAGGATATCGTTTTACAAAAAGAAATGGCTCAAAGCCCATGCAGCTATTATGATATTTATCGGCATTTGCCTTGTGGGAATTTTTGCGGCGGGAGCTTTCTTTTCTCAAATACCGATAGTTTATCTGTCCTTATTGCTTTTGATATCAGCGCATTGCTGGCGGCACAACTCAATGATGTCCTATATTGAAAAGCACGCCTTTGACGGTAAGGAAAGCAATTAAATTATTTTTAAAATAAAAGCGGTACCTTAGCCGCACTGACATAGGAAAACACAGGTTTTCTTATGGCAGGGCGGCTTTGGGTACCGCTTTTTTCAATTTCTCAGCGCCTCTATGGGGTTCAGCCTTGCGGCTTTCATAGCGGGGTAAACGCCGAACAGGGCGCCCATGGCTGCGGAAAAGAAAAAGGAAAGAAGCACAGACTTAAACGGTATCAGAACAGGCATTTCCAAAACGACACAGCCGACAGCGCACACAAGCGTTCCCAGCGCTATCCCGATAAGGCTCCCCATAGCGGTAAGAAGGACGCTTTCAAGCAGGAACTCCAGCATTATGTCCTTGTTCTCGGCTCCTATGGACTTTTTTATGCCTATCTCACGGGTGCGCTCGCCTACGCTTACCAGCATCGTTGTCATGACCGTTATTCCAGATACCACAAGACTTATCCCCGCTATAAGGGACAACACCATCGTCACGGTGGAGAGAATGTTGTTAAGCTGCCCCTTCTGGCTTTGAAAATTCGTTATGATAAGACCGTTTTCGGTATTTTTCAGCTGATTTACTTCCGAGGTGAGATCGTCGGTGAGGGATTCGTCGGCATTGTCGCCGTCAAGGAGCAGAGCTATCTTATCAAAATTCGTCTTTCCGCTTATGTCCTGCATAGTGGTGTAGGGGATATACACAAAGTCGGGGATAATGCCCGACATCATGTTCTGAAGCCCTGTCATGCCTGATTTTGCAACTCCCGCTATCTCAAAGTCGTAATACCCGCCCGCAAGGAGCAGACGTATCTTTTTTCCTACGATATTGCTTCTGCCGTAGCTGTTTCTGGCAAGCACCTCGTCGATGACGCAGGTCATGGCATGAGCCTCCACGTCGCCCTCGTTTATCAGGCGGCCGTGTATCGCCTCTATGGAAATTATGTCCTTGGCGTCCTGATCGACTCCCCATGCGTAGCACACAAGGCTTGTTTCCAAAAGCTTCGATTCGCTGGGAGACGCCATAAGCGGCATAGCCTTGTTCACTCCGTCAAGGCGGCTGAAGGCGGCTACGTCCTCGTCAGTGAGAACTATATCCCCGCCGCTTTCCGAAGCTTCAACAAGCGCTGAATTTATCCCCATGGTCACCATGGCGGAGGTGACCTGCTGCGTGCCCACAACGCCTATCCCTGATATTACCACCACGGCGAAAACTCCTACCGCAACGCCGCATAATGTAAGGGCTGAACGCCCTTTGCCCCGCCTTATGTTTTTCAGCGCTCTTCCAAGTCCCATTCTTTTTGTTCCTTTCTCACATTATTCTTCCGTCGGATATCCTTACCTGCCTGTGAGCGGTAAGCGCCGCGCCGTTGTCATGGGTGATAAGTACCACCGTTTTGCCTGTTCTGTTAAGCTCGTGAAGCATTTCCATCACCGACGCTCCCGCGCGGCTGTCAAGGTTGCCGCACGGCTCGTCGGCAAGAATTATGGGCGCGTCTGCCGCCAAAGCTCTGGCTATGGCGACACGCTGCTGCTGTCCGCCTGAAAGCTCGGCGGGAAGATGATCCCCGCGCTTTTCCAGCCCCACCGCCTCCAGCGCCCGCATTACCGTTTCACGGCGCTTTGCCGCAGGTATCCTGCGGTAGATGAGCGGGAGCTCCGCGTTTTCCGCAGCGGTGAGAGTGGGGATAAGATTGAATCCCTGAAAGATGAAGCTTATCTTTTCGCTTCTTATTCTGCTGAGCTGTGAGGAGGACAGCTGCGAAATGTCCTCGCCGTCAAGAAAATATTCCCCGTCGGTCTGAGTGTCGAGACACCCGATTATGTTCATAAGCGTTGTTTTACCTGAGCCTGAGGCTCCCACAATGGCGACAAATTCCCCCTCGCGCACCTCCATTGAAACGCCGTCCAGCGCCTTCACCTGCTGTCCCGCCGAGGGGGAATATATCTTAGTCAGTTCTTTTATCCTTATCATCTTTTTCCTCCTCCCTTTTGTCAAAATAAACGCAGGGGGAGGAGATGACGTCGGTTATCTTCCCATACTCTCTTAAACAGCAGTAGCCGTCCTTCTGGTGTCTGCAATTTTCACTGCATAATATAAGGTTCATGATCTTTCTCCTTAGAAATGTTTGGATATATTTTGTGCTTCTTTTTTTCATTTATGCCTAAATATTCCGCGTATTTTAAGGCAAACTAACTGTGCTATCAAGAAAGGAAGTGCAAAAATGATGAAAATTATCGGAAAAAGATTTACCGTACTTAAAACGCTTATAGTGGCGGCGCTTTTGTTTTCGGCAGGTTATATCGCCTTTCGCGTTCCCGCGGCGGCGGAAAGCTTCTACCCCTTTTCGGGAGCGATAAAGCCTGAGCTTTGTGTATACTGTCCCTCCGTTTCCGCAAAGGGGAGCATAGTGAAGAACGGCGAGGAATGGTTCGCCGTGGTCGCGGTGAACGAAGGCGATATTTCCTCGGTGGAAACAGGGCAAAGCGCGATCCTTTCAGGCGCCGCCCTTCCCGACGGAAGCTTTTCGGGAACAGTCGAACAGATAGGCGACAGCGCTCATACCGCCGCTTTGAGCGCAGTTTCAACGCCTGAAACCGTGGTTGACGTAACAGTAAAGATAATGCAGGGAGACACAAAAAAGCTGAGGGCAGGCTACTCGGTCACTGCGGAAATAAGAACTGGCGATGAGCGGACTGTTACAATGCTGCCATACTCGGTCATTGATCAGGACGAAACAGGCGAATTTGTATATGTGCTTGAAAAAGGCTCGGCGGTAAAAAGAGGCATAGTGACGGGGATAGAGCTTTCGGACAGGACGGAGATCGTGTCCGGACTGGACGGAAAGGACTCGGTGCTGACTAATCCCGAAGCGCTTTTTGACGGAGCAAGAGTGAGAATGAGAAAAGCGGAATGAATATCCATCGGACATATGATCCTTTGTATATTCTTCAGCTAAAAACTTTGAAGCCGCTTCGATCTTTTCGTTATCCGAAATTTTGCACAGATATGAAAACACGCTCCTTTGGTATGGGAGCGTGTTTATGCTGTAATATTGTTTTACCAAAAATATTTTTGGCAGTGAATATAAAAGCACGCTCCCGTAAATTGGGAGCGTATCGGGTGCAGCGTCACGCTGTTGGTGCCGCTGACCGGACTTGAACCGGTACGGTATCGCTACCGAGGGATTTTAAGGCGGAGCAATTTTTAAACAATAAATCGGACATATCCGAGGTTTTATTCATCCGCTTTTTTAAAACGTTTTTTGCAGGCGGTGTGAAAATATACGGACATTTCGGAAATATTGTTTTTGCTCAAAAAATTCAAATCTGTTAGAAAAATGTTAGACAGCAACCGTCGCTTTTTCATTAAATGTTTGCGATGTAAAATACTGATGAAAAACCATTTTACACATTTACTCAAATCAAAAAATATACATCGATAGAATTCTGTTTAAAACTGTTCAAAGCGCCCGATTACAGGGCATTTATTCGACAAAACTGTTATACATTATTATATCGTAAAACAAAATTTACCAATAATTAAAAAAGCGTATTTTATTCAATACGCTTATTTTTTGTGCCTGCCAGCTTGTAGAATGTAGTGCGTTTTGTACCTGTTAATTCCATAGCCCTTTTCGCTGTGATTTTGCCGCTTTGCCAGTCGTTTACTACGCTTCCCCCGATTTTCCTGTATTTTAGCAGAATTTTACTTCTTTTGTTTTATCTATGATTGTTCCGCCGGAGTTCTTGCTTTAGGGTCAGGCATGATAGTTTTCAGCGCGTTAAAACCTCCCTCGGCAGTATAAGCAACATCTCTCACTATTGATTTGGCTAAACCCGACTAAATATCACAATTTTGCATTTTATAATAAGTGTGTTATATAATGTTATAAGCAATTTCAGCATTTTTCTGTTTATTAGCAACAGTAAGTTCATATGTAAATAGGAACTCCACAATCTTCCATGCTTTATTCCTATATCTATAAAAAAGATTATACAAAAAGCTAAGTTTATGTTTGTGTAAGATTTTGCTGCCTATTTGCAATTCTCCAAGGGTTCCATTTTGTATCCAGACTTGTTTCACATATAACTTGAAGTATGTCTTGTTTGTCCAACAAATCATCACCTATCCATACTGTCTTATTATTTTATTTCGTCCTTGGGAACAAATACATTGGAAATGCTGGTGCTTATCTCTATCGGATGATCGCAAATAGGACAAAATTCCAATGCCGACAAGCCCTTGATTACCTCACAAAATTCTTCAATTTCATTACCTCTTACAGTAAACTGAGGAATTCTTATTGTAAATCCGCCGTGTTGTTCTTTGGGAGATATCTCCAAAGGTTCTATCTTGCCGCCGAATTCTTTAGCCATTTTTTTAAAGAATTTGAAAGATTTTGCAAGCTTTTCCATTTGAAGAGGATTGATTATAAAATCCTCATCGTTAAGACCATCTAAGTAGTTTTGATATGCCCTTCCTAAAGCGCCGACCCATTCCTCATCATCAAGTTCGTTGCTCTCCTCGCTAAACAGCGCGGGTAGAAGCTCATCGTCCATAAGAGAATTGATATCCATAAAAATTCCTCCTGTGTTGTTATGGTTGTTATGTTTATATAGTATGTTTGTTTAGTATATCATAATCGGTAATAAAAGTAAAAATTCGTTTGTACTTTTGTTAAAGACTGGAATAGCAAAGCTGACTACAATGCCTGGCATTTGAAAAGAAACTATCGGACTTGGAAAGCTGTTTATATTGGATAAAATTTAATCCCCGCTTGGGCGGGAGATTTTTATTACCTTATCATAAAGTCATAAGTGCGGTCTAACGGGTATTGGTCGAGAAATTCTTTGACCTCAGCATAATACTCGTCAAAATATTCGGGGGGTAATAAATATATGAAGATTATTAAACAACATATGCTGTTTAATATACACATCATCCCATCTTTTCTTCACAAGTATATATCTGATAACAGCATCTCGTCGGACTGTTGGAGCGATTTCCATATCTATACTTGGCAGAGGGACTTCAGAAACAGGAATTGGCAAATATTTATCAAGGACAGTATGTTGACGCATATCCCAAATTTTGTCTTGGGTAATCATATGTACACATTTAACTGTGTTCAAATTTTTTCTATTACCCTTCAGCATCACATCGTATTGCTCTCCATTAGATCTGTTTATAAGCACGCCATATTTAACGCAAGAGGAAATCGCATGTTCAAGACCGTCATACGGATATTGTTTTCTTAATTTTTCAATCAAAAAATATTTAACCTTGTAATTTTGATCAGCAAACGCCTCATCCTCTGTCTGCTCGTCAGATAGTTGTTCACAGTTTTGTTTCAATTTGTCTTTGCTACGATTAAGCGCCTTTTTTTCTTGTTCGCCTTTATATACGACATACATTATTGTCGATATTAGTAACGTAATCACAAGAATTATAAGTACTACAGGACTTTGCGCATATGAAGCAAATCCTCCAAAGAGGAGAACCGCAGTATATCCGATTATTACTAACATACCCGCTTCGTCTTTGCCCTTACTGTCTTTAAGCAGGTAATATATAATTCCCGGAATCCCAACGAACAAAAGGAATATTATTTCCATTATAATTCTCCTCCAACAACCTCCTTTAGTTCTTTTCAGCACAAAAGTAATCAAATGGGTATTGGTCAAGGCAATCCTTCACTCGTTCAAAATACTCATCAAAATATTCAGGAGAAATATATTTTCCCAATCGACTATCCAGCATATACTTTCTTATATATTCATCTGACCAGTGGTTTTTTGCAAGAATATATCTGATGATTGTGTATCTTTTGACCAAAGGAACGTTCGTCAAATCTGTGTCAGGGTCGGCTATCTTAGACTCACT
Source organism: uncultured Ruminiclostridium sp. (assembly GCA_947629925.1). Taxonomy (GTDB): domain Bacteria; phylum Bacillota; class Clostridia; order Oscillospirales; family Ruminococcaceae; genus Ruminiclostridium_E. Next base: position 70,945 of record CANRFO010000003.1, read on the forward strand.
GATTGGCAAACGGTTATCAAAATCGAAATAAAGATTCATCTCCCAAATCTTGTCCTGAATAAGCATACTGACACATCGTTCTATATCTATACTTTTAGTGTTGCTTATAACATCGTACACATCGCTGTTAGACCTATTGACAAGCCATCCGTTCGCAACACAAGCTTTGACAGAATCTGCCAGTCCCTCAAACGGATATTTTGTTAGAATGGAGTCTGTTAAAAATTTTATTGTCTGTTCGTCTCGCTGTGCAATTTCTTCTTTCGTTTCTTCTTTGTTTTTAACGACATCATCTTGTTGAAGTTGAGACGGTACGTTGTTACGACCGCCGAACTCGTCTTTTAAAAGACGATAAAGAATATACGGCACGCCGATAAACATAAGAAACAACAATTCTCCCATAGCTGCCTCCTCCCGCTACATATCCAAAGGCTTTCGATTTACATAATCAAAAGGAAATTGATCAAGATAGTTGGAAACTGTACGAAAATATCTTCTGTTAACCAGCAATACCTCGTCTATAAAATCTCCGGTTATGCCCATGTGAATGAAAATATACTTTACAACAGCCTCCTCTCTGTTGATACGTTTCGTGGTAATATTAGCAGTTGTATCTGGCAGAGGCACATTGGATATATCAACAGGAATGCGTCTGTTCAAGGAATTTGACGCACCATTGGTAAGATGATCGTTCGGCAATGTATGCTGTATCTCGTTTCGTATCATCTTTTCATAATAGATAGGAACCTTCGTTTCCGGGTTTTCTTTTAGTCCACTATCTGCAAAGTGATTATTAAATACTATATCAAATGGTACATCGACCCCCAATATATCGTGAAACATCTGAATTTTCTCAAAAGTAATATCCTGTTCACTTGGCTTGTAAGAATAATCTTCGTCCATCAAACCTTTCTTTTGTCGTTTTGACTTCCGGACAGTCATAATGATTGCTCCTAATATAAAGAGGACTATCCCGCAAATAAATACAACATACTTTGTTTCGATGCTACCCGCGTTATTTAAATTTTCTGCCAAAGGAACATTAAGCGTTTTACCAAGCATTATGGTACATATCATCGCGAATCCCTTTCCAAAACAACATCCTCAGGAAATTGATCTAAAATTTCCGCAACTGTTTCATAGTAATCTCTGTGTGTAGGATAGAACTCAGAAACCTCGTCGTAATCCCATCCCTCTTTTACAAGGTAATATTTTAGAATGGCATATAAGCGAACCATCTCTTTGCTTCTGTTATCATTATCATCAAATGGTATTTCTTCCCTATTCAACGGCAATAGGTCGTCAAGATTATCTTGATTGGCATATAGATTGTAGTATTTATTTGTCTTTAATCTCTTTTCCTCTCTATAAACTCTGTCAAGGCTTTTTCCGTCAATGTAAAGCAGTAAATCTTTTTTCAACCACGGCAAGCCGTACTGCCTCTCAACCGCTAAGGTTATCGGGTCTTTTCCGCTTGTTCTGTACCGATATTTTTTCTTAGTATCGCTCGGAGCCGACCCCCAAAGTATCAGAAGTATTCCGATAATGATAAGTACAATGCCTGTACATAGTGCTACGTCTGCCATAATGTTACCTCATATGTTTATTCTACATTGTCTATACACTCTTCAGCAAGAGCTATGTGGTCAAGAGCCTCTCCCATATTATCTATCGCCTCTTCCATAGCTGAACAGCGTTCGCTGCCCTGCAAATTTTCAGGCATATTATCAAGGCACTCCTGTTCGTCCTCCATAACTCCTTCTACTATGCTTCCCGCCTTGCTGATCAGGTCGGAAGCCTCTTTTAGTTTTGCCCTTTTATTTTTATTCAACTATACCATCAACTCCTTACATCCAGTTCGCTTCTTCCATATCGTCAGGGTTATCCCAGTCAATGTCGGGGTCGCAAGGGTCTTCGCTATTACCGTCATCAAAATACCAAGCAATATAATGTTTGTCGGTTTTTGGATCGCGCAGATAAGTTGCCCACCAGTTGTCAGGATTGGTGCAAACCCAACCGTTAATATGACTTCTGTATTCCGGTGCGGTTTTACGAGTCACTTCATACTCGACGCCGTTGATTGTTTGCGTCTCCATATTTCCTCCTCATTGTGCGAATATTATTATGTAAAATTATTGCTTAACTGTGTAAACACGATTTAAATAGTAGCGATGTTCGCGTCCCTCAGCGATACTTTCTGCATATTGGTTTTTATTATCTTCAGCTATTTTTTGATACAATTCCTCTGAAGAGCATTGAAACAGTTCTTTTACTGCCTCCTCTATCAGAGCGACAATTAACTTGTCTTCACTTTCGGTAGGTTCGTAGAACAGAGGGTCTAACAGTCCATATATAGAGAGTTCCTCGCCCGCCTCCCATTTACCGGTTTCGGGGTTATAATAATAGCTTAATTCGATATCCTCGTCACGCCCATATATCTTGTCGGACACTTTAGCAAGATTGATTCCGAATTTTTGCTTATAAATGGCACGGCGATCCGTATCAAACCGAAGGTCCATACTTGCGATTAAATTCACATCCTGCGCATTATTAAAAAGCTCCTCGCCTGTGATTGATATTTCAATAATGTTTTGGCGCAGAATTTCAGGAACTTCTTTCATTGTTTTCTCCTTTCTGCCATCAGTTTTATTCTCCTATCTGTTCGTCTCTGACGTTTTTGTACCGTTGTTCTATCGTAAGAGATATGTATTCACCACGTTCATCTGCTTCATGTTCTGCTTTTTCAATATATCGTTCGGCATCGTCTCTATCCTCGGATTTGAAAACCTCTGTGAGCTGATCGTCATATACCGCATATTCGGTCGTTGGTTCATCTGCGAGATATATAGTCGCACACCCACAGTCATCAATCTCCGCAAAGCCGTATTCTTCGATGTAGTATAGACTGTTCACAGATGATTTTTCGTAAGTGCAACGATAACTTTTAAGCGCCTTTTCCGCTTCTGTAATCGTATCGAATGTAGCGATTACGTCGCTGTGGCTATCGCTTTCACCAAAAATCAGCTCACCTTTGCTGAACTTTTCGTACTCGCTCTCGGTAAGCATTGTCCTTCCATGTTTGATTTCGTATGCCATCTTGTTTTTTCCTTTCTGCATTTAACATTGGTTCATTGGCGCAAATTCTTATACAATCCTTCTTTGCGAATATATTCCAAAAAATCATGTCCGTCCATTTTGTTCACATCATTGTCGTTTAATTCTGCGTATTTCCGCACATCTGCGTCATTCCACTCATTCTTATCGTATGCGTCAATCACTTCTGGGAGGATATTAAATTCTACATCACAACAATAATCGAACAGTCCGTTGTTCAAGTAAATGTGTGCGATCTGTGCATCTACGCCAAGCACTAAATCATTTTCAAAACAGTATTCTATACATTCATCTCTATCGCCGTTATACTCATCATCCATAAAGTTGGTATATATTGTTTCTACGCTACAACAATACTCATTACCCAAGCCTAATATTTCATCATTTTTCAAAGGGTATGCATCAAATATGTAATCCTCATCTAATTCTACTGTCTCCGAAAGTAGAACACACTCTATCTTGTTGTTGGCGTTTTCCTCATCAAATTCTCTCAATACATCTTCAAGCGTTATGCAGTTCGTCCATTCTTCCCAACAATCATCGTCAAGACACTTGATGTTATGAAGTGTTTCGGATATTACTTGGATGTCATAACTGTTTTTGCTGTCTGAAAAGCCAAATATACACCCACAAACCATTGCGCATTCCTCACCAGTTGGGTCAACGGCAACTATAAGGTCATTTTCTCCGGTTGTTTGTACATAGCTTAATTTATACTCTTTCATTTTCTTATTTCCTTTACGCATTTAACGTCGGTTCAACACTATGTTATCTAATCCTATAATAACACAGTGATATAAAGCTGTCAAGAATTATCTGTCCGTATTATTGGACTTAATAATCCCCACCTAAATTTTATACTTGCTGCGGTTATTCTGAATGGGTTTTTACCGAAGGGTTAATCAAGATGGTTTTTAAATTAGAGTCCTCAATAGAAACAAATTCTCCATTTGTATATAAAACATATCGACGTTCTGTGTTCTTTGTTTGGTAGTCCTTCTGTCCATACATATATACAGTACCTTCCTGAGGATTGCTGACAAAAAGCTGTCCGGCTTCGCCTTTGCTGTACTCACCAGTATATCCACCTATTTTATCCCAAACGGGTTCCAGAGTGTCTAAATCTATTTTGGTTATCCAAGGATCAGAGTACCTATGAGGGTCAAAACTGTCATAATGTGCAACAATTTTTGCCGTAGGAGAAAGCTCGACTTTCGTTCGAGACCTACCAGTAATGGCGTATTTTAACTCTTTAACTATCTGCCCCGCCGATCCCAGTCTAACTCGTAGTTGAATCATTTTTACAAGAGCTTTGTTGAGTATTTGGTAAACGCTTTCTAATGTGTGACGCTCGTTGTTAACAGACAATACCGCAGCGTATTCGGGAACGCTACCTATCATTGTAATTGTTCCAGATTTAACTCCCTCGATTTTCAAAGCAGGATACAAATAATCTAATTTATTCGCTTTTAAGACATAATACATTGTTTCGAGCGGCTTCGGACGAGAACCTGTTTGTTGAGCATAGATTGTATTTACTTTTGCTCTGGTTTTCAACAAATATTCTTTCGCTTTTGGGAAATCAAAGGCAAGATCGTCTTCCTTAAAACTTCGCAGAAAATACTCTGAATAAACCTCGTTCATAAGGTCTGCTACATATTTAATAGTGATTTCCTCGCCGCTGTTCATTTTGTCCTCAGCCTTGCTTAAAAACTCAGGAACATTGAGCCAGAAAGAAACTGAGTATTCCGGAATGCCTGTTTTACATATAGCTTGAAGTATGTCTTGTTTGTTCAACAGCTCACCCCTCTCTATACTGTCGATTATTTTAATTCGTCTTTGTGGATAAATACATCAGGCACATTGGTACTGACGTCTATACAGCGGTCGTTGACAGGGTAAAAACCTAAAGCAGAAAGTTCGCTGGCCGCGTCGCAGAACTCTCTGATGTCATCGCCCCATATATCAAAGGCGGGAATCCTCATAGTAATTCCACAACACCTCTCTTTAGGAGATATGTCTATAGGTCTCATCTTGCCGCCCAAATTCTTAGCAACCTTTTTGAAAAACCTGAACACCTTTGCAAACTTTTCCATCTGTGGAGGATTAACTACAAAGTCTCGGTCGTCGAGTTTGTCATAAACGCTGTGATATGCCCTTCCCACCGCCTTGCACCACTCTTCGTCATCAAGTTCATCACTGGCTTCGGTGAACAGCACCGGCAGAAGTTCGTCGTCCATCAAGGAATCAATATCCATAACAAATTTCTCCTTTGTAATTATTTTTATATATTCTTATTTATTATATCATAACCGGTAATAAAAGTCAAAAATCCATTGTCAATTTGCACACTTCAAAAAAATTTACTGAATTTGCATTTTGACGTTGACAAAGGCTATTTTCTGTGATATAATAAAATGTGTATAATGGGGTTTTATTGCATAAAAGGTTACAGGCGTAAATAGAACGCCTGTACGCCTCGGTGTGGCATTTTTTTCGGCGGCTAATAAAAACGGCTTACAAGTCAATTTTGTATGTTTGTAAGCGATTGCGCAAGGCGCAGCCTACAAAACACTGTTCTTTGACAACAGAATAACAGGTATCGGAACGCAGGAAACGAGAAGATACTTGTAAAATTCGGCTTTGCCGCTTTGCATACAGTTTTTAGGAGTTTTGAGTTATTGAATTAAAGAGGTAAATGAATAAATGAATAATTATTATTATAGGTCTGTTCAAGATGAAAAAGGAGAAACAATTTTTATAGATAAAAACGGGGAGGTACTATCATCAGTAACGTACATAGCCCCTATCGGGTCTACGCCCCCGATAACGCCCGCAGTGCAGGAGCAAATAAAAGAACGCCGCCTGCAGCAGGAGCGTGAAAAGATACGCAGGAACGACAAACGCAAATATACATTTGTTTCATCGGATCGTTATAACGATATAAGCCCCGAATCAGCGGGGCGGTTAATGTATTTATGCACATATCTTCGTTATGATTCCAATACGCTTTACCGTTCACGCAGCAAAGCGATGACAAAGAAGGAAATGCAGGAAGTAATGTATCTGCCCGAAACAACGTTCCGCCGATTCTGGAAGGACGTAAAGGACAAATATATTTTTGAGGACAGCGAAGGCAATATCCGAATATCCTCAAAATTCTTTTCAAGGGGTAAGATGGAATCAGAATATAGCAGGGAGTGGCAAAAGGTTTATATTCAATCTATGCGTGAATTATACCGCAAAACACCCATTGTGAAACACAGGTATTTAGGATATATTTTTCAGGTACTGCCATATATAAACAAATCTTTTAATATATTGTGTTATAATCCTTTGGAAGATGAGTTTGACAAAATACAGTTCCTTAAACTTGGTGATTTCGCTGATCTGTGCGGATTATCCAATACACAGCTTTCACGGATAAAGGACTATTATTCTGAAATAAAATTTAAGGTAGACGATCACGAAGAATTTTTTTGCGCCTTTGTTGGTACGTCCGGCAATCTCGCAGATGAAAATATATATATAAATCCCAATATACTGTATAACGGGGACGTGTTTGGAGCCGTTAGAGTGCTGGGCGGGTTCTGTGACAACAGAAAAACGGCTGCCACATTCTGAGGATTTTGACAAAAACGGCGGAACACACCTTTTAAGCAAAAGCCCTATACATCGGGGTTTTCCCCGAATTTGCCATTGACAAAAACGGCGGATTTGCAAAGCGGCAAAAATGCGGACATTTCGGCGTTTTTTAAAGGTTAGCTGAGGTCGGTTAACTGGTTGGTATACAAGTAAATTTGTTTTTAAAATTTTTTAGAACATCTCTCTTATGAAAACGTTAAATTTCAATGTATCTTTCAACATCACATTAAAACAATGTGGAAACAATTATAAACAGGTTAGGCTGCCAGAAAGTAAGGCATAAGATTTAAAGCACAATTGAAAGACAGGTTGAAATTTTTTTCTTTTAAAGAAAATTTCAATCCGTTACTGAACAAGCAGCTTTATCTCAGTAGTACAGATTCAGAATGAAAAATTTTTCTTTTCAAAAGAAAAATTTATGTTGTTTATGATCCGACAATCACATAATAAGTATAGGCAGAAGTTTAAATCAGTACCTAAAACATATCACTTTCTTTTCGGCAACAAAATATTGAATGTTTAGGCTTTATGTTATAGTGAACGATAGAAGGAGTGAATGAAAATATTGTTTTATTTGAATAATTATGATATAATCAGTTTAGCGGCGGCTGCTGTAATGCCGAAGGAGGGCAGGAAACAATGACAGCAGCTATATATACAAAAAGAGATAAGTATTATATTGTTGTAAGCTGGACTTTGAACGGAAAACGAAATCAGAAGTGGGTAAGCACAGGGCTGACCGTTTCAGGACATAACAAGCGGAAAGCAGAGCAGAAAAAGCATGAAGTATTGCAGACTTGGCAGGAAAAAATACAGCTTAAGGACAGCGATATGTTGTTCGCTGACTATATGCAGTACTGGCTGAACATAATCAAAAACAATGTACAGCCGACTACCTTTTACGGTTATAAGCAGGTTGTAAATCACGCCATAGACGGGTATTTCAGAGAACGCAGAATAAAGCTGTGTGATTTAAAGCCGTATCATATTCAGGACTTTTATAACTACAAAATGGAAAAGGACGGCGTTTCAGCCAATACGATACACCACTACCACAGCAATATTCACAAGGCTTTGTCATACGCCGTAAGTACGGAACGAATCCTGACAAATCCTGCTGACAATGACAGGATTGACTTACCAAAGAAGCAAAAGCATATTGCAAGCTATTACAGCAAAGAAGAATTGAATATCCTGCTGGAGAAATCAAAGGGACACGTTTTGGAAACTGTGATACGCTTAGCCGTGTGGTTCGGTATGCGACGAGGTGAGATAATAGGCTTGCGCTGGTCGAGCATAGACTTTGACGGTAAAGCGCTTTCTGTCACTGGTACAATGAAAGACAGAGGGGGAACGGGTGATAAGGTGGGAACGCTGTTTTTTGAGCCTACCGCAAAAAATTCGGCATCCTTAAGGACTTTTCCCCTTTCTGACTCTATGGTTGAATATCTGAAACGGGTAAAAGCAGGTCAGGACGAACGCAAAAAGAAAATGCATTACAATCACAGCTGGGACGATTTTGTATGCGTTCGTAATAATGGCAATCTTATAACACTGGACGCTGTTTCTTATGCGTTCCCGAAATTATGTGAGCAGTGCGGGCTTAAGCCTATCAAGCTGCACGAATTACGACACAGCAATATAAGCCTGCTGCTGGGAACGGGAGCAAGTATGAAAGAGTTGCAGGAGTGGGCAGGACATAGCAGTTATCAAACTACCGCAAACATATATTCCCACTTGCAGAAAAATTCTAAAATAAAGCTGACAGGTATCATCGAAAACGTGTTAGAAATTTGTTAGAAATCCGTATAAATTTTACACAAGCGCAAAATAAAAAAATACGCTCCTGACCGTAAAGAGCGTATTAAAGCGGGTTTATGCTGGTGCCGCTGACCGGACTTGAACCGGTACGGTATCGCTACCGAGGGATTTTAAGTCCCTTGTGTCTGCCTATTCCACCACAGCGGCAACTATCTATGTATTATATATCAATTTTTTTCGTTTGTCAAGCAAAAACAGACTCACAATACCGTGAGTCTGTTTTTTTGTTGAGTTTATGCTATCCTCGTTATCACAAAATGAGCGGAAACAGGCTGAGTTCCTCCTGCGGAAGGCGTGATTATCAGCGCCGAAGGGTTGTCAGCGGGATTTCTGAGAGTTATAACGGAGTTTTCAGCCGTGGTGGTTATCAAAGAGATACCAGTTATTCCCGACGCTCCCGAAGCACGCCCTGCGACGGTGTAGTCCAGTTCTTCGCCGTTAAGGGTCAGCACTAACTGTCCCGCCTGATTTACGGGAACGCTGAATTCCACCTTATACGTTCCTATTTCGGGAAGATTGAAGGAGTCGTCTGTCACCCTCGTTATAGTGCCGTCGTTCGAGGACGTTCTTGGGAAGCTGACGTCTGTTCCCGGAGCTACCGAGTCGGCATTGTCGGGCGGCATAAGAGCGTAAAAGTCGGCATATCCCAAAACACCGCCGGGTTCACCCTGTGGTCCCTGCGGACCTGTTGCGCCTGTTGCACCTGCGGGGCCTGTTGCGCCTGTCGGGCCTGCGGGACCCTGCGGTCCTGTTTCACCCTGAGGACCTGCTGGGCCTGCGGGGCCTGTGGCTCCTGTTGCTCCCGTCGCACCTGCGGGACCTTGTGGACCTGCGGGTCCTGTTTCACCCTGAGGACCCTGAGGACCCGTTTCACCCTGAGGACCTTGCGGACCTGTCTCGCCCTGCGGACCTGCGGGACCCTGAGGACCTACGGGGCCTGTTTCGCCTTGGGGTCCTGCGGGGCCTGTTTCGCCCTGTGGTCCCTGCGGGCCTGTCTCGCCCTGTGGTCCTGCGGGGCCTGTTTCTCCCTGAGGGCCTTGCGGGCCTGTTGCTCCTGTCGCGCCTGCGGGGCCTTGCGGGCCTGTTGCTCCTGTCGCGCCTGCGGGGCCTTGGGGACCTGCGGGGCCTGTTTCGCCTTGTGGTCCCTGTGGACCTGTTTCTCCCTGAGGACCTTGCGGACCTGTTGCTCCCGTTGCACCTGCGGGACCTTGTGGACCTGCGGGTCCCGTTTCACCTTGTGGACCCTGTGGACCCGTTTCACCCTGAGGACCTTGCGGACCTGTCTCGCCCTGTGGGCCTGCGGGACCCTGAGGGCCTACGGGTCCTGTTTCGCCTTGCGGACCTTGTGGTCCTACGGGACCTGTTTCACCCTGAGGACCTTGGGGACCTGCGGGGCCTGTGGCTCCTGTTGCTCCGACGGGTCCCTGAGGGCCTACGGGTCCTGTTTCACCTTGCGGACCCTGCGGGCCAACTGGTCCCGTTTCACCACGAGGACCTGCAGGACCTTGCGGGCCTGTTTCGCCAACGGGACCCTGCGGACCGATAGGGCCTGTGGCGCCTGTCGGTCCTTCTTCGCCCATAGGTCCGCGGGGACCAACGGGTCCTGTCGCACCCACGGGACCGCGCGGACCCGTTGCACCTGCGGGACCCGCTTCACCCTGAGGACCTTGCGGACCCGCGGGGCCTGTTTCACCCTGAGGTCCTTCGGGACCTCTTTCGCCCTCAAGTCCGGGAAATCCCATAGGTCCTCTCGGCCCTGCGGGTCCCATTGGTCCCATCGGGCCCATCGGTCCCATTGGTCCCGGAGGACCGGGGATATACTCAGGACAGCAGGAGCTGCCGTTATTGCTGCCGCAGCCGCAGTCGTTGTTACGGTTGTTTCTGCCGCGGTTGTTATTGTTATTGGAATTGTTATAGAACGAATTCATTTTCTTCCTCCTGAAACTGTCGTTTCCGCCTGAAGCGGAACAGTTGACGCTGTGCGTCTATATATAATATGCGGCAGCATGAAAAAAGACACTGTTATTTCCATCACAGAAAACAGATCTTATTTGTCGCTCATTTTATCCCGCATTTATGCTTGAATGTTGACAAAAGACTGCAAAAGTATTACAATATAATATATAAACAAGTTCTGAAAGGAGCAGCAGTCATGGCTACGATTTCCGCAAGGATAGATGATGAGCTTAAAGAACAGGCTGAGGACGTTACCGCAAGGATAGGCATATCTCTCAGCTCCGCCATAACCATATTTTTAAAGCAGTTTGTGGCAAGGGGAGGCTTTCCCTTTGATGTGACCGTCCCTCCCGCCAAGGTCGGGGGAACGTCGGAATCCCCGATAAACGGACTCATTCTTTTCGGCGACGACGAGGAAGAGGATTACTGATCAATTTCGTAACAGACCCTGCCCGTTTTTCGCAAAATTCCCCTTGAATATACGGCGAAGCAGGGTTATAATTTAAAAAAAGCAGAACGGAGGAACCATAATGGCAAACAGATTTATTCTAAACGAAACTTCCTACTTCGGAGCAGGCGCAAGAGAGACCCTTGCGGACGAGGTAAAGGCAAGAGGCTTTAAAAAGCTCCTTTTCGTAACGGACAAGACGCTTCTTGACTGCGGCGTGGCAGGTAAAGTCACCGAAGTGCTGGACAAGGCGGGCATACCTTACGAGATCTATTCCGACATAAAAGCAAACCCCACCGTTAAAAACGTCCAGGATGGCGTTGAAGTTTTCAAAAACAGCGGCGCTGACGCTATCGCGGCAGTTGGCGGCGGGTCTGTAATGGATACAGCAAAGGGCATCGGCATTATCGTTGCCAATCCCGAATATGCGGACGTTGTATCGCTTGAAGGCGTTGCTCCCACCAAAAACAAGAGCGTTCCCGTTATCGCGCTTCCCACGACCTCGGGAACAGCCGCCGAGGTAACTATAAACTATGTTATCACCGACGAAGCAAACAAAAAGAAAATGGTCTGCGTCGACCCTCACGATATTCCCGTTGTCGCCATAGTTGACAGCGACCTTATGATGGGAATGCCGAAGGGACTTTGCGCTTCTACGGGAATGGACGCGCTGACCCACGCTATCGAGGGATATATCACCGCAGGAGCATGGGAAATGTCGGATATGGTGGAGCTGCGCGCTATCGAGCTTATCCATCAGAGCCTTTACGACAGCGTAAACGGCGACCCAAAAGCCCGCGAAACTATGGCGCTGGCACAGTATGTGGCAGGTATGGGCTTCTCAAACGTAGGACTGGGAATAGTTCACTCAATGGCTCACCCTCTGGGCGCTTTCTATGACACTCCTCACGGCGTGGCAAACGCACTGCTGCTGCCGTATGTACTGGAATACAACGCCGAGAGCGCCGCAAAGCCGAAGTTCAGGGCTATCGCCAAGGCGATGGGCGTAAAGCATACCAAGAAAATGAGCGACGACGAATGCGTTGCCGCAGCCATAGACGCCGTACGCGAGCTTTCCCTTTCTATCGACATTCCTCAGAAGCTGTCTGAAATAGGCGTGAAGAAAGAGGATCTGGAGGCGCTGTCCGTGGCGGCGTTCAATGACGTATGCACAGGCGGAAATCCCCGTCCCACTTCTCCCGAAGAAATTCTGGAAATTTACAAAAAGGCATATTGAGCATATGCTCCTTAAAAAGAGCTGCACATACGGCGTGCAGCTCTTTTTTTGCGGTTCAGGCAAAATGCTCGTTCCCTCTTGATATTTTTTCCAAAATAGTGTAAAATGTATAGAAGATAAAATTTGTTCTTACAAAAGCAGATAATTTACCGCGGCAGACTGCCGATATATTTATTTTAATAAAGCCCGCGTCTCAGGCGGGACAACTTATCAAGTTATTTTACGGAGAAGGGAAACGCAATGAGAGTTGCACTTTTTACCGAGGTATATCTCCCCGCCGTGAACGGCGTGGTCACACATGTAAAAACGCTTAAAGAAGGGCTTGAACAGCTCGGTCATCAGGTGGTGATAGTCACCGCCGACTCAAACGTCAAGAAAACGCAGGTCTCGGGCGATATTATCTACTGCCCTGCTGTAAAGCTGGAAAAGCTTTACGGCTACGACGTGGCTTCGCCGATAAGCGCCGACAGGCTTAAAGCGATAAAGGACTTTGATCCTGACATAATCCATATACACAACGAGTTCGGAATAGGGATCTCAGGCGCCGCCATGGCAAGGATACTGAAAATCCCGCTGGTTTATACCATGCACACGATGTATGACGATTACGTTTACTATGTGGCAAACAACGAGCATTTCAGGGAGCTTCTCACCTCTGTTTCTCACAAGTATGCGAAGATACTCGCTGCCGCTGCCACCGAAATAACGGGTCCCTCGAAAAAGGTGGAGGATTACTTCCGCCGCTGCGGAGTCAATAAGCCTGTTACCGTTATACCAAACTCGGTGGAGGTCGATGTGTTCGACAGGGAAAAAGTCCCGAAGGAAAAAACCGCCGAAATAAGGCAAAAGTTCGGTTTTTCCGACAGCGACCTTGTGTTCTGCTTCTGCGGAAGAATGGGACAGGAAAAGAACATTGAAACCCTCCTTGACTACTGGGCAAAGAACGTAAAATCCGACGATGGTATGAAGCTTCTTCTCATCGGCGGCGGTCCTCAGCTCGAAGAATTTTCGGAGTATGCCGATAAGCTTGGAATAAGCGATACCGTAAAATTCAGCGGCAGGGTGGAGCACGCGGATATCCCGCCTTATTACGCCGCCTGCGACTGCTATATGACCGCTTCCCTGACAGAATGTCACTCCATTTCAATGATGGAGGGAATGTCTACGGGTATGCCTGTGCTTACCATATGGGACGAGCTTAACGCCGACCAGATCGAGGAAGGGATAAACGGCTTTTTCTTCCGCGACGCGGACGAGATGTACGTGCATATGAAAAAGCTGAAGGAAATGCCCAAAGAGGAGCTGGAAAAGCTTCAGAAGCAGGCGAGAGCCACTATCGTCGCCTCAGGCTCCAAAACCATAGCGGAGCATTTGCTGAAGGTATACGAGCAGGCGCTGCTTGACTTTGACCGTCAGAAAATGTACAAGGAGCTTCCGCGGCGCGCAAAAAAAGCGTATAAACAGCAAAATCCCGATCTGTACGAGCTAATAAAGCCCTTCCGTCCGAAGCGCAAGGTCAAAGTAAAGGCAAAGCGCGTTACCAAAAAGGAAAAGCTGCGCCGCAAAGCGGGCAAGCTTACAAGAGCAAGACGCGCCGCCGCCTTAAAGCTTGCGAAAAAGCGCAGAGACGATCGCGGCTGATATTTTTAAAAGGAGAAGATAAAATATGTCGGATATGCTGCTCAATCAGCTCACAGGGCTGTTCGGAAACAACGCCATCGCTTCGGTTATCGTGTCGCTCATTTTTCTTGTGATAGGCTTCTGGGGACTTATAAAGGGCGCGGATATTTTTGTTGACAGCGCCTCGCAGATAGCGGCAAAGCTGAAGGTGCCGCTGATAGTTATAGGACTTACCATAGTTGCTTTCGGGACAAGCGCTCCCGAAGCGGCTATAAGCATAACCTCCGCCGTGCAGAACAATGCGGGCATTGCGGTGGGAAACGTTTTCGGCAGCAATATAATGAACATACTGCTTATTTTGGGCGTTTCCGCTATGATATGCAAGCTGCCCGTAAAGAAAACCACCTTCCGCTGGGAGATCCCCTTTGTGGTGGTGATCACAGCGGTAATGCTGGGGTTGGGACTGTGGAACAACGACCTTAACAGACTTGACGGAGTTGTGTTTATTCTGCTGTTTGCGCTGTTTATGGGGTATCTTATAAAGCTGTCGAAAAGCGGAGATACCTCGGCGGCGGACGACGTTCCCGAAATCGACGAAAATGCGTCTATCCCGAAAATGATACTGCTTGTAATTCTGGGGCTTGCCATGGTGGTGCTGGGAAGTGATTTTACCGTCAGCGGCGCTACAAGGATAGCGGAAGTCATCGGGCTTGACGACAGAGTTATCGGACTTACCGTGGTGGCGTTCGGCACTTCCCTGCCTGAGCTTGTCACCTGCATACAGGCGGCAAGAAAGGGGAAGGTGGATATTGCCATAGGAAATATAATCGGAAGCAATATTTTCAACATTCTGTTCGTTGTGGGAATTTCCGCTTTGGTTTCACCCAATCCTATCGCTTTCCCGAATTCGTTTATCGTGGACGCAGTCGCTGCGATAGCTGCTGCTGTTCTGCTGTGGCTGCTGGTTCTGAAAAACAAGCAGATAAGCAGGCTTGGCGGCGGGATAATGCTGGCGTGCTATGCGGGATATTTCGTTTATCTTTTCCTGTAAAAACCTCTTGACAGAAAACGGTGAGGATATTATAATATAAGTGCTGAGGTGCGAGAGCTTCTTTCACCGAAGCGGGAATTTTACTGACGCTGAAAAAATTTTTAAGGCGAAAGGGCTTGTAAAATACGTAGCTATGCCCTTTTGCGCCTTGCGAAGGGGCTTTTTCTTATGGATTCGAGAGTTGCCGTTATAGGGATAATCGTGGAGGACGAAAACTCCGTGGATAAGCTGAACAGCCTGCTCCACGGCTACGGAAAGTATATCGTGGGGAGAATGGGTATTCCCTACCGCAGTCGGGGAATAAATATCATAAGTATAGTTATAGACGCGCCGCAGGACGTTATCAGCGCCCTGTCGGGAAAGATAGGCGCATTGAAGGGCGTCAGCGCAAAAGCCGCCTATTCCGCCGTGAAAACAGGAGAAAACGATGCAGGATAAGCTGATACAAAAGCTGTACGATAATGCCGATCTGTCCGCAGAGGAGCTGAAAGTGCTGATAGAAAACCGCAGTGACGAGGACTTTAAGCTGCTCAGCGGCTTTGCAAGAAAAAGGTGCGAGGAAAGCTACGGGGACAGGGTGTTCACACGAGGGCTTATCGAATTTTCCTCCTGCTGTAAAAACGACTGCCTTTACTGCGGGCTGAGAAGGAGCAACAAAAATGCAGAGCGTTACAGGCTGACGGAAGAAGAGATTCTTTCCTGCTGTGACAGCGGGTATGAGTTGGGCTTTCGCACATTCGTACTGCAAGGCGGGGAGGACGCGCATTTTACCGACGATATTTTCTGCGATATCATAAAAAAGATAAAGGAAAAATATCCCGACTGCGCCGTTACGCTTTCCCTTGGAGAACGGAGCAGGGACAGCTTTCAGCGGCTTTTTGACGCAGGGGCGGACAGGTATCTGTTGCGGCACGAGACCGCAGACAAGGATCATTATTCCAAGCTCCACCCGCCTGAGATGTCATTTGATGACCGTATGCGCTGTCTGAAAGATCTGAAAGAGATAGGCTATCAGGTGGGGTGCGGGTTTATGGTTGGTTCCCCCTATCAGACGGTGGACTGTCTTGTAACGGACCTGCGGTTCATCAAGGAGTTTCAGCCCCATATGGTGGGGATAGGTCCGTTTATACGGCACAAGGACACGCCTTTTCGTGACCAGCCTGACGGAACGCTGGAGCTGACGCTGTTTTTGCTGTCGGTGATAAGGCTGTTATTGCCTAAGGTTTTGCTGCCCGCTACAACAGCGCTGGGAACGATAAGTCCCAACGGACGGGAGCAGGGGCTTATGGCGGGAGCAAATGTTGTAATGCCAAATCTTTCCCCTGTCAGCGTAAGAAAAAAATATCTGCTGTACGACAACAAGATATGCACGGGTGAGGAAGCCGCCGAGTGCAGAGGCTGTCTGCAAAGGAGAGTTGAAAGCGTAGGCAGGCGGCTGGTGTGTGAGAGGGGAGATTATGGGAGCTGAGGAGAAAGCTTGATAGAGAGGGAGCTTTATTGTGAATTCAATTTCAGTACAGATGATAGACAATACCGTTTCATCTTCCTGGTGGAAAAACCTTGTTCATCATTTCGTACGAACAGGAGATAATTTGGAAATTCGCTGTTGGAAAGAAGAAACCGAGGAGATAAAAGCGGCGTCCCGATACGGAAAACCCAAAGAAAAACGCAATGAAGTCTCAATTTGCGGAACAGTGACCGATGACTTGCTTTTGGAATTATCAGACGGGGAGCCGACAGATAAAAGCATATACAACAAGATGACAAAGTATTTTACAATCAACGTAAAAAATGAACTGTGCAATTTTTGCAGTGCGCATTATGGGACAGAGATGTATATTGAAAATTTGTGTGAAGATGATATTTGCTTTGTCGAAGATGTTTTCAGTCAATTTGCGGACTCTTTCAGTATTTCAACAAAAAGGTACTAAGCAATAAATCCCTATTTCTTGCAAAAACATATTTACATACAACAATAAAATCAAAAGGAGAAAAAACAATGTACGACCCCAAATCAATGAAGGCTGAGGAATTTATCAGCGACGAGGAGATAAGAGAGACCCTTGACTACGCCGAGAAAAACAAGGATAACCTTGAGCTTATCGACAGCATTATCGAAAAGGCAAAGCTGAGAAAGGGACTTTCCCACAGGGAGGCGTCCGTTCTGCTCGCCTGCGAGAACGAGGAGAAAATCCAGGAGGTATACGACCTGGCGGAGCAGATAAAGAAGGATTTCTACGGGAACAGGATAGTTATGTTCGCGCCGCTGTATCTGTCGAACTACTGCGTGAACGGCTGTCTTTACTGCCCCTATCATCTCAAGAACAAGCACATTCCCCGCAAAAAGCTGACGCAGGAGGAGATAAAAAACGAAGTTATCGCTTTGCAGGATATGGGTCACAAGCGCCTTGCAATTGAGGCGGGGGAGGACCCTATCAACAATCCTATCGAGTACATTCTGGAGTGCATAAACACCATTTACAGCATAAAGCATAAAAACGGCGCTATCAGGCGTGTTAATGTGAATATCGCCGCCACAACCGTTGAGAATTACAGAAAGCTCCACGAGGCGGGGATAGGAACGTACATTCTGTTTCAGGAAACGTATCACAAGGAAAGCTACGAGCGTCTGCACCCAACGGGTCCCAAGCACAACTACGCTTACCACACCGAGGCGATGGACAGAGCTATGGAGGGCGGTATCGACGACGTGGGACTGGGCGTTTTGTTCGGGCTGGAGCTGTACAAGTATGAATTTGCGGGACTGCTTATGCACGCAGAGCATCTTGAGGCGGTACACGGCGTAGGTCCTCACACAATAAGCGTTCCCAGAGTAAAGCACGCCGATGACATCGACCCTGACGAATTCGACAACGGTATCAGCGACGATACTTTTGCAAAGATATGCGCTTGTATCAGAGTGGCTGTTCCCTATACGGGAATGATAATTTCCACCCGCGAGAGCAAGGCGGTAAGGGAAAAGGTGATACGCCTCGGCGTTTCACAGATAAGCGGCGGCTCAAAGACGAGCGTTGGCGGCTACTACGAGCCTGAGCCTGAGGATGAGAGCAGCGAGCAGTTCGACGTTTCCGACAAGAGAACATTGGACGAGGTGGTAAGGTGGCTTATGGAGATAGGCTACATTCCCAGCTTCTGCACCGCCTGCTACCGTGAGGGCAGAACGGGCGACCGCTTTATGAGCCTTTGCAAAAGCGGGCAGATACAAAACTGCTGTCACCCCAATGCGCTGATGACGCTTAAAGAATATCTGGTGGACTACGCAAGCCCCGAAACAAGAGCGATAGGCGAAAAGCTGATAGAAAAAGAGCTGGATAATATCCCTAAGGAAAAGGTAAGACAGATAGCTAAGGAGTACCTCGATTCCATTGAAAAGGACGGAAAGAGAGATTTCAGGTTCTGATAAGACGGAGGGCGGTGAGAACCCTCACTGTACCACTGGGGGATGACCCTTTTGGAAAAGGGTCATCCCCCAAACCCTCTCCCTAAAACTTCTGACTATTTTTTTCAAATGGGGCGTTGCCCCTTTTGAAAAAAATCATTAAAAGTCTTTGGAAAGGGGTCTGGGGAATAACCTTTCTTCAGAAAGGTTTTCCCCAGCGGTAAAGGAAGGGTCACCCGCCGCCCTCCTTTTTCTCACAAACAAAAAACAGGCTTTGAAGCCTGTTTTTTTATTTAAGTATCAGCACGTCGAACCTGCACTGCCTGCCGAACTGCATTTCGGTGCAGTTTTCAAGGAGAGTTTTAAAGCCCAGCCTTTCGTACAGCCGCCTTGCGTCGACATTGTCCTTTTCCACGGCGATGGTGAACTCTTTTATACCCTGCTCCCGCCTGAGAGATGTTATATATTTGACAAGAGCCGTGCCTATACCCTGCCGCTGAAAATCAGGCAGAACGCGAAGCCCGAAAAGATAGTTTCTCCTGTCGGGAATAACAGCGGAGGGGACCGAGGCGCTCTGCGTCATAAGGCTCACTTCACCTACAAAAACATTTTTTTCCTCAGCCACCGCGCAGACTTCTCTGCCGCTTCGCAGGTTTTCCTCGCGTATCTGCTGAAAATTATCAAAACGGGTCATGTCGTATATGATGTTCAGCTCGTCCAGCCGCTGTACGGGAAGCAGTTTTATCTCCATTTACGCTTTGTATATCCTTTTTATTTTTACAGGTCTAAGGGGCTTGTCACGAAAATCTTTGGGAGTTTCCGCTATCTCGTCAACAGCGTCCATTCCCTCGACTACCTTGCCGAAGGCGGCGTAATATCCGTCAAGGTGAGGAGAGTCGGCGTGCATTATGAAAAACTGACTTCCCGCAGAATCGTAGTCCATAGCCCTCGCCATGGAGATAACGCCTCTTTCGTGCTTTACATCGTTTGGAACGCCGTTCGCGGCGAACTCGCCCTTTATCTTATACCCGGGTCCACCCGTGCCATCGCCTTTAGGACAGCCGCCCTGTATCATAAAGCCGCTGATAACGCGGTGAAAGGTGAGTCCGTCGTAAAAGCCCTCGCCTACCAGCTTTTCAAAATTCTCCACCGTTATGGGCGCTTTGTCGGGATAAAGCTCTAACTTTATCTCTTTCCCGTTTTCCATTTCAATGATTATCATTTTTATGCTCCTTTTTTATTTTTTCGCTTTTCAGCGTTTTTTCCTTGCCAAAAAAACTATCCCCGCCGTTATCAAAACCAGTCCTACTGCGCCTGTCAGGATATAGACAGCAACGTCGGAATTGTTTTCCGCAGAAGCTGCCTCCTCAGATGAGGTGACTGGGGAAAACTCCGTTTCTGATGAGGTTTCTTCAGATGTCTGAGCTTCGGGCGTTGTTTCCGATCCTGCATCCAATGCGTCAAGCGCGGCGGAATAATCCCGCTCTTCCGCCTTGTCAGCACGGTGGTCAAAGGCAAACGCCTCGCCTGTTATGTCAAAGTATTTATCCGACGGGATACCTGAATAATATTCGCCGTCGCGATAGTCTCCGTTGCTCGTCCAGCACGGATCGACATAAGCCCAGCGGCTCTCCTGCTTATACCAGAAGGCAGTGAACTCGTGGTTCTCGCCTGTCGTGGGAAGGTCGTCATAAGTCACGCCCTGCGCCGCCGCGGCGCCTTTCAGGTTAACTCCCCGTATCCCTGCCGTTTCAAGCAGGGCGCAGTAAGTATTGGCAAAGCCCGCGCAGGTGGTCCTGCGGCGCTCAAGGACATTATGCACCGCTACGGTGTCAAGAGTTACCTCGCTTTCTGCGGCGTCGTGGTCGTAGTAAATATTTTCCCCTATCCAGCGGTTAAGCAGGTAGGCTTTTTTATAATCGTCGGTCTCATCGCCGCACACTTCCCCGACGATCTGCTCCAGCTCAGCCATTGTTTCCCGTATCTCATCAGGGTCTGCGTTTTCGCTGAGATAAAAGGCTGCGGCTTCGGGAGAAGCGGTCTGTATATCTTCAAGCTTTTCCGCGTTTGCCTGCGCAAGGCCGTTATCGGGAAAATACCAGCCGTTTTCATCGCCAAACAAAAGATAGTTCATCATAAGACCCGACTCGAACATGAAAATAATATTTAACGACGCATTTTTATATCTCTCCCCGCAGACTATGCGCGCCGTAAACGAACCGTCCTCCTGAACGGAAAGCTCGTTTCCGTTCAGCGGCTCGACCATGGATATGCTGACGTCGGTCAGACGGTCATCGGCAAATACGCCGCTTATGTCAAATGTGTCGCCGTCTATCTTTATTTCGGCATAACAGTCATGATTATATGAGGTCACAAGGCGGTCAAAGCCTCTTTGATCCTCAGCATATACGGCGGGAAGCATATAAGAAGCCGCCAGCGCAGCCGCCGTAAATGCGGCAAGGCGCCGAAAAAATCTTCCGATCATTTATTTGTCCTTTCTTTTTTATATCTGTATCGCACAACATCATTATACTACAATCGGCTCACTTTTTCAACACCTTAAAACAGCGCGGCGTTATCTTTATATGTAGGCGGCTTAAAAACTTTCTCCCTTGAATCCCGTCATAAGTCCGCCGAGGGACATACTGCACAGGTCGCCGCCGATAACGCTGCCGCCCGAAACAAGGACGTGAGCTTCAGCGCTCTCTGCAATTGAGCCGTCGTATTCGCTGAAGTTCAGCACCTCAAAGGTATACTTCGTAACCTTTTCGCCTTTATATAAGGAAAGGTCGTAGCCCTGCTTCTGCTGAAGGCGGTTATACCGTTCGTATACGTCTGAAAATTCCGCAGGTATCACTATCTCGGCGAAATATGCGGTATCGGTCTTTATATCCCAGCCCAGCTCCCGAAGAAATTCCGCCGCGTCCTGCTGTGAAAATGTGCCGAAAGCGGCGCTTATGTAGCCGACAGTGCATTTGATCAGCACAATTACCACTACTACCGCCGCCATAACAAGCACGGCTTTTTTCAAAGATATCCTGCCTCTGCTTCTTGCACTCATTCATCTACCTCCGTCAATGCCGTTTTTCGGCGTTTTATCCTTCCTGTTTGAATATATATGCAAGTCTTATTAAAAGATTTCACAAAAAAACGTGTGCCAATGTCAACACAATACACAAAATTTTTCTTCAAAATCGCTTCAGAGGGCTTTTTAAAGGCTTTTTTTGTGCAAGTTGTCAACAAAATTCCCGATATTTTCAATTTAATTTGGCGGAGTTAGTGAAAATTCATAAAGGGCTTCAAAATTTTTTAGTAAATTAGGTACTACCATTTTTTTCGTTTTCCTGTTATTATAATAGCATAGAATTTTGTATCAAATTAGGAGGTCACATAAATGGCAAGTTTATCACTCAGAGGCATTTACAAGCGTTACCCCGGCGGCGTTACCGCAGTATCCGACTTTACCATGAACATCAAGGACAAGGAATTTATCATTCTGGTTGGTCCTTCCGGCTGCGGTAAGTCCACTACACTGCGTATGATCGCAGGTCTGGAGGAAATCTCCGAAGGCGAACTGTTTATCGGCGACAGACTTGTAAACGACGTTGCACCTAAGGACAGAGACATCGCGATGGTTTTCCAGAGCTACGCTCTTTATCCTCACATGACCGTTTTCGAGAACATGGCGTTCGGTCTGAAGCTGCGTAAGGTTCCCAAGGACGAGATCAAGAGACTGGTTGAAGAAGCTGCAAAGAGCCTCGACATTTACCACCTCCTTGACAGAAAGCCCAAGGCTTTGTCAGGCGGTCAGAGACAGCGTGTTGCACTGGGTCGTGCGATAGTTCGTGACCCTCAGGTATTCCTTCTTGACGAGCCTCTGTCAAACCTTGACGCGAAGCTCCGTGCGCAGATGAGAACCGAGCTTTCCAAGCTCCATAAGAGACTGGGTACTACATTTATCTACGTAACCCACGACCAGATCGAAGCTATGACCATGGGCGACAGAATCGTTGTTATGAAGGACGGCTTCATTCAGCAGATCGATTCGCCTATCAACCTTTACGATAACCCTGTAAACAAGTTCGTTGCAGGATTCATGGGATCTCCTCAGATGAACTTTATCGACGCTAAGCTGATCATGCAGAACGGCAAGTACACCGTTGAGTTCGGTTCTGAAGATACCAAGAGCAGCAGAGGCAGAAAGTTCTACATTGAACTGCCCGCAAGCAAGACTGCTGACTGCGAACAGCTCCAGTACTATGTTGACAAGGAAGTTACCCTCGGTATCCGTCCTGAAAACATTCACGACGAAGAGATGTTCATCTCCAACGCTACCACAGGTATCATTGAGGCTACCGTTGACGTAACCGAAATGATGGGCGCAGAAACTTATCTGTACCTCACCTGCGAAGGCGAACCCATTACCGCCCGCGTAAGCGCTCGCTGCACCGCACGTCCTCAGGACGTTATCAAGCTTGCTCTTGATCCTAACAAGGTTCATCTGTTCGATACGAACGACGAGCACGCTATCCTTTCTTAATGACAATTTCTTCTAACTCTCCACAATATTTATAACACGATCCCCTGTCGCTGCGGCAGGGGATTTTGTTTTGCCCTTGTAAAAATTACAAAACGGTTACAAAGCCTGACCGCCCGCTGAAAAAATACCGAGGATTTTTCCTAATCAAACTGAAAAATCTTTCTTTTTCATAGATAAAAACCGCTTTTTTATGTCAAAAAGACGAAAAGCGGCTTTCGGACTTGCATTTTTTTGCCGTTTGTTATACAATATAATTGTGAAAATATTCCGAAAGGATAAATTTATGGATAAGGTTTTGAAGTTTTTGAGGAACAGATGGTTCCTGCTGGGCGTTTCCCTGCTGTCCTTCCTCTATGTAATATTTATCGGATATATGATAAGAATAACATTCTGCTGCTATATCCGCATATCAAATTTCAACTCGTTTTTTGCGCTGTATCTTTTTGTAAACTTTATTTTCGGCGTGATAATGTTCTTTACGCGAAAACAGATCCCGACCACTCTCTGCTCAATAATCGTGCCGATCGAAGCGGCGGTACTGCTTATAACCGCTTTCGGACGGTGGTATATCGTCATTCCTCCGATAGTTGTGGGAATGCTCATATTTATACTCAGCGGAGCGGGAGAATCCTTCAAGGTTGTCATGGGAACGATATTTATGCTGATAATGGTGGTAGGAACGCTGGTGTACAGTTTGTTCCTGAACTTCGGCATAAGTCTTTTCTACGTCGTTACAGGTCAGGAGGTAGACTTCAGCATCAGAAGCTCGGATTACCTTATGTCCGAAAACGGGACCTATCGTCTTGTAAAATATGTTGACGAAAACGACGACAGAGCCACTACCATTTACTATGTTGAAGAAGCCTCGCTTGACGAGGAATATCCTTTTATTTACTGTTACAGGGCTCTTGGCTGCCGTCATGTGCTTTCGACGATATACGCAGAAGAACAGCCTCCGAAGTGGGTATCGGACGACATTCTGTTTATAGACGGCAAAAACCACAGCATGGAGGAGCTGTTCAGCGAGGAAGAGGAAGAAAACCTGCTTGACGCGCTGGGCAACGCTCTGGCAGGCGAGGACGACGAGGATGAAAAACAAAGTCCCGATGAAAGCGAAACAACTGCCGAAGAAGAATAAAAATAAAGGGCGGGAAGCTGAGCTGCTCCCGCCCTTTGACAATTATACCGAAAGGAGAGACTGTTCTGAAAAACGTTATGCTCTACATTCTGTCGCTTATAGGTCTGACCGTTTCGGTAAACTGCTTTGCGGCAATATATGAAAACATTTACCTGCTTATTCCCGCGCTTATCGTCTTTGTAGCAGTCAACGCCCTTGCAGGGATGTTCACGGTAAAGACTGACAGCGTTCGGCTTCGCGTCTGCCATCACGGCGGGATTATCCTTACGCTTTTTGCCGCTTCCGCCGTCATTTCCACCGCGTTTCACATTTACCTCGGTTTTGTCATGATACCCGACAACGCCTTTGTCTTTATCATGAGCCTTCTTTATTTTATCACGCTTGAAGCTATCGTGTTCTGGAACGGCATTATAAGCACTTATATCACTTCGGTGCAGCTGGGGATAAGGCAGCGTGTTGTTGGCGTTATCTGCGGATTTTTTCCGATCGCCAATGTTATCGCGCTTTATTTCATTATAAAAACAGTTCTGGAAGAAGTAAGGTTTGAGACGGAAAAGGAAGCCCTTGACAAAAGCAGAAAGGAACAAAGGCTCTGCGAAACGAAATATCCCTTGCTGCTCGTTCACGGCGTATTCTTCAGGGACAGAAAATATTTCAACTACTGGGGACGTATTCCGAGGGAGCTTGAGATAAACGGCGCAAAAATATTCTACGGCAACCATCAGTCCGCCTCTTCCGTTCAGTACAGCGGGCAGGAGATAGCGGAAAGGATAAAAACGCTGGTAAAGGAAACGGGCTGCGAAAAGCTGAATATAATCGCACACTCCAAGGGCGGGCTGGACTGCCGCTGGGCGCTGGAGCAGCTTGACGCCGCGCCTTACGTCGCGTCGCTCACTACCGTAAGTTCTCCCCACCGCGGCTCGAATTTTGCCGACTATCTGCTGACAAAAAGCTCGGCGGAGGTGCAGAATAAAGCCGCCGATATGTATAACGCCGCTCTGCATAAATTCGGGGACAGCAATCCTGATTTTCTTTCCGCAGTAAACGGACTGACCTCAGAAGCCTGCGAAAAGATGAACGAAATATCAAAGCCTATTGAAGGAGTGTTCTGTCAGAGCGTGGGCTCGGTAATGCCGAGAGCCTCAGGAGGAAGATTCCCCCTTAACTTTTCTTATATGATCTCGAACAGCTTCCCCGGCGAAAATGACGGGCTGGTGAACGAAGGCTCCTTCCAATGGGGCGAAAAGTATACCCTTCTCCGCCCTGCGTGCGGCAGAGGTATCTCCCACGGGGATATGATAGACCTGAACAGGGAAAACATAAAAGGCTTCGATGTGAGGGAGTTTTATGTACAGCTTGTGAATGGGCTGAAGGAGAGGGGGCTGTGATGTCGTTACCAAACAGATTATTTAGGTAACAGATTGAAAATCGGGAGCGTATCGGGTACAGCGTCACGCTGCCGAACAGGGCTTTGCTTTGAGAAATAAACAAATTTAACATCTTTTTTTATTTCGCATATAATAATCCGAACTGAAAATTGCTCTGAAAGGAAGGATTTTATGTGCGGCATAGCGGGCTGGATAGATTTCAGCGGCAGAATAAAAGAAAATATCTCCGTGATGGAAAGAATGAGCGAAAAACTCGCGCCGAGAGGTCCTGACGAAAGCGGCAGTTTTTTTACGGACAACTGCTGCTTCGTACATAGACGGCTGGTGGTGATCGACCCCGAAAACGGAAAACAGCCGATGACAAGAGGCGAGCTTACGATATGCTATAACGGCGAGCTTTACAATACCGCCGAAATACAGGAGGAGCTTCAGCGTCTGGGACACAGCTTCCGCGGTCACTCGGATACAGAGGTGCTTCTGACCGCATATATGCAGTGGGGCGAAAAATGCCTTGAACGGCTCAACGGGATATTCGCCTTTGCGATATGGGACGATCTGAGGCGGCAGTTTTTTGCCGCCCGTGACAGAGCAGGCGTAAAGCCGTTTTATTACAGCGCAATAGAGCGGGGGCTGCTCTTTGCTTCTGAACCGAAGGCGCTGCTTGAACACCCTGATATAAAACCCGTGATAGACAGCGAGGGAATAGCGCAGGTAATGCTGCTGGGACCTGCTGTAAAGCCTGACAGCGGAATATTCCGCGATATAAGACAGCTCCCGCCGGGGTGCTTTCTTAGGTACAAAAAAGGAGTGTTCAGCGTGAAGCGGTACTGGCAGCCTACGGCGCAGCCGCATACCGAAACGCCTGAGGAAACGGCTGAACATCTGGCTTTCCTTATAAAAGACAGCGTTACAAGGCAGCTTATAAGCGATGTTCCGCTCTGCACATTTTTGTCAGGCGGTCTGGACAGCAGCATAATAAGCGCGATAGCCGCCGAAGAATACCGCAAAAACGGCAGGACGCTTTCCACCTACTCGGTGGATTATAAGGGAAACAGGGAGAATTTTAAAGCATCGCTGTTTCAGCCTGACGAAGACGCTCCGTGGATAGTCAGAATGAGCGAATACATCGGCAGCGATCACACGAACGTGGTCATAGACACGCCGCAGCTTGCCGACGCGCTTTACGACAGCACCCTCGCCCGCGACGCCGCAGGAATGGCAGATGTGGACAGCTCGCTTTACCTGTTCTGCGGAGAGGTAAAAAAACGGTTTCAGGTGGCTGTAAGCGGGGAATGTGCTGACGAAATATTTGGCGGATACCCTTGGTTCCGCAACGAGGAAATGCTCAACAGGAACGGTTTTCCATGGGCGGCGGCGACAAATGAGAGATATGGGCTGCTGAGAGAGGATATTCTGCGTGAAGTATCGCCTGAGGATTATGTTCAAAAAGCCGCCGACAGGACTCTGGCTCTGACCTCCTGCCTTGACAGCGATACTCCTCTTGAGAGAAAAATGAGGGGAATGTTCATGCTCAACTTCTACTGGTTCATGCAGACCCTTCTTACCCGCAAGGACCGCTGCTCAATGGCGCACGGACTTGAGGTGAGAGTGCCGTTCTGCGACCACAGGATAGCGCAGTACGCCTACAATATCCCGCCTGAGATAAAATTTCTGAGGGACAGGGAAAAAGGCATAGTAAGGCTGGCTTCGGAAAAAATACTGCCGCAGGACGTGGCTTGGAGAAAAAAATCCCCTTACCCGAAAACACATAATCCCGACTACACAAGGCTCATGCTTGAGAGATTCAGAGAGATCCTCAAAAGACCCGACTGCCGCCTTTGCGAGATACTTGACCGCAAAAAGCTGGTCGAGCTGGAGCAAAGCGAAGGCTCCGCTTTCCGCAGGAACTGGTACGGTCAGCTTATGACCACGCCGCAGATGTTCGCCTATCTCCTTCAGCTTGAATACTGGCTGAGAAAATACGACGTAATTATCGAAAAATAAAGCGGGTCGTTTTAGCCGCACTGACATGGAAAACACAGGTTTTCTTATGGCAGGGCGGCTTTTGTTGATTTTTTTTCAAATACATGTTACAATATAAGAACTACTATATGACAGGAAAAATAAAATGCGTGATCTTATAAAATATCTTAAAGGCTATACACTGCAAAGCATAATCGCTCCGCTGTTCAAATTTCTTGAGGCAAGCTTCGAGCTTATCGTCCCCATAGTTATGGCAAGAATGATAGACATAGGCGTTAAGAATAACGACGAAGGCTATATCTACCGCATGGGGCTGATATTGATAGCGCTGGGCGTTCTGGGGCTTGCTGCGGCGATAACGGCGCAGTATTTCGCGGCAAAAGCGTCTATGGGCTACGGCACGGCTTTGCGGCGCGACTTTTACAGGCACCTTAATACCCTTTCGCATGCCGAAATAGACAAGATAGGCACTGCCACAATGATAACCCGCATCACTAACGACATAAACCAGTCGCAGACTGGCGTAAACATGTTCCTGCGGCTTTTTCTCAGAAGCCCGTTCATAGTGATTGGCTCCGTGGTGATGTGCCTTACCATAAGCCTTGACCTTACGCTTATCTTTGCGATAGCAGCGCCTGTTATCGGGCTTATAATCTATCTTATAATGAGCCGTACCATACCCGCTTACAAGCGGATACAAGGGCGCGTTGACCGTGTTTCCCTCAGAACAAGGGAAAATCTTTCGGGTGTTCGCGTTATAAGAGCTTTCTCCCGTCAGAAAAACGAGCAGGAGGATTTTGACGCCGAAACGCAGGAGCTTGCAAAGGCGCAGATCCGCGTAGGACGCATTTCGGCGCTTCTGAACCCGCTCACGTTTGCGGTGGTGAATATCGCTATCGCCGCCATAATCTGGTACGGCGGTATGTATGTTGACACAGGCGGAATTACGCAGGGCGAGCTTATCGCTCTGGTGAACTATATGAATCAGATACTTCTGGCGCTTATATATCTCGCAAATCTCATTGTGATCCTGACCAAGGCGGGCGCAAGCAACGCGAGGATAAACGATATTTTTGCCATGAAGCCTTCCGTGAGCGATGAGGGCAATCTGCCGCAGGCTGAAGTTTCGGGCGCTCCCGCCGTCCAATTCAGGAACGTTACCTTTGCTTACCATGAGGAAGCGGCTTTGACTGGGATAGATCTCTCCGCCGAAAAAGGCGAGGTGATAGGAGTTGTGGGCGGTACAGGCTCAGGAAAAACGACACTTGTGAACCTTATTCCCCGCTTTTACGACGTTACGTCGGGAGAAGTCTTAGTGGACGGCACAGATGTAAGAAAATATCCTTTGAAACAGCTCAGGGAAAAGATAGGCATTGTCCCGCAGAAAGCGGTCCTGTTCAAGGGAACGATACGCTCAAATATGCTATGGGGCAAGGCGGACGCTTCTGACGAAGAGATCTGGGCGGCGCTCAAAACGGCGCAGGCGGCGGAATTTGTCCGTGACCTGCCCGACGGGCTTGACGCTCCTGTGGCTCAGGGAGGAAGAAACTTTTCAGGCGGTCAGCGGCAAAGGCTCACAATAGCGAGAGCAGTACTTATGAAGCCGCGTGTGCTTATACTCGACGATTCCTCGTCGGCGCTTGATTTCGCCACCGACGCGGCGCTGAGAAGATCGCTTGCAGAAGATATTTCGGATAGCACGGTATTTATTGTTTCTCAGCGCGCATCAAGCATTAAACATGCTGACAGGATAATCGTTCTTGACGACGGCGAGGCTGTCGGAACAGGCACACACAAAGAGCTTTTTGAAAACTGCAAGGTTTACAGAGAGATCTGCCTGTCTCAGATGACGGAAAAGGAGGCGCAAAATGGCTGATAAAAAAACAGGCTTTGCCGTTTTGAAGCGGATTTTAAGGTTCTCTAAGCCGTATCTGCCATATCTGGCGCTGTCGGCGTTATTCGCTGTGATAAACGTGGGAATGACGCTTTATATCCCTATACTTATAGGTCGGGCGATAGACTTGGCGGTGGGGATCGGCAGCGTTGATCTCGCAGGCATGATCCCCATACTGATACGCCTTGGGATATGCGCCGCCATAGCCGCACTGTCAAGCTGGCTCGTGAACCTCAGCACAAACAAGCTTACTTACCATACAGTGCGCGACATACGCCGCAGCGCTTTCGGAAAGCTTCAGAAGGTCCCGCTGTCCTATATAGACAATACCCCTCACGGCGACATTATAAGCCGTATCATCACGGATACCGAGCAGATCTCCGACGGGCTCCTCATGGGCTTTACACAGCTTTTCACAGGGATAGTCACTATTGTGGGAACGCTTATCTTTATGCTTTCCATAAATTTCTGGATAACGCTGGTAGTGGTGGTCATAACGCCCCTTTCCTTCTTTGTGGCTTCATTCGTCGCAAAGCACAGCTTTGAGATGTTCAGGAAGCAGAGCGAAACAAGAGGCAAGCTCACCGCTCTTACCGAGGAGATGATAGGCGGTCAGCACCTTGTTAAAGCGTTTTCTCACGAGGAGGAAGCGCAGGAGGAATTTGACGGGATAAACGAAGTGTTGATGGATTACAGCGTAAAAGCGGTGTTCTTTTCCTCCCTTACAAACCCGTCAACAAGATTTGTAAACGGACTGATATATTCAGGAGTAGGTATTTTCGGCGCGTTGAGCGCCTTGTCAGGCGGGCTTACGGTGGGTATGCTCAGCAGCTTTCTGACCTACGCAAACCAATATACAAAGCCTTTCAACGAAATATCAGGCGTTATCACTGAGCTTCAGAGCGCGCTTGCCTGCGCTAAAAGGGTTTTTGAGATAATCGACGCCGAGGACGAGCCTGCCGAGCCTGAGAACGCTGTAACGCTGACGCCTGAAAATACCGACGGAAATGTGGAACTGAATAACGTTTCTTTCTCATATAAGCCTGAAATACCGCTGATAGAAGATCTCAGCCTTAATGTAAAGACGGGGCAGAAGATCGCAATAGTAGGTCCGACAGGCTGCGGCAAAACAACGCTTATAAACCTGCTGATGAGGTTTTACGACGTGAACGGCGGCTGTATCAGGGTGAGCGGCGAAAATGTCCTTAACATAACCCGCGACTCACTGAGGGGCGCTTACGGGATGGTATTGCAGGAAACATGGCTGAAAAACGGAACAGTGTTTGAAAATATCGCCTACGGCAAGCCTGACGCCACCGAAGAGGAGGTCATAAACGCCGCAAAAGCCGCTCACGCACACAGCTTTATAAAACGACTTCCCGACGGCTATAACACTCACATCTCCGATGACGAAACGAACATCTCTCAGGGGCAAAAGCAGCTCCTCTGCATAGCCAGAGTCATGCTGTGCCTTCCGCCTATGCTGATACTTGACGAAGCTACCTCGTCGATAGATACAATGACGGAAAAAAGGATACAAAGAGCGTTTGACGAAATGACGAAAGGACGCACGAGCTTTATCGTGGCACACAGACTTTCCACTATACGGGAAGCGGACTGCATACTTGTAATGCAGTCGGGGCATATCGTCGAAATGGGAAAACACGATGAGCTTATGGAAAAAGGCGGATCTTACGCAAAGCTGTACAACAGCCAGTTCGAGGCAAGCTGAAAAATATAAAAAAGAAGCACGGTGTAAAAACCGTGCTTTATATATGTAATGTGGAGTTTATAACGATTTTAGATCATTCCTTGTTTCTGTTGCGGGAATCAAAGATCTCCTGAAGCTCGGAAAAACGCTCTTTTTCCTGAAGATTGCCCAAAGTGTTCTGGATTATCTTGGAAAGGTCGTCCGAAGTGCTGCTGGTAACTATCTGATCGTTATCGTCGGGATTATCGGAAAGAACAGGCTCGGAAGCGCCGACTTTAACTGTCTGCTGAACGGCAGGTCCTGTCTTGAAGCCTGTTGCGATAACGGCGATGCTTATCTCATTGGTGAGATCCTCACGCTGGCTTACGCCCTGGATCATTTCTACGGAAGGATCGGCAGCGTCGGAGATCATGCTTATAACGTCGCGCAGGTCGGTAATAGCACTGTCAGAGGACAAAGTAACATTGACCAGCAGCTTGGTGGCGTGATTGATGGAGGTTTCAAGCAGCGGGCTGTTGATGACCTGAGATACAGCGTCCTGTATCTTGTTGTCGCCTGTACCTGTACCAAGAGCGATATGCGCGTCGCCTGAATTCTCCAGAATGGAGCAAAGGTCGGCAAAGTCGGTCCCGATACGTCCTGTGGTGCTTTCATATACTACGTCGGAGATTATTTTAACTGAGCGATAGAGAACGTCATCTACCATAGCGAAAGCCTGCTTGAAGCTCAGAGCCTTTTCGTTTGTCTTGAGCAGTCTTTCGTTGGGGATTATCAGCAGGGAGTCAACATGCTTGCGCATTTCGTCGATACCCTTCATAGCCTGATTCATCTTATATTCGCGCTCGTACTCAAACGGCTTTGTGACAACGCCCACGGTGATGATACCGAGCTCCTGAGCCACTTCCGCAACAACGGGAGCAGCGCCTGTACCCGTACCGCCGCCCATGCCTGCGCCGATAAATACGATGGAAGCGCCTTCGATTATCTTTTCGATCTCTTCGCGGCTTTCCTTTGCAGCTTCGGCAGCTATCTCGGGACGTCCGCCTGCGCCTCTTCCCTTGCAGGTCTTTTTGCCTATCTGGATACGGCGCATAAGGTTTTTATCCTTGCTTCTGAGAGCGGCTACATCAGTGTTTAAAGCGATAAACTCGATCTTGTCGCGAAGATCGGACATTACGTCGCCGCCCTTTGCTTCAAGCTCGTCGGCTTCCTTCTTATAGAGCTTAGCCATATACTCGACCGCATTACTGCCGCCGCCGCCTACGCCTATAACCTTTATTTTTACGTCATAAACCGCGCTGTCGTCAAGATTGTCAAGCTCGTCATCAAGCTTTTCTTCGTCAAGATAAACCGCCATTTTGTACCTCCGTAATTTTTTTCACACAATCTATTGTATCAGATTTTTGTAAATATTTCAATACTTTTTTGAAATTTCTTTGTTTTTTTGAATAAAGTTTTACTCCTCAGAGGGTTCTTCCTCTCCGCCCTCTTCAGGCTCGGTCTCGTCAGTTCCTTCCTCAGAAACTTCGGGAGCTTCTGTTTCGTATATAGGGCGCTTTACGACGCGCTCGGGATTTGACAGCATGAGGATACATTTCTCCGAATCCGCAACTTCTGTTTCTATAAGCATTTCGGCGTGTTCCAGTTTGTCCTCGAGCTGAGTTGACGCTCCAAGCTGCATCTCAATGCGGTCGTCATAAGTAATGATAATGTTCAGCGTGTCGGTAAGGTCTATATATGCGGAAGCGTCAAGCCCGCAATTTTTCATTACCTCTATTATTTTAAGAGTAAGCTCTATACGCTTGTTCTCGTCATCTTCAAGCTGTACTCCCGCGACGGAATCCGACGGCGGAGTATATCCCTTTACAACAGGCGCGTCGGCTGGTTCGGAATCGGTTTCAAGAAGTCTGCCCTTCGGAGAAAGGAGATAGTATTTTCCTCTGCTCTCGAAAGAAGCCACCGCCTTTGCGGGTTCCACCGTTATAATGAGCTTGTTGGGAAATCCGCGGCTTATATCGGCGGAATCTATGTAGACAAGCTTTGTGAGGATATTTTCCTCCGCCGCGCCGATATTCGCCCTGAGCAGATTATCCCCCTCCTTTATGCCGCAAGCCTCGATCACCTGCTCGCTGCTGTACGAGGTCTCGCCCACTACCTCAAATTCGCTTATATTGAACAACACCGTTACCGACAGGACAGATACAACTGCAACCGCGACTATCCCCGCAAGGACATAGTAAAGTATGAAGCTTCCGCGTCTGCGGGATCTTTTTTTGTTCGCTTTCTGCCTTTTCAGCTCCTCCTGCTCCCTGCTGCGGCGTATCGCGTTGCGTTTCAGGCGTTCGGGACTGACGGGAGGCGCTTCCCTTATGGGAGCCTTGCTTTTTTTCTTCTTTTTCTTTTTCACCTTTGAGCTTTTTGAATCGCGGTACTGCTGACGAAGCTGCTCCTCGCTCAGGCTCCTTCGGTTCTGCGGACGATATTCAGGCATATTTTCACCACTTTTCTGTTCCCCGTAATAAACGGTATTGTGACTTCATATATATTGAACGTAAGTTATTTTCTTGTTATATCGGCTCCCACGCTGCGCAGTACGCCTTCAATGTTCTCATAGCCCCTGTCGATGTGGGAAAGTCCTGCTATTTTCGTTGTCCCTTCGGCGGCAAGCCCTGCCGTGACAAGCGCTGCTCCGCCTCTCAGGTCGGTAGCGACCAGCTCAGCCCCTGAGAGAGACCTGACGCCTATTACCACCGCGACCTTTCCCTCCACGCTTATATGAGCGCCAAGCCTTACAAGCTCGGAAGCGTGCTTAAAGCGGTTCTCAAAAATATTTTCAACAAACACTGTCGTTCCTCCCGCCACTGCGGTGAGCGCCATCAAAGGCGGCTGTGCGTCAGTGGGAAAACCGGGGTGAACATTTGTCCGCACTGTTCCGGGGGACGTCAGGGGACGCCTTACGTTTATGAAAACGTTGCTTTTGCCGTAGGTATATATACTGCACCCCATGCGCTCAAGTACCGCAATAACAGGCCGCAGTCCGCTGTGGTCGGCGCCTGTCAGGATAAGCTCCCCTCCCGTTATCGCGCCGCAGCACAAATATGTCGCGGCGGCTATCCTGTCGGACATTATCCTGTGTTCGCAGGAGGAAAGTCTTTTTACTCCTTCGATGACGATAGTGCTTTCGCCTGCGCCGCTTATCTTTCCGCCGCATTTGTTTATATACTCAGCAAGGTCAACTATCTCAGGCTCACGCGCCGCGTTGTGTATCTCGGTCGTTCCCTCTGCCAGCGACGCGGCAAGCATTATGTTTTCCGTTGCTCCCACCGAAGAGAACGAAAGCGTTATTCTGGCGCCGTTCAGCCCTTTCGGGGCGGTACATTCCAGATAGCCGTGACGTTCGTCTATCACTGCTCCCATTTCGCGGAGCGCAGCCAAGTGAAAATCTATCGGTCTCGGTCCCAGCTCACAGCCGCCCGGAAAAGACATTCTGCAGCGTCCGCAGCGGGTCAGGACCGACCCTAAAAAAATAATTGAGGAGCGCATCTCCCGCATGAGAGAAGCAGGTATGTCGGTGCAGCTTATTACCGAGGAATCAACAGTCACGGTATTTTGCTCCCGTTTGCACCTGCAGCCCAGACATTCAAGTATGCGGCAGGCTGAATCACAGTCGGAAAGATGCGGACAATTATGTAAGACCGATTCGCCGCTGCACAGAACAGTAGCAGCCAGCAGCGGCAAGGCGCTGTTTTTCGCTCCCTGAATCGGTATCTCTCCTTCAAGCCTCTTTCCGCCGCCTATAACTATGCGCTGTTGCTCTGCCATTCAAAATCACCCTTTCAAAGCAGTTTACCTTTTAATGTATGCTTTTGGGGTGATTTTGGTGTTTATCTGATCACTTTACGGCTTTGTCCTCGCCTACAAGGTCGATGATCTCGCTTAAAATAACGTCGGCGGCATTTGCCTTTGACATCTTCCGCGCGTTTTCTCCCATTATCTCAAGGCGGGCAGGGTCGCTGAAAAGCTTTTCTACCGTTTCGATAAACCATGCTCCCGTAAGGTCGGCGTCTGCCTTCAGTATCGCCGCGTGAGCGTCCTCAAGGGTCTTTGCGTTGTAATACTGGTGATTTTCCGCAGCGTAAGGGTACGGAACAAGTATGCATGCTCTCCCGATCGCCATTATCTCGGTCAGCGTCATTGAGCCTGCGCGGGAAATAATAAGGTCGGCAGCGCACATACAGGTATACATATTGTCGATGTATTCCTTCAGCATAAGACGGTCTGAGCCTCTGTCCACTCCGCTTTCGTCAAGGAGCTTTAAAAAAGTTTCGTGACCGTTTCCGCCGTAGGAGTGAATGTGATTTATACCGCCGCGCTTCTGCTCCCAGCGGATAAGCTCCGCTACCGCGTTGTTTATCTTGACTGCTCCGAGGCTTCCGCCGAGGGACAGTATGGTGAAGCCTTCGGGAAGCCCCAGACGTTCTCTTGCCGCCTGTTTTTCCTCTATGGGGACGTTGTTGCGCAGGGGATTTCCCGTAACGACGCAGTTTTCAGTACGTTTAAGGTGATTTTTGCAGTCCTCGGAAAACAGGAATACCTTATCCGCTTTGTGAGCGACAAGGCGGGTGGCAACGCCGGGGAAGGAGTTGCTTTCATGAGTCACTGTCTTTATACCAAGCTTTGAAGCCGCGCGAAGCGTTGCGGCGCAGACATATCCGCCTGTTCCTATGCAGACGTCGGGGGCGAATTTACGCACGATCTTTTCCGCTTTGGAAAAGGCGGCGGCATACTGGTAAACGGCTTTTACGTTATGCTTTACCCCTGAGAGGGAAAAACCGCGCTGTATGCCCGACATACTTATTCCCGTAAAATCATAGCCTGCTTTTTTTACGAGCCGAGCTTCCATGCCCGTAGGCGTTCCGACAAAAAGTATCTTGCTTTCGGGCAGGACATTCATTATCTTATCGGCTATGGCAAGAGCAGGATTGATATGGCCTGCTGTTCCGCCCGCCGCAATAAGGACTCTCATTTTTTTCTTCCTTTCCTTTTAATCAAGCGCCGCCTTGCGGGATACGCTGAGCAGTATCCCCATTTCTGCAAGCTGCATTATAAGAGCGGTGCCGCCGTAGCTGAAGAAGGGGAGAGAGATACCCGTATTCGGTACGGAGTTGGTAACGACGGCGATATTAAGCAGCGCCTGTAATCCTATCTGAAACGTTATTCC
This sequence comes from uncultured Ruminiclostridium sp., assembly GCA_947629925.1. Taxonomy (GTDB): domain Bacteria; phylum Bacillota; class Clostridia; order Oscillospirales; family Ruminococcaceae; genus Ruminiclostridium_E. Next base: position 107,112 of record CANRFO010000003.1, read on the forward strand.
GAACGCCAGCATCATTCCGAATTTGTCCCTTGCTCTGGAGCATATGTAAAAGCCGCGCAGCACGAAGATGATAAAAAGCAGTATAACAAGCGCAGCGCCAACAAAGCCAAGCTCCTCGCAAATTATGGAAAAAACGAAGTCGTTTCTTGTCATGGGGAGATAGTCGTATTTTTGTCTTGAGTTTCCGAAGCCTAAACCGAACATGCCTCCGCTGCCGATGGTTATAAGGGACTGATATGTCTGGAAGGTATTATCTTCTATATCCGACTCAGGATCTACCCAGCTTTCCCAACGGGCAGTAAAATAATCATATCCCAGCGCGTTCAGCACAAGTATCGCTATGACAAGCAAAACCAAAAGCAACGCTATCATAAGCAGAAGATACTTTATATTTACGCCTGAAACGAACATCATTGAAAAACCGATAGCAAAAACTATTATGGTAGCGGAAAGGTGAGGCTGCATCATCAGCAGACCGCACGCCGCCGCAAGGATAAACGCAAGAGGCAGAAAGCCCTTTTTGAACTCGCGGATACGCTCGTAATACTTTTCCACATAATAAGCAAAGAAAATGATTATAGCAAGCTTCATTATTTCCGATGGCTGGAATGAAAACTCGCCTATCTGAAGCCAGCGCTCGGAACCGTACTGGGTGCGCCCTACCAGCTTTACCGCCAGCATAAGACCGATAGAAGCGATCCCCATGCCGTAGACCATGATCTTGGTCTGGAAAATGTGATAATCTATCGTGGAAAGAAGAAGCATTATAACAAGCCCTGCTGCCGCAAACAGCGCCTGACGCTTCAGGTAATAAAGGCTGTCGCCGAACGTGGTATAGGCGTTGGCGTAGCTTGCCGAAAACATCATGATTATTCCGAATGCAAGCAGGATTATCACGATAGTAAAAAGAGGATAGTCAAAGCCGCTTCTGAACCATTTCTTTTTCACGGGAGCCGCTGTCGTTTCGCCCTGCGCCGAGGGAACGGCGTTGTTTTTCGGGCGCAGCTTTATGGCAGAGCCGCTTTTTTTACTTTTTTGCGCCATTTAAACTCCTCCTTACATCAAGATACCTGCGGAAAGCAGTATCGCTGCCGTTCCTGCCAACATCGCCAGCAGCGAGAACACAACGTCTATCTTTACCTCTTTCCAGCCGCGAAGCTCAAAGCTGTGATGGATAGGCGTCATTTTAAAAAGACGTTTGCCGTGGGTTATCTTGAAATATGTGGTCTGAATAAGCACCGTAAGGGCTTCCCAGATATAAACCGCCGCCGCGAAGATCATCAGCACTTCGCAGCCTGAGCCTACGCCCAGCGCGGTCACAAGTCCGCCGAGAAACATCGAGCCTGTGTCGCCCATAAACACCTTTGCAGGCGGAAAGTTCCAGAGCAGAAAACCAAGGCAGCCGCCCGCCGCCGCGACCGAAAGCACGGTCATTCCGAAAAGCCTTATGTTGGCGGTTATGACCGCGAAAACTATGAAATAGATAAAGGAAACGCTGCTGCACAGTCCGTCTATCCCGTCGGTAAGATTTACGGCATTCACAAGATACAGTATCACAAGACCCATGAGAATATAGTAGAAGAATGAAAGGTCAAGCTGCCCGATAAAAGGTATCCTGATGACGGTAGAGGTGTCCCCGCTGAGTACGCGGGAGGTAAAGTATGCGGCGATTATAAGGACCTGAAGGATTATCTTCTGGATCGCGGTAAGACCTTCGTTGCGCTTTTTGCGTACTTTTATATAATCGTCGACAAATCCCACGAAGCCGAAGCACAGCGCCATTATAAGAGCGGAAATACCTTTTACAGCGTCAGCCGCGCCAAGCGTGTCAAAGGCGATAAGCCCGTTCAGGTGCAGCATAATGTAGCCCGCAATAAAAGCGACCGTTATGCCGATGTAGAACATAAGCCCGCCCATGGTGGGGGTCCCCTCTTTTTTCTCCTTGTGCCATTTCGGACCTATATCCAGTATCGTCTGCCCGTATTTCAGCCTTTTAAGCGCAGGCACGAGCCAGCAGCCCATGCAGGCGGTGATCCCCGCGGCTATAACCGCCACGGTAAGCGTTATCCATAAACTCATGTGCAATATTCCTTGTAAAAATTATCAGAGGTTCTTTATGTCCTTTCGGACATTATTTCCGCCACTATCTCGTGTTCGTCGAAATGCTGATAGTCGTCGCCGTAGACCTGATGATCCTCGTGGCCTTTTCCGCAGAGTAGAACAACGTCGTCCTTTTCCGCAAGAGAAAGGGCAAGCTCTATCGCTTCCCGCCTGTTTTCCACCGAGTCGTAGCGTATCATGGTCTTGTCAAGACCTTTTTCCACCTGTTCCATTATCTTGTACGGGTCTTCAAAACGGGGATTGTCGCTGGTGAGTATGGCTCTGTCAGCGTTTTTCCCTACGATGAGCCCCATATCTGGGCGTTTGTCCGCGTCACGCTCTCCCGCCGCTCCGAAAAGGCAGATTATTTTGCCTTTGGCAAAGCCTTTTACAGAGGTGAGTATCTTTTCAAGGGCGTCAGGGGTATGAGCATAATCACAGATAACGGTAAAATCGCCGTCATATATCACCTCGCAGCGCCCTTTTACGCCTTTGAAGCGCAGGAGCGAAGCGATGCAGTCGTTTATTTTTATTCCCGTTTCGGCGCAGGCAGCCGCAGAAGCTATCGAATTTGCAACGTTGAACCTGCCCGGCATTGAAAATCTGACGGGAAAGGATTTTTCGTCCGCCGCGCTGCTGAACCAGTAGCTTACGGAAGCCGCGTCGCATTTTATGTTTACGCTGTAATAATCCGCCGCGTCGTTGATACTGTAAGATCTTTTCGGAATGTCAAGCTCGTCGTACAGCCTTTTTCCGTATTTGTCGTCGGTACATACAAGAGCCTTTTTACAGCTTTCAAAAAGCAGTTTTTTCGCCTTGTAATAATTTTCCATGGTGCCGTGAACGTCAAGGTGATCCTGAGTAAGATTTGTAAATATACCCACCTCAAACTCTATACCGTAAAGGCGGCTTTGGGAAAGCGCCTGTGACGAAGCCTCAAGCACGCAATATTCCGCTCTGTTTTGAACTGCTTCGGCAAAATACCCGAAAAGTACCATAGGCGTGGGCGTGGTGGGTATAGCGCCGTCAGGCTCGTATATCTTCCCGCACACGTCGTTTCCCGTAGTGCCGAAGCAGGCGCATTTCTTTCCGTTGTCCTGAAGTATGAACTGTATAACGTGCGCTGTCGTCGTCTTTCCGTTGGTGCCTGTAACCGCTATTATCTTCAGCTTTTTCTGCGGCTCGCCGTAATATCTTGCCGCAAGGAGAGCGTAATATTTTCTTGTATCGGGGACGATTATCTGCTTTTCAAGCCCGATGTCCTTCTGCACAACTACCGCTGCCGCGCCTTTTTCAAGCATTTCAGCCGCGGCGGAATGACCGTCGAAGCTGTTCCCTTTTATGCAAACGAAAACGTCGCCCGCCTGAAGCTGCCTTGTGTCATCGGTAACGGAACGTATCCCGCAGTCGGGAACGCCCTGCTTTTCAGCTTCAGGGCATATATCATAAAGCTGCATGGCTTTTCTCCTTTCATTAAGCGGCGTTTTTGTCCTAAGTTATGACTTACGGGCGGAGAGATAGGCTCCCCGCCCTGTAAAATGTCGAAATATAGTCTATCAGCCTGTTTCGTTGTTTACAATAAACGTTACTTCAACTATCGAGCCTTTGTTTACCGTGGTCCCTTCGCTTACGGACTGCATTGAGGCTTTTGCGTCGCTGTTTGCTACTGCGCCGCCCGAAAGGCGTATGTTGAGCCCCGCTCCCGTAATAGCGGCGTTTGCCTGCTCAACTGTCATTCCTATTACGTTGGGAACGACGGTGGTGAGCTTGTTGCTGTCGTCGTCCATATATACGATAACGGTTCCGTCCTTGGGTATCGTATAGCCTGCGCCGGGAACGGTGTTCACTACTGTTCCGTTTTCGTTGCCAACTATCTCGTATTTTAATCCGTAGGTGTTAAGTGTGGTTATCGCGGAAAGGCTGGTTCCTCCTATAACGTAAGGCACTGTCGTATCCTGCTGTGCAAGCTCTTCGGCGGTATACTGTGCGTAGATACCCATATATTCAAGGCACTCGCTGAATACTGCCGAAATAACGGGCGCAGCTACCGCGCTTCCGTATATCTGACCGTTATACGGTTCATCTACCATTACCAGCATGATTATCTCAGGGTCGTCCGCAGGTGTAAAGCAGCACATACTTCCCACATAGCGCATATTCGCCGAGTTATATTCGTCCAGTTTTTCAGATGTTCCGCTCTTTCCGCCTATTCTGTAACCCGCCATGTATGCGTTTCCGCCGCCGTTGCTTTCAACGACATTTTCAAGGAGCATGCGCATGGTGGCGCTTGTTTCCTCGCTCACTACCTGGCGCTTTACCTCGGTGCTGTTGGTCATTATCACGTTTCCTGTCTCGTCAACGATCTTATCCACGACGTGAGGCGTTACAAGATAGCCTCCGTTCACCGCCGCAGCGTAAGCCGTGATCATGTGAAGGGGAGTTATTTTGTTCGTCTGACCGAAAGCGGAGCTTGCAAGCTCAACGGGACCCATATTGTCACGGGAAACGTAAAGCGGCGTGGCTTCTCCGGGAAGATCTATTCCCGTTTTTTCCGTAAGTCCGAAGGCTTCAAAGTATCTGCAAAAATTATCTGCTCCCAGAAGATTCCCTATTGCTATAAACGAAGGGTTGCAGGAATTTATCAGCGCATCCTGAAGGGTCATCGTTCCGTGTCCCCATGAACGCCAGCAGTGGATATTTGTTCCCGCTACCGTAGCTATGCCGCTGCATGTGGCAACTACAGTATCGGGTGCTACCACTTCTTCCTCCACCGCAGAGGCCGCTGTGACTACTTTGAATACCGAACCGGGTATGTAAAGCTCGGAAATTGCTTTGTTGTTCCACTGTGTCTCTCTGTAAACGGCTTCCCTGTCTGCCAAAAGCTCTTCTATCTCTTCTTCGGTATGTCCGCCCTCTTCAGTAAGAGACTCTTTGTATTGGTCGAGGCGGGTCTGAAAATAATCGCTCAGCTTAGCAGGCTCGTTAAGGTCAAAGCCCGGAGCGGTCGCCATCGCCAGAACAGCTCCTGTGTTCACGTTCATTATTATGCCGCATGCGCGGTTCTGAACGTTCTGCTGCGTCAGCACGTTTTCCAGATTTTTTTCAAGATAATGCTGAAGCACTACGTCAAGCGTAAGGTAAACGCTGTCGCCGTCCTGCGCTTCGTATCTTGTTTCGTACTGATACGGCATCGCGCTTCCTCCCGCGTCGCGGGCGGTAACTACCTTTCCGTCAATGCCGCGGAGATATTCGTCATAATACGCCTCAACGCCGTAAACGCCGTCTCCGTCGTAATTTGTAAAGCCTATCACCGACGCGGCAAGGGTATTGTTGGGATAATCGCGCTTGGTGTTCGGCTCGGTGTAAACGCTGTAACGGGCAAGCTCGTTATCTATCCTGAACTGAGTTATCGCGTCGGCGGTTTCCTTGTCTACCTTTCTTTTTACAACGTAATAGCGAAGGTCGGTATCCGCGCACGCCTTTATAAGCTTGTCGTAATCGACCATGCATATGTTGGACAGCTTGCGGCAAATAAGCTCAAGCGAGTCCTCGTTGTACTGCTTTATGTCGTGAGGATTTATGATGACGTCCCAGACGGTAGAGCTTTGCGCAAGGATCTTTCCCGTGGAATCGTATATAGTGCCGCGGTTGGCGTTGATAACAAAGCTGTCGAGCTGCTGGCTGTTCGCCTTGGAGCGGTAGTATTCGGATTTTATAACGGAAACGTTAAAAAGGTTTATGCATATGTATGCCGCAAATATAAGCACTACCGCAAGAACACCGATGTAAATGCGGCGGCTCATTTTCTTTGTCGGAACGTCAGCCATTTTCTCAGCCATCAGCTTCGGACCTGTTTATTCCGCAGCTTTTCCTTTCCTCAGATTTTGCAAATGTACTCTTTAAACCGACTGAAACCGATGTCGGAGCATGACCCCGACCCGGTTTCTTGTCCTGATGATATTATATTGTCCTAAAATCCCAAATATTCCGCCGTGCCGTCGATCCAGTCCATAAGCGTTTCAAAAACGTTTTCGTCTTTTTCTGCTACCTGTACCATCGTGCGGTCATAAACGGAGATATAATGTACCTGATTTTTCGTTGTTTTCTGAAGCCCGAGCTGATTTACCGCTACATCTTCCACACGGCTCAGCGTTACCATACCGTCAAGCTTTGACTGAAGGCGGATATTTTCGCTCTGCGCTTCCTCAAGCCTTTGGTTCTGATCGCTTATCTGTGCGCACACCTCGGAGATGGCGGCTTTGCTTCCTACAACGGCAAATGCAAGCATAGCCGCGAAGGCGACGAAAACAACGGTCTTGAACCAGTTGCCTGTTTTCGCAACAGACGTCTTATGGACTTTTATATTGCTTGCGGAATTTTCTCTCGGTTTGCGGACGGCGTTTTCGTCCGTATCAAATCTGGAAATGTCATATGCCGCGCTGCCTCTGTTGTATGCGTACATTTTTTCATATCCTTTCGTTTATCTTCCTCTGTAAAAGCAAAAGCTTACAGCTTTTCAAGTATCCTCAGCTTTGCGCTGCGGCTTCGCGGGTTGTCCCGAAGCTCCTCAGCCGACGCCTCTATGGGCTTTTTGTTTATCAGGACCGCTCTCGGCTTCTTCCCGCATACGCAAACGGGAAATTCGGGCGGGCATGTGCAGCCTGTGCAGTACTCGCGGAAGGCGTTTTTTACTATCCTGTCCTCAAGGGAGTGAAAAGTGATTATCGCCATCCTGCCGCCGCTGTCAAGCAGCTCAAAACCGTCCGCTATCCCCTTTTTAAGCGAATCAAGCTCGCTGTTCACTTCAATTCTTATCGCCTGAAAGGTTTTTCGGCAGGGATTTTTCTCGTTTCTCACCTTTGCGGGGACATGAGTCCGTATTATTTCCGCAAGCTGCGCAGTGGTTTCTATGGGAGCTTCCTGCCTTGCTTTAACTATGCCTTTTACTATTCCCGCGGCGTATTTTTCCTCGCCGTAAACATAGAGTATTTCCGTGAGCCTTTTTTCGTCGTAGTCGTTTACCACGTCTCTGGCGCTCAGCCCCTCGCCGCTCATTCTCATATCCAGCGGCGCATCGTCGTGGTAGGAAAAGCCTCTTTCCCTGTTGTCGAGCTGATAGGAGCTTACGCCCAGATCCATCAGTATGCCGTCCGCTTTATCTATGTTGAGTTCGCCGAGGGCTTCGCTCATTTGCGCAAAGTTGCGTGTTGCGAAAATGGGCGAATAGCCCTCGAGCCGTTTTTTTGCCGCTTCAATGGCTTCCTTGTCGCGGTCGAAGCAGATGAGCTTACCGCCGCTGAGCCTTTTCGCTATCTCAAGACTATGTCCGCCGCCGCCTGTGGTGCAGTCTATATATGTCCCGTCGGGTCTTATGTTCAAGCCCTCTATGCACTCATCAAGCAGTACGGACTTATGTGAGAACTCCATGTTATATCTCCAACTCCATAGCCGCTTCCATAAGTCCCTTCATATCCAGCGACTGGTTGAAGCTGTCCCACTTCTGTTTATCCCATATTTCCGCCTTGCCTTCAAGCCCTACGATAACTATTTCCGTCTGAAGCCCCGCATATTCACGCAAAGGAGCGGGAATAAGGACTCTTCCCTGCTTGTCAGGTTCGACTTCAAAGGCGCTTCCGAAAATAAAGCGCTGGATCTCGGCGGTCCTTACCTGAGGCTTGCTGCGTATGGATTTTACAAGGGCTTCCCAGTCCTCGGTGGAATAGACCTTGATACAATGCTCACCGATAGTTTTGGAGATGACAAAAGAGCTTCCCAGCTCTTCGCGGAGCTTTATGGGGAAATTCATTCTGCCTTTTGCATCAAGGGTGCTTTTAAATTCGCCCCGCATTCTTGTCATCTCCTTTCGGTGAAATTCATGTGGTGGTTTTTTGTGGTGTATAAGACACAAAAGTGGCTATTTGGTCACTTAAGTAGATTATACACCACCGCAAAGCAAAAATCAACCTTTAAACGCTGATATTATAAAGAAAAAAGCGAAAAAATTTCGGCCTGTTTTTTGTATTATTTGCACAAAAAAAGAACTTCCAATTTGGAAGTTCTTTAGAATTTTACAAGATATTGTGTTGTTTTTAAATTTGATATACTACATTTGCTAAATCAGGCAAATCGTTTGCATAGCAACCATCTGTCGCTTCAGCAATACTGCCTTTACTTCTGATTGTCGATGACCCACTTCGCAGCCATAAGAGGAGTAAGGCGGAAGTTCAGCGTCTTTACGCCTGCCGAAACGATATCCGCGCTTCTGCTGGAAGAGTCAGAGGTGATGTCGTAAACCATATGAGGCTCGTATTTCAGCGAGCATATAAAAAACTCAGGAGGAACAGACTCAGCCTGAGACAGCTCGGCGAGCCATGTGAACGGATCCATACCGCCGATAGAAAGCTCTTTTATGAGCCAGCCCTGAGACGCGGCGATATGATTGCGGCACAAGTACATGGTAAATGTGAAGCGGCGTTCGCCTTCCTCTGTCATTACGTCGGTGGAGAAGTCCATAAGGTCGTAGGAATTTATGTCGTGACCGCTCTCTCCGCAGAATGCGCAGCAGGTGCCGTAGCCGTAAAGACGACCGTTGATGTCCTTTGCAAAGTAGTTCTTATATCCCGCAAGCTCGCTTTCCTCACGAATGGAAGTATAAAGCTCACGCACATATGCAAATTCCTCTTTGGAAAGGATAGGAGTTCTTCTGTACTTCAGCGGGAGCTGATCTGGGATTATGCGGTTAGGATCCTTGATTCTGTTGAAGAAATAAGAGAGTATCCCAAGTCCGCTGCCTGCGATGATATATTCCACCATAAGGGCGAACTCGGTCTTGTTAAGGTCATCGCGAAGTATAACGTATTTTTTCGCAGCCTTGCGCTCGTCCTCGGTGATAGGCTGACCGAAATGCTTCACGCATACCACCTTGTCGTCGTCCTTCAGGAACGCTACGCCGTCAAAGCGCAGGTTTGTGGTATACAAATTATTCATGATGTCCGAAGTTTCTTTATATGAGGCATAGTCCATCAGCAGCTCTGCCACCATATCAACGTCGAAGCTGTAACGCGATTTGGAATATCCGAAGTCGAAAATTCTGTCCTTCATTACGCCCGACTCCATCAAGGCGTTTACGTCGCCGACTATCTCGATAAGGTCATTATTAGTGATAGAGCCGGGGATCATGAACTGCTTTCCGTAAACAAGGAAACGGTACTTCTTGTTGAAGTCGAGAGTGAAGCCGATCTCGCCGCCCTGTTCGCGGATAAGACGCAGGAAGCTCATAGTGTCCTTGCCCTGCGTGAAGGAATTCATCATAAGGCTTTCCACTTCCTGATAGTTCTGATGGCTCAGGAAGCGTTTTTCACGTCTTTTTACCGTGTCTATGGCGTTCTTGATGTTATTTACATGGATCTTTGAGATCTCGAAGGAATATTTTTCTCCGCCGCTTTCATAATGGATACGGTAATACTTCATGGCGAGAGTATAATTTTCGCCCGAAGCCTCGTCAAACAGAGAGAATATCTTTTCCAATGCGTCTTCGTCGGTAACGCAGTCGTCCACAAGCAAAGTGGGAAGATAGTGACCCAGAACGCTGGAAAATCCTGTATAAAGCTCATAGTCCGTAGGCGAACCGTCGGGCGCGGGGAACAGTTTATAGATTTTTCCGCCGCGGTGTATCTCGTAGCAGTAATTTCTTCCCGCTATGGTACCGTCTTCGTTTTCCCACTCGTATCCTGAATATATCGCGGACTCCTCGCCCTCGGCAAGACCGTCCTTCATCTTTTCAAGGCGCTTTACAATAAGCTCATCGGCAGCTTCGCCGCTGTCGTGATATTCCTTGGTGACGCCCGAAGAGGTCGCCTTAAAGGCGTTGGCTTTTATCTCATCATAAGGCGCAGGCTCTGCTTCTCCGGGGAACTGAAGTGATATTCCCGAAATGAAGATATCCTTTACCTTGTCCGCATAGCGGCTGGTTTTCATATAGCTGTTGAAAAACTCAAAAGCGTAGGATCTGGGGCGCAGGACGCAGCCTTCGCCTTCCTGCGCGGGAACAACGTCCAGTATGAAATACTTTTTATACTCATGAAGAATGGTGCTTACATCACGCTGAAGGGCGCCGTACACCTTTTCCTCGCAGTCGAAGCGTATACCTGTACGGCTGTTTGTAACACAGGTATTAGGTACGCTCACAAAGAAAGCCGAAAGCTTTTCGTCAACCACATTGTCTTTTCCCGCGCCTATGTAGCCTGTCAGCTCATAGGTCGAAAAGTAGTTGTATTTGCTGAGCAAAAGGCTTATTACGCTTGCTCTCTTGGTATTTGCCACTGCGAACGGAACAAGATACACAAAGCCTTCGTTTTCATAGCACAAAAAGTCGACAAGGCTCTTGTTGTTATGATAGAAACGTATCTTGGGAGTGTCGTTCTCGTCCTTGGAATAAAGCTGGACGCGGTAAATGTCGGTAGGCTTTCCGTTTTCCATGACAGCGACGTTCAGGGTGCGCTTGGGGTTTTCCGCCTCGCCGTCCTCGCCGTTCATAACCTTTTTGCGGTTAAAGGCGAAGCAAAGCTCTACCATGTTGAGATAATCGCCTTTTTTCTCGGTCAGAGTATGGAAATTGTCCTTTATGCGCTCATACTCGGTATGGTCGAGCTTCAGGGTGATAGTCGTTCCCTTGAACTGCTGAGCCTCAAGGTCAAAGGCGGAAAGGTGCAGCTTATTTCCGTTCTCGTTTTCAATGGTGAAGCTGAAACGGTTGGAACGGACGGACAAAGACTGAACGTTCAGGAACACGCTCTTTGCGCCTATGCCGAAACGGCCTTCTCTGGTGGTGTCGCCGTTATTCATTCCGAAGCCGAAATAATAAAGCACGTCCTCCATTGAGAAACCGACCTCGTTGTAGGAGAGGATAAGGGTGTCGTTTTCCTTGAAATCAGCCACGATCTTTATGTCGCTGCTGATATAATGACAGCCCATGGCGTTCTGAAACAGCTCGCGGATAATACTTTCCTTAGGATAGTCCTCGGTGTTTATCCTTGCGTTAAAGCCGGTCCTTCCGCTGAAAATATCGTTATAATACTCGATAAAAGGCTTGCCGTCCGTCTCGCCTGAATAGGCAAGACGCTGTATCTTGTTCAGCGCCTCGTCGCGGGCTTCGGCGTTGCCTGCTGTGTGAGCCTGATAAAAGTCGCCTATCAGGCTCAGTACGTTTTCTTCCCTCGGCATCAGATCAACTCCTCATAAAAAGCTTCAAGAAATTCTGTATAGTCATGCTTCAAGCCGTGCTTCTCCATAAGGTAGCGCCATGCGCAGTAGTAAACCATTGAGCGGTCGTTTTCATCTGCGGTATGAAGAAGCTGCATGCAGTCGGCGGCGTTATGGCAGGCGTCAAGCACTCCGCGAGCCTTATCTCTCAGGGAAACAAGCGCTCCGTGAGCGTTTTCCTCAGCGTAGGCGGCATATTCGGGACTGCCTGCGGGGTCGTATTTAACAGCGGTAAGAACGCCGCCCAGATCAAGGTAGCAGCAGCTCTCGCGGAAAACAGCCAGTTTCTTTGCGATTATATCGGCTATCTTGGCTTTGGTCCATTCGCCTGAAATATCAAACGCCATTTTCACAGAGTCCCTTCCGTAGCTCAGCGCCAGCTTCGCTCTGTCGGGAGTGGTTTGCAGGTTATACTTTGCGATAAGCTTTGAAAGTTCGGCGTCGCTTATCTTGTCGATATCCTCAAGCTCGCATATCATTTCCGCCAGCATTTTTTCCAATCCGTCAACAAACAGGTAAATATTTCTTCCCGGAATGTCATAGCTGAAGCCGTCGCAGAAGTTAAGAGCAAGGCTTCCGCAAAGTATCCTGCCGTCGAACTGGTCGGTCTCGTCTCTGAAAATGATAAATTCGGGGTCTTCAAATCCGCCGTATCCGCCCTGCTTATATCTTCTGTGAAGCGTCAGCGGGTTGTCGGGAAGCTCATAGTTTACAACATGAGTGATCTTTTCAACGGCGTCGCACTCCTCGTCCTGATTATCCAAAGACAGCACTATGCGGATATTGTTCTCAGTGCTTGCTTTAAAGCACCTGAGCGTATCGTCTATGCCGTAAAGACCGCTTTTTCTGACGTATAATACCTTTCCCAGCCCCACAAGAGATGAGGAAAGTATTTTATAGATATATTCAAGCGTCTTTTCTGATGAAAAATAGGTTATTATCCTGCTGTCCGGGTCTTCCAGCAGCTTTTCCACCTCAGTGAGATACGCGTTCAGCTTGGAGTCGTATTCCCTCAGCAGATTTACCCTTTCGTCGTCATAATGCTCAGCTATATAAACCTTGCGCATATCAAGCGTAAGTTCCTCAAAAATATTTCCGCCTGAACTGTAAACAGGCGCGCGGCTGAGCTTTGCGCGTTCCTTCAGTATGTCGTCTGCAACGGTGTACTTAACGGTCTTTATTTTCGGGGGAGTAAGGTTCTCTCTTCCGTAATAGCGCATGAAAGGCGTTGACAAAGTAAAATTCACTATGCTTTCGTCAGGATGGTGCTCCTTGAAATAATCCGCCTTCGCAGCGTCCGCAAGAAACTTTTTCGGGAACTCGGACAAACGCTCAGCAGCGTCGCGCTCCGCCTTTATATAAGGTGCGAACACAGCCAGAAGCTGAGTTTTGAAGTCAAAGCCTTCAAGTATCCCGTCGGTATTGATCCCTCCGCTTGAAAGGGCGCCGTCGATTATGACCAGATCCCATACAAGCCCTGCTTCGCGTATACGTTCAAAGATAGGATTTGCGCCCGCCTCATCATTGGTTATGTAGAGGTTGGCAAGTCCCTTTGCAAAATGATTTATACTGCGCTCGTCGGAGGTTATGAACTTGAAATCCGCGCCTATTCCCGTGATAAATGCTTTATACCACGCATACATGAGCTTCGGCTTTGTGATAACCAGCACGGAAGGGTTTTTCTTTTCCGACATGACGTTTACCAACGCAAGCTGAGCCTTGCCGTACTTGTCGTTTCCCTGCTCGTCCATGGAAATGACGCAGCCGAACTGCTCCAGCTTCCGCATAAACGCGGTATTCATTTCATTAAGGGGTAGCTTATCAAGCAGTATCCCTTTTATATCTTCACTCATAGAAGCTGCTCCCGCCCTTCGTCAAATTTTTCAGATAATTATACACCATATATTATAATACATTTTTTTGTTTTTTACAACAGTAAAATGATAAAATTTTTTTCGTTTTTTACAGCATATTGAACATATTATACAAATCAAGCCTCTGAAATATTAGATAAAAAGCAATAAAACGCCGTTCTCACATAAGGAGAACGGCGTTTATAGCTCATATCATAGCTTCTTCCCAGCAATCGGGAGCGGTAAGTCCGAACATTTTCGCAACGGTGGGCGCGATATTTGCAAGCCCGTAGCTGTCAGATGGCTTTATCTCGTAATGCACGTCCTTGTCGTAGATGATGAAGGGAACAGGGTTCAGAGAGTGCGCGGTCCTTACGGCTATCTCGCCCTTCTTGTTCTTTTCAAGCATCTCGTCCGCGTTGCCGTGGTCGGCGGTGACGAGCATTGTAACTCCACACTCGTCGCACACTGCTTTCAGCCTTGTAAGTCCCAGATCAACGCTTTCCACGCCGATTATAGTGCTGTCAAGACTTCCCGTGTGTCCAACCATATCGCCGTTGGGGAAGTTGCAGCGGATAAAGTCATATTCGCCGCTTTTTATCACTTCTATCAGGTCGTCGGTTATCTCGGCGGATTTCATCCAAGGGCGCTGGTCGAAGCTGACCTTGTCGGAGGGTATCTCCTTGAATGTTTCAAGCTCGTCGCTGAATTTTGCGCTTCTGTTGCCGTTCCAGAAGTAGGTGACGTGACCGTACTTCTGAGTTTCGGAAACAGCGTACTGCTTGTAGCCGTTGGCAACAAGCAATTCAGAGAGTGTATTCTTTATTTCGGGGGGATTTACAAGATAGCGCTTAGGCAATTTCAGGTCGCCGTCGTACTGTAACATTCCCGCATATACAACGTCTAACTTTTCGCCTCTGTCAAAGTGGGTGAATACTTCATCGTCAAACGCCATGGAAAGCTCTATCGCTCTGTCCCCTCTGAAATTGAACAAAACTACGCTGTCCTTGGGGTTTATCTTTCCAACAGGCTCGCCGTTTTCCGCAATAACGAATGCGGGGAGATCCTGGTCGATAACGCCCTCGTTCTCAGCGCGGTATGTTTCTATCGCTTTGGCGGCGGAATCAAACTGCCTGCCCTCACCTTTGACGTGGGTGTTCCAGCCCAGCTCTACCATTTTCCAGTCAGCCTGATAGCGGTCCATGGTGACCTTCATTCTGCCGCCGCCGCTGGCTATCTTTCCGTCAAAATCTGCGCTGTTAAGCTCAGACAGCTTGTTTTCAAGCTGCTCGACGTAAGTCAGGGCGCTGGTGGCGGGAACGTCACGTCCGTCCAGCAGGATATGTACGCGGGCTTTTTTCACTCCGTCCTTTTTGGCTCTTTCAAGCATATTCAGCAGGTGAGAGATGTTGGAATGTACGTTGCCGTCGGAGAGAAGTCCGATAAAGTGGAGAGTAGAATCGTTTTGCTTTACGTTGCCAACTACCTCCTGCCAGCTTTCGGAATCGTACATTTTGCCGCTTTCGATAGACTCATTAACCAGCTTTGCGCCTTGGGAGTATATCTGTCCGCAGCCAATGGCGTTGTGTCCCACCTCGCTGTTGCCCATATCGTCGTCGGTGGGAAGTCCCACTGCTCCGCCGTGAGCCTTTAAGCGAGTGTTGGGGCAGTTTTTCAGCATCCAGTCAAGGGTAGGGGTATTGGCAAGTGTGACGGCGTCGCCAAGACCCGTCTTTGAAAAGCCAACGCCGTCCATTACCACAAGCAGGATAGGTTTTTTTGCTTTCATATATTTTCTCCTATTGTTCTTTTTATCAGAAATAAAGGGGCGTATGCCCCTTTGTATCCTTTTATGACGCCGCCTTTACGATAGTGGCAAAGTCGGGAGCCTTCAGGCTTGCGCCGCCGATAAGTCCGCCGTCTATGTTCTCCTTGGCAAGCAGTTCAGCCGCATTTCCTGCGTTCATAGAGCCGCCGTACTGAATGGAAACTGCGTCTGCCACTTCCTTTCCATAAAGAGCCGCCAGCTTTTCACGGATAAAGGCGCATACCTCTTCAGCCTGCTCTGCGGTAGCGGTCTTGCCCGTTCCTATTGCCCATACGGGTTCGTATGCGATGACGCACTTTTTCATATCCTCGGCGGAAACGTCAAAGAAGTCCAGCTTTATCTGACGTCCTACCACCTCTTCGGTGATGTTGCATTCACGCTCCCACAAAAGCTCGCCTACGCAAACGATAGGCTTCAGCCCTGCGGCAAGAGCGGCTTTTGTTCTCTTATTAACAGTTTCGTCGGTCTCGCCGAAATACTGTCTGCGCTCGCTGTGACCGATTATAACGTATTCAACGCCCATTTCAGTGAGCATATCAGCAGAAATTTCGCCTGTGAATGCGCCTGATTTTTCAAAGTGGCAGTTCTCAGCTCCCACCTTTATGTTTGTCCCCTCGGTGAGGGAAAGAGCAGTTTCAAGATTGGTGTAGGGCACGCAGATAACTACTTCGCAGCCTGCGTCGGCTACAAGAGGCTTCATCGCCTCGATAAGCTCTTTTGCCTCGGGTCTCGTTTTGTTCATTTTCCAGTTGCCTGCGATAACGGCTTTTCTCAGTGCTTTATTCATATCTGTCAGCGTATAAACGCTTCCTCCTTTTACTTATTCTCGTTGGTTATAAGGGGGTTGTCGGGGTTCAGCTGATTGTATGCTTCTATCAGCTTTCTCACGGGAACGCCCTCGATAGTCATATCGTCATATCCGCAGTCGGATATCTCCACGCCTTTCAGGTCTGAGCTGACTATCTTCGTATTTTTCACATCACAGCGCTCGATAAGGCACTTTGACATGGTCATATCGGTGAATTTGCTGCCTTCCATGGAAAGATTGGAAACGGTGGAGTTTTTCAGGTTTGTCAGATGGAACCATGCGTTTTTCATGCTCATGTTCTTAAATACGGCATTATCCATGAAGTCGCGTTCAAAAAGCGCCTTGTCCCATCTTGTATCACGCAGCACGGTACCGTCCATAAAGCCTTCCCATATCTCGCTGTCTATCACAGCACAGCGGGCAAGCTCACCATTACTGATAGTGCAGGAGCAAAGTATGCCTATTTCCTTATCAAGTATTTCATCTATTTTTTCCATAACGAAAGCTCCTTTCGGTAAACATTTCAGAACATAACAACGCAGAAAGGCGGTTTTGCCCGCCGAAGCCTGACATAAACGCCCGCCCAAGCGGCGGAAGCTGACAGCTTTTCAGCGGGAAAAGCTTCCCGCTGAAGGCTGTTAAGTCAGGTATCATATTTGTTTACTTATCCTCTACAACGGCGATACCGGGGAGGACCTTGCCCTCAAGGTATTCAAGAGACGCACCGCCGCCTGTGGAGATGTGGCTCATCTTGTCGGCAAAGCCAAGCTGCATAACGGCAGCCGCACTGTCGCCGCCGCCGATAACGGTGGTAGCGTCTGTGTCAGCAAGCGCCTGTGCAACGGCGATAGTTCCCTTTGCGAGAACAGGGTTCTCAAATACGCCCATAGGTCCGTTCCATACAACGGTCTTGGCGTTCTTTACTTCGTTTGCGAACAGCTCCATAGTCTTGGGGCCGATATCAAGTCCCATCATATCTGCGGGGATCTTGTCAGCGTCTACCACTGAAACCTCTATTTCTGCGTCAATAGGGTCGGGGAACGCTTTTGCGATAGTGGCGTCAACAGGCAGGAGCAGCTTTTTGCCGAGGGTCTTTGCCTTTTCTATCATTTCCTTGCAGTAATCCAGCTTTTCGTCGTCAACAAGAGAAGTTCCTATCTCGCAGCCCTGAGCCTTCAGGAAGGTGTAAGCCATACCGCCGCCTATGATGAGAGTATCGCACTTTTCCAACAGGTTGGAGATAACGTTCAGCTTGTCTGCTACCTTTGCGCCGCCGAGAATCGCTACGAAAGGACGAACGGGGTTTTCGACTGCGTTGCCGAGAAATTCTATTTCCTTGTTCATCAGGTAGCCAACAGCGGTCTCCTTGACGAATTTTGCAACGCCCGCGGTCGACGCGTGAGCTCTGTGAGCAGAACCGAATGCGTCCATAACGAACACTTCGTTGTGTACCAGGTCGCCCAGCTCCTTGGAAAATTCTTCGCCGTTCTTGGTCTCTTCATTTCCACGGAAACGGGTGTTTTCAAGAACGACTATCTCGCCGTCCTGCATTTCGGCAACTGCCTTCTTTGCGTTTTCGCCTACAACTGTGTCGTCCTTGGCGAAGGTCACCTTGGTGTTTACCAGCTCAGCCAGTCTGTCAGCGGCGGGCTTGAGGGAGAATTTGTCCTCAGGACCGTTCTTGGGCTTGCCGAGGTGAGAGCAGAGAACTATCCTCGCTCCGTTTTCAACCAGCTTGTTGATGGTGGGGAGTGCGGCGACGATTCTGTTATCGTTGGTGATAACGCCGTCCTTCAGGGGCACGTTGAAGTCCACGCGGACAAGTACGTATCTGCCCTTTACATTGATGTCTTCTACGTTTTTCTTGTTGAGCTTGCTCATTTTCAGTACCTTCCTTTTATGAAAAAATAATAATTAGCGCTTATACTATTGTAACAGAAATTTGTACTTATTTCAAGAGGATTTCAGGTAAAATTTTGAAAAATAAGCGAATTTTGATAGGACGGATAAAAAAGTAAAAGCAGACGGGGCGTCTGCTTTGTGTTGGGTGTGGGGGGTGGATCGGGGGTAGATAAACGGGAATTTATATATTGAAAACACCTTTTGAATATTCAGCCCAACCGCCTGTAATAAAAATACATATGATAGCAAGAATTATGTACAATGCAATAGGCAGCAGTAAATACAGCTTTCCTTTTTTCATAGTTTTACGAAAGATATAGATATTTGAAGGTAATGCCAAAGCGATCCATATTAGAAGTTCAATACACCCTAATAGAATGGAAACATCTTTTTCTGAACCTAAATCATAACTATAACCTTTAGAATGTCCGGTTATATCAAGAAAAATCCAACCAAAACAAATAGGAAATGAAAATGCGATAAAACTTGTCCAAAGAAAATTCAGGCAGTATATGATCTTATTTTTCAAACTTTTCCTCCAGTAAATTTCGATTTATCTTCCTATCCCTTTTATCTCCTGGGTTTCCCCTTGATAATAACTCCGATAAACTTAGGTCCTGCGTTGCTGGCAACGACATAGCCGCATTCCTCCTGCATAACAAGATCCCTGCCGCATTTTTTCGCCATAGTTTTTCTGAAAAGCTCCTCCATATCGGGGGCGGTGGTGGTGAGGATATGCCACGGAGTTTCGGGTATCATCTGCTCGTAGATGTAGTCCACCGCCGCAAGCACTGCGGGCTTTTCGCCCCTGCACTTCTTCACAACCTTGCTTTCCCCGTCGATAAGGGAAATAACAGGCTTCAGCGCCAGCATTTCGCCTAAAAATGCCGCCGCCGCGCTTATTCTACCCGACTTTTTCATATGCCGCAGGTTAAAGCCGATTATGTATATCTCGCAGCAGTTGAACCAGTCCTCCATAAAGCCGAGAACCATTTCACAGCTTGCGCCCGCCTCCAGCTTTTTTGCTCCTTCCACGACGGGATAGCCGTAGCCCAGAGAATAACAGTGGCTGTCAACTACGTGGATCTTCGTTTCGCCGAGAGCGCCGCTTTCACGCAGGTTCTTTTCCGCCTGCACCGCGTTTTCGTAGGTCTGGGAGCCTGTGGAGTTTATCAGCACAACGATAACGTCCTCCCAGCCCTCCGCCGCACATTCCTTAAACTTTTCCTCAAAGCGGAAAACGGTTATCTGGCTCGTTTTGGGGAGAAATTCGGATTTGTCGATAAGGTCGTAAAACTCGTGATTTGTGACGGTCTGGCGCTCGATAAGCGTCCGATCGCCCAGAGTTACCTCAAAGCTCATAATGTCGATATTGTAGCGTGCCTCGTCCTCCTTGGAGATGTCGCAGCCGCTGTCCGTGATTATTTTTACCTTTGGCATAGCGTTGTTTCCTTTCTTTTGTTCTATATATTGTTTGCGTCTGTCCAGACGTATTTTGTAAGGCTCCCTTTATTTTTCAACCGGGGAAAACCCCACTGGCGCAGGACTTCGTACGCCCCTATGGCAACGCTGTTGGATAAATTAAGGCTCCTCGCCTCGTCTATCATAGGTATGCGAACGCAGCGCTCCTTATTTGCGAAAAGCAGTTCTTCAGGCAGTCCCCTGTCCTCCCTGCCGAAAAGGAGGTAGGCTTTGTCGGGATATTTCACGTCACAATACGTATTCACCGCTTTGGTGGAGAAGTAGAAATATTCCCCCTCAGTCCTTGCGAAAAAATCCTTTAAGCCGTTGTAGTAGGTTATGTCTAAAAAATGCCAGTAGTCCAGCCCTGCGTGTTTCAGCTTCCTGTCGTCCACCGAAAATCCCATAGGCTTTATCAGATGAAGTCTTGCGCCCGTCACTGCGCAGGTGCGGGCGATGTTCCCTGTGTTCTGCGGTATCCGGGGCTCTACAAGTACGATGTTCAGTTCTATTTTTGTTCCAGCTTTCTTTAATTCGATAGATGGATATATTTTAGCATACTTTTTGGGATTTGTAAAGGGTCTGCAAGGTTGACTTTATTTTACGGATATGTTAAAATCCGAATATACAAGGAGGATAGGTTATGGCAGTCACGATAAATATTTATTACAGCGGGAAAAACGGGAACGCAAGGAAATTTGCCGAGGAAATGACCTCGTCGGGAACGGCGGATAAAATCCGTGCCGAGGAGGGAAATCTGGGCTATGATTACTTTTTCCCCATGGCGGACGATGAAACGGTATTGCTGATAGACAAGTGGCAGGATCAGCGTTCGCTGGACCTGCACCACGCCTCGCCGATGATGCAAACGATAGCGGAGCTGAGGGAAAAATACGACCTGCATATGCGGGTGGAAAGGTATGTTTCGGACGAACAGGGCGTTCCCGAAAGCGACAGGAAATTTATAAAAGATTGAATGTTGAAACAGAAAAAAGCGGCCGATATTTCGGTCGCCCTGACTGCCTGCGGCAGTCGCTGATCGAAATGGAGAGGAGACCCTGACGGTTTCCTCTCCAAACCTCTCTTTCCCTCCGAAATTTAAGAAAAAAGCGGCCGCTGCTGCGGTCGCCCTTTCTTTTATAACCTATGCTCGGAGGATCAAATACAAATTTACTCGTTGTCCTGCAATGCGTCGTAGCCTTCCTCGCCTGTTCTTACCTTGAGGACGTTCTCAACATCGTAGACGAATATCTTGCCGTCGCCTATCTTGCCTGTGTAGAGGGCGTTCTTTGCCGCCTGGATAACCTTTTCAACAGGCACCTTGCAAACTACTACCTCAACCTTTACCTTAGGCAGGAGTCTGGGTTCCATAGGAACGCCACGGTAGAACTCGGTAGAGCCTTTCTGCATACCGCAGCCCATTGTGTTGGTGACGGTCATACCTGTAATTCCTATATTGGACAAAGCGTTTTTGAGAGCCTCGAAACGCTCCAGCTTGGTGATTATCTCCACCTTTGTCATCTTCACGTCACCTGCGGGAGCTTTATCAGCAGGCTTATGCTCAACAGGAACGGCGTTTTCAACGCCTGCGTTTATGGTCATTACCTCATGCTCGTTTTCCTCAACGGTACCCTCAACGTGCATCATAGGAATGAAGTCGGCGTAAGAGGACAGCAGACCGTGTTCGGTAGAGTCAAGTCCCACGATCTCCTCATGTCTGGAAACACGCAGACCGATAGTCTTTTTAAGTACGAAGAACAGTACAAAGCAGGTAACAGCCGCCCAAGCCGCTACGGTCACAAAGCCGAGAGCCTGTATTCCAAGCTGTTTGAAACCGCCGCCGTAGAACAGGCCCGTTATTCCGTCCTGACCCTTGCCCGTGGCGAAAAGTCCTACCGCAAGAGTACCCCAGATACCGTTGAAGCAGTGAACTGCAACTGCGCCCACAGGGTCGTCTACCTTCAGCTTGTAATCAAGCAGCCATACGCCGAAGCATACCAGAAGTCCTGCAACGATACCGATTATTGCGGAGCCCAGAGCGTCAACATCTGCGCAGGGGGCGGTTATTGCAACAAGACCTGCCAGCGAGCCGTTAAGCGACATTGAAACATCGGGCTTGCCGTTCTTTATCCAGGTGAACAGCATTGTGGTGCAGGTAGCTACTGCGGGAGCTATTGTAGTTGTAAGGAATATCTGTCCGAGGTAATCGGTGTTCCCTGCGGCAGCGCCGTTGAAGCCGTACCAGCCGAACCAGAGAATGAACACACCAAGTGCGCCCAAAGTCATGGAGTGACCGAGGATAGCCTTAGGCTTGCCGTCTTTGGTGAACTTGCCGATACGGGCGCCTTCCATAGCCGCACCGATGAACGCCGCAATACCGCCGACCATATGTATTGCGGTAGAGCCTGCGAAATCAACGAAGCCCAGCTGTGCCAGCCAGCCGCCGCCCCAGATCCAGTGCGCCTCGATAGGATAGATAACAAGGCTGATTATGCCTGAATAGATGCAGTAGGTGGAAAACTTGGTTCTTTCAGCCATCGCGCCTGAAACTATCGTTGCGGCGGTAGCGCAGAACACAAGGTTGAATACGAAGTTGTGCCAAGGGAAGTTGGCGAAGTCGGTGAATATCCCCAGCGTGGGAAGTCCCAGAAATCCGCCCAGTGCGTCCTCGCCGCACATAAGCCCGAAGCCCAGCAGTGTGAACATTACCGTGCCTATGCAGAAGTCCATAAGGTTCTTCATTATAATGTTGCCTGCGTTCTTTGCTCTGGTGAAACCGCTCTCTACCATCGCAAAGCCGCACTGCATAAAGAATACCAGCGCCGCTCCTATCAGGAACCAGACGCCCTCCGTGCCGAATATGGTGGTGTTGACCGCCGTCGTGACGTCGTCAGCTGCACCTTCAGCCATTAAAGTCATAAATGTGTCCAAAGTGATTGCCCCTTTCTCTTTTTAAAGCCTGAATAACGAAAAGGAGCTTTTGTCTCCCCGCACAACACGGGTGTACAAAAGCTCCTTTGCTTTATGTTCATATTATAATCGCCAAGGCGGATTTTGTCAATAGATTTTTGCAAGTTTTTTATTTAAATCTTGCATTTTGTTGAAAATTTATAGGATTTTCAAAGTCGGTTAATAGGTTTTTTGCAATTTTAACAATCGGGACTGGCAAAACAGACGGTGCGGAACTCTCACTGTACCATTGGGGGAGACCCTTTTGGAAAAGGGTCTCCCCCAAACCCTCTCCCTAAAACTTCTGACTATTTTTTTAAAGGGGGCTGAAGCCCCCTTTAAAAAAATCATTAAAAGTCTTTGGAAAGGGGTCTGGGGAATAACCTTTCTTCAGAAAGGTTTTCCCCAGCGGTAAAGGCAGGGTCCCCGCACCCGTCTGTTTTACAGTTTCCTGAACCCGCAGGTTGAATTACCGTTTATTAGCCAGCTTAGGGACGGCTCGAACATTACGCCGCCTCTGGGCTCCAGACCGTAGCTGTATGTGTTTTTTATTGCGATTTGTGTGAAGGTGGTGGCTCTGTCCATAGCTATGGGCAGGCTGTCGCCTTTCAACAGACCGCCTGTCAGTACGCCTGCGAAGATGTCGCCTGTTCCCGGATAGCTTGCGGGGACGTAGTCGCAGTCCACACGCCAGAACCCGCCCTGCTCACGGTCGCAGCCGATATTGGCGATAACGCCGTCTGCAAGGGGAACGCCTGTTATCACCGCAACGTTTACCCGCTCGCAAAGGCGGGCGAGCCAGCTCCTTGCAGCGGCGGCGGTAAGCTCCACGGGATATTTCTCCCCTAAAAGCATTGCCGCTTCGGTGAGGTTCGGGGTTATCACGTCGGCAACGTTCACAAGCTCACCCATTCGCTTGCAAAGCTCAGGAGTGCAGGTGCGGTAAGGCTTGCCGTGGTCGCCCATTACGGTGTCCACTACCTTAAGGCTGTCCTTGTATTCCCTGAAAAAGTCAAGACAGTGGTCTATCTGCTCCGTTGAGGCGAGAAAGCCGCTATAAACCGCGTCAAAGGTTATCCCCAGCTTTTTGTACTGAGCGAGGGTTGGGCTGATGTAGTCGGTGAGGTCCTTTATCACCACGTCCTCAAAGCCGCCTGTATGAGTGGACAAAACGGCGGTGGGAACGGGACAGCACTGTATCCCCATAGTGCTGAGGACAGGAAGTATAACTGCCAGTGAACAGCGCCCGTAGCCTGACATATCGTGTATGGCGGCTACGCGCAGTTGATGTTGTCGGTTCATTTCTGCTCCTTCTCCGCCTGATTTTTCTTTTCGGCGGCGGGTATGAGAAATTCCCTTTCGATAATGGCGGCAGGCTGCGGTCTGCTGTACAGGAAGCCCTGCGCTATATCGCAGCCGAGTTCTTCAAGTATTGCCCTCTGGCTTTCAGTCTCGACCCCCTCGGCAAGCACTGTAAGCTTCAGCGCCTTGCCCATTTCAACGATAGCCTTTGTTATGCAGCGGGCGGTATCGTTGGTCTCGATGTCGTACACCAGACTGCGGTCTATTTTAAGAATATCTATCGGCAGTATCTTCAGCGAAGAAAGGGAAGAATAGCCTGTTCCGAAATCGTCCATTGAGATCGAAACGCCCAGCTTTTTAAGGTCGTTCAGTATCTTAACGGTGCGCTCAATATCTATCATAGCCATTGTTTCGGTAAGCTCGACTTCAAGGGACTCCGCGGAAATGCCCGACTCTTCGAGGGCGCTTTTTACCGATTCGACCACGTCGGTCTGATAAAGCTGAGCCTGAGACATATTTACGCTTATCTTTATATCGGGGTAGCCCTTGTCTTTCCACATACGGTTCTGTATGCACGCCTGAAGCATGCCCCACTCGTCTATCTTTGTGATTATTCCCATTTCTTCGGCAACATGGATAAACTCGCCCGGCATTATTATTCCCTGAGTCTTGTGGTTCCAGCGCATAAGAGCTTCAGCACCTATCATCTCGCCTGTTTTTATGTTCACCTTGGGCTGATAATAAAGCTCCAGCTCGCCCTGCCGCAGAGCCTCGCCTATCTCATGCTCGACAATATCCCTTCCGCTTACCTTTTTCTCAACTTCAGCGTTAAAGTAGCGGCAGACTTCTCCCGGCTCCGCAGTTCCGCTGAAAAGCGTTACGCTGGCTTTATTGTAAAGCGTCGCCACATCATCTTCGTTGTCAAAGAAACATACGCCTGCGTCAATGCCTATCTGCTCCTTCAGCACGGAGGGCAGCGTTTCGTTGTTGCAAAAATTCTCAACCACTATGGTTATGCTTTTAAGCAGCTTTTCGATCTCTTTTTTATCGGTCAGCCCTATCAGCATGGCGTAATCCTCAAGGCTCATCTTACCGATGACCGCCCTTTCATCGGTGAGGCGGAGCATGGTCTCGGCGTACAGCTTTGTAAGAGTGTCCGCTACCTCGATGCCGAACAGGGTGGATATCTTTCTGAGACGCGGAATCTGTATGCAGATAATCGCCGCGCCGCTTCCGTCCTTCCTGCACTTTTCAAGGAACTCATCGCCCTGCTGCATGAAGCCTTTGCGGCTGTATAATCCCGTGAGAGCGTCATGACGGCTGTCGTTGTTTATCGCTTCGCGGTGGATACGGTTGGAGGTGGTATCAAAGAGCATACCTGTGCGGAGCTGACGGTAATCGGTGGCGTCCTTGTTGAAGCGGCACTCTATGGTAAAGCAGTGGTAAGCGCCTATCGCCGTCTTTACAAAACATTCCGTATACAGCGTATCGGAAACTCCTGACAAAAAGCGGTTAAAGCTCCTCTGAACGCCCAGAAGCTCCTCTTTTTTCACCAGCATATAAAATCTTTCAAGGGAAATGATGTCGGTATTGTTAAATCCCAGCAGGGAGCAGATGTCGGGAGTGGTTTTTATTACCGTCTGCTCGCCCTCCGTGATAAGGGAGAAGGCTCCCGCTTCGGCGTTTGAAACGGCGGTCTTCATATAATCGAACTCTTTTATCAGCTCGTCGCGGGAACCGGGAGCTTCGTGGCTCATATCGGTGCCCATAGAGTATATCATCTGTCTGTCCTTCTGAGTGACGGAAACGCTTTTCCAGCGGATAATGCCTTCCCTTCCGTCGGAATCGGTGTATGTGGAAATAACGCCGTCTTCCTTCAGCGCGTTTACGCTCATGCTGACCCCGTCAACGATCACGTCGGGGCCTGAAAATACGCTTATTATGTAGTCTTTATCCGCTTTTATGCCGCAGTCTGCAAGCAGCGTCAGAAGATTTGCGCTGAAATGCACGCGGGACAGGTCCTCGTTCCACTCCATGCGGTAGTCGAAAGTTCCCTCTGCAAGGCGGTCAAACCTTGTTCTCTCGCGTTTCAGCCAGACGTACATGGTATATATCGCGGCAGCCGCGATCATACATACGACCACAAGAACCGCGACCAAAATTATAACAGCGATCCCCATAACGGTTACCTCCGTAAGATCCAAAATAATGCATAATCCACCTATTTTATTTTAACATATATGTATCCGTAAATCAAGCGTTTATTAAGCAAAATAAACTAAATTGCAACCAAATTTAAAAGGGGAAAACTGTGCATTTTTGCATAACAAAAACGCCGCTAAAAAAGCGGCGTTTTAATGACCGAAAATCATTCGGTTTTTTCTTCGATATATTTTACTATATCACCGACGGTCTTGATGTTTTCTACCTGATCGTCGGGGATCTCGATGTCGAACTCTTCTTCAAAGCTCATGACCAGATCAACGATATCAAGGCTGTCAGCGCCCAGATCCTCCTGAATGTTTGCGTCAAGGGTGACCTTTTCCTCCTCAACGTCAAGCTGGTCCACGATAATGGACTTAACTTTCTCAAATACCATGATAATTACCTCCAAAGTTTATATTTAATGCATTTTTATGAAACGGAGCGTTTGTCATTCTTCAAACATTCCGATTTTTCTGAACCTATTATACCTATTTTCAAGCAGTATGTCAATATCCGTTTCGGAAAATCTTGAAACTGCGTCGGACAAATATTCAGCAATATTCGACGCAGTGAGCTTCATATCGTTCTGAGCGCCGCCTACCGCTTCCGAAATAATTTTATCGCACACGCCGAAGCCGATAAGATCTTCCGCCGTTATCTTCATCAGCTCGCAGGCTTCCTTTTCCCTGCCGGGGTCTTTCCACAAAATAGAGGCAAAGCCGCGGGGGGATATCACCGAATAAAGGGCGTTCTCCAGCATAGCAAGCTCGTCGCACACCGCAAGAGCAAGCGCTCCGCCGCTGCCGCCCTCGCCCAGCACTACGCTGATGACAGGAGTGCGCAGGGTCATAAATTCCATAAGATTGCGGGCGATAGCCTCGCCCTGACCACGTTTTTCCGCTTCAACTCCGCAGAATGCGCCGGGAGTGTCCACAAGACATATCACGGGACGATGGAATTTTTCCGCTTCCTTTGCAACGCGCAAAGCCTTGCGGTAGCCCTCTGGATGGGGCATTGAAAAGTTGGTGCGTTTGTTTTCCTCAATATTTCTTCCCTTTACCTGCGCTATCACGGTGACGGGAACGCTGTTCAGCGTGGCTATCCCGCACATTACGGCGGGGTCGTCGCCGTAATGCCTGTCGCCGTGAAGCTCCAGAAAATTATTGAAAATAACGGGTATATAATCGTTTACCGTGGGGCGGTTCTTCAGTCTTATAAGCGCCAGCCTTTCGGTAGCCGTCAGCTTGTTCATATTCTTTTGCCTTTCAAAATCAGGATTTTGGTCTTTCTTCCTTGGGATAATTGTGCAGTTTCATTATTCGTGCAAGCGTTCTCCTCATCATGGTGCGCTCGACTATCATATCAACAAAGCCGTTTTCCAGCATAAATTCCGCCGTCTGAAAATTGTCGGGGAGCTGCTGCTTTATCGTTCCCTGAATAACTCTTCTGCCCGCAAAACCGATAAGCACCTTGGGTTCGGCTATTATTATATCGCCGAGGCTGGCGAACGAAGCGGTGACTCCGCCTGTGGTGGGATCGGCAAGGACGGTGACGTAAAGCTGTCCCGCCTGATTATGCTTTGCGATAGCGCCGCTTGTTTTTGCCATCTGCATAAGGGAAACTATCCCCTCCTGCATTCTGGCGCCGCCGCTGGCGGTGAAAAGCACTACGGGGAGCTTTTTTTCCGCGGCGTATTCAAAGGCTCTGGTTATCTTCTCGCCTACGACGCTGCCCATACTCGCCATCATAAAGTTGCTGTCCATTATGCCGATAACACAGCGGTAGCCGTGGATAAGGCATTCGCCAGTGACTATCGCCTCATTGGTGCCGCACTGCTGTTGGGCGGCTTTCACCTTTTTCTCGTAATCGGGAAATTCTATGGGGTTTTTCCCCGTCATTCCCGCGTCGAACTCAACGAATGTCCCCGGGTCGGCGGTGTACTGCAAACGCTCCTGCCATGTCAGCCTTGCGTGATAGTTGCAGGCGGCGCAGACCTTGCGGTTCTTTTCAAAGTCCTCCATATACGCTACTGTGCCGCAGCGGGGGCATTTGAACAGCAAATCCTTGGGTATGTTTATGTCGGAGGAGCCGTCGCTCTTTTCCTCCTCCCCGTCGTTGAAACGGGCTCTTACCACTTTAAACAGATCTTCAAGCAAAACCTTGTTCCACCTTTACTTTTTTGTCAAATCCTTGCGATTGAGAAAGCCGATGTCAAAATCTCCCTTTTCAAAGTCGCTGTCCTTTAAGAGATTGAGCTGAAAGTCCACATTGGTGGTTATCCCCTCTATAAGGAATTCCCCAAGAGCGACCTTCATCTTCTGTATCGCTTCGGCTCTATCCTTTCCCTTTACTATGACTTTGGCTATCATACTGTCATAGTAGGGGGAAATTTCATAGCCCTGATAAACTGCGGTGTCTATGCGCACGCCGAATCCTCCCGGCATATGCAATGACTCTATCCTGCCCGGGCAGGGTCTGAAGCCCTTGGCGGGGTCCTCGGCGTTTATCCTGCACTCGATTGCATGACCGTCTATCTTCACGTCCTCCTGAGCAAAGTCAAGAGGCTGACCGTCGGCTATCTTTATCTGCTCTTTTATCAGGTCTATTCCCGTGAGCATTTCGGTGACAGGGTGCTCCACCTGTATTCTGGTGTTCATTTCCATAAAGTAGAAATTCCTGTCCTTGTCCACAAGAAATTCCACCGTTCCCGCATTGGTGTAGCCGCAGGCTTTTGCCGCTCTCACCGCCGCTTCCCCCATTTTTTTGCGAAGCTCAGGGGTCATTACCACTGAGGGGCTTTCCTCAAGCACCTTCTGATTTCTCCTCTGGCAGGAGCAGTCGCGCTCTCCAAGATAAACGGCGTTGCCGTGTTCGTCTGCAAGGAGCTGTATCTCGATATGTCTGGGATTTACTATGAACTTTTCTATATAAACGTCGTCGTTGCCGAAAAACTGCTTTGCCTCCTGCTTGGCGGCAAATATCTTTTCTTCAAGCTCGTCCTCGCTCTCAACAAGGCGTATGCCGCGGCCGCCGCCGCCCGCTGAGGCTTTTACCATAACGGGATAGCCTATCTCTGCGGAAACGGCTTTTGCATCCTCAAGGCTCTCCACTACTCCGTCGGAGCCGGGAACTACGGGGACGTTCGCCTCTATCATCGTCTTTTTCGCATTGGCTTTATCCCCCATAGCGTCCATAGCGGCGGCGGTAGGTCCTATCCACTTTATGCCGCATTTGTCGCAAAGGCGGACAAATCCGCTGTTCTCGGAAAGGAATCCGAAGCCGGGGTGGATCGCTTTCGCACCCGTTATCTCACAAGCGGCAATTATCGCCTTGGTGTTTATATAGCTGTCCGCAGTGGCGGGAGGTCCTATGCAAACCGCCTCGTCCGCTATCTGGGCGTGTAATGCAGTCTTGTCCGCAGTGGAATACACCGCTACGGTCTTTATGCCCATCTCACGGCAGGCTCGGATTATTCTCAAAGCTATCTCGCCTCGGTTGGCGATAAGTATTTTGCTGAACATCAGTATACCTCGTTTTAGGCGGTAACGCCGTTATTTTGCCGGGTAGAGCAAAGCGGGGCGGGTGCGGTGGATTTGCCGTGCTGTTGGGGGAGACCCTTTTGGAAAAGGGTCATCCCCCAAACCCCCTCCCTAAAACTTCTGACTATTTTTTTCAAAAGGGGCAATGCCCCTTTGAAAAAAATCATTAAAAGTCTTTGGAAAGGGGTCTGGGGAATAACCTTTCTTCAGAAAGGTTTTCTCCAGCGGTACAGTGAATCCACCGTACCAACACCGCTTTACTTTATCGCAAAGGAAATCTCCGCGGAGACTGCTTTTTGTCCGTCGACGGTGCAGGTGCCGCTTCCGACGCCTACGGGACCTTTCACCTTAATTATCTCCACCTCAATGCGCAGCAGGTCGCCGGGGACTACCTGACGGCGGAACTTTGCCTCTTTTACTCCGCCGAAAAAGCCTATCTTCCCTTTGTTTTCGGGGAGCGCCAGCATTGCGACTGCTCCCGCCTGCGCCATCATCTCCAGCATAAGTACTCCCGGAACTACTGGATAATCGGGGAAATGCCCCTTGAACCAGAACTCGTCGGGCTTCATCAGCTTTGTTGCCACGACTCTCTTCCCTGCCTCCATCTCCTCAATGGTGTCTATCAGCAGGAACGGGTCACGGTGCGGGATTATTTGCTTTATCTCTTCCTGTGTCATCAACGGCATGGTCTTTTCCTTTCTCTCAGGCGTCGATGCGGATAAGCGGCTGGTCGTATTCCACCGACTCGCCGTCGCTTACAAGTATCTCCGCAACGGTGCCGTCAAATTCGCTGGTTATCTCGTTCATCAGTTTCATGCTCTCAACTATGCACACGACGCTGCCCTTGCTCACCTTGTCGCCAACGGAAACGAAAGGCGGCTTTCCCGGGGCGGCGGCGGCGTAAAACGTGCCTATCAGCGGAGCCTTCACAAATCTTCCGCCCGAAGTAACGGCGGGAGCGGCGGTCTGAACGGTCTGCGCGGCAGGCTGTACCTGCACGGCGGGTGCGGCGTTGCGCTTGGTCAGCTTTACCCTGAACTCGTCCGTTTCCACCTCTATCTCGTCCATAGCGGCTTTGTTCACCTGCTGTGAAAGGGCGTCAACTATCTCCAGCAATTCTTTTTTATCCATTTTATGCAATTCCTTTCCTTATGGGAAGTTTTATTTTACTCAACAGGCAAGAAGCAAAGGCTCACATTATGTCCGCCAAAGCCCAGAGAGTTGCTCACTGCGCCTGTTATCTTCATCTTGCGGTTTTCACCCTTGCAGTTGTCAAGGTCACATTCGGGGTCGTCCACCTGAAGTCCCGCCGTGGCGTGAACAAGGTCGTTTTTCATTTGCAGGCAGACTGCTATCGTTTCAACTCCGCCTGCCGCTCCCAAAAGGTGACCTGTAAGGGATTTGGTGCTGTTCATCACCATTTTGCAGGCGTGGTCGCCGAAGGCTTTTTTCACCGCCGCCGTTTCGGTGCGGTCGTTTATGGGAGTTGAGGTGCCGTGGGCGTTGACGTAATTTATCTGTTCAAATGGAACGCCCGCCTCCTCAACGGCAAATTTCATCGCCATAGCTCCGCCCTCGCCGTCAGGGTCGGGAGAGGTCTCGTGATAAGCGTCGCAGGTAGCGCCGTAGCCCGCAATTTCAGCGTATATCTTTGCGCCTCTGGCTTTTGCGTGTTCGTATTCCTCGATAACGACTATGCCTGCGCCGTCGCCCAGGACAAAGCCGCTTCTCTCCTTGTCAAAGGGTATCGACGCTCTGTTCACGTCGGTGCTTCTGGTGACTGCGTGCATATTGTTGAAGCCTGCGAAGGCAAAGCCTATTCTGCAAGCCTCTGCGCCGCCCGCAAGCATTACGTCAGCATTTCCGTATTTTACTGCTCTGAACGCCTCGCCTATGCCGTGAGCGCCGCTGGAGCAGGCGGAAACAGGGCAGTAGTTTATGCCCTTGAAGCCTGTTTTTATTG
This sequence comes from uncultured Ruminiclostridium sp., assembly GCA_947629925.1. GTDB lineage: Bacteria > Bacillota > Clostridia > Oscillospirales > Ruminococcaceae > Ruminiclostridium_E. The sequence goes on from CANRFO010000003.1 coordinate 138,283, forward strand.
CTATCGTGCCAGCCGCCATATTCCCTATCATCATAGGAATGGTGAAAACGCTGACGCGCTGATTGCCTTTGTTATGGTAAGCCAGCACCTGTTCCTCGGTGGTGTGCATTCCGCCTATGCCGCTGCCCACGATAACGCCCTTTCTGTACGGGTCGATATCGGAAAAATCCGTCCCTGCGTCCTCAAGCGCTTTCATAGCGGCGTAAAGCGCGTACTGGGACATAATGTCTATCCTGCGCTTTTCCTTTTTGTCGATATACTGGTCGGGGTCGAAGTTTTTCACGTCAGCAAAGACGTTAAGCTCCTCGCTTTGTCCCTCGAACCAATGACCGAGGGTAAAGCCGTTTTTCCCCGCAACGATATTGCTCCAGAATTCGTCAACGGTGTTTCCTATGGGGCTGAGAACGCCCAAGCCCGTTATGACTGCCCTTCTCATTTTTATCCGTTTCCTTTCTTTTTTCTCTTTTTACATTGAAAGTCCGCCGCTTATCTCAATGACCTGACCTGTGACGTAGGAGGAATCGGGTCCCGCGAGGAACGAAACTACGCCCGCAATCTCCTCTACCTCGCCGTAACGGCGCATTGATATCAGGTCTAATATCGCCTTTTTCTGCTGATCTGTCAGCTGATCGGTCATAGGCGTTTTGATAAAGCCGGGGGCTATCGCATTTACGTTTATCCCTCTGCTGCCCAGCTCCTTGGAGGCGGATTTTGTCATTCCGATTATTGCCGCCTTGGAGGCGCTGTAATTGAACTGTCCCGCGTTGCCGTGAACGCCCGCCACGGAGGACATATTGATTATCCTGCCGCTTCTTTGCTTCATCATTATGGGAGCGACGTTTTTCATCATATTGAAAACGCTCTTCTGATTTACGGCGATGACAAGGTCGTAGTTTTCCTCGCTCATTCTGGCAAGAAGTCCGTCGCGGGTGATGCCTGCGTTGTTCACAAGCACGTCGATAGTGCCGAAGTCTTCCTTTATCTTCTTCACCGTTTCCTCAACCTGTGCGGAGTCGGAAACGTCGGCGATGTAAACCTGGCATTTTACGCCGAGAGCCTTTATCTTTTCAACGATGTCGTTGTTCTCGAAGCTCTTTTCGCTGATGTCGTTCAGTGCAATGTCAAAGCCGTCCTTTGCAAGTCTTTGCGCTATCGCCGCGCCTATGCCCCGTGCGGAGCCTGTTATAACAGCAGTTGCCATATTTTCTTCCTTTCTTATTTGCCTAAAAGCCTTTCAGCCTGTGCGAACATTTCCTCGATTATCTCTTTTGCGGGCTTTACCTCGTTTACCATTCCCGCAATTGCTCCGCAAAGGAAGGAGCCTTCCTCAAGATTGCCGTCTTTTACCGCTTTTCTTAATGAACCCACGGTTATCTCCTCGAACTGTTCGGGAGTTATGGAGCCGTCATGCTCGCCGTTTGCCAGCTTCTTTGAAAATTTGGTCTTTACGCCGCGGCAGGGGTGACCTGTGTAGCGCCCTGTCACAATGCTGTCGGTGTCCTTTGCGTTTATCACAAGCTCTTTATATGTGGGGTGTATCTGACATTCCTCGCTGGCAAGGAACCTTGTTCCCACCTGAACGCCCTCTGCGCCCAGCATAAACGATGCGGCTATTCCTCTGCCGTCTGCAATACCGCCTGCGGCAAGAACGGGTATCTCCACTGCGTCAACCACCTGCGGCACAAGGCACATGGTGGTGTTTTCACCGATATGACCGCCGCTTTCCGTTCCCTCGGCGATAACTGCGTCTGCGCCCGCTCTTTCCATACGCTTTGCAAGGGCTACGCTCGGTACGACTGGAACCACCTTAACTCCCGCAGATTTCCACATTTCCATGTATTTCCCCGGATTTCCCGCGCCTGTGGTGACGATTTTCAGCTTTTCGTCAGCGCAAAGCTGTGCTACGTCGTCGGCGGTGGGGGACATCAGCATTACGTTTACGCCGAAAACGCCGTCGGTAAGGCTTCTCGCCAGCTTTATCTGCTCCTCGACGTATTCGGCGGGAGCGTTTCCCGCAGCGATAAGTCCTACGCCGCCCGCTTCGGCTACCGCCGCCGCAAGGCGTCCCTCGGATACCCACGCCATTCCCCCTTGGAAAATGGGGTATTTTATTCCCAGAAGCTCGGTGATTCTTGTTTTCATAGGTTTTTCCTTCCTTTTATTTCTTAAAGCTCCATATATACTGAGCCGTAAGTAAGTCCTGCGCCGAAGCCCACAAGAACAGTCTTCATTCCCTCTTTCAGCCTGCCCGCTCTGTTAAGCTCGTCCAGTATGGTGGGGATACAGGCGCTTGAGGTGTTGCCGTGGTCAGCAAGGTTACAGCAGACATGGCTTTCCTCCACGTCCATATTTTTCATAGCGGAGGAGATTATGCGCTGATTTGCCTGATGAGGGATAACAAGGTCGATATCCCTGCTGTTGACTCCCGCCTTGGCTATCACCTTGGCGAAGCTGTCGGTCATAGCGTCCACCGCAAAGCGATATACCGCCTTGCCGTCCATTTTCAGGTACTTGTTCTTTTCGGGGGTGTCAAGTATGTGTCTTATATTTTTATCGTAGTCGTTAAATCCCTCAAGGGGCATATTGCTTTCGTAATTTACGCGGCAGTAAAGCGCGTCAAGCGGGTCGCCCTTTGCGCCGAGACAGCTGTAAAAGGGCTTGTCTGCGGCTTCAACTACGACTGCTCCCGCTCCGTCGCCGAACAGAAAACAGCTCGTGCGGTCGGTGAAGTCCTGCTGACGGGTGAGAAATTCGCTTGAAACGATAAGTATTTTTTTGCAGTCGCCTGTCCAGAGATAGCGCCTTGCCATATCCACGGCGGAAATAAAGCCTGTGCAGGCGGTGTTTATGTCAATGCAGGCGGCGTTGGAAGCGCCGATGTAATGCTGTACAAGGCAGGAATCCGAGGGGTAGAAAAAGTCGGGGGTGCAGGTGGATAGCAGGATAAGGTCTATCTCCAGCGGGTCTGTTCCCGAATTTTCCAAAGCGTTTTTTGCCGCTTCCACCGCCATTTCGTAATTCATCATATCGGTGGAATAACGGCGCTGTTTTATGCCTGTTCTTGTATATATCCACTCGTCCGAGGTGTCCAGAAACTTTGCGAAATCATCATTGGTAACGACTTTGGAGGGGACGCACCGTCCCGTTCCGATTATTTTTATCCCGTTCATACTTCCTCTTTTCCCGCTGACAGCTTGATTTTATTGTTAAAATGGTATATAATGTTAAATAGTTATTTTCGTATACCGTAAAAAAATACCATTTAATATATTTTAACTCATTTGCGGTGGGTTTGTCAACTATATTTTTCACCGCCATATAAAAAAGAGGTAAAAAATTTCATTTTTTCAAATTAAAACGACACAGGAGGCTTTTTATGAAAACAGCTTTTTTATTCTCGGGGCAGGGCTCGCAATATCCTAAGATGGGAAAGGAGCTTTTTGAGCTTGTTCCCGAAAGGGGAAAGGAAATTTTGCAGACGGCGGAAAAGGTCCTTGGTTACGATATATGGAAGATAATGCAGGAGGGCACGGCGGAGAAGCTGGCTGAAACAAGGGTTTCACAGCCCGCCATATTTACCGTTTCCCTGTTGGCTTTGGAGGCTGCAAAGGCAAAAGGCATTGAATTTGAGGGAGTTGCGGGACATTCTCTCGGAGAATATGCCGCTATGACGGCGGCGGGAATGTTGACCTTAGAAGAGGGCTACACCGCAATAAAATACAGGGCAGAGGCTATGGACAAGGCGGCAAAGGCTAATCCCGGCGCTATGGCGGCAGTTATCGGACTTCCTGCAGAAAAGATAATACTGGCTTGTGAAAAGGTGAGAAACGAGGGGGAATATGTTGATGCGGTAAACTTCAACTCCCCCGTTCAGACGGTCATTGCGGGAACGAAAGAGGGCGTCGCAAAGGCGGGTGAGCTGCTGAAAGCGGAGGGGGCAAGGAGAGTTATGCCCCTGGTGGTATCTGCGGCGTTTCACTCGGAATTTATGAAAAGCGCCGCAGAGGAATTTCAGGCGGCGGTAAAGGATATCGATTTCAAAGCGCCAAAAGTTAAATTTTATTCAAACGTTTTAGGTTCGGAGCTTACCGATTTTTCGGATATGCCCGCGCTTATGGCAAGGCATATCTGCTCTCCCGTAAAATTCACGGACGAGCTGAACGCTATGAAAAACGACGGATTTGACAACTTTCTGGAGCTTGGTCCAGGCAAGGTGCTGACGGGACTGGTGGGAAAGACGCTGGATGGCGTTACCGCCGCAAGCTCGGAAAGTCTTTACGCATAAGGAGAAGATAACGCTATGAAAAATTACGCTCTTATCGGCTTTCCTCTGGGACATTCGCTGTCGCCGCAGATACACGGCAGGCTGTTTTCTCTGGCGGAAACGCAGGCGGATTACAAGCTGACGGAAATTCCTCCCGAGGAACTGCAAAGCCGCTTTGAGGAACTGAAAAAGCTGGACGGGTTCAACGTCACTATCCCTCACAAGATAAACATAATCAAAATGTGCGGCGAACTTTCGGAGGGCGCGGCGCGCTACGGCTCAGTGAACTGCATAAAGAACAGCGGCGGGAAAACCGTAGGTTACAACACCGACGTGCTGGGCTTTGTGAAGTCGGTGGAGCAGATGGGGGCGTCGCTGTCCTCAAGAGTCTGCCTGCTGGGCTGCGGCGGAGTCGGCAGAATGATGGCGGTGGAGGCGGCTTATCAGGGCGCTGAGCTTGATATTGCGGTGCGTGACGCAGATATTCCCGTTGCGAACGGTATAAAGACGGATATTGAAAAAATACTCCCGCAAAGGAAAGTAAGGGTTTTACGGCTGGCGGAAATGAACGGCGGGTACGATTTAGTGGTGAACGCCACGCCTGTGGGAATGTATCCCAATACGGACAATTCCCCTCTGGAAAAGGAACAATTCAGAGACGTTAAGTTTTTGTTCGACGCTGTATACAATCCCACGGAAACTAAGCTGGCGAAGTATGCGAGGGAGCTTGGGATAAAGGCGTGTACGGGAATGTCTATGCTGGTGCTGCAAGCGGTGGCGGCGCAGGAGATATGGAACGGCTCGGAATTTGACGTGAAGGACATCGAAAAGCTTATCGCCGATATGGAGGCGCTTGTATGAAAAGCGTTTATCTGTGCGGATTTATGGGCTGCGGGAAAAGCCATGTGGGTAGAAAGCTGGCGGCAAGGCTTAATATGGAATTTGCCGATCTGGACGCTTACATCGTGGAGCGGGAGGGGCGTTCCATTCCGCAGATATTTGCGGAGGACGGAGAACCGCATTTTCGCGAGCTTGAGGCAAAGTACATAGGAGAGCTTAACGGCGGGTGCGTGGTGGCGACGGGCGGAGGAGCGCTGATAAACGAAAATACCGCCGCTTTCGCAAACGAAAACGGGATAACGGTGTTTCTGGACGCACCCTTTGAGGTGTGCTATGAGAGGATAAAGGGAGATACGAACAGGCCGCTGGTGGTGAACAATACGAAGGAGCAGCTTCTTGATTTATTTAACAGGCGCAGGGTGATTTACAGGAAAAACTCGGCGGTCTGTGTGGAGATAGGGAGCTGTTCGGGGGAGACTATCGAGAGGATACTGGATAAGATAGGAACGAGTGCGTAAGGATAGGATATGAAACGGGTGCGGTAAAGGGAAGAGGTGCCGGTCGGTGGGCGGCGAAGCCGCGCTTGCCCGCGAAGCGGGCAAGCGTCAAGCCTGCGCAGCAGGCTTGACCGACGCCGAAGGCGTCGGCGGCTTCGGCGCGGCACAACACTGTATAAGGAGCAGTTCTTCCCTCCCGCACCGAGAGCCTGTTCCGCGAAAAGGGGCAGGCGGGAAAAATCAAATTTTTGAGGTACCGAAAATGCTGATTTACAACGCAAAAATTTACACTATGTCCGATATGGGCGTTATAGAAAACGGATTTATAGAGACCGAGGGGAGCAAAATAAAGCGTGTGGGCAAGATGACGGAGCTTGACGTTCCACCCACAAGAGAAGATTTCAACGCTTTCGGCTGCAACGTGTACCCCGGCTTTATCGACTGTCACTCACATATGGGAATGTGGGAGGACGGACTTGGCTTTGAGGGGGCGGACGGCAACGAGATAACCGACCCCACCACTCCCCAGCTTAAAGCTATCGACGGGGTAAACCCAAACGACTACTGCTTTCTTGAGGGGGCAAGGGCGGGAGTTACCACCGTGCTGACGGGAATGGGCAGTGCAAATCCCGTGGGAGGAGAGTTTCTGGCGATGAAGACCTACGGCAGCAGCCGCATTGATAAGCGTGTGATCTGCTCGCCTGCTGCGATAAAATTTGCTTTGGGGGAAAATCCCAAAAAGTGCTACAACGACCGTGATGAAACTCCAACCACAAGGACCGCCACCGCCGCTTTGATACGGGAACAGCTTTACAAGACAAAGCGGTATATGGAGGATATTGAAAATTACGAGGCGAGCCTCGGCAGTGACAACGAAGGCTCAATGCCCGATTATGACATAAAGTGCGAAGCGCTGATACCGCTGATGAGCAAGAAGATGAAGGCGCATTTCCACTGTCACAGGGCGGACGATATTTTCACCGCCGTAAGGATAGCAAGGGAATTTGACCTTGACATCGTGCTGATACACGCCACCGAGGGCTGGCTGATAGCGGACGAGCTTAAAGAGGACGGTTTCCCCTGCGTGGTGGGACCGATAATCTGCGACCGCTGTAAGCCTGAACTTAGCAGGCAGACCATTGAAAACGCCGCAAAGCTGAACAAGGCGGGGGTAAAAATAGCTATCTGCTCCGATCACCCCGAAAATCCCATACAGTATCTTCCCCTTGAGGCGGGAGTATGCATAAAAGGCGGGCTGGACAAGGACGCCGCCCTCGCCGCAATAACCATAAATCCCGCCCAGATAGCGGGGATAGACGACAGAGTGGGGAGCATTGAAGTCGGAAAAGACGCGGATATCGCGGTGCTTGACGGAGAATTTTACGACGTGCTTACCGAGGCAAAGCTTGTGCTTGTGGACGGCAGAGCCGTTCCGCAGAAAGGAGAGCTGTAATGAAAAGATCGGTCAAAGTGCCTGTAACATACGACAGCGAAATGACTGTCGAAGAGCTTATCGCAAAGATGGACGAGGCGAACGGGGAGATAGATCTCACAAGCAACCTGAAAGGGCGGGAAATATACTTGTGGCGGCATGAGGGCGAAAACGCGGAGCTGAGATTTTATCACAGCTACCGCAGCGATATGTGCGACACAATGTTCAGCGGGACGCTTCGGAAAGGGCTGAAAGGCAGTCAGCTGGACGGTTTTATAAAAAAGCCCGCGGGGATATGGGGAGTGTTCTGGACGATAATCGGTCTTGCTCTGCTGCTTACTCTCGGTCTTGCCGTAACGATCCTTCTTTCGGATACGATCGACGCGCAGTTCGTGCTGCTGGCTCCTGTTATACTCATAGTCGCGGCATTCATAGGGGCGAGCCTGCTCAGGTTCGACAAGGGGCGGCTTGCCGATATAAACAGTTACCTCAGAAAATTTACAGAGTCGGAAAATACTGACGTACTGGGAGAGGATCTTGAAGCTGATGAAAGAGATTGACGTAAGCTTGATAAAAGACACTGTGGCAAGGCTTTGTGAAGAAGCTAACCTGTTCCTGCCCGAAGGAATGCAGGAACTGATAAACTCCGCCGCAGAAAAGGAGGAAAGTCCTCTCTGCAAGGAGGTGCTGCGCGACATCAGCGCAAACGCCGACTGTGCAAAGGAGCTTGGCGTCCCTGTATGTCAGGATACGGGAATGACGGTCATTTTCCTTGAGATAGGGCAGGACGTGCATTTCGTGGGCGGAGAGCTTTACGCCGCCGTGAACGAGGGGGTAAGGGAAGGCTATGTAAACGGAAAGCTCCGCCTTTCCATAGTTTCCGACCCGCTTAAAAGAATAAATACCAACGACAATACTCCCGCCATAATACACACGAGCATAGTGAGCGGGGACAAGGTGCGCATAACTGTTGCTCCGAAGGGCTTCGGAAGCGAAAATATGAGCATGATGAAAATGTTCACACCTGCGGCTTCCGCCGACGACATAGTGGACTTTGTCATCTCCGTTGCGGACAAGGCGGGGAGCAATCCCTGCCCGCCCATAACCGTGGGAGTAGGCATAGGCGGAGATTTTGAATACGCCGCGTTCCTTGCGAAAAAAGCTCTTTGCAGGGATCTCCGCATAAGAAACAGCGACCCCTTTTACGCTGACCTTGAACAAAAATGCCTTGATGGCATAAACAAGCTGGGTATCGGGGCGCAGGGCTTCGGCGGCACGCAGACGGCGCTGTACGTCAATATAGAACAATTCCCCACCCATATTGCGGGACTTCCCGTGGCGGTCAATATAGGCTGTCATGTGACAAGGCACAAGGAAGCGGTCATAGGCTGAAAAAATTTTTTAAAAAATTTTTATTTTCTTGTAACCTTTTTGCCTTTTGAAAAGTGTTATTGTTGAGGAGTAAAAATGAAGGAACTGTCACTTCGCTCTTGCGACGATTTTGAACAAGTCCTTGAGCTTTACAATAAAATGATATACCGCCTCGCCTATGCAAGAACGGGAAATGTCCACGACGCCGAGGATATCACGCAGGAGGTATTCTTCAGATACATAAAAGCGAACAAGGTCTTTAACGACGAGGAACATCGCAAGGCATGGTTTTTGAAGGTCACGGTGAACTGCACAAAATCTTCAGCCGTATCGTCATGGAACAAGCACCGAGCCGAAGATATAGACAGCGCGGTAATAGGCAGAGAGGATCCGCATTTAAAAGACGTTGAAAACGAAAGTGCGGTGCTGAAAGCGGTCCGCTCGCTGCCCGAAAAATATCGGGTGGCGGTGCATCTGTTCTATTTTGAAGAGCTTTCCGTCGAGGAGATAAGCAGTATAACAGGTATCGGAGCAAACACCGTAAAGGTGCAGCTTCACAGAGCAAGAACCATGCTCAAAGAAATTTTAAAGGAGGATCTGTATGATTGATTTCAAAAGCGAATACAAGCGTGCGATGAACGAAGTTTCGCCTGATCCTGAGCTTTTGGAAAAGCTGAAGAAAATGCAGAACGATCCTCCCGCTGAAAAGGTGAGCTTCTTCGTAAAGCACAAAAGAGCGTTTATGGCGGCTGCCGCATGCCTTATACTGGTCATCGCGGCAGGAGCGGGAATGACGCTCATTCGCCGCCCTGACGCAGATTCCGCCGCTCCGCTGAACGGAAACAGCGGCGGCGTGAATATCATAGATACTTATAATGAAGAACAAATACAGGAAGACCTTGACGGCGCTGCGGCGGCTGAAACCGTCGTGACTACCTTTGCGGTGACAAGTACCCGTATGCCTGAGTTTAACGGCGACATAACCGAATCCGCCAACGAAGGCGATGATATGATTTCCGACTGTACGATAGAACAGCTGCTGAACATTATCTACGGCGGCTATGACAGCACAGAAACACCTGAACAAGCCTTTGAAACCGACTCTGTGGAAAAAAACTCCGAGGCGGGCAGCGCGCTTATGGGCAGCACGGTCATTCTCAGCGATTATTCCGCTCTTCAGGGCGGAGACGTGCTTTTCGCCTATTACGCCGATCTGGAAGGACACAAAGGCACGATCTTTCTTTTCATCACAAACGGCGAAAATTACGCCTTGATAAAGGGAACCACCGAAATATCGGACGACAAGAGCTTCAGCCTGTATGTTGCCGACGCGATGCCTGCGTTTACGGTAAACGGCGTTTATACCATCGACAGTCTCGACTATCAGAATGTTTATGACGCGTTTGAGAATAAGGACGAAAACAGCACTGAAAACGGGCTTCCGCTCATAGGCATACTGTCGCCTTCAAGCAGCTCCGAAGTAAGGACTTCAACCGCCGATGAAAACTCCGCGGCGGTGCTTCAGGACATTTACAACAAAGTTGGGAGCTGAGTTTTGAAAAAAATAAAAGCGGAAAACGAAAGCCGCGCTGCCAAAGGAAAAAAGTCTTTTCCACGGCAGGGCGGCTGAAGCTTCCCGCTTTTTTATATATGCATTTGAATTTTTAATTTTTCAGCCTTTTTATCAGCTTGAACAGCACAAGATTTTCCGACGCCAGCGGCGAACCGTGAGCAAAGAAAACTATGCCGTTTGAAGGCGCTTTTACCTCTTCAAGCACCGTTCCCTCATACGGATGGAGAATGTGCGCCATGACCTCGCCCTGGACCACCTCGTCGCCGGGCTTTTTCAGCCTTTTATAAATTCCGCCCACTCCCGCTGTAACAGGCATGAGTCCCTCTTCGTCCATGGTGGTGGCGATGTAGCCGCCGTGGCACTGGTACTTTATAATGCCCATTCTCGACAGGAAACGAAGCACAGACGCCACTGCGATATTTGCGCTTTCCTCGTCAAGATGCTCGGTAGCGCTGGTATAAAGGGAGAAAGCGATGGTGTTGTTCATCTGCCAGCTGTAATTCAGCGTTGTTTCCTCAAAAGGACGGGGTTTTCTGACCATTACATACGGCAGACCGAACAGATTGGCAAGGCTTTTGTTTTCCCTTCCCGTCTCCATAAGGCGAACGTGTGGGATAAAGTCGCCCTGTATGTAGAAAGAGCTGAACTGTATACCGTACTGGAAGCCGCTCACCTTTGAAAGAAGCTCCGCCGCAAGGCGCTGCGTCGGCTCGCCCGAAGGATTGCCGGGAAAGTCGCGGTTTATGTCCCTGTTGTCCGCCGACCAGAAATGCTTTCCTATGTTTATCGAAAAGGGATTTACGCACGGGACTACCATTATCTCATGATTGTAGCTTATCCTGCACTGGCGCTCCAGTTCGCCCAGCGCTTTTATGAGCTTTGAACAGACGTAAAGCTGCTGTATCTCGTTTCCTCTCAGCGCGCCCACTATGCAGCAGGATTTTTCACCCTTGTTGAAACGGTACGCCTTTACCGCAAAATCGCCGCGGTAAGCGGAGTTAAAGCTGTATATAGTTTCTTTTGTCATCTTGCGCCTCCAAGAATACGGGCTATAAGGCTTCCGTTCGATACAACAGGATATTCCCTCAGGGTAAACACCGTTCCCGAAACAGGAGAGAATATCTCCTCCTCGATCTCGCCTGTGAACGCGTTTAATATATCGCCGATATGATCGCCCTCACATATCCCTATCCAGTGCTTTATCGCAGGCATAAATATGCCGCTCTTGTTGCAGTGTACTATCGTGACCTCGCCGTCGCTGGAAACCATCGGGTTGGACACGGGCTTTACCTCTCCCGTCCAGATGCCAAGCTTTGACATGACGGCAAAGATCCCGTCAAGGAGCTGCTCACCGTATTCTTTCGTTATCCTCATTCCCGCGCCCATTTCAACAACGAGGCAGGGCGTTCCGCTGCTGTTCAGCGTATGGGAGAGAGAGGAGGGACGAACGGCTGAGCTTTTCCCTACCCAGATAAAATCAGCGTTCAGCAGTTTGGCATAGCTCATCAGCTTCGGCGCGTATTCCGTTCCCATTCGCACCTGCGGTATCTCGCGAAGGAAAATATCGCTGGAATGTATGTCTATGCAAAGGTCAGCGCCGTTTATGTCATCTATGACCTGCCTTGCCATATGCTCCCACGGGGTTCCGTCCTCAATTCCCGGAAACACTCTGTTCATGTCAAGGTCGTACATGGGTATCTGCCTTGACACCGCGTCGATCCCGAGAGGATTAAGTGCGGGGTAAACGTCGACTATCCCCGCCAGATCCGCATAATTCCTGTTTATTCGGCGGATAAGCTCGTAACAGACATACTGTCCCTCAAGCTCGTCGCCGTGAACGCCTGTGACTATGGCTATTCTTTTCTGACCCTCCGCCGCTTCTTTAGGAGCAAGGCGGTTCTTTTTCACCGTCGCCGTTTCCCCTACCGTAAGGGAAAAGGACGCAACCGTTTCAAGCATTTTTCAGTTCCTTTCCGTCTGCGTTATGTCCGCAATACAAAAAGCGCCGAAGCGACGCTTTTTTGCATATTTTCCGCAGCTGAGAATCTATCTCAGTTTATTTTCGCTCTGAACGACATAGTTCCACGCGTCGCGGCACATCTCTTTAACGCCGCGCTCAGCCTTCCAGCCCATTTCCTTATTTGCCTTTTTCGGGCTGGAATAACATTCCGCTGCGTCGCCGGGGCGGCGGGCGGCTATCTCGTGAGGCACCTTAACGCCGTTCACTTTTTCAAAGGTATTCACAAGCTCCAGTACGGAGTATCCCTTTCCCGTTCCCAGATTGTAAGCGACAGCGCCTGTCTTTTCCCTTACAACATTTATCGCGGCAAGATGACCTTTCGCAAGGTCTACGACGTGGATATAATCCCTTACGCAAGTACCGTCGGGAGTGGGGTAATCGTCGCCGCAGATATAAAGCATAGGCGTTTTACCTGAAGCGGCGTTCAGTATCCTGGGCATAAGGTTGTTGGGTATGCCGTTGGGGTCTTCGCCTATCTTTCCGCTTTCATGAGCGCCGATAGGATTGAAGTATCTGAGCAGCGCTATGCTCCAGCGGTCATCCGCAGTACAAAGCTCTCTGCACATATTTTCTATCATAAGCTTGGTGGTGCCGTAAGGGTTGATGGAGGACAGAGGAAAATCCTCGGTCACAGGCACCTTTTCGGGGAAGCCGTAAACGGTGGCGGAAGAGCTGAACACGAACCTGCGGCAGCCGAATTCCTCCATTACTTCAAGAAGGGACAGAGTGGTGTCGATATTGTTGCGGTAGTACATCAGCGGCTTTTCGACGCTTTCGGGGACCGCCTTGTACCCTGCGAAATGTATAACCTCTTCTATAAAGTTTTCGCGGAAGATACGGCGAAGTATCTCCTTATCCGCAACGTCGCCCTCATAAAATCCGAAGCCTTTCCCCGTAATATCCTGAATGGCGTTTATAACGCCGGGTTTTGAGTTGTAGAAATTGTCGATCACAACGACGTCCTCGCCTGCTTCAAGAAGCTCGACGACGGTATGGGAACCGATAAAGCCTGTTCCGCCTGTTACAAGTACAGCCATAATTACCTCCCGAAATTACGATTTTCGCGGTCGCATAAAATGCAGCCGTGCGTTTTGATTTACTTAACTAAATTAAGTATACCCCAAATCATATGAAAAGTCAATGCTTTTAAGATAGAAAAACAGGGCGGATCCACCGCCCTGCGCTATTTATTTTCAGAAATATCTCTTCAGCAGACCGTTGAACGCCTTTCCGTGTCTTGCCTCGTCCTTTGCCATTTCGTGAACGGTGTCATGGATAGCGTCAAGACCGAGAGCCTTTGCTTTCTTGGCTATCTCCATCTTGCCAGCGGTAGCGCCGTGTTCTGCGGCAACTCTCAGCTCAAGATTCTTCTTTGTGGAGTCGGTAACTACCTCGCCCAGCAGCTCGGCAAACTTAGCTGCGTGCTCAGCTTCCTCGTAAGCTATCCTCTTGTATGCCTCGGCAACTTCGGGATAGCCCTCTCTGTCCGCAACTCTTGACATCGCAAGATACATACCTACTTCGGTGCATTCGCCGCTGAAGTTCATTCTCAGACCTTCAAGAATTTCCTCGTCAACGCCCTGAGCAACGCCTACTCTGTGCTCGTCGGCAAATACCAGCTCGTCCTGCTTCATCTCCTCAAACTTTTCAGCGGGGCAGCCGCACTGAGGGCACTTCTCGGGGGGCTCTTCTCCTTCGTAAACGTAACCGCAGATAGGGCATATGTACTTTTTCATATAATTTATCTCCTTTTCAATTGAATTTTACCGCCGCAATATCAACGGCGTTGTAACAATTATAACAATTTCGCTTTTGAAAGTCAATAGTTTTGTGAAAAGTTTACAATCCGCTTAAATCAAAATCAGGCGTCATCTCATCAGTAGCGGAGGAACGCTCCTGCGTAAATCCCTCAAATCCCAGCCGTTCGCATTCCGCCAAAACCTTTTTGTACTCAAAGGTGGTAAGGTGGCGGTTTATTTCGGGAAAATCCTTTGCCCGTCCCATAGGCACATACTGGCTCATCAGACTTATCAGCACATCGTCCTTAAACGGCTCAAGGGCGTTCATCAGCCTTATGCTGTCCTTATAGCAGTTAGGCAGTATCAGGTGCCGTATGATGACGCCTTTTTTCATCAGCCCGTCCTCTATAATGTATTTTCCCGTCTGGCGGAGCATTTCCTCCACCGCCCCGAAAGCCGTTTTGAAATAATCCTTTGCTTTTGAGTACCGCAGGGCGTTCTCGTCGCTGAAATACTTGACGTCGGGAAGATATACGTCAACGTACCCCTCCAGCATTTTCAGCGTTTCAACGCTCTCATATCCCCCGCAGTTGAACACCACGGGAATTGAAGGCTTTGCAATATCCAGCGCCTTTATTATCTGAGGAACAAAGTGTGAGCCTGTCACTAAATTTATATTGTGCGCTCCCTGCTCTTGCAAGGAGAGAAAAATCTCCGCAAGGCGGGAAACGGTTATTTCCTTTCCGAAAGCCTCGTTGCTGACATTGTAATTCTGACAGAAAACGCACCTCATAGTACAGCCCGAAAAGAAAACAGCGCCGCTGCCGTTCTTTCCAGATATGGGCGGCTCCTCGCCGAAATGGAGCATTGCTTTTGCGGCTATCACGGTGTTTTCGTCATTCCTCACCCCGCAGAACCCCGCCTGCTTACAGCGGTCAACTCCGCATTTTCTGGGACATAAAGTGCAGTTCATTCTTCTATCTCCGTGGGTATTCTTTCATACCCCGCCTTTCCCGTTCTGTCGATAAGTATGGTTTTCATTCCCACCTGCTTTGCTCCCTCAATGTCGTCTCTAATACTATCGCCGATGAATACCGCTTTTTCGCAGTCAACTCCCGCTCCCCGCAAAATGCTTTCAAAAAAGCGTCTGTCGGGCTTGTAGCATTTCAGATCTTCCGATGTGAAAACGCCGTCTGCGGTTATCCCGTTTCGTTTCATCACCGCCTGCAAAACGTCGTTGTCCGTGTTTGAGGCGACGTATATTCCGTACTTTTTCTTCAAAGCGGCAAGAGCAGGCTTTACGTCTGGATAAGCGTCCCTTACATATGCCCTTTCGTAAAATTTCTTCACTTCGTTTGCGGGGTCGCCCTCAATGCCGTAAAAGCTGAACACATCTTTCATTCGCATTGTAAAAATTTCCCGCTCCGTTATGAACGGGGCGGAGGGTATCGTCTTTCCCCGATAATACGCCTTCCACCATACGGAGAAGTTCTCCGCCGAGGGGCGTTTTTCCTCTGCTATAAGCGCTCTCACTATCTCGGAGGAGGAAATTTTTCCCCAGCTGAACAGCGTTCCGAAAGCGTCAAAGAAAATTATCTCTGTCATAAAATAATATCCTTTTCCTGTCAGCAAAATCTACAAATTTATGATACCACAATATCAGCTTTTTTTCAATATGTAAGCCCCTTTATCTATTTACAAAACAATGAAAAAATGTTATACTATCGGATAAGGACAAACAACTGAAAGGAAGGCACAAAATGGACAACGAGCTTATTCTTGTCATTGACTTCGGCGGGCAGTACAACCAGCTTATCGCGCGCCGCGTGAGGGAACACAATATCTACTGCGAGGTCATCTCCTACAAAACTCCCGTTGAGGAAATAAAGGGGAGAAACCCCAAGGGCATTATCTTCACAGGCGGACCTAACAGCGTCTATCTTGACAGCTCCCCCAGAATGTCAAGGGAGATACTGGAAATAGGCGTTCCCGTTCTTGGAATATGCTACGGTGCGCAGTTCCTCACCTACGCCCTTGACGGTGAGATAGGCAGCGCCGAGGACAACAGCCTGTCCGAATTCGGCAGGACCGAGTGCGAAGTCAACACCGCTCACCCGCTGTTTGAGGGGATAAACGAAAAAACCGTTGTCTGGATGAGCCATAATGATTACATAAAAAAAGCGCCCGAAGGCTTTGCTGCAATAGCCAGCACCGCAAAATGCCCCTTTGCTGCGCTTGCAAACGATGAGAAAAAGCTGTATGGCGTGCAGTTCCACCCTGAAGTAAATCATACTCAGCAGGGCTTTGAGATACTGGGGAATTTCCTGTACAATATCTGCCAATGCAAAGGCGACTGGACCATGGCGAACTACGCCAAGACCGCTATCGCTCAGATAAGGGAAAAGGTGGGCAGCGGCAAGGTGCTGCTTGCCCTTTCGGGAGGAGTTGACAGCTCGGTAGCCTGCGCCCTGCTTTCAAAGGCGGTAGGCGACCAGCTCACCTGTGTTTTCGTGGACCACGGCTTTATGCGGAAAAACGAGGGTGACGAGGTGGAAGCGGCTTTCAAGGACTGGAACGTGAACTTTGTGAGAGTTGACGCATCAGACCGATTTATAGGAAAGTTAGAGGGCGTTTCCGACCCCGAAACAAAGCGCAAGACCATAGGCGAGGAATTTATCCGTGTTTTCGAGGAAGAAGCGAAGAAGATAGGCAAGGTGGATTACCTCGTGCAGGGAACTATCTATCCCGACGTTATCGAAAGCGGACTGGGCGACGCGGCAGTAATAAAATCCCACCATAACGTAGGCGGACTTCCTGACTGCGTGGACTTCAAGGAGATAATCGAGCCGCTGCGCCTGCTGTTCAAGGACGAGGTGAGAAAGCTGGGCACAGAGCTCGGACTTGCGGATTACCTTGTGTGGCGCCAGCCCTTCCCCGGCCCCGGACTTGCCATAAGAATAATCGGGGAAATAACGAGAGAAAAGCTGAAAATTCTTCAGGACGCCGACTGCATTTTCCGTGAGGAGATAGCCAAGGCAGGACTTGACCGCAAAATAAACCAATATTTCGCCGTGCTGACAAATATGCGCTCGGTAGGCGTTATGGGCGACGACAGAACGTATGATTACACCCTCGCCCTGCGCGGCGTCACCACCACCGACTTTATGACGGCGGACTTTGCAAGGATACCCTACGAGGTCCTTGAAGCGGCAAGCGTAAGGATCGTCAATGAGGTAAAGAATATCAACAGGATAGTGTATGATGTGACAAGCAAGCCGCCTGCGACGATTGAGTGGGAGTGACATTCCGCCCTCATAAGCCCGCGTAAATACGCGCTTTGAGCTGTATCATGCTCCTCTGTGGCAACGTTTTGGCAACAATTTTTCATTATTCAAAAAGTAAGAGCTAACTGATTAAATCGGTTAGCTCTTACTGTATTTAGTACGGAAGCCCAATAATTACATTATAGTTATTTGTCTTTACATCCGTTCTTTTCACATGTTACGGCTTCGTTGGTCTCAACCCAGTCTTCTTGGTTATCATCTATTCTGGCTCCACATCCTGTGTAATTACCTTTTTTGACATGAATTTTTCCTTTTTCCGATTTGCTCGAGTCATTACCAATATACTTAATATTCATAATCTTAAGTCACCTCCTTTGACATTGAATTGTGGGTTGAAAAATTAGGCTTCCAATAACTACAAATTAAAACAATTGTTTATATCATAAACAACTTATCATGAACAAATATGAAAGACCATTGATTAAACATTGAGACAAGCCAAAATCAAGATTTAATTTTTACACATCCTCATTAAAGAAATCCGAATCGATCTGCTTCACTTTATACGTTGCGACAGTCGATACACCAAGACCATATTCGATCATTAGCTTGGCAAGCTGATTGCCGTCTACAAGGACAATCTTGCTGTGAAGCTGCTTTGAAGCGAAAGCGATTGCTTCTTTCGTGAACTGTGCCGTAGTGATAAAAATACCTTTTGATGCACCTTGACCCGCCAACGCTCCTAAAAATTTCTGGATTTCGGGTCTTCCCACAACGCTTTCGGGCTTCCACTGCTTTGCTTGAATATAGATCGAATCAAACCCGAATTTATCAGCGCTGACTATACCATCAATGCCCTCATCACCCGATTTCGGAGTCACTGCATCTTTGTTTTCCTCCGGCTTTCCATAGCCCATTTTGATAAGCAGTTTAACTACAATTTCTTCAAAATCATAAGGAGAAATTTTTATTAACTCTCCCAAAAGCTCCTCGGAAAGATTTGCATTAAGCTGTGTAACAGCATCCTCAAGCATTTCTTCGGGGCTTTTGTCATTTGACAATTCGGCTTCCTCGACCGTTTGATTGCCATTTTTATTGAATGCCCTTTTTACAAATTCCACAAAAGCAGGATATCGAGTCATATATTCATAGGTGATTTTTTCGCAGCCGTCCGAGATCGCTTTTTTGCCCTCATTAGTAATGGCATAAACGCCTCTGTTCATCTTTTCAATAAGACCGGCTTTGGATAAATACGTGCGTGCCCAGCCGACCCTGTTTGATAATTTCGTCTTCCCGGATTGAAGTTTTTCGTTTTGCTCCTCAGCTGACAATTTATAGTAGCTTGCACAATATTCAACGGTTTCCTTTGCAGAGTGCCGTTCTTCGTCTTTCAAGCATTCCATGACCGGAGCAAAGAACTCATAATATTTAGGAATCGGCATAAAAACATCTCCTTTTATATTTTCAGAATACCGCCAATAATGCAGGATTCGTTATTACATACTCGACCCTTTCCAGACCGCATACCAAATCTATCCACGCTCACAAATCTGCGCCGATATACTGTGACTTGCCCAAGCCGAGTATAAGTATGAAGATGGGGTTCAGGAATATAAGTCCCAGCGTATATCCAACGCCGTGTCCGAAGGCGCGGGACAGCTTGTATGAAAAGACTATGCCGATTATTGTCAAAACTGCGCAGCATAAGATGATAAGCCACATGAAAATGAACGCAAGAGCAGGAATAACGGTGCTGAGCATTATCATGACATAAGCTGCGACCGTCACCAGAAGCATGAGCCAGAACATCGAAGTCTTCCACGCTATCCTGAACGCGATATACTGGGTGTAAAGAGGGATAAGGCTCTTCCAGCCCGATTCTCCCGCCTTTGTATAAATGCGCCAGTTGGCGATGACCTGAAGCAGGATAAATATAAGCGACAATACGGCATACGAGCCGATAAACGCGTCCGCGCCGCCCCTTTCGCCTGTAACAGTGATCTGATCGTTAAATGCAAGAATCATACTTTTTTTCCTCCATGTTCAAAAATGTTCCTTTATCGGAAGCAAAACGCAAGGTCGTGTGCAAAGACGACAGCGGTCCTTGGCGGTGCTTCTTGATTAAATTATAGCATAATCCGATGAAAAACACAATGTTTTGCCAAAATATTTACATACGGCGATTTATTTTATATAATAAAAATGTGACATTACGGAACGTTTTCCTGTCTATATTTACAGAGCGGGAAATTTTCAGAACGTCGACGTTTAAACCACAAAGCCGCTCAGCGGCGGCGAGCCGCTTTTACGCCGCCTGAAAACGGATTTTTCATAAAGGACTGCATATGGAAGACAAAGAAATTCTTGAGCTTTTCCGAAAACGCTCGGAGGAAGCAATAGACGAGACTTCCCGCAAGTACGGTGCCTTTCTGAACCGTATAGCCTACGGTATACTGCGCAGCAGAGAGGACGCGGAGGAGTGCGTGAACGATACATATATGCGGGCATGGAACAATATACCGCCCGATCAGCCGCAGCACCTTTCCGCCTTTCTCGGCAGGATAACGCGAAACCTTGCCCTGAACCGTCTGGAACAAATGTCCGCCTCAAAGAGAGGCGGCGGGCAGAAGGCGCTGGAGCTGGATGAGCTGGAGGAATGCATCCCCGCTGAGTGCGACGTGCAGAGAACTGTTGAGGAGCATGAGCTGGCGCTGCTTCTGAACAGGTTCCTTAAAAAGCTCACCAAAGAAAAAAGAATAATTTTCATGAAAAGATACTGGTATTTCTGCACAGTGGAGGAGATCGCGTCGGAGCTTGGCTGTTCTGAAAGCAAAGTGAAAATGTCGCTCCACCGCACGCGGGAAAAACTGAAGGATTTTCTCCTGAAAAACGGAGAAGGCGTTTTAATGAAAGGAAAATTTTATGAAAGCACAAAAACTGTTAAAAGCTCTGAGCGAAGCTGATGAAAAATATATACGCGAAGCCGCTCCTCAAAAGGATCTTGAAGAACCCGAAACGTCACATATCGTCGTGGTGAAAAGAAACTACGGCAAGTGGATAGGCACAGCGGCCTGCGTGGGAGCGGCTGTGGGAGGAATAGCGGCGTTCGGTATATTCGGCGGAACAGGAAACTTGAACGGGGGCATAAGCCCGCTTGCCTCAGAAAGCGGCAGCGCTCAGACTGTTGAACTTATCGCTGACGAATATACTACCAAAGCATATGAAATACCTTCCGAAGCACCCGCAGACTACGTTGAGCATGTAGAAAAGCTGTTAGATACTGGATATTCCGACTATATCCCGCTGATACGCCCATATGGATATGTATTGTCAGAAACATCGGAAATGCAGAAAAGGGAAGACTTGGGCTTTACATCTATTACGTTTGATTTCATAAAGGAAAGCGGCGAAGAAGGTTTTCAGTTTATCGTTACGATTTATGATGAAGCTATACCCGTTTCCGCAGGTATAATCAATCCGATCGCCCTGAGCGATCTGACTCCCGAAAGTCTGTCAGATCTAAGTGATTATCAGCCGATATATATTGATGAAAAGACGGAGGTAACACTGATTGGAAATCTTGCCGAGGTTTCGGGTCAAAAGCTGTATGATATGATAATGTCAATGCCCTGCACAGGCAATACCGACCTCTCTTACGAAGAGACTTCCGCTGATGATTCCGCCGCATGCAAGGTGTACTCTCTTGACGAGCTGAGAAATACGGAATGTGCCGAATTTATCCCGCCCGAATTTATCCCGAAGAGCTGTCCTGACGGATATATAATGGCCGACACTGTTGAGGTATCACACGGCAAGATGATAGATTGCGACGATACGAACATACTGTTCAGATTTAAAAAGGAAGACGGCAGTGAAGGCTTTGACCTGCTGATTATAAGCTATGGTCTGGAGAAGAATTATGTTTCCTCATCTCAGGCAATATCAAAGCAGGAATTTTCCGCGGACAGTCTGAAGAATGCAGGATTTTCCCTGAATATAGATGTGGACGACTATACTGATATAATCATCAGCGGTAATTTCCACGACGCTTCAGAGCAAGAGCTTTACGATATGATAATGTCAATAATGCCGTGACGCGCATTTCTCAGTAAAGGGACTTTGTTATAAAACAGGAAAAGCAGACGGAATGGCAGCCCCTAATAAAACAACTTTTGATTGTTTTCCGAACCGATGTGTTATTCCATCGGTTCGTTTTTCATTTCCTCAAACAGGCTTTTCGGCAGGATTCCCACGAAATCGTAGGAAATGTCTATGCCCACAACACGCTTGCCGTTGACCTTTTCAGGCTTGTGAACGTATACCGCCTTGACCAGATCGTTGAGTATTGCGGGCGTTAGTTCAGTCATTTCCATATATTTCTTGACCTTAACAATGAATTTGTCGATGCTGTCCGCTTGCTCCTCCTGCTGCTCGATTTCGTCGGTCAAGACTGACAATTTTTCTTTCATTTCAGCCTGTTCAACTTCGTAATCTCCCGACAGCATTTCATACCGCGATTCCGAAAGCCTTTGATTGGCATAGTCCTCATAAACTTTCTTAAACAATCGGCCGAGTTCATCAATCCTACGCTCAATTTGGTTAACCTGCTTTTTCTTGTTTGCAAGAGCCTTTTTCATCTCGGATTTCTGCATTGCCCCAAGTGCCGCTCTGAACTTTTCTTCATAATTTGCAACAAGCCACATCACCGTGCGAATGTGGTGAAGAACGCCTTGCTCCAAGATAACCGCCCGAATAAAATGCGTTTTGCAAACATCTTTGCCCTTTTTCCTCGACGTCGAGCAGATAAAGTAATCCTGCCTTTTCTCGAAGTTTTTGGTCGTGCAGTAATACATTTTTTCCTTGCAATCGGCGCACCTAACAATGCCTGAAAACATATTCGTTTTGCCAGTTCTTGTCGGTCTGCGCTTATGCTTACGAAGCTCCTGCACGCGGTTAAACGTATCTTCGTCAACAATCGGCTCGTGTGAGTGTTAGGGAAAATTCGCCACTGTTCCTTGGGGTTGTCAATGGTCTTTTTGATTTTGTACGACTGTCTATGCGTTTTGAAATTTACAGTATGCCCCAAATATACAGGCTGCTCCAAGATATACGCTACACTATCTCCCACCCAATGATATGGGTCAGTTGGCATAGGATTCCTCGTCGCAAGACCGAGAGATTGAGCGTGAACCGTGGGCGTAGGTATCTTGCGCTCTTGCAGTATTCTTGCAATCTGAGTAGGACCGTTACCAGCGATACATAAGCCGAAAATATCTTCCACTACCTTTGCTGCTTCCTCATCGACTATCCACCGCTTTTTGTTATCAGGGTCTTTGAGATACCCATATGGAGGAAATGTGCAAAGATACTCGCCAGCCTCACCCTTTGCCTTAACTACGGCACGGATTTTCTTGCTTGTGTCCTTGGCGTACCATTCATTGATGATGTTAAGGAACGGAGTAAAATCGCTATCCTGCTGGTTTTGACTGTCTATGCCGTTATTGATTGCGATGAACCTTACGCCCTTTTCTACGAACAGAACCTCAGTATAAAATCCAACTTTCAAGTAATCTCTCCCGAGACGGCTCATGTCTTTTACGACCAAAGTCCCGACTTCGCCGTTTTCGATTTTGTCAAGCAATTCAGTCCAAGCGGGGCGGTTGAAGTTTGTTCCGGAGTAACCGTCGTCCACAAAATATTGAAGGTTTTTCAGACCGTTATCCTTGCAAAACTTCGTAATAATGCTCTTTTGATTGGATATAGAATTTGATTCACCGGCAAGCTCGTCATCTCTTGAAAGCCTACAGTAAATCGCTGTTATTTTTTCAGACTGCTTCATTTCTGCTCCTTTCTGCGAACAGTCTGCCATAACAGGGTTGCTGGTTTCGATTATACCACATTTACTCATCGTTTTCAACTCCTTTATCGCTGTAAAGTGCAATATTTTTGAGGATTTTCGCAGGCAAACTATGCTCACCGTCGTAACTTCCAGTAAAACGATAAATCGTTCCCTTGGATTCAATCGTCACTGTGACTGTCGGCAGGACATTGTATAAGGGGTCTTGCACAATGATGTGACCGCTCTCGTCGAAACGAAAATTGTGTTTTTTCTGTACCTGCGGCTTTTCGCCGCTCTTGTTAAATTTCATAAGTTTCTCTCCTTTTATTTTCTTGACCTATTGTCTTTTTAATGTTGTCCGCAATAGTTTGCAGCCGTTTGACCTCATCACGTTTTTCGTGAAGCTCTTCATACAGTTCATTCTGCCGAGAGGTCAACCGTTCAATTTTCGCTTGTAGCCCCTTGTAGCTCGGAATTTTTGTTATACCGTGTTCGGCAAAGTATCGCTTCGCCGAATCCATAATGATAAACTCGCTTTCGCGCTTTTCTCGGCATTTTGCCCTCGCTCGGTCAGATTTCAACACCCGATACTCGTCCCGAATAGTCTTTGTGTTTGCATACGCAAGCACACGGTTGAGCAATTCCTTTTTGCCATAAAGATCAGTCTCGACAGCTTTGAACGTCCCCCTACAATCACGTTCATCTGCTTTTGCAACGGCAACGGCGGTCTGCAAATCTTCAAACGACTGAAGTCCATATTTTTCAAGCTCTGCAAGGCTCTTTGCCGACTGCTTGAGGTTGAAGACTTTCGCCCAATGCTCAAACCCCGCGCCCTTTTCGGGCGTTACATCGACCATTCGCGAAATACTGTCGTGATATGTGTCGATTTTCGCAGTTTTTGCCGTCTGTAAACGCGCCAAAATACTTGGGCGGGAAGATATGTCTGGCACGGCTTTTTGCCCCAACTGTCGCGATTTATGTTCAAAAACGGCCCTTATTGCAGTGAGGTCGAAATCATCACCTAACCGTCTGGCAGTGATAGGTTTGGTGCGGTCTGACGTTAGATAGCTTAGCCGCCCTCGGCTCTGCTTGACGGTCACTCCCTCGCGGGAAAGTAACTTTGCAAAATCCTCAAAATCGGTCGCAGCTTGATTTGGATCTGAAAAAAACTTACAATAACATAACCGTCAGACGAGCGAGGGTCGGCGAGGGAGATGTGATGCCGACATATGATATCAACATCGGCGGCGATCCCGATTATGATCTGAAAAAGTTTGCCGAATATCTGTATGCCGACAGCTTGGCCGCCGGAATTTCGGGAAATTATACCGAATTCCCTATCGGCAGCGTGATAAACGACAAACGTCCCGCCACCACCGAACCCACTCTTGATGAAAGCACAGGCCATATTTTCACTATCAATACATATGAGTACGGAATAGAGAAGTTTGTTGTGGGCGACGATCCCACGCAATCTTCCTATTATTATTCCATCGGGAACGTCTGGGGTTCGCAAACAGGTTCAAGGCAGGGCGAGAACAGTTTTTACGGTTTTGAGAAGTTTAAAACTGCCGTACGCTATGACCTTGACTATGACGTTATCGACGGCAGCGCAGTATATAAGATGTCCGACGGCGAGGAGTGGAGCATAAGCGAAGCGGTCGGTTTTGTCGAGGACTTCTGGAATGAACATCTTTCACCGTCCGACCCGATGAAGTTTACTTACACGGTCAAAACGGTTTGGGTTCTTTCTACTGGTGAGGACAGCTTCGGCTATTTGTTTGAAATGCAGCGCAAGGATGAAAACGGCAATTATTATGACGTCGAGAGCGCAAACCAATATCTTTTCGACGAAGAAAATCAGTATATCACAGGCGGCGATTCGTTTGTATATACCAACGAGCAGATGACATGGTGCTCGGAAAAAGAAGTGATAACACAATATATAAAGGACTTCTCATTCAGCTTCGGCGATATGACAGACAGCGGCGATGATCTTTTATCGCTCGGAGCCGCGGCGGATATTCTTTCAAATGCGCTTGCAAGATGCATAAGCCTTGATTTGACCCGCCGAGCTTAATTACGTCGTCGTCTGCAAAAGCTATCCGTATTACAGCATCTGGGAATATCCGTTTTATTCCGATCCGACCTGTATAAGCTCATGCGAATTTGAAATAAGACCTCTGTGGTGTTTCAGAAAGGAACAATGCACGCTTAAAATGCCTTACAGCGCGGAGGTTTATTTTGTAGACGCCGTTACGGGCGAGGTGAGCATGATAACAAACGGTAAATTTATAAAAGCGGAGCCTGATAATTGAATGATGACAAATAAAGACAAAATTTATTCCGTCGGCTTTGCCTTTGCCGCAATCGTTCTGACGGCAATACTCTTTTTATCCGACGCATATTCGGTCTACCCGACGAATATCCCGTCAAGAACTATATTCGGGCATATGCTTTTTGACGATCCCGCTGTCTTTCTGTCGGAATCGTCAAACTACTCCGCGCCTTATGTCAGCCGCTCGACCCATATCTGGACGGCGATTTTTCTGCCGCTTCTATGCTCGGCGCCGTTTCTTCTGACCTTCGCGAACGAAATGAAAGGCAACTACCGCCTGAAAATTACGCGGATAGGCAGCCTTTCGGGCTATTGGAACAAGGTGTTTTTTAAATCGGGACTTTCGGGCGCGGGCTGCGTCACGGCGGGATATACGCTGTTTTCGGCGGCGGTTTTCGCATATTTTCCGCATATGTCGGAGTATCCCGCCGAGCCGCAAAATATCGACATTTTTTCAATGATGGCAATACGCTATCCCCTCGAAGGCACGCTGAACCGGCTCTTTAACAACACCGAAAGCGAGCTTCTGTATTGGCTTCCTTTTGCTTTAAATATCTTCGCTTACTCGTTTTTGGTCGCTATTTTTTGCTTGCTTATTTATCTTTTGCTGATGAACCGCTACAAAGCGATCGGTATGCCGATGATAGTTTTTTATCTTGCCGAGCAGCTTTCAAACCGCAGGATTGCCGACACATTAAACTCAAAATGGCTGGTCATAAGCCCCCGTTCGCTCCTGATAAATGCCGAGTACACGTTTTCGGTTTTCGGTATCGGCGGTTTTAGGTATCTGATTTTCTTTGTGCTTTTCGCTATTTTAATATACTTCGCCGGCAAGGAACTTTTCAGAAAGCGGGTGATGAATTGAGGCTGTTCTTGGGAATCATCAAATCAGAATACATAAAGTGGTTAAAGAGCGATAAGCAGCTCATGACCGCCTTTTCGATGATTTTTCTTTATATGTACTCGCTTGAAATCATCAACAAATACTCCACCGAAATGGGCGAACCGATAAACCTGTTCGAGCCGCTCGCGATATTCATGTCAAACCTCTATATCATCCCGATACTCGTCTTAACCTTCGCCGTCCTAATGATAGA
This sequence comes from uncultured Ruminiclostridium sp., assembly GCA_947629925.1. GTDB lineage: Bacteria > Bacillota > Clostridia > Oscillospirales > Ruminococcaceae > Ruminiclostridium_E. The sequence continues at coordinate 164,577 of CANRFO010000003.1, forward strand.
TTTCCCCGATATTTCTGCAAACGCGACGTTTATGCTGATCCGCTCGGGGCGGACAAAATGGTACAGCGCGCAGGTCGCTTTTGTTTACGTCGCCGCCGTTTCATTCATCGGAATTTTCTTCATTTACACCGCGATTTTCACCCAGAAAAATGCGTTTGTCGCAAATCTTTGGTCAAACGCCGAGCGACTGATAAACACTCTCGAATACCAAGAAATTCGCTCAAAAAATCCCCTTTCATATCTCGACCTCTCGATCATAAATAACTACACCGTCGCGCAGGCGACAGTTTACGGCGTGATTTTAATGACGCTTCATCTTGCGCTCTCGTCGCAGGTGCAGATGGTTTTATCGCTTAAATTTAACAAGATGATCGGGCTGCTCGCAAACGCTTCGCTCCTCGCCCTTGGCATGATTACGTGGTGGGCCGACAGCCCCGCGAAGTGGCTTTTTCCGCTCGCGCACTCGACCGTGGTTTATCATTACGACGAGCTTTTCAACCGCGTGAATTTCCCGATTTTAGGCTCGGTTTGTATCTCGTCGTCGCGAATATCGCGATGTATTTCATCGGCGTGAGGGTGATAAAGCGGAAAAATCTCTCGCTTATGGCAAAGGAGGATTAGAATGATAAAGGTTAATAATGTTAGCCTAAAAATCAAGAAAGATATGATTTTGAGGAACATAAACGTTGAGTTCGACGACGGCAAAATCCACGGAATAATCGGCAGAAACGGCTCGGGAAAGACCATGCTGATGAAGTGTATCTGCGGGTTTATTCGCCCCACCGAGGGCGAAATCACCGTCGCGGGCAAGCGCATCGGCATCGACTGCGACTTTCCCGAGAGCGTCGGGATTATTATCGAAACGCCCGAATTTATCCCATATTACACGGGATTTAAGAATCTCAAACTCCTTGCAGATATTCGGCACAAAATCACCGACGACGACATCAAAAGGAGCATAGAACTTGTCGGACTTGATCCAAAATTAAAGAAGTCGGTTAAGAAATACTCTCTCGGTATGCGCCAGAGGCTCGGACTCGCGCAGGCGATAATGGAAGACCCCGACCTGCTGATTTTAGACGAACCGATGAACGGGCTTGACAAGGACGGCGTGGGGGAGATGCGAAAATATCTGCTTGACCTCAAAAATCATGACAAAACAATTCTGATTGCCTCACACTCTGCAGAAGATATTGATGTGCTGTGTGATAGCGTGGTGGAGATGGATAAGGGGAAAATGGAGAGGGTGAGATGACTTTCAATATAGCGAAAAACGAGGAAAGATGTTTATTATAGGACTGAAGCGCAGTGAGGGATGTATAAAATATATCCCAACGGCTTGACTCTAACAATGATTCATTAAGCAGGATAAGCAAAAGCCATACCCGATTGCTCGGATATGGCTTTGTTTAGCACCCTTTTGGCAGACCGCCGCAATAAAATTTTTGTATTGTAGTTTTATGCGGGGCTGCCTAAACGTCTGCTTTTTTGTGTGATATTCGGTATAATGGGAGAGGAGCGGGAATTTACTTATTTCTTTCAAACGTCGATTTTTTCCGTTTTCCGATCAGCCGACTCTTTTATGTACTCAGGAATTTTCCCCGACCGCCGCCTGTCTTTTCACATTCTGTGATCTTCCAAGTCCTAAAACAAGAATAAAAACAGGATCAGGAAAGATAAGTCCCGGAGCGGGCGGCAGATATGCCGTAAAACAAAACATAGCTCGTTATATGCAAAATATCGGGCATAATTTTCTCCTTCGTAATGTTTTTTAAAATAATATCACAGATCCCGACAAATATAATGCCGAAGAAAAGCTGACCTGCGGTGAGGATCTGCTTAAAAGCTATCCTGCCACGTTGTTTTGCGTGTTCCCATCAAGGAAAGCCTTTATGTTATCCTCAACTATCCCCATGAGCCGTTGTCTTGTTTCAAGTCCCGCCCAAGCGATGTGGGGAGTTATTATGCAGTTTTTCGCCTTGTACAGAGGGCAGTCCTCACGCATAGGCTCGTTTTGAAGAACGTCTGTTCCCATACCGCCCAGCTTGCCGCTGTTAAGGGCGGAGGCGGCGGCGTTTTCGTCCACTACCGCTCCTCTGGCGGTGTTTATAAGATAGGCGCCGTCCTTCATCATAGCGATAGTATCGGCATTTATAAGGTTTTCCGAGTCCTTGTTAAGTGGGCAGTGGAGGGAAACTATGTCGCTTTGGTGCAAAAGCTGTTGGAGGGAAACAAACTCCACGCCGTCAAATTCCTTTTTTGAGCGGTTGTAGGCAACAACTCTCATTCCGAAAGCAAGGGCTATCTCCGCAACCTTTCTGCCGATACTGCCGAAGCCGATTATGCCCAAGGTCTTTCCTTTCAGCTCCATAAGCGGGATGGGGAAATAACTGAAGGTTCTGCTTTTTATCCAGTCCCCCTCGTCCACCAGTTTTTTATAATCTCCCACTCGGTCAGCAAGCTGAAGCATAAAGGCAAAGGCAAGCTGGGCTACGGAATCGGTGGAGTAGGAGGGAGCGTTGCACACGGCAATTCCCTTTTCCCTGCAATATTCCGTGTCGATATTGTTGTAGCCTGTGGCGAAAAGTCCGATATATCTCAGCTTTTCCGCCCCTTGCAGATTATTTCTGTCAAGCCTTGTCTTGTTGCACAGGATAATGTCTGCGTCGGCTATCCTTTTTGCAGATTCTTCATATTCGGTGAGGTCATAAACTGTGACCTCGCCGAATTTTTTTAACGTTTCATAGGGCAGGTCGCCGCCGCTGACGGTCCCCCAGTCGGTTATGACTATCTTCATGCTTTCGCCTTTCTCTTGCGCTTTTTTTGTTCCAGCTTTTCCAGTTCTGCGGCGTAAATTTCATCGTTTTTCTTTCCGAAATCATCAAGCCGCTTCGGGCGGACAAGCAGGAATATTCCCGCCGCCACGATGAAAAAGCTGATGAACTGGGAGGAGGAGAAAACAAAAATGCTCCCCCTGATAAGGTCGCCTCTGAAATATTCCAATATAAAGCGAAGCACGCCGTAGCTCACAAGGTAAATCCCCGACGTGAGGAAACGGCGGGTCGTCCTGCGGTAAACGACAGTGAGAATCAGCCAGAGAATTATATTTGCAAACGCCTCTATAAGCTGAACGGGAAGCAATTCTACCCCCGCGGGCGCTCCGCCTAAATTCCCCTCGGGAAATGTGACGGCGAAAATGCCGTGATATTCTGTGCCGTAGCAGCAGCCCGCCATAAAGCAGCCCAGTCTGCCGAAGGCGTGGAACAGCGGTATCCCCGCGAAGCCCAGATCCAACATGGCGCTGACGGGAGTTTTAAAATGCAGTATATAGCGAAGTCCGCCGATAAGCGCGCCGATAAGTCCGCCGTAAAACACAAGCCCGCCGCCCGCTATGATAGCCACCCAATACTGCATATTTTCCGCGAAGCTGAGATCGGGGTACCAGAATACGTCAACGGAGGTGACGATATACAGCAGCTTTGCTCCTATAACTGCGCCGATAAACGCATACAAAAGCATAAAGAAAATATCGTACGGGTCGATCCTCGGCGGAGCTTTCCGCGGGAAACGGCACATAAGCGCAAGATAACCCGCTATCGCCGCCGCTCCCAGTATCGCAAAGACCGCATACATGGGGATATCTCTTCCCAGTATTTCAAAATGAGAAAACATATAAACTCCTTGCCGTTGTAAAGAAAATCAGCCCGAAATACATCGGGCTGAAGTATTTGGTTTTAAACAGTTATTATGACATACCGCCTGCAACTCCGGCTGTCGCTGCGCATGCAACGCAGGCAATGCAAGCGATAAAGCCGATAACAGAAATAACAGCACCGATAATGCTCATTACAAGACCCGCTGTAAGCTTACCGCCTACGAAACCCGCCTTCTTTGCGTTGTTGGAAAGGATAATACCTACGATACCTGCTGCAAGAGCGATAAGGGAGCTGTATCCGAACCATGCGAACACCAGAGAGATGATACCGCATACCAGAGCGCCTGTCGCCTGGCTGTCTCCCGGCTGCTTCATAGGGGGCTGATAGGGCTGCTGATTGTTGTAATCGTTGTTCATTTTGAGTTCCTCCGTTTAATATTTATGTTAATTTATTTTGCGCTGTATCATGCTCCTGCGGCAAAACCCATGGCTGCAAGAATTGTGGATGAAAAGATGAGCAGCAGTACAGCCGAAGCAATACCGATAACGCCCAGAACTATGCCCGCAGTGGCTTTTCCGCCGACGAAGCCCTCTTTCTTAGCCTGCACGCCCATCACAACGGCAACTATGCCGAGAATGATACCTGCGAAGAAAAGGGAGATTATGCCGCATATCAGCGAGCCTGTCGCCTTGCCGTCACCCGGCTGCTTTACGGGAAGCTGATTGTTGTAGTCGTTGTTCATGTGAAATTTCCTCCGATTAGTGAACGAAAGTAAAGCGAATACTGCCACTTTGCCCGCTGTTCATTATTTTTTATTATTCTATCACATAATTTTCATAATGTCAAGAATAAGTTACATTTTTGTAAAATTTGTCAACAAATCTTACTGTAACAGTTGAAAATGCACATAAAAACCGTGACGGCAACAAAATATTTTCGGATATGCTTATGCGGCGTTGTTTGCGGATTCTATCGCGTCCTCGATAGCCTGCTGAAGCTCGTCGGGGTCAACATTCTGGGCAGCCTGACCAAGAGCGCCTACGCAGGCAACACAGGCGATAAACATGATAAGCGACAATGCGGCGCCGACTATGCCTAAAATGAGAGCTGCGGTGACCATTCCGCCCACATAGCCCTGCTTCTTGGCGCATATGGAAAGCACGATGCCCACGATGGACAGGATAAGGGCAAATATCTCACCCACGCCTGTAACGGCAAGTGTAAGGGCAAAAAACAGACCTACGGCAGAGCAGACTATCGCTCCTATGGCAAGTCCCTTTCCCGGTACGGGAGCGTTCGGTTTCATTGCGGGATTGTTGTAATCGTTGTTCATAATTATTTCCTCCGTTTTTTATTTATAAATATTTATAAACGTCAGAGACGTTTATTATCTTTAATTTACATAAGAATATTCCCCTTCAGGGGCGGTGACGCTGAAATAGTTTATTATTGAACCGTCCGAAGCTTCAGCGGTGATAACTCTCACGTCAGACACGGCGTATATCACGCCGTCTGCCACTTCCGCAAGAAGCACTGATGAATGGCGGTCGTACTCGCTTATGCTTCCCGCAAGAGAAAGCTCGCCGTTTTCAGAAACGCTGCAAAGGACAAAGCGCTCAACCTGAGATACGCCGTCAAAATATATCACGGGGATCACCGCGATCCCTTCCTCGGAGCTTCCGCCGATAGTCTGCGGAGCGGTTTCCGCAGGAGAGGACAGATATTCGTCAAGAGCATTCTGTGCCACGGTTTTTGAGCTTATCTCGGTCTGGGATATGAGCGAGCCGTCCTTGCCGAAAGAAGAAAGGATAAGCCCTGTGCGCTTTTCATCTGTGCCTGACGGCGAAACGCAGATACCCACGCCGTCGCTGAAGCGGTATACCGAATTTTTGGAAAGGACAGCGGGGCTTTCGCCGATGATGTTTCCTTCGCCGTCTATGCCGTAAACGATCCCCGACTGACATACAAGGTAAGCCGAGCTTCCGTCAAAGCAGGTAGCGATGACCTCTTCGCCGCTTCCCACCTCTTTCACTGTCATGACTGTATTCAGCTCCGCGTCAAACACGCTCAGCGCCGAGCTTCCATTTTCAGACGCGGTCACAAGCAGGTTATCGCCGCTCACGTTCATAGCGGAAAAAGCAGCCGCCGTTCCTTCAACGGAAGCGTTTCCCACCTGTTTTACTCCGTCGGACACATCATATTTTATGAGAGAACTGTCCTGAAGTATGAAAATATTGTTTTCGTGAGCATAAACAAGCTGACCCTGCGCGCCTGCGGCGGCGGCAAGGCTCACCTTCCCGTCGGAAAGGCTGATAGAGTATATACCCACGAATCCGCCGCAGGAAGGCTCTGCGGGAACGAACACATTTTCAGCTGAGCAGACGGCTTTGTATTTATCGGGATTTATGCAGTAGGGCAGGAAGCTTGCGCTTTCAGCGGCTTTTGAGCCTTCGGGAACGCCTTCCCATGAAGCGAGGCTTATTCTGCCGCCGCTTGCCCATATGCCTGCAAGAGTGCCTGAAAAAGCGTATTTTTTCATCTTGGACAGGTTTTCAGGCTCGCTTTTGTCAAGCAGTTCAATAACGGTTTCGGGGCGGGTGACCTCTCCTTCGTAAGCTTCAACTCCGTTTTCTTCATCAGCGGGGATCGAAAAAGAGAAGCTTTCTCCGCCGTATTCGGACACAACTGCCGCTCCGCCCTCCGTTTCAAGCAGACCCAGAAGCTTTATGTCCTCTGAATAGCGGCGGGCGTCAAGCTGCTTCAGCTCGCCTTTGTCACGGCTGAAGAAATATATCGTATCCTCGGTCATGAAGATAAGTCTGTTATCGATGACAACACTGCTCACGAAGAGGCTTTCGTCGTCAGGAAGTCCCGCTTTGTACGTTCTGTCCGCCGTGAATGCGGGAACGCTCTGAGCGGGAAGAACGCTGAGAGCGTTATAAATCCCCTCGCTGTCAAGCTGCTGCACCTGCGGGATCTCACTGCTTTCGCCCTGCGGGAAAAGAGAACCGCTTATTGCGTAGCGTATGCCGAAGCTCAGCGCCAGAAGCGCCACCGCCGCCACTGCGACGATTATGAACAGCTTTTTGTTGGAGCGGGGCTTTTTCTCGTCGTCCTCGTTTTCATCATCTTCCTCGTCCTCGTCTTCGTCGTCCAGATCTATCCTTACAGGGCTTCTGCCCGATCCTTCAGTCGGCACTGCGGGTGCTTCCGCCGCAGGTGTTTCATCTGTTTTCTGTACTTCAGGCTTGATGCTTTCAGGGCTATTTTTCTCCTTCTCCTCCACTTTTTCGGTGGGAGCTTCCTCTTTTGCCGCGGGAGTCGGGAGCGGCTTTATTTCCTGTGTGGGCGGCTCGGCAGGCTTGTCAGCGGGTTCAGGCGCTTTCGGCTGAACAGGAGCGGGAGCGGGCTTTGAAACAGGCGCAGGAGCAGGCTCTTCTGCTTCTTTCTGCGCGGCTGCCGCCTTTGCCTCTTTTGCCGCGTCACGGCGGCGGGCGGTCTGCTGAGCCGCAATTATAAGCTTTTCGTAATCCTCGGTGGTGAGGGAGGATTCCTCAAGTATTTCTATAAGGCGCTTTACGGTCAGCCCGGGATTTCCCTCTATTTCCTGATAAGCCTTGTTGCTTATCTTGGAATTGCCTAAGATCCGAAGAAATTCTTTTCCCGTCAGATGGTGATGACGGACTACTTTTATAAACGCCGAAGCGCCTATCGCAGGCTTTTCCGCCTTTACAGCCGAAGCGTCCGTCTCAGCCTCGGTGTGTTCCGAGGGCGCGGGAGCGGGCGTCGGCTCAGGCTTCGGAGCGGGAGCTTTCGGCGCTTCCTTCTGCTTTATAAAAGCGGTCGCTTTCTCAGGCACGAGCTCAGGCGGAATCTGTGTGCGCTGAAAATATCCGTTAAGGGTTTCTTTAAGGTCCATTGGTTTCTCCGTTCCTTTGTTTTGGTAACTTCTTACAGCTTTTCGGCAAGCTTTGCTCTTCCGCTTTCCAGCTTACGGGATAAAACGTCCTGTGAAAGTCCCGTCACTGCGGAGATCTGCTCTGCTTCGTATCCGAACACCGCCCATATCGTGACCGCAAGTCTTTCCGCATCGGTAAGGCGTATCATTCTCGCTTTTATGAATGTGGGATTTTTCTCATATTCGGGAGGAGTCTTACGGTACTCGCGGTAGTAGGCGATTATGCGGTCGCAGGTCTTTTTCAGCAGCAAAAATCTGAACTCCTCCTCGCTTTTGCAGGAGGAAATATTCTCATACGCCGAATGAAGCGCGCCGATAACGGCAGAAGCCGCTTCCTTTGAATTGGCGAGAGAATAGTAGGAAACATAATATATCTGTTTATATACTGACTCATATATGCGGGTAAACGCCGCTTTGTCGCCGTTCGCCGCCTGAATGAAAAGGTCGTCCATTTTGTTCTCCTTAATTTATCCTAAGACACGAATCCTGCGTTTTAAGCAGGATCCCGTATGAATGACCGCAGGTTTGTATCCCCGTCGGTCATCACACCTGTCAATTATTTTACCATACTTTTTGTAAAAAGAAAAGAGTTTTTACAGAAAAAACACAAAAAAGCGGGACACCCGACAATCAGGTGTCCCGAATTTAAGTAAAAGCTTATGCCTGGGGAGCGCTTACGGGGCAGGTATCTGCACATGCGCCGCAGTCAATGCAAGCGTCAGCGTCGATAACATACTTTCCGTCGCCCTCGGAAATTGCGTTTACGGGGCAGCCGTCAGCGCATGCGCCGCAAGCGATGCAATCGTCAGAAATAGTATAAGCCATGATGGATTCCTCCTAAAAAAATTGTTATCATTATAATAACATTAAAATCCGCAAAAGTCAAGCGTTTAAGGAATCTGCGAGATCGCCGCCCGTTGCGGGAGGCTAACCCGTCAGTTGCCTTTGAAATTCGGAAAAATTATTCTTCGTTAGTTTACGCTATCAACAAAAGAAAAAATTTTTTGAAAAATCACCTTGTCCGCAGGCGGAAATTTTCCGCAGGCTTCCGCATAAATCAGTCCTCCAGCGACTTCAGCGCCGCCATTTCGTCGCGGTTCACCTTTATCCTTGAATCCTTCAGCAATTTTACGTCGTTTCTGTTGAAGGAAACGGGAGGAGCGTCCTTGTTCTTTTCCAGCGAAACTTTAAGCTCGCCTGTAAGCAGGTTTACGTCGGTGACCGTTCCCTTTCCCTCTGAAGTCTCCACGATAGCGCCGACCTTCGGGGTGATCTTAAGAAGCTCTTCATAGCTGTCCTGCTCGTACTTCAGGCAGCACATAAGTCTGCCGCAGGTGCCTGATATCTTGGTGGGATTGAGCGACAGCGACTGTTCCTTCGCCATTTTTATGGAAACAGGCTGAAACTCGCCAAGGAATGACGAACAGCACAGCTGCCTTCCGCATATTCCAAGACCGCCCAGCATTTTCGCCTCGTCGCGCACGCCTATCTGCCGCAGCTCTATCCTTGTGCGGTATATCCCCGCAAGATCCTTTACAAGGTCGCGGAAATCCACGCGGCTCTCCGAGGTGAAGTAGAACATGATCTTGCCGCCGTCAAAGGTACATTCCACGTCAATAGGCTTCATATTCAGCTTATGCTCGGCTATCTTCTCCGTGAAGGTTTTCATTATCTCGTCCTTGCGGGCTTTGTTCTTTTCAAGGGTCTCAAGATCCTCGGCGGTAGCTGTGCGGAATATCTCGCGGAGAGGGTGGACTATATCCTCGTCCTCCGCCATGAAATTGCCTATCACAACAGTGCCGCACTCGACGCCGCGGGCAGTCTCGACGATGACCTTTTCGCCCACGGGTATCTTCATTCCTTTCGGGGAAAAGTAATAGACCTTTCCCACTTCTTTGAAACGGACTCCTATAACTTCAGTCATAACCGTATTTTTCCTTTTTGATTTGATTTTTGCATATTTAAGGCAAGCTCTTTTTCGGCGGCGGAAAATATCGCCGCTGTAAAGGCGTTGGCAGTAAGTACGGGGTTAAAATTCACAGTTGAAACGATGCCGCTGAAGCGCCGTACCTCCTCGCACATCGCGTCAAGAACGGACAGAGAATATTTTTCGGCAAGCTTTTCCGAAAGCTCCCTGTCGCAGCCGCAGGAAGCCTTGCCGCCGCCCGCCGTAACGAATGCGTCGTGAATGATATTTCCCGCCGCGATGATAAGATCCTTCACAGGACCGCGCTTGTCGTCCTTAGGACGCGGCAAACGCTGTATCGCCGCAAGAGCCTTATACTCATGGTATTCCAGTATCGCGCTCACATATTCCCTTGCGCAGTCTAAATACAGCGTTCCTTTTTTATCCTCAAAGGCTTTAAGGGCAAGTCCCGCGTTCCCGCCGAACATTTCGGCAAGGCGGCGCGGTTCCTCCTTACAGCCGTGTTCCTTTAAAAACTCGGTACATTCCTCCACGGAAAGAGGTCGGGTGGAAATTGTCGCCGTTCTTGACAAAATGGTGGGAAGAACAGCGTTTTTGTCTGAAGCGGTTAAAATAAACCTTACCCTGTCCGACGGCTCTTCAAGATATGTCAGGAGCGCGTTCTGGCACTCACGGTTTGCAAGGCTGAACTCTCTCAGTATATAGACCCGCATAAGCCCCTCGACAGGCATCGAATAAGAGCTTCTGAGCAGCTCTCTCAGCTCTGCCACGGACATTTCGCCGCAGTCGGCGTATATAACGTCGGGGTGGATATGCTCGTATATTCTCCTGCATTCGGAACATCTGCCGCAGGGCGGGTCTTCCTCCCTGCAAAAATACATCGCCGCGGTGTAATCCGCAAGGGTTTTCTTACCCGTTCCCACGTCGCCGCAGAAGAGCAGCGAATGGGGCATTTTGCCGCTTCGGCGGTACTGCCCGAGGCGTTCCAGCGCAGGCTCGTTGCCGTATATTTTCATACCTTTTCAAAGCGCTCGATGTCGGTGACGAAAATGGTGGCGCCGCCCACGCTCACCTCAACGGGAAAGCTGTTGTAGCTCCCTACGCCGTATGAGGCGGCGGAAGGCACGAACTGTTTTCTCTTATGGCTGTGGTCGCGGATTATGCCGATTATCTCGTCCACCTTGTCATCATCTGAGCAGACAAGGAAGGTGGTGTTCCCCGCCATGAGGAAGCCGCCTGTGGAAGCCAGCTTCGTAGCGGAAAATCCGCTTTTGGTAAGGGCGTTTGCAACGGCATGGGAATCGTCGCTGTTTACTATTGCATAAATAAGCTTCATATTTTTTACCTCGCTTTTTTCATGTGAGGGGCATTTTCAATGTTCAATATATGTTATTATAGCATAACGGGTGTGATTTGTAAAGAAAAAAGTTTTACATCGGCGTTATGCTTCGGCAGGCTTACGGATTTCAATGGCGCCGCTTATTCGGGCTTTTCTGCCGCAGTTCTCACAGCAAAGACAGGATAACCTTCAATATAATCCTTTACCATTTCAGGATCGTTTTCCGCCGCTTTATAAACAGTATCCGCTATCTTTGCCGCAAAGTCGGATATCCGCTTCACAGGCAGCTTTGAAACGGTCTCGCATACAGGCGAAAGGGTGAGCAGGAGCAGATTTTCCTTTCTCATCACCCTGAACGGCCATATCATACAGTCAAAAGGCTTTTTGTCCCCCAGCTTGCAGCCCTGTTCCGTAAGCATGGGGCAGACGGTCAGCCCGTTCTCGTCGAATTCCGATATGAAAACGCTGTTGTTCCCTCTCTTTTCCAGCTTTACATCAGGGTATTCCCTTTTTATATATTCCGCGAGGGAAGGCTCCACAAGCGGGATCTCCCAGCAGTCCGTCCTGTCAAAAATACAGCATACTCTGCACTTTGCACAGTCGGAACCGCTCAGTATCTCTTTCAGCATATTATTTTTCCTTTCAAAGCTCTATCTTTAGATCACGGAAATATACTTCCCTGTCCTTTTCGCCTATTTCGCGCATTACCTTGCAGGGCGTTCCCACCGCTACCACGTTGGGGGGAATGTCCTTTGTAATCACGCTCCCCGCGCCGATAACGGAGTTGTCGCCTATGGAAACGCCGGGCAGGACGATGACGCCTGCGCCAAGCCAGCAGTTTCTTCCTATATGAATGGGGGAATTGAACTGATATACCTGCTCACGGAGTTTGGGCAGAACGGGGTGTCCCGCCGTGTCAAGAATGACGTTGGGTCCGAACATTGTGTAATCGCCAACATAAATATGGGTGTCGTCCACAAGGGTCAGGTTGAAATTGGCGTAGACGTTACTGCCGAAATGGACGAATTTCCCGCCGAAATTGGCGTGGAGCGGCGGCTCGATATAGCAATTCTCCCCTATCTCGGCGAACATTGTTTTCAGCATTTCTGCCCGCTTTTCCTGCTCGGTGGGGCGGGTCATATTGAAATCGTAAAGTCGGTCGAGGCATTTTAACTGCTCCTCCGCAAGCTTGGGCTCGTTGGGAAGATACAGCTTTTCGCCGTGCATTTTCGCGTATATTTCTTCAAGGGACATGGTGGTTTCCTCCTGTTGTTTATGGGTATATTGTAGCATATTTTAAGAATATTGACAAGACGAAAGCAACAAAGTATAATTTAAAGCAATAAATACTTCTTAGATAAGAGCAAAACTCAACAAAAAAGCCAAAAGGCAGTAAATAAAAAAGCTGACTGAAAGTTGAGAAAGAAAAA